>NZ_DASXYF010000098.1:0-66491 GCF_036502675.1 Phenylobacterium sp.
GACGCCTGCGTGAGCCCGGTGCTGACCATCGACGAAGCGCCCGCCCACCGGCAGGTCGCCGAGCGGGGACTGTATGTGGACGTGGCCGGCGCGCCCCAGCCCGCGCCGGCGCCCAGGTTCGCCCGCACGCCGGCGGCGATCGCGGGCCCGGCGCCGGGCCTGGGCGAAGGCGGGGCGGCGCGGCTGCGGAGCTGGGGCGTGGAGATCTGAGGAAGGCGCCAGCACGCCTCATTCGACCTTCAGCCGGACGAAGGCCATGGCGCCGCTCCGGTCGCCGCCGTAAGCCCCCTCCAGGGCGTCGGGCACGAGGTTCCAGGCGTAGAGCCCGCCAAGCCCCACCGTGAGATGGCGCGCGACGGGCCAGTCGCGGATCGCGCCGGCCGAAAGCTTCGAGACCGTGTAGGCCGGGCCATGATGACCGCCCGCGCCGGCCAGCTCGTCGTTCTGCGTGCGCTCGCCGCGGCCGAACAGGGTCCAGGCGGCGACGGGCTTGGCCGCGGCTTCCAGGATCCAGGCGTCCAGCGCCGCATGGCCCGCGCTGCGGCGGCCCCAGGCGGCGGTCATCGACCACCAGCCGTCGACGCCCAGCGGCGCGGTGTAGACGGCGCTCGCCGACCACCTGCGCTGATCGACGTCGGGCTCGAGCTGCTCGGGGCTCTTTACGTCGGCCCAGGAGGCCTGCAGCGACCAGTTGGCCGTGGGGTTCCAGGAGAGGCGCACGGCGGTGGAGTCGAGCCTGGGCGTCTCGATGTCGAAGCGGTGCTGATCGGGCTCGCGGCCCTTGAAGCGCGACGCCTCGACCTTCCAGTCGTCGTGCACGTAGCCCGCCGTCACGACGCCGAAGGTGATGTGGGTGGAGTCCAGCCAGTGGTGGCTGATCGGCGCCTCCGGGCTGTCGAGGATCGACATCCGGTGCATGAAGGCCGGCGGCCCGAAGGCGGGCTCCCCCGGCAGGCCCGCGTAGAGGAACAGGCTGTCGCGGCCGCCGAGACGATGGCTGTAGCTCGCCGACAGCTCCATGAACAGGTCGTGGGGATGCTGGCGATCGACGAGCGGACGGACGCCGTCGGCGGTCTCGCCCGAAGCCAGCAGCAGCGGGTAGCCGCGCTTGCCCATCAGCGGGTCGGGACTGAGCATGGCGCGGAGCTGCAGGGTGTCGCCGCCGGCAAGCTCGCGCCGGGCCATGCCCATCACCATGCCGGAAACGAAGGCCATCTCGTCGCCGCGCCGGCCGCCCTGCCGGTCATAGACCCCGTTCAGCAGGGCGTGGCCCATCAACATCCACCCGCCGCGCATGACGTGGACGCCGGCATGGACGGAGGCGTCGGGCCGCCAGGCGGTACCCGAGGCTTCGCGGGTCATCGGATAGGCGCCCAGCGCGCCGGTCATTTCGGGGGCGACGTGATCCATATCCATGCCGGGCATGTCGCCGTGGTCCATCTCCGACATGTCGTGCTCAGAGGCGGGCGGGGCAGGCGCGGCGGGGGGCGTTTGCGCCGCCGGCGCGCGATGTTCGTGCCCGGGCGTCGACAGCGCCTGTTGCGCGGCGGCCGGCGCGGCGACCAGCGCCAGGGCCGAGGCCGCAGAGAGGAGGCGGGTCATCGGGTGCGCCCCAGGAGTTCGATCAGTTCGGCGGCCTTCCTGCGCTGCTCGTCCTTGTCGCCGCTGACGATGGCGCCCTCGATGCAGTGGCCAAGGTGTTCCTTCAGCATCTCGCTCTCCACCTTGGCGAGCGCGGCGCGCACGGCCTGAAGCTGGGTGAGGACGTCGATGCAGTAGCGGTCGTCCCCGATCATCCGAGCAACGCCGCGCACCTGGCCCTCGATCCGGTTCAGCCGGTTGAGCAGTTTCGGCTTGTTCTCGCGTTCCACTGGCAAGACTCCTTCACGACCGCCCCGATATACCTCGCGGGGGTAATTGCAATATGCCCTAGACGGGTATATGCCGCCAGCCTCTATCATGCCCCAGAGAGGTATATCGGCGGAGATTCCGATGGGAACGCACAACCACGACCACCTGCACGACGGCCACGGGCGTTGTGCTCCGAAAGCTGCAGAAGCCGAGACGGACAGGCCGCCGGCGGTCCTGCCGGAAGGGACGATCCACACCTGCCCCATGCACCCGGAGGTGCGGCAGGCGGGTCCCGGCGCCTGCCCGATCTGCGGCATGGCGCTGGAGCCGGTGGAGATCGGGGTCGACACCGGCCCGAACCCGGAACTGATCGACATGACGCGCCGGTTCTGGACCGGTCTGGCCATGACGGCGCCGGTGTTCGTCCTGGAAATGGGCGGACACCTGGCCGGGCTCACCCATCGGATCGGCGGACAGCAGGTCTCCAACTGGATCCAGCTGGCGCTCGCCACACCTGTGGTGCTCTGGGCGGGGGCGCCGTTCTTCGTGCGAGGCTGGCGCTCGGTGACCAGCCGCAACCTCAACATGTTCACGCTCATCGCCCTGGGGACGGGGGTCGCCTGGACCTACAGCGTGGCCGCGACCGTAGCGCCGGGCGCCTTTCCGGCCGTCCTGCACAGCCACGACGGCGCGGTTCCCGCCTATTTCGAAGCCGCCGCGGTCATCACCGTCCTGGTGCTGCTGGGCCAGGTGCTGGAGTTGCGGGCGCGGGAAAGCACCGGCGGCGCGATCCGAGCCCTGCTCGACCTTGCGCCGAAGCAGGCGCTGCGGCGGCGCAGCGACGGGAGCGACGAGACGATCCCGCTGGAGCGTGTGCAGGTCGGCGACCGCCTGCGCGTCCGGCCCGGCGACAGGGTTCCCGTCGACGGGGAGGTGGTCGAGGGCCGCTCGGCGGTGGATGAATCGATGGTCACCGGGGAGTCCCTGCCGGTCGCCAAGGCCGCGGGCGACAAGGTGGTCGGCGGCTCGGTGAACCAGACGGGGGCGCTGATCATCCGGGCCGAGAAGGTGGGGCGCGACACCCTGCTGGCCCAGATCGTCCAGCTTGTGGCGCAGGCCCAGCGCTCACGCGCGCCGGTGCAGCGGCTGGCCGACCGGGTGGCCGGCTGGTTCGTGCCGGCCGTGCTGGCGGCGGGCGCCGCCGCCTTCGCCGCATGGCTCGCCTTCGGCCCGGAGCCGCGGCTGAGCTACGCCCTGCTGGCCGCGGTCTCGGTAGTGATCATCGCCTGCCCCTGCGCCCTCGGCCTGGCCACGCCGATGTCGATCATGGTGGGCGTAAGCCGCGGCGCGGAGGCCGGCGTACTGATCCGCGACGCCGAGGCGCTGGAGCGTTTCGGGCGGATCGACACCCTGGTGTTCGACAAGACCGGCACGCTCACCCTGGGACGGCCCGAGGCGACGCGGGTGATCGTGACGGGGATCGCGGAGGACGAACTCCTGCGCCTGGCGGCCAGCGTCGAGCGCGCCAGCGAGCATCCCCTCGCCGCCGCGATCATCCGCGCGGCCGAGGCGCGGGCGCTCGCCCTCGCGACGGTGGACGATTTCGACGCCGCGCCCGGAAAGGGCGCGCACGGGACTGTCGAAGGCCGCCGCATCGCCATCGGCGACAAACGCTTCCTGTCGGAGCTGGGCGTCGAGATCGGGGCCCTGGCGGAGGACGCGGACGCCGCACGCCGCGACGGGGCCACGGTGGTCTACGTCGCGGTGGCGGGCCGGCCCGCCGGCGCCATCGCCATTGCGGACCCGGTGAAGCCGGAGGCCGCGGCGGTGCTGGCCGCACTGCGGGGCGAAGGCCTGCGCATCGTGATGCTGACCGGCGACAACCGCACTACCGCCGAGGCCATCGCGCGCAGCCTGGGCATAGACCAGGTCGAGGCCGAGGCGGCGCCACAGGAGAAGGCCGCCGTGGTGGAGCGGCTGAAGCGCCAGGGGCGCGTAGTCGCCATGGTCGGCGACGGTGTCAACGACGCCCCGGCCCTCGCCGCCGCCGACGTAGGCGTGGCCATGGGCGCAGGGACCGACGTCGCCATCGAGAGCGCCGGCGTCACCCTGCTGACCGGCGACCTCACGGGGGTTCTGAAGGCCCGGCGGCTGTCGCGGGCGGTGATGCGCAACATCCGCCAGAACCTGATCTTCGCCTTTGTCTACAACGCCGCCGGCATACCGCTGGCGGCCGGCGTATTTTATCCGATGTTCGGCCTGCTACTCTCGCCGGTGGTGGCCGCCGCGGCGATGAGCGTCTCGTCGGTCAGCGTGATCGGCAACGCCCTGCGCCTGCGCACTCTGCGGCTATAGCCTAGCAAGTCTTTGAAATAGAGCGTGATGGTCGCCGGAACCGGCCCCCCACTTCCGGCCATCACGCTCTAGCCTAGCGCGGCCAGCAGCGCCGGAAGCGTGTCGCGGCCGAGCTGGTGGGAAGCCTGGGCCGACCAGCCGGCGACAGGATCGGGCGCCTCGAGGCTGTCCTTGAACGGCATCTCCAGCGTCAGGCCCACGGCGCCGAACCGGCGGGCGACGGCGCGGGTGCACATGCCAGGCGCCTCCTCGCCGCCGTAGGTGGGCGGATAGCCGACCGTGGTCTGGAAGGCCGGGCTGGCCTGCAGCAGGGCGGACTTGAAGCGGGCGACGCCCGCCGCCTGGGCCGGCGTCGTCTGCGGGTCCACGTCGGAGCCGTCGACGAAGACGTGCGGCAGGGTCTCGTCGCCATGGACGTCGAGGCTGACGTCGACGCCGAACCGGTCCATGGCCGCGAGCACGGCCGCCACCTCCGGCGCGCGGGCCGGGTCGGGATCATGCCACTGGCGGTTCAGGTCGACGCCGGCGGCGTTGCCGCGCAGGTGGCCGCGCGCCGCGCCGTCGATGTTGACCAGCGGCGCCAGGTGCACCTGGGCGGCGGCGAGCAGCGACGCGGCGACGGTGTCGGCGGGATCCAGCAGGCGGTCGAGCGCGCCCTCCATCCACCAGCTGGCCATGGTCTCGCCGGAATGCTGGCGGCCGACGATCCAGACCTGGCGGGGGCCGGAGCCCAGGGTGACGCGGTCGATGGGCCGGCCGTCGACGGAGCGGCCGAGCACGTCCCGACGGCCGCCGTCGGACGCGGCGCGGGCCAGCAGCCGCTCGTGGCGCGCCAGGCCGTAGGGCGCGAAATAGGCGAACCAGACGGTGTCGGCCCGCGCCGCGTGGCGGATCTCCAGCACGCCGGCTTCATAGCGGGTTTCGGTTCGCGTCCAGGCCTCGCCGTCCTCGCTGACGCAGGCGCGGTAGCCCGGCCAGCCGTCGGGATAGGCCGAGGCGCCGGCGTTGACGAGGCGCAGCGCAAGGTGCCGGCCGGCCGCGCCGCGGACCCGGAAGTAGAACCACTGGAACCAGGAGCCGTTGGCGTCCTGGCGGATCGCCAGGTCCGCGGCGGCCTCGCCCGCCGACCGGACGAGGATGTTGCCGCATTCGAAGCCGGCGTCGATCTGCAGGGCCAAACCGTCCTCCTGAGGTCACGGGCGCGGAGCTGGAACGCGCAGGGCTGGTTGCGGCTTCATAGCAGGCGGCGGCCGTGGCGCTGGTGAGGCGGCCTTTGCGCCGTGGCGTCCCTGGACGTGCAAGGAGAACTCCCAATGTCCAAGCTCATCGCCACCTTCGCCATCGCCACGCTGCTCGCCGCCGGAGGGGCCGGCGCGGCGGCGGCCAAGACCTGCCACGACGCCAAGGGCAAGTTCGTCGCCTGCGCCGCCGCGCCCGCCGCCAAGAAGGTCTGCAAGGACGCCAAGGGCAAGTTCATGAAGTGCCCCGCGCACGCCGCAAGATAGCTTCGTCCCGCACCGGGCGCGCGGCCTTCAGAACCGCCCCCGGAGCTGGACCCCGACGGTCACGGGCCTGAGCGGGGTCGAGACCGCGTCGCGGCCCAGGCGGAACGGGTTGCCGAAGGCGAAGGTGTCGGCGCGGGTGTCGAAAGGATTGTCGACGAACAGGGTCGCCTCGTAGCGCGCGGAGGCGATCGTGGCCGAGACCTTGCCGGTGGCGTAGTCGCCCATGCGCTGGGGCAGCTGGGCCGAAAAGCTCAGGAAGGACGAGCCCACGTAGGAGACATTGCCGTCGAGCGTAAGCTCGAGCCCCGACCAGAGCGGGTGCGTGTAGCGCAGGCCCATGCTGGCCGAGCCGCCCGGCACGCCCGGCAGGCCGGTGTCGCGTCGAGAATCGAAGGCGGGGTTGCGGGAGACCAGTTCCGGCTCAGCGATCAGGCCAGCCGCCGTCAGCGTCAGGCGGTGCGAGAGGCGCCAGGCGATCTCGGCCTCGAGGCCCGGGTCCGAACCGTCCCCCACATTGACGGCGTACGGCAGACCGGAGCTCAGGAACTGGTCGCTCTGAATATGACGCCAGCGCGCGAAGAAGGCGGCCAGGCGCACGGCGAGCCGGCCGTCCAGCAGGCGCAGCTTCGCCCCGGCCTCGTAGTTCCACAGTTCGTCGAAGTCGAACTCCCGCGCCGGGTCGCCCAGCGCGCCGTCGAAGGCCTGGCCTGTGGGTCCCGCGGTGTTGAAGCCGCCCGGCCGATAGCCTTCGGTGACCTGGGCGTAGAGGGTGGCCGTGTCACGCCACTGATATCGTACGGCGAGCTTGGGCGAGAGGCCCTTGGCGCTGCTCGAGCCGTTGAAGAGCCGCGTCGCCGGGCCCAGGACGACGTCGGAGTCCGTGTCGAAGGTGAAGCGGAACCAGCGCACGCCCGCCGTGACGTCGAGACGCGGCATGAGGTCGTAGGTAACCTCGCCATAGACCGCCAGCTCGCCGATGGAGTCCGTGCGGTGCTCGCCGTAGACCTCCGTGGGCGTCGGCCTGCGGGTAAGGTCCATCGTGCTGGCGACCTCCCCCACCGAGGCGAAGGCGCCGCCCAGCCAGCGCAGCCGGCCGGCCTTGGGCGAGGCGTAGGCGAGCTCGGAGACCAGGATCTCGATGTGCCGGCGGTCGTCGAGCACCCCGACGCCGGGCGCGCCGGCCAGCATCGGCATGACGGCGGTGGCGTCGTAGCGGCTGTCCAGCACGTGGCGCAGCCCCGCCGCCGACCAGGTGACGTGGCCCCAGCGTCCACGGCCTTCGACGGTGGCCGAGACCTCGTCGAAGTCGTTGTCGTGCGGCTCCTGGACCCGGCTCGCGCGTTGAAAACGCCCAAGGCCGCGGGTGACATACTGGGTGTCGCTGTCGTTGATGGACTGATGCACGCCGGCCAGGGTGACCGTCCATTCCGGGCTGACCTCGACGCCGAGCGCCAGCCGGGCGCCGTCGCGCGTGACCCGGTTCACATGGCGCAGGCCCAGCGTCACGTCGGTCAGGTAGCCGCTGCCGCGCTCCCGATAGACGACGCCGCGCAGCGCCACGCGGCCGGCGACGACCGGGACGTTGCCGACGATCTCGACCTCGTCGTTCAGCCCGCCGGAGCGGGTGCCCGACACTCCGAGCATCACCGAGCCCGCCAGGTCGTCCGGATCCGGCTTGTTGGTGACGATGCGGACGATGCCGCCGATGGAGCCGGAGCCGTAGAGGGTGCCCTGCGGTCCGCGCATCACCTCCACGCGGGCGACGTCGATCAGGCGCAGGTCCGGGTTGGGGGCGTTGTAGGTCACCGGCACGTCGTCCAGGTAGAGGCCGACGGTGGACTGGGTGAGGCCAGTGAAGACCCCGTCCGATATCCCGCGCAGCAGCACCTTGTCGCGGCCAGGCCCTAGGTTGGTGACGGTCATGCCCGCCACCCGCGATGCGAGCTCGCGCAGGTCCTCCGTGCTGGTGGTCTGCAGGTCGTCGCCGGTGGCGGCGGTGACGGCGTAGGGCGCGCGCCCGGCGAGCTCCGCCCTGCGGCCCGAGGTGACGACAAGCTCGGAGACCACCGGCGGGGGCTCGGACGGCGGCTCGGGCGCCGGCGCGGGCGGCGATGAGGACCGGGGGGGCGCCGGCTCGATCAGCACCGTGCTGCGATCCGGCAGGACGTAGCGGCAGCCCGATCCCGCCACGAGGGCGTCGAGCGCCGCGGTGAGGCGCATGCGGCCGTGGAGGCGGCGGGCCTCGCCCTGGCAGGTGGTGAGCGCGCCGCCCAGGGAGACGTCGGCCTGCAGGGCCAGCTCGAGGAGCGCCGAGGCGGTGGGCTGGGCGGCGATGTTGAAGCGCACCGCGCGTGCGCCCGGCTCGGCGGCCAGGGCGGCATGCGGGAGGGCGGCGGCCGCAGCGGCCAGCGCCGCCGCATGTCCCCAGCGCCGCCGCCCGGTTGCTCCGCTAGTGGGCACGCGCCCTGAGCCGGATTTCCGTCGCGCTCCGCTCGACCGAGATCGGCATGAAGGTCTCCAGCCTGGCCAACATCGCGTCCAGCGTATCGACGCTGAGCGTTCCCGTGAAGCGCAGGCGTTGGGCGGCGGGCTCGACGCGGACCGGCAACCTGGAATGACGCGAGAGATCGGCGGCGACCTCGGCCAGCGGCCGGTCGCGGTACACCAGCGCGCCGCGCTTCCAGGCGAAGGCGTCGTCGGCGCTGACCTGGGTGACGGCGGATTGGGACGAACCCTCCCGATGTTCGAACTGCTGACCGGGGGTGAGCCGGTGCTCGGCCCCGCCGTCGCCGGCCACGGCGACCACGCCGCGGCGGACGGTCACCCGCACCTGGCCCGACTGGCGCAGGACGTTGAACTCGGTGCCCACCACGCGGACGGTGCGGTCGCCCACCGCCACCAGGAACGGACGGGCCGGGTCGTGGGCGACGTCGAAGGCCGCCTCGCCGCGGACCAGGGCCACGGCGCGGGTCCCGGGCGCCAGGCGCACCTCCACCCGCGAGGCGGCGTCGAGGTCGATGCGCGAGCCGTCGGCCAGCGGAATGGCGCGGATCTCGCCGGGCGCCGTCTCGTAGACATCCGCCGGCGGAGGGTCGGGCGCCTGGGGCCGAAGCTGCCTGACGCCGATCCCCACCGCCAGGCAGGCCGCGATCGGCGCGCCCCAGCGCAGGAATGTCCGCCGGTGGAGCGGCGGCGGGGCCACGGACCGGGGCTGGAACGGGACCACGGTCGAGTCCGCCGCGTCGTCCAGGTCGACCCAGAGGCCCTCGACCTCGTCGTAGGCGACGCGGTTCGCAGGGCCCGCCTCCAGCCAGGCGCGGAAGGCGATCCAGTCGTCCTCGGCCACGTCGCCGCCCTGCAGCCGCACGAACCAGGCGACGGCCTGGTCCCGGATGGCGGCGGTGGAAGACGGCGGGCTCATGCGTTCGACCTCGGCGCCGCAGGGGAAAGCCGCGGCGTCCGATGAGATGACGGCGCCGTAATGTTGCAACCTCCACAGAACCTGCGCGACAGTGGCGTAATTGTTACAGTCACGCCTGCCTCCGCTCCAGCAGACGCTTGAGCGCCGTGATCATGTGCTTCTCGACGGCGCTCTTGGAGACGCCCAGCCGGGCGGCGGTCTCCGCATGGCTCAACCCCTCCAGCTTGTGCATGCGGAAGACCCGCTGGGTCTGCGGCGGCAGGGTCTCCACCGTCGCCAGCACCCGCTCCAGCCGCTGCCGGGCGGCGAGCGCCGCCTCGGCGTCGGGCTCCTCGTTCACCGCCTCGCTGGCGGCGACGGTGGTGTTGGCCTCGCGCCAGGCGCCGTCGCGGGCGGCGGCCCGGCGCTGCTGGCGCAGGCGGTCGAGCATGACGTTGGCGGCCAGGCGGTAGAGGTAGGCCCCGGGGCTGCGCAGCTCCGCCGGCGGCGTGGCGTCCGCCGTCTTCAGGTATAGGTCCTGCAGCAGGTCGTCGGCCTCGGAGGCCGAGCCGGTGCGGGCGAGGAAGAAGCGGCGCAGCTCGTCCCGACGCTCGAAGTAGGCCGCCAGGAGCGGCGTCGCCTGGCCCTTGTCCTGCACGTTCGCTGCGTTCCCTCGACGCCGGCGCGAGGTCGGCTGCGGAGGAGCCATAGCGCAGGGTCTCGCGCACAGCCATCGCCAACCTCGCGCAGCCGCAAGCACCGCCCTGAGGCGCCATGCGGCCCGCGGCGTCTCAGCTGCAACGGGGGCGAGGGCGTCGGGCTTCGGCGCCGAACGGTGCGGTGAATGCGGATAGTCTGCGACTTCGACGGAACGATCACCCTCAGCGACACCACCGACGCCGTGCTGGAAGCGCTGGCCGACCCGGCCTGGGAGGCGGTGGAGGCCGACTGGCGGGCCGGGCGGATCAGCGCGGCGCGCTGCATGCGCCGGCAGATCGCCCTGCTGCGCGCCGACGACGCAGCGGTGGACGCAGTGCTGGACGCCCAGGTCCTCGACCCCGGGTTCGCGGCGTTCGTCGCCTGGTGCGAGGCGCGCGACCTGCCGGTCTCCGTCGTCAGCGACGGGGTCGACCACTTCATCCGCCGGATCCTGGCGCGCCACGGGCTGGAGCGGCTGCCGGTGGTCTCCAATGTGCTCGCCGGGCGCGCACCGCAGCGCAGGCTTCGCCAGCCCTGGCGGCGGGAGGGCTGCGCGGCGGGGTCCGGCGTCTGCAAGTGCGCCGCCGCCGCCACGGACGACCGGCCGCTGGTGTTCGTGGGCGACGGCCGCTCGGATTTCTGCCTCTCCGGACGGGCCGACATCCTGTTCGCCAAGGGCGAGCTCGCCGTCTACGCGGCCGGCCGCGACCGGCCCTTCCACCCTTTCGAGACCTTCCACGACGTGACCGCGACGCTGGAAGCCCTGCTGGCCGCCGGGCCGGCCCGCGCCGCCGCCCTCTGACCTCCAGACAGGACCCCCCATGTACGACGCCGCCCTCGACCATCCGCTCGACGAAGCCGAACTCCGCCGCCTGGAGGCGGAGTACTGCTCCTGGGGCGACACGGTGCATTACATGCCCGAGCCGAAGTTCTTCGAGAGCTGCGAAGGCTCGTTCCTCCACGACGCCGAGGGCCGCAGCTTCCTGGACCTGCAGATGTGGTACTCGGCGGTCAACTTCGGCTACCGCAATCCGCGCCTGAACGCCGCCGCCCATCGGCAGCTCGACCGGCTGCCGCAGGTGGCCTCGCAATACCTGCACCGCGAGAAGGTGGAGCTGGCCGCGATGATCGCCCGCGACGCCGAGGCCAAGTTCGGCGCCAAGGGCCGGGTGCACTTCAACGTCGGCGGGGCCCAGGCGATCGAGGATTCGCTGAAGCTGGTGCGCAACGCCTGCGGTGGGAAAAGCCTGATGTTCGCCTTCGAGGGCGGCTACCACGGCCGCACCCTGGGCGCCTCGGCGATCACCTCGTCCTACCGCTACCGCCGGCGCTTCGGCCACTTCGGCGAGCGGGCGCAGTTCATCGAGTTCCCGTACCACTTCCGCGGCCCCAAGGGCATGAGCAAGGAGGAGTACGGCCACCTCTGCGTGCAGAAGTTCGCCCGGCTGTTCGAGACGGAATACAACGGCGTCCTCGACACCAAGACCGGCCAGGCGGAGTTCGCCGCCTTCTACGTGGAGCCGATCCAGGGGACCGGCGGCTATGTGGTGCCGCCGCCCAATTTCTTCGTCGAGCTGAAGGCCGTCCTCGACCGCTACGGCATATTGCTGGTGGTGGACGAGGTGCAGATGGGCTTCTTCCGCACCGGCAAGCTGTGGTCGATCGAGCACTTCGGCGTGCAGCCCGACATCCTGGTGTTCGGCAAGGCGCTGACCAACGGGCTCAATCCGCTGTCGGGGCTGTGGGCCAAGGAGGCGCTGATCAACCCGACGGTGTTCCCGCCGGGCTCCACTCACTCGACCTTCAACGCCAACCCCATGGGCACGGCGGTGGCGCTGGAGGCCATGAAGATGATGGCCGAGGGCGACTACGCGACCCAGGTCGCCGCCAAGGGCGCCTACTTCCTGCAGGGGCTGCGCGAGCTGCAGGCCCGCTGGCCGCAGATCGGCGACGTGGACGGCCTGGGCCTGGCCCTGCGCGCCGAGATCTGCGAGGCCGACGGCTTCACCCCCGCCAAGGCCCTGCTCGACCGGATGTGCGAGGAGGGGATGAAGGGCGACCTTGAGGCGGGCGGCCGCCGCCTGGGCCTGGTGCTCGACGTGGGCGGCTACCACAAGAACGTCATCACCCTGGCCCCCTCCCTCGAGATCAGTTTCGAGGAGATCGACCTGGCCCTGGAGCTCATCGACGCCCTCCTGCGCCGGTGCGTGAGCGGCTGAGGCGCGGGCGATGCGCACGGCGCTGCTGCATCTGGACGACGCGCTGGGCGGCCAGGAGACCCTCTGCGCCCGGGTCGCGGCCACGGGCGGCTGCGCGCTCGACCTGCGCGACCTGGGACCGGCCCTGCGCCTCTGGGCGCGGCCGGACGCGCTGGACCGGCTGGCGTCGCGGCTGGACGCAGGCCTTCCCGACGGCCCGCTGCTGGCGGTCTCGGGCTCGGGCGACTTCCATCACGTGACCGCCCTGCTGCTGGCCCGCGCCTGCGAGCAGGCGAGCGACGACGTGACCGTCGTGCACTTCGACAACCATCCCGACTGGGTGCGGTTCGGACGCGGCCTGCACTGCGGCTCCTGGGTGGCGCGCGCCGCGCGGACGCCCGGAGTGGCCAAGGTGGTCACCGTGGGCGTCTGCAGCCGCGACATCCGCGCGCCGCAGGCCCGGCGCGCGGATCCTGAGCTGATCGCCGGCGGCCGGCTGGAGGTCTACGCCTATCCGGAACCGCCGGCGGGGGCGCAGCCGACCTTCGCCGACCGCTGGCCGGCCATCGCCGCCGTGGGCGAGGCGGCGTTCGCCGCCCTGCTGCCCGGGCGCATCAAGACCGCCGCCGTCTACGTCACCATCGACAAGGACGTCCTGCGGCCGCAGGACGCCGCCACCAACTGGGACCAGGGCCGGCTGCCGCTCGAGGCGCTGGAGACCCTGGTCCGCGCCGCCTGCGACGGGCGAAGGCTCGCGGGCGCCGACGTGGTGGGCGACTGGTCGCGGCCGGCCTATGGCGGCGGCCCGGCGGCGATGCTCAAGCGCGGCGAGGCCTGGATGGACCAGCCCCGCGCCCGTCCCGGGCCCCAGGCCATCGCCGGCAACCAGGCGACGAACCTGCGGCTGATCGACCTGATCGAGAGGCTGGCCCCATGAGCGGCGACCTCACCACCACCTCGCTCGCCCTGCTGGGCTTCTGCATCCTGGCCGAGATCGGGGTGCAGCTGAGCTTCAAGACCGTCGCCGACGGCGCGGGGGGCGAGGGCTTCGTCGCGGCGCTGTTCGCCAGGCCGCTGCTGTGGGCGGGACTCTGCCTGTGGGCGGTGGAGCTGGTCGCCTGGATCCTGGTGCTGGAGCGGACGCCCCTGGCGCTGGCCTATCCGATCATGACGCTCAACTTCGCCGCCGTTCCCATCGCCGGCGCGCTGGTGCTGCGCGAGCGGCTGAGCCGCAGCCAGGTCGCGGGCGCGGCCCTGGTCGCCGCCGGCGTGCTCTGCGTCTCGCTCTCGGGGCTTCGATGAAGACGCCGCCCATGACCGTCCCCGACCACCGGCTGCCCAAGCGCAAGCATGGCCTCTTCGCCTGGACGCCGTGGGACGCCGTCCCCGTGGCCGCGGCCTTCGCGCACCTGGCCTTCGTGGTCTGGGCGGTGGCCGGGTTCGAGGCGCGGCCCTGGTGGGGAAACCTGATCTGCGGCGGCCTCTATGCGCTGGCCATGAGCTGGAACATCAACGGGGTGTCGCACAACTTCCTGCACACCCCCTACTTCCGCTCGCTGCGCCTGAACTACGCCTTCTCCCTGCTGGAGTCGGTGGCCATCGGCTTTTCGCAGACCTTCTACACCTGGGTGCACCTGCGCCACCACGAGGGCGACAGCGACCGGCCGGGGCCGGACGGGACCACCCGCGACTGGCTGTCCATCTACCGCCACGGGACGGACGGGCGGCCGGAAGGCCTGCTGAGCTACGTCTTCGTGGGCGCTCTGCGCGGCGGTTCGGTCCATGCGGCGCTGAAGGCCCGCCGGCCGCTGCAGACCCTGTGGGGCCGCATCGAAGTGGCCGCCGTCGCGCTCTTCACCCTGGGCATAGCGCTGGTGAGCTGGAAGGCGGTGCTGTTCCTGCTCCCCTTCCACTCCCTCGGCGAGTGCCTGTCGCAGCTCAACGGCTACTACGAGCACCTGAACGGCGACCCGGACGAGCCGATGGCCTGGGGGGTCTCCAGCTACGCGCCGCTCTACAACCTCACCTGGTTCAACAACGGCCACCACGCCGAGCACCACTTCCGCCCCGCGGTCCACTGGACCCGGCTGCCGGCCCTGCGCCGCCCGCTGACCGCCGAGCAGGCCGCCAGGGGCGTGCATGTGATCGGCCCGCCGCACGGCCTGGGCTTCCTGGCCCGGACCAACCGCCGCAAACGCATACCCCTCTGGGAGGCCGCCGCTTGATCGACCGCAGTTTCAAGGTCCTGCCCTCCACCGAGCGGGGCGTCCTCCTGATCCACGGCATGACCGGCGCACCCGGCGAGATGAAGCCGCTGGCCAAGCGGCTGATCCGGCGGGGCTTTTCCGTCGCCTGCCCGCAGCTCGCCGGCCACGGCGCCGACCAGGCGACGCTGCTCGCCACCGGCTGGCGCGACTGGCTGGACAGCGTGGTCCGCGCCTACGACGCCTTCGCCGCCGAGGTGAAGGAAGTGAGCGTCGCAGGCGTCTGCGCCGGTGGAGCGCTGGGCCTGCTGCTGGCCCGCGAGCGGCCGGCGGTGCGGGCCGCGGCGGTCTATTCGATGACCTTCGAATACGACGGCTGGAACATGCCCCGCTGGGCGGCGGCGGCGCCGGCGATCCAGCTGATGGCCAACCTGCCCGGCGTGCGCAACCTGAGCTTCGCCGAGCCCTGGCCGTTCGGGCTGAAGGACGAGCGGCTGCGCGAGCTGGCGGCCGTCGCGCCGGAATCGCTGATCGAGGGCGCGCTGCCACGCATGCCGCTGGGCTCGCTCTACCAGCTCTACCGCCTGGGCCGGCAGGTGGAGCGGCAGGGCGCCGGCATCTTCACGCCGACGCTGATCCTGCACGCCCGGGAGGACGACATGAGCCATCCGCGCAACGCGGCGCGGCTGCAGGCGGCGCTGGGCGGCTCCGTCGAGATGCGGCTGCTGGAGGACAGCTTCCACATGATCCACGTGGACAAGGAACGCGACGTGGTGGCCGACATGACCGCCCGCTTCTTCTCCGACCACGCGCAGATCGGCCGCGACGAGACCATCGATGCCTGAGGTCGAGGTCGCCGCCGCCATCGCCCAGTTCGGGCGGGAGGCCTGGGACGCGGTGTTCCCCGGCGAGGTGGAGGCCTACGACTACCTCTCGGCGATCGAGGCGTCCGGCCTGCCGGGGTTCCGCTGGCGCTACCTGGGCGTCCGGGAGACGGGCCGGCTGGTCGCCGCGGCGCCGGCGTTCCTGACCGACTATCCTTTGGAGACGACGCTGGAGGGCGCGCCCCGGCGACTGCTGGCGGCCGCCCGGCGCATGGCCCCGGACCTCCTGACCCTCAGGCTCGCCTGCCTGGGCTCGCCCTGCGTCGAGACCGCCTCGGCGGGCTTCCATCCGCAGGTTCCGGCCGGCGAGCGGCCGCGGCTGGCGCAGCGCCTGCTGGAAGGCCTCGCCGCCGAGGCGCAGCGGGCGCGTTGCACGCTGCTGGGCCTGAAGGACGTGGCCGCGCCCGACCAGGGCCTCTGGGACGCGGCGGCCCGCCCCCTCGGCTTCCGCCCCCTGCCCGGCCAGCCGGTGGCGGACCTCGACATCGACTTCGCGGACCTCGACGCCTACCTGGCCCGGCTCTCCCCCGGCGTCCGGCGGGACATGCGCCGCAAGCTGCGGTCGCTGGGCGCGGTCCGCATCGAGGTGCGCGAGACCCTCGACGGCCTGCTGGACCGGGTGAGCGCCCTCTACGCCGAGACCCGCGCCCGGGCCGAGATGCAGTTCGAGGAGCTGACGCCCGCCTATTTCAGCGAGGTGCTGCGGCGGATGCCGGGCCGGGCCTTCGCCGTCCTCTACTTCCAGGGCGAGGACCTGCTGGCGGTGAACCTGCTGCTGCAGGACCACGGCGTGCTCCTGGACAAGTTCTTCTGCATGGAGGCGGCGCGGGGGCGTCCGCTCAACCTCTACTTCCTGAGCTGGTTCACCAACGTGCGCCTTTGCCTGGAGCGCGGGCTCACGCGCTACCGCAGCGGCCAGGCGGCCTATGAGACCAAGCTCAAGCTCGGCAGCCGGCTGACCCGCACCTCGCTCTACTTCCGGCATCGGCATCCGGTGGTGAACGGCGCCCTGCGGCTGGCCGCGCCGCTGTTCGGGGCCGACCCGACCCAGAGGCGGGCCGCATGACGATCTGGAGCATCAGCGAGGGGATCAGGGGCCGGCGGCGCCTGGCCCTGGGCGCGCTGGGCGGGGCGATGCCGTTCCTGACCTCGGGTTACCAGGTGGCGGCCGAGACCAGCGCCCGGAGCCTGGGCGGCCAGGCGTTCGGCCCGGCCTGGCTGGCGCGCCTGATGACGCTGCCCTCCACCTGGGCGCTGCTGGTCCTGGAGGCCGTCAGCTTCGCCGTCTGGATGCTGGTGCTGTCGCAGATGAAGCTATCGGCGGCCTTCGCGCTTTCCGCGGTCGGCTACGTGCTGGTGATCCTGGCGAGCTGGCTGCTGTTCCACGAGCGCGCCGACCTCTTCCAGGTCGCCGGCGGAGCTGCGATCCTGGCGGGGGTCTGGCTGATCGGCCGGCCTGGGGAACAGCCGTGAAGACGCTGGCGCTCAAGACCCTGCTGCACGACTGGCGGCGCTATGCGCCGGCGGTGGTGGCGGTGGCCTTCTCCGGGCTGCTGGTGCTGCTGCAGGGGGCGGTGATCCTGGGGATCTTCTCGCTCTCCAGCCTCTATGTGACCCGCTCGTCGGCGGACCTGTGGGTGGGATTCCCCGGGGTGCAGAGCATCGACCTGGGCCGCCCGATCGCCGCCCAGGCGGAGATGTTCATCTGGATGAACCCGCACGTGAAGCGCGTGGAGCCGTTCCTCTGGGGCTCGGGCCAGTGGCGGACGGAGCGGCGGGGGATGGTCAACGTCTACATCGTCGGCGTCGACGCCGCCGACGACGCCATGGCGCTGGACGACGTGCTGACGCCGGGCTTGCGCGCGCGGCTGCGGGCGCCGGGCGCGGTGCTGGTGGACGCGGGCGATATCGGCAAGCTGGGCTTGCAGGTGGGCGACACGGCCGAGATCAACGGCCAGCGGGTGCGGGTGGTCGGCGCGACCCGCGGCCTGCGCGCCCTGGGCGGCGTGAACGTGATCGCCTCCCTGGCCACCACGCGTGAGCTCGACCCGATGGCGGGGCCGGGCGGCGACGTGGCCTATTTCATCGCCCGGACCGACGATCCGAAGGCTGCGCCGGCCGTGGCCGCGGACCTCAACCGCACCGGCCGCGCCCGCGGGTTCGAGGCCATGACCGACGACCGCTTCGCCGCCCGCACCACACGCTACTGGCTGGTGGAGTCCGGCGCGGGCGCGGCCTTCGTGTTCGGCAGCATCACGGCGGTGCTGGTGGCCCTGGTGATCACCAGCCAGACGCTGGCCGCCGCGGTGGCCGCCTCCCTCAAGGAGTTCGCCGCCCTGCGCGCCCTGGGCTTCTCCATGGGCGCGCTGCGCGGAATCGTCGTGGCGCAGGCGGCCTGGGTGGGCGTGGCGGGCGTGGCGCTGGCCGGCGTCCTCACCGTCGCCCTGGTGGCCGCGGCGCGTTCGCAAGGCGTGCCGGTGGTGCTGTCGGGCGGAATGATGAGCGCGACCGGCGCGCTGGTGGTCGTGGTGGCCCTGGTCTCGGGCGCCTTCGCCCTGCGGCGGGTGGCCACCGCCGATCCGGCGACGTTGCTGCTATGAGCCGCGCCGGCGCCCTCGCCGCCGCAACGCTCCTGGCCCTCGCCCTGGGCGGCTGCCGGGCGCCGGAAAAGGCGCGCGCCGCGACCGCGGCCCACCCGGCCGTGGCCATGGCGCGCGGCGTGGTGGAGGCCGAGCCGGCGCTGGTCCGCATCCCGGCGCAGACCGACGGGATCCTGCGCCGCATCCTGGCGGAGGAAGGCGACCGCGTCGCCCCGGGCCAGCCGCTGGCCGAGCAGGACGCCCGGCAGGCGCGCCTCGTCGTCGCGGCGGCGGAGGCCGAGACGGCCGGGCGCCGCGCCGACCTGCTGGTCGCCGGGACCAAGGCCGCCGCCGCCGACCGCGAAGCGGCGCGGCTGGCGCGCCTCGCCCAGGCCGACGCCGGCACGCGCCAGGACGCCGAGCAGGCGGCCGCCGCCGCCCGGGCGGCGCAGGGCGAAGTTTCCCAAGCCCAGGCCGCCCTCGCCGCCGCCGAGAGCCGCCGCCGGCTGGCGGCGCTCACCGCCGACGCGCTGACCGTCCGGGCGCCGGCCGCGGGCCGCATCCTGCGCCGGTTCGCCGGCCAGGGCGCGTGGGCCGCCGCGGCCAGCCCGCTGTTCGTGCTGGAGCCCGACGGCCGCCGCGTGGTGCGGGCCGAGCTGGACGAGGCCTTCGCCGACCAGGTCCGCCCCGGCATGGCCGCCCAGGTGACCCGCGAATACCAGCAAGGCCGCGCCTACCGGGCGCGGGTGTTGCGGGTCGCCGACGCCTTCACCACCGCCGCCCTGTCGGAGGACCCCACCGCGCGGGCCGACACCCGGGTGTTCAGCGTGGTGCTGAGCGTGGAGGGCGGCGAGACGATGAAGCTCGGCCAGCGCGTGCTGGTCCGGATCGGACCTTGAGCGCCGCCCGGCGGCGGGCTGCGGCGCTGGCGGCGCTCGCCCTGGCGGTCGCCGGGACCGGCCTCGCCGGCGATCCGGCCCTGGCCGCCGCGCCGGCCGCCGCCCCGGCGCCGCGCGACCCCCCGTCCTGGCGCGAAGACCTGGGCGACCCGGTGCTGGCGGGCCTGCTGCGCCAGGCCGACGCCCATGCGCCGGACGTCAGGGCGGCCCGCGCGCGGCTCGACCGGGCCGAGGCCGACCTGGAAGCCGCCCGCGCCCCGCGGCGGCTGCAGGCGGAGGTCGGCGCCGCCGCCGCCGCGGGCGGGCGGCGGCTTTCCGGCGGCCACAGCGGCGCGACGCCCGAACTGTCCGTCACCTACGAGCCGGACATCTTCGGCCGCCTGTCCCACGCGGCCCGGGCGGCGGTCCGCGAGCGCGACGCGGCCCGCGCCGACCTGGAGGCCGGGCGCCTGGCGGCCGGCGCCGAGACTGTGCGGAGCTACCTGGCGCTGCGGGCGGCGGAGGCGGCGCAGGGCTCGTCGGCCAGGCGCCGCGCGCTGGCCGCCCGCGCCCTCGACCTGGTCCGGACGCGCGCCCGCGAAGGCGCGGCCGCCGCCGACCTGCTGGCGGAACGCCGCGCCAACCTGGCCGAGGCGGAAGCCGCCCAGCGCACAGCCGACCGGGCGGTGGAGACGCGGGAAGCCGAGCTCGCGGCGTCCCTGGGCGCCGCCGAGCCCCCGCGGCTGCCGCCCGCCGGGCCCGCCGCGCCGCTGGCGGCCGCGCCGGCCGCCTTCGACGCGGACGCCGTGGACCTCCGTCCCGACGTGCGCGCCGCGCTGGCCCGGCTGGCGGCGGCGGACGAGCACCGGGCCGAGGCGGTCGCCGCCGGCCGGCCGCACTTCAGCCTGACCGCCGCCCTGGGCGCACCGGACGCCGCGGTCGCCCTGCTGCTCGACAGCCGGGCGCTCGCCTGGGCGGTGGCCGGCGCGGTGAGCCAGAGCCTGCTCGACGGCGGCGCGAACCGGGCCCGCGTCCACGCCGCCCAGGCGGACGCCGACGGCGCGGAGGCGGCCTACCGCAAGGCCGTGCTGCAGGGCTGGTCGCAGATGGTCGCGGCGCTGAACGCCCGACGCGCCGCCGACGACGCGCTGGCCCAGGCGCAGGCGGCGGCCGACGCCGCCCAGGCCGCCCTGACCCGGGGCGAGACCCGCCATGCGGCCGGAGCCGCCGACGGGCTGGAGATCGTCGCCCTGCAGGACCGGCTCGAACGCGCCGCGGCTGGGCTGGAGGCTGCGCGCGGGGCCGCCCGCCTCGCCGAGGTCGACCTGGCGCTGGCGAGGGGCGGCGCATGATCGAGCGGGTGGTGGCGGCCGAAGGGGTCTGCAAGAGCTATGGCGAGGGCCGGGCGCGGATCGAGGCCCTGCGGCCGGTGGACTTCGCCGTCGAACGCGGCGAGTTCGTCATCGTCTCCGGCCCTTCGGGCTCGGGCAAGTCCACCCTGCTGGCCATCGTCTCGGGCCTGCTGTCTCCCAGCGCCGGGCGCGTGGAAGTGCTGGGCCAGGACATCGGCGCCCTGGACCGCGACCGCTTCGACCGGTTCCGGCTGGAGCACTTCGGTTTCATCTTCCAGGGCTTCCACCTGCTGCCGGCGCTGTCGGCACGGGAGCAGGTGTCCATCGTTCTGGAGCGCCAGGGCCTGAAGCCGGGCCTCGCCCTGGCCCGGGCCGAGGCGGCGCTGGCGGCGGTGGGCCTGGGCGAGCGGACCCTGCAGCGGCCGGCGGCGCTGTCCGGCGGCGAGCGCCAGCGGGTGGCCATCGCCCGGGCGCTGGCCAAGCGGCCGCAGGTGATCTTCGCCGACGAGCCCACCTCGGCCCTCGACCGGGAGAACGGACGCCAGGTCGCCCGCCTGCTGCAGACCGCGGCGGTGGACGACCGCGCCGCGGTGATCTGCGTCAGCCACGACCCGCGCATGGAGGCCTACGCCAGCCGCGTGGTGCGGATGGAGGACGGGACTTTTCTGGGCTGAGGCGTCCGGGCTTCGGCGGCGTCCCAGGACTATGGGCGCCCGCAGGCGGACGCCGTTGTGACACGGAGCGTTCGGCGCATGGCGCAGCAGATATCCGATGATGAGGTCCTCGACCTGATCGCCACGGAGGCGCTCCTGGATCGCGGGAACCTGACGCGCGAACTGCCCCTGAAGGACGTGGGCATCGCCTCCCTCGACCTGATCAGCATCCTGTTCGAGGTGGAAGACCGGTACGGCGTCCACGTCGAGGAGAGCGACTTCGCCCAGTGCGGAACCCTGGGCGCCTTCGTGGACCTCCTGAAGTCGCGCGTCGTCGCGGCGGCGTGACGCCATGGCCTTCGGCGGCAAGCGTATCGCGGTGACCGGCCTGGGCGCCGTCTCGGCGCTGGGCGGGTCGGTGGAGGCGGCCTGGCAGGCGGCCATGGGCGGCAAGGGCGGCATCGCCCGCCACAGCATCGACGCCTCGCTGTTCGGCCCGCCGGCGCAGGACTTCCTGCTGGCCAGGGTCTGCGAAGACTACGACGCCACGATCGACGAACGGCTGGGCCGACCGATCCGGCGGACCCTCGACCCGTTCGCGCGCATGGCGCTGGCCCCGGCGCTGGAAGCCCTCGACCAGGCCGGCCTGCGCGACGATCCGGTGCTGGCGGAGGACACGGCGGTCATCTTCGGCCACGGCTTCGGCGGGCTCGAGACCATGGAGGCCGGCTACCAGCGGGTGTTCGGCGAGCGCTCGTCGCGCGTGCACCCCGCCACCGTGCCCCGGGTGATGCTGAGCGCTGCGGTCAGCGCCATCGCCATGACCTTCGGCGTGCGCGGCGCGGTGTTCGCCGTCTCCAGCGCCTGCGCTTCCTCGGCCCACGCCATCGCGCAGGGCGCGGGCATGATCGCCACCGGCCAGGCCAAGGTCGCCATCGTCGGCGGCAGCGAGGCGGTCGCCACTCCGGGAAGCCTGTTCTCCTGGGAAGCCATCCGGGCGATGTCGAAAACCGGCTGCCGGCCCTTCGCCGAGGACCGCGACGGCATGGTGCTCGGCGAGGGCGGCGCGGCGATGATCCTGGAGGATATGGACCACGCCCGGGCCCGCGGCGCGCCGGTGCTGGGGGAGCTGATCGGGGCGGGGATGTCTTCCGACGCCTTCAACATCACCCAGCCCAGCGCCGCCGGGCAGGCCCGCGCGGTGCGCCAGGCCGCCCGGCAGGCCGACATCCTGGAGCGGGACGACATCCTGATCTCCGCCCACGGCACCGGCACGCCGCTGAACGACGCGGCCGAGAGCGAGACCCTGCTGGAGGTGTTCGGCGAGCGTGGGCGGCGGCTGCCGGTGATCGCCACCAAGAGCGCCCATGGCCATGTGATCGGCGGCTCCGCGGCCCTGCAGGCGGTCCTCGGCCTGAAGGCGCTGGCGGAAGGCCGGGCTCCGGCGGTGCTGAACGTGACACGGGCCGATCCCGCCTGCGACCTCGACCTGGTGGTGGGCGCGGCGCGGCGGATCGCCTCGCGCGTCCTCCTGCAGAACGCCTTCGCCTTCGGCGGCCTGAACGTCAGCCTGGCTTTCGCCGGGGCGGGCGGGGCCTGAGCCTTCGTCACAGGCCGGCGCCGACTCCAAAACGAACTTGGCCGTGACTTGAGGAAGTCCGCGGTTTGTGGCGTCTTTGAAACATGCGGATCGGATTCCTCTTCAACCACGACCAGGTGCATCAGGTCGCCCACAGCCTGCCCATCGCGCTCGCCCTGGCGCGCGGCGGGGCCGGGGCCGAGATCGTCGTCGCCACCACCAACCCGCGCCTCACCGCCGAGGTCGCCCGCCTGGGCGGCGCCCTGATCGGCCATGGGGTCCAGCTGGTCGAGCTTCGCCTCGCCCCAGGGCCCGGCCGGATGCTGGCCGGCGCGCTCGAAGGGCTGCTGCCGGCGACCAAGCTATTGATCTACCGGGACAACCTGGATTTCTTCCGCAGCCTCGACGTGCTGGTGGTCGCGGAGAAGACCTCGCTGATCCTCAAGACCCGCTACGGCCTCGACCGCCTGCGCATCGTCCACACCCGCCACGGCGCCGGCGACCGGGCGATCGGCTTCGACGCCGCCAGCGCGGCCTTCGACCACGTGCTGGTGTCCGGCCCGAAGATCCGCGACCGGCTGATCGCCGACGCCGCCGTCGACCCGGCGAAGATTTCCGTCGTGGGCTATCCCAAGTTCGACCTGTCGCCGCCGCGCGGCGCGACCCACCCGCTACAGGACGACGGCCGCCCGGTGGTGCTCTACAATCCGCACGTCTCGCCGCACCTGTCGTCCTGGTACGCCGCGGGCGGCCGCGTGCTCGACTGGTTCCTGGAGCACGACGACCTGCACCTGATCTTCGCGCCGCACGTCATGCTGTTCGAACGGCGCTACGTGCTGACCATCGACCGCCTGCGCATCGACCGGCCGGGCCGCATCGATGAGCGCTACCTGCGGGCGCCCAACATCCACATCGACCTCGGCAGCCGGGCCTCCACCAACATGGCCTACACCCAGCGGGCCGACATCTACCTGGGCGACGTGAGCAGCCAGGTCTACGAGTTCCTGCTGACGCCGCGGCCCTGCGTGTTCCTCGACGTCCACCGCACGCCGTGGCGGGAGGATCCCAACTACACCCACTGGACGTGCGGCCCGGTCATCGAGGACGTGGCCGACCTGGGCGCGGCCCTGTCGCGGGCGCGCGACGAGCACGCCTCGATCCACCGCCCGGTCCAGGAGGCGCTGTTCGCCTACACCTTCGACCTGACCGAGGAGCCGTCGTCGGAACGCGCCGCCCGCGCGCTGATGCAGTTCGCGGGCCTGGCCTCGTCGTCGTCGGCCGTGCCCGGGGCCTGGGCGGCGGCCTGATGCGGATCGCCTACGTCATCAACTCGGTGGAGGGCGGCGGCGCCGCCCTGCCCGTCCCGGCTGTGGCGCGGTTGCTGCGGGCGCATGGCGCGACGGTGCAGGTGTTTGCGCTCACCCGGCGGGACGGGCGCGCATTGCCGGCCATGGAAGACGCGGGCCTGACCGTGCGGGTGCGGGACGGCGGGGAGAAGGACCACCTGGCCGCGCTCGCCTGGCTCGACCGGACGCTCGCCGAGTGGCGGCCCGACGTGATCTGGACCTCGCTGTCCCGCGCCACCCTGCTGGGGCAGGTGGTCGGCCGGCGCCGG
Organism: Phenylobacterium sp.; assembly: GCF_036502675.1. Classification (GTDB taxonomy): domain Bacteria; phylum Pseudomonadota; class Alphaproteobacteria; order Caulobacterales; family Caulobacteraceae; genus Phenylobacterium. The sequence goes on from NZ_DASXYF010000098.1 coordinate 23,753, forward strand.
GGCACGCCGGTGGTGAGCTGGCAGCACGCCGCCTTCCTGAAGCGCGCCAACCTCCTCCTGCTGCGGGCCCGCCAGGCGCACTCGGCGCTGTGGATCGGCGATTCCCACAGCGTGGCGGCGCTGACGGCCGAGCGGCTGGGCGTGCCGGCCGGACGGCTGGCGGTATGGCCGCTGTTCGCCGCCGACGCCGCGGCGCCCCAGGCGCGGCCCTGGCGGGCGGGCGAGCCGGTGCGGATCGGCGCGCTGGGCCGCCTGCACCCGGTAAAGGGCCACGACGTGCTGATCGAGGCCCTGGCGCGGGCGCGGGGCCAGAGCCTTTACCCGCTGGGCCCGTTCGAGGTGCGTATCGCCGGAGAGGGGCGGCAAAGGGCGGCGCTGGAGAGGGCGGTCGCCGCGGCCCGCCTCGACAACGTGCGCCTGACGGGTTTCTGTGACCACCCGCGCGACTTCCTGGCCGAACTGCACCTCTACGTACAACCGTCGCGGTCGGAGGGCCTGTGCATCGCCGCGCACGAGGCGATGCAGGCCGGCTTGCCGACCATCGTCTCGCGGGCGGGCGAGATGCCCTACAGCGTGCGGGACGGGGAGACGGGCCTGGTCATCCCTCCCGGCGACGCCGACGCCCTCACCCAGGCGCTGATCTGGCTGTTGTCGCACCCGGAGCGGCTGGCCGGGATGGGAGCCGCGGCCCGGGCGCGCGTCCTGGAGCGGTTCGGCGCGGCGGCGTTCGAGCGCGCCGGCGCGGAGGTGGTCGCGCGCCTTCCGCTCATGATCGCCAACGCCCCAGCACGCGGCCCGCGTCAATCGCCAGCCCGCCCAGCGAACGGTCTGTCCGCTTGACGTCCACGAGCGTGAGGTCGCCGCAGGCCGACAGGGTGTGCAGGCCGTCGCGGTAAGGCGCGGCGGCGGTCGGCGCCGCGATCGGCGCAGCCGCGTCCGCGGCGAAGCCGTCCGGCGTAAGCTCGCGGATCCGCAGCAACCGGATCGCTGCGCCGTAGGTGCGCACGCAGTCCTGCACCGGCAGGGTGAGCACGCCCTGGTGCAGGAAGGGCGCTCCTCCCGGGCGGCTGCTGGCGCGGTCGATGCGCACCGGGTTGCCGGGATGGGCGCGCCAGGGCCCGGAGAGCGACTCGGCGAAGGCCAAGTGCAGCCGGCCCTGCTTGTGCGCCTGGGGCCCGGCCGGCGAATAGGCCAGCCACCAGAGGCCGTCGTGCCGGAACGGCGTCGGGTCGATCGCCGGCGTGTCGAGTTCCGGCCGCGCGAACGGTTCCCAGCGATGGGGAAACTCCGCGGCGCGATAGAGGGTGAAGCCGCCCGACCGGTGGGCCTCCGGCGCCATGAACACCGCCCCGTCCGCCTCGAAGACACACGGATAGGACAGATGCCACGGCTCGCGCAGCACGGTGGTGCGCCCGAACCATTCGCCGCCCGCCCCGACGTGCAGCAGGTCGATCGTCCCATGGCGCGTGCGGTAGTCGTAGGCTTCCGCGAAAACGTGCAGGGCCCCGTCGCGCCAGAGGCCGAACGGGTCGGCGAGGAATGTGAAGGGCGGCCCGGCCGGCAGCCACCGCACGGGCAGCCCCTCAAGCGTCCCGGCGGCGGCGATCGCCTGGACCTTCGCGTCCACCAAGCCGATGCGCCAGATGTCGCTGCGGCGGGGCATCAGGCGGAAACTCCCGGGTCAGTCATCGGAGCCGCCTTCCCCCCTTCCGGCCGCCACGCGCCGGCCGTTATCGCACCAAGCCGGCGGCCGACGGGCGTCAAGCTGGGAAAGCCGCGCCCACCCCCGCGCCGATTCATGTGGGAGGATGCTGAAAAAGTGAAGGCGACCGCAATCTGCTTTGCGGTCGCCTTCGGGATAGCGGATCAGCCGTGGGCGTGACAGCGGAGCCGGCTTCCGCTCCGGCCGTCACGCCGGGAGCGGGGGTCAGAACGGCAGGTTGTAGAGCTTGACCGCGTTACGCTCGAGCACCTGCTTGCGCACCTCGTAGTCGTAGCCGCCCAGAGTATCGACCAGGTGTTCCTGCACGCCCGGATAGAGCGAGGTCGGGTGCGGGTAGTCGGTCTCGAACAGCACCTTGTCGACGCCCAGCGTTTCCAGGAGTTGCTTGGGACCGATCGACTCGTACCAGAAGGTCACCCAGAAATTCTGCCGGAAGTATTCCCACGGCCGCTTCTGCAGCCTGCGGGCGACGTTCGGCATCATCTCGTCGAACTGGTGCTCCATCATCTCGACGGCGAAGGGCACCCAGCCCATGCCGCTCTCGATCATGCCGATCTTCAGGTTCGGATAGGTGTCGAGCAGGCCCGAGACCATGAAGTTGCCAAGCGTCGCGGCGTTGCCGAGCGAGTACATCATCGAGGCGACCGCCAGGCGCTGCTCGAAGCCCAGTTCCTCCCAGGTCATGCCACTGGGATTGATCGCGGCGTTCAGGTGGTAGTTGACCGGGGTCCCGGTCGCCTCGCACATCTCGAACAGCGGCGCGAAATATTCGTTGGTGAAGCTCGGCAGGCCCAGCCGCTCCGGCTTGTCGGGCAGGACGAACCCCTTGATCTTCATGTCGATGCAGCGGCGCGCCTCGGCTTCCATCGCCGCCTTGTTCCAGATCGGCAGGTGGCCGAGGGTGAACAGCCGGTCCCCGGACTCCTGCTGCCGCTCGGCCGCAGCGTCGTTGTAGATCTTGAGGATCATCACAGCGACTTCGTCGTCCCCCAGCGCCATCAGCGAACCCGCCTGGGTGACGCCGGAGTTCTGGAAGCAGATCTGGGCGTAGATGCCCATCTCATCCATCGCCTTGAGGCGCGGCTTGATCTGGTAGGAGCCGGCGTGGCCCTGGTCGAGGGTCGGGAAAGCCAGCCGGCCGAGCAGCTTGTTGCTGTCGGCGCCGATGACGTTGCCGCCCATGGTGCCGAAGTTGCGGTCGCCGACGAACCAACGGTCGGCGCCGTCGACGTTGCGGCAATAGGGCAGCCTGCCCTTGAACTTCTCCGGCGCGCGGGACGTGAACATATCCGGCGGCTCGGTGAAGTGGGTGTCGCAATCGACGATCTTGATGCCCTGCAGGCTGGGGTGCAGTCCCTGCGATGACCGGGCGTAATCCACGTCGCGGATCACCCCGCCGGGGGCATAGCCCTCGCTCATCCAGTAGTTTTGTGCGTCGTCTGCGTTGACCTTCGTCCCGTCGTCGGCGGCCACTACATCCTCCTAAAGGTTTGCGCGCACCGAGGCGCAGCGCTTCTTCCAGAATTTATACACCCATTCTCCGCCCGAGCGGCAATGGGATGCAAGCAGAAAAAATGATAGGTCGTCACTTCTTCCGCGGTCGGACCTGTCAAGCCGTCCGGTCCCAAACGACCGGCAGGCGCGGCGCGGCGATCAGGCCGGGAATCACCTGCCGCTCGGAGCCGGGCTTCAGCCGGAATGTCGGCAGCCGCACCAGAATCTCGTGCAGGGCGATGCGCAGTTCGCGGCGCGCCAGGTGAGAGCCCAGGCAACGATGCGGCCCGGCGGCGAGGGTGAGGTGGCGGTTGGTGGCGCGGTCGAGGCGGAACGTGCGCGGGTCGTCGAACTCGTCGGGATCGAAGTTTCCGGTCAGGTTGAAGCAGGTGAGCCTGTCGCCCGCCTTGACCTGAACGCCGCGGATCTCGTGGTCCTTTTTCGCCACGCGCGACGAATTGACGATCGGCTGCATGCGTAGGAATTCTTCGATGGCGTCGGGCACCAGGTCGAGATTTTCGCGCAGCTTCTGCTGCAGCGCCGGATCCAGCGCCAGCCGCCGGAACATCAGCGACGTGGTGGCCGCCACCGTGTCCAGCCCGCCAAGCCAGAGGAAGAACACCGTGCCGATGATCTCCTCCTCGGTCAGCGGACGACCCTCGACGGTCCCATGCACGACGTGGCTGGTCAGGTTCTCGGCCGGGGTTTTCCGCACTTCCTCGATGTAGCTGCGCAGGTAGGCGATGGCGCTGGAGAGCCCCCAGGCCATACGCTCGCGATCGCCCATGTCATGGAGGATCGCGTACTCCCAGGAGAGGAAGTCCTCGAACTTCTCGGCCGGGAAGCCCATCAGCCCCATGAACACCTGCACCGGATAGATGCGGCCGTAGTCGTAGGCCAGGTCGCACTCGCCCTTGTCGGCAAAGCTGTCGATCAGCCGGGCGATGGAGCCGCGGATATTGGCCTCCAGCTTGTCGACCGACCTGGGGGAGAACCACGGGTTGAGCAATATCCGGTACTTGCCGTGCTCCGGAGGGTCGATGGCGATCGGAATCAGCTGGAACGTCTCGCCGATCAGCGCCTGGAAATTGACCACGCCCGCCGAGCTGTAGAGTTCGTCGTTCTGGTAGACGTCGCGGATGTCGTCGTAGTGCGTCACGATCCAGGATCCCCGGTCGCCCATCGCGCCGCTGCCCGGCGAGAAGAACACCGGGGGCAGGTCCTTGTAGACCGCCTCCGTCGGGCTGAACGGATCGTCCAGCGCGTTGGCGGCCCGATAGGGCGAAACGTCGATGACGAGGTGCTCGGGGATGTGCGGCGCAAGCCGGCTGGCGCCGTCGGCCGCCATGAGATTGTCCTGTGCCATCGTGGTTCCTCTCTTCACTTTTCCCTAGACCGCGCCTTGTGCGCCTGCGGCTTATCAGGGAACTGAGGCAGTGTCAGTCATACTGTACGGCAGGGCAAGCCGCGACGTGGGCCGGCCGCCGCCCCGCCACGTCCAGGCCGCAAGCCCGCCGGGCGCGAGCTTAGAGCGCCAGCAGCAGGCAGGAGGTGAAGCCCTCGGCGCCGCTGCTGACCACCGCCACCTCCGGCCGGGGGGCGACCTGGCGGGCGGCCGCCGCGCCCCGCAGCTGCAGACAGGCCTCGTAAAGCCCGCCATAGCCGTGAAGCCGCCCCGCCGACAGCTGTCCGCCGTGGGTGTTGAGCGGCAGATCCCCGCCCGGGGAGATGCGATGGCCGCCCTGGAGGAAGGCGCCCGCTTCGTTGCGCGGGCAGAGCCGCAGCGCCTCGAGCCAGCGAACGGCCAGGATCGAGAACCCGTCGTACAGCAGCGCCACGTCGACGTCCGACGGTTTCAGCGCCGTGCGCGACCACATCATGTCGGCGCTGGCGTCGTAGCCGGGCGCCGACCCGATCGCCTGGACCGTAACGGCGCGGCCGCCGTCGACCGCCGCGCCGCCGGCCCGCGAAACCACCACGGCGATGGAGCCGTCGACCGGCACGTCGCAGTCGTAGAGACACAACGGGTCGGAGATCATCCGCGAAGCGAGGTAGTCGTCGAGGCTGAGCGGTTCACGGTATGCGGCGTGCGGGTTGAGCGCGGCGTAGGCGCGGGACACGACGGCGATCTGGCCGAGCTGCTCCCGGGTCGCGCCGCTCTGGTGCATGTAGCGCTGCATCCAGAGCGCCCCGTACGTGGAATAGCCTGCGCCATAAGGCTCGCTCCACTGGTTCCTCTCGCGCACCACGCCGCTGCGCATGGTCGCCGACCGGCCGCCGAGCTGCTGCTGCGCGCTGGATTCCCACACCGTGCGGAAGCAGAGCACGTGCTCGGCCAGGCCCGCCCCCACGGCCATGACGGCGTTGATGATCGACCCGAGTTGCCCGGGCACCTCGCCGCCGCCGGTATGCCAGCGGGTTCGCAATCCGAGCAGGGCGCGGACGTCGTCGACGCCGGCCCCGGTGATCCCCGGCGTCGAGCCGGTGGCCCCGGGGTAGGTCGATACCCCGTCGATATCCTCGACCGACAATCCGGCGTCCGCGATCGCCGCCAGGGCGGCGTCCGCGGTGAGCGTCCAGGGATCGCGCTGCAGCCTGCGCCCGATCTGCGAATTGCCGACACCGGTGATCACCGCTTTTTCTTCGATCATGCCGAAAACACCGGAATCCAGGCTTCACCCGCCCGTTCGAAGGCGACGCTCACCGGCATGCCGACGGTCACCGCCTCGGGTTCGCAGCCGACAATGTTCGTCAGGATCATAAGGCCGGGCTGCTCGACAAGCTCGACCTGGGCCAGCACATAGGGCGGCTCCATGCCGGGGTTCCACCTGTAGCGGTTGATCGTCCAGGAATAGACATGACCGCGCCCGGAGACCGGCTCGAACCGCACGTCGCGCCCGCGGCATTTCGGGCATAGGGGCAACGGGGGGTGCAGATACCAGCCGCAGGCCTGGCATCGGGCGATGCGCAGCCGGCCGTCGGCGCCGGACCGCCAGTATTCGCCGGTGCGCTCGGTAAGGGGCGGCTCCGTCCGTTCCATCTATCGGACGGGCCCGCCGAGACGGGCCGCCGGTCTGCCGCCGCTTTCCATTTCCCCTCCCGTCCGAGGCCGCGCGCCCGGCGCGGCCATCAGTTTTCGCGATTTTCCCTTTCGTTCTGTCTTAAGATTCTACGGTCCGCAATTCAAATAGTTATTCGAAATGGAGAACCGGTCGCGCACCTTAACGGCTTTCGTGGACCTCGTGGCCGCCCCCGACCATGCCTCCGCAATTGCCTCCGTACAGCGCGGGTCCTAGCCTGGGCGCACCCAGCGACGCCACGGACGGTCGCGGATGCGCCAGGCCAATGGAAGGAGCAGGAATGGACGCCGCGGACATCACGCCGTTCCGAATCGAAACGCCCGAAGCGGTGTTGAGCGACCTGAGGGAACGCCTCGGCCGCACCCGCTTTCCCGACCAGCTGAATGACGCCGGCTGGGACTACGGCGCGGACCTGCATTATGTGAAAGAGCTGTGCGATTACTGGCGTGACCGGTTCGACTGGCGCGCAGCCGAAGCGCGCTTCAACGCCTTTCCGCAATTCGTGACCGAAATCGACGGCGAGCGGCTGCATTTCTATCACGCCCGCTCGCCCGAGGCGGACGCCCTGCCGTTGATCATCACCCACGGCTGGCCGGGCTCCGTCGCGGAATTCCTGGACGTGCTGGGTCCGCTGAGCGATCCGGCGGCGCATGGCGGCGATGCGCGCGACGCGTTCCACGTCATAGCCCCCTCCATTCCCGGATACGGATTTTCGGGACCGACCAAGAAACCCGGGTTCAACGCCAAGCGTGCGGCCGAGGTGAACACGGTGCTGATGGAGCGCCTGGGCTATCCAAGATATGGCGCGCAGGGCGGCGACTGGGGATCGGCGATCTCCTCGCAGATGGCCGCGGCCCATCCCGAACGCCTGGTCGGGCTGCATCTCAACTTCATCGGCGGCCGCCCGGCGGACCCCGGCAATCCCCACGCGGGCCTGAGCGCCGAGGAGATCGAGTACCTGGCGACGAAGGCCGACTACAACGCCCACGAGACCGGCTACCAGGCGATTCAGAGCACCAAGCCGCAGTCGCTGGCCTACGGCCTCACCGACTCCCCCGCGGGACTGGCCGCCTGGATCGTCGAGAAATTCCACGCCTGGAGCGATTGCGGCGGCGACGTCGAAACAGTGTACAGTAAGGATCGGCTGCTCGAGAACATCATGCTCTACTGGGTGACCGGCACGATCAACGCCTCGATGCGGATGTATTACGAGTCGATGGGCCCGGGGCGGCGGGCGCCCGGCTATGGGGGGCGGATCGAGACGCCGACCGGCCATGCGCGCTATCCCGCGGAAGTCCGGCGCACCCCGCGGTCGTGGGCCGAGCAGATGTACAACATCGTCCACTGGACCAAGATGCCCAAGGGCGGGCATTTCGCGGCGATGGAGCAACCGGAGCTGTTCGTCGAGGATGTCAGGAGCTTCTTCCGACCCCTGCGCCAGCCAGCCAAATAGCTTCGCCGCCGCCGTCGATCGAATGTGAACGCGCGATGTCCGGACACGCGCTATGCTGGCGGCATAGAAGCGTGTCCGGTCGGATAAACAGTTGGGAGGCCTTCGTGGCGAGTGAATCAAGCGTCGCCGACGCCGTTGCAGTCCGGTCGGCCGATCAGCCGAGCCTGCCCCCTCACATTCCCCCCAGCCTTGTCAGGGACATCTCGGACCTTCTCGCGCCGAATACGCTGGACGACCCCTTTAGCAAGACGGAGGGCATCCACGACAGGCTTCCGCCTATCTTCTACTCGTTGGGCAAGGCCACGATGACGGGTCATGGCTCGTGGGTAGTGACCCGCTACGAAGACGTCCGCGAAGTCTATCAGAATGACGCCGTATACTCGAACGCCGGCGCGGCGAATTTCCAGGCGATGGTGGGTGAGACCTTCCAGATGATCCCGCTGGCGATCGATCCGCCGGACCACGGCAAGTACCGGATCCTGCTGAATCCCTGGTTCTCGCCCAGGGCGATCACTCTTATGGAGCCGAAGATCCGCGCCACCATCGGCGAGCTGATCGACAGCTTCGCCGACAAGGGCGAATGCGACCTGGCCTACGACTATGGCCGGATCTACCCCGTGCGCGTGTTCATGGGGCTGATGGGCTTTCCCGAGGAGAAGTTCGAGGACTTCCTCTCCTGGGAGTACGCGATCCTGCACGACATGGGCAACCTGGAGCGGATGAAGTGGGGCATCTCCAGCGCCCTGGCCTATCTGCGCGGCTATATCGAGGAGGTCCGCAGGACGCCCGTCGACAACCTCACTAGCCATATCGTGCATGGGACGGTCGAGGGGCGCGGGCTGACCGAGGACGAGATCATCGGCACGGTGTTCTTCCTCTGGGTGGGCGGCCTGGACACCGTGGCGGCGACGACGGCGCTGATGTTTCGGCGGCTGGCGCTGGACCCGGCGCTGCAGCAGACCCTGCGCGACAATCCGGACCAGATCCCGGAAGCCATCGAAGAGTTCCTGCGCATGCAGCCGATCGTCAATTCCGGACGGTCGGCCAAGCACGACCATGAGCTTGCCGGCGTCCAGATCAAGAAGGGCGAGTACATCATGTGCCTGAACGCGGCGGGCAACTTCGACCCGGCCGAGTTCGAGGAACCGCGCACGTTCCGCCTGGACCGCCCCTCCAACCGCCACTTCACCCTGGCGGGCGGGCCGCACCGCTGCCTGGGCTCGCACCTGGCGCGGCGGGAGCTGCGCATCGCCCTGAGCGAGTTCCTCGAGCGCATCCCCCCGTTCCGGATGAAACCCGGAGCCGACCGCACGGTGGTCCCGGGCCTGATCGCCGCCCCCCACCTGCCGATCGTCTGGGGCTAGAACATGTCTGGTTCTCCTCGAACCAAACATGCTCGGCAAGTCTTTGAAATAGAGCGTGACGGTCGCCGGAACCGGCTTCCACTTCCGGCTATCATGCTCCAGGCCGCGGGACGCTAGAAGCGATAGTCGGCGCGGACGCCCCACGTCGCCGGCTCGGCCTCCACGTGATAGTCGCCGAAGGCGGTGCCGGTGAGGACGATATAGTAGCGCTCGTCCGTGACGTTGTTGCCGAAGGCGGTAAGCGTCCAGTGGTCGCCCGGCGCGCGCCAGGCGGCCTGCAGGTTGACGAGGGTTATGTCGCCCTGGCGGTAGCGGTAGCCGCTGCCGTTCAGGCCAAGGTCGCTCTTGGTCGGTGAATAGGGGCTGGAATAGGACACGTTCGCGGTCAGCACCACGTCGCCGAAGCCGATGGGGACCGTGTAGTCGCCGCCGACATTGAAGGTCCAGTCCGGGGCCCGCACGATCTGCTGTCCGCTCTGGTCCTGCGTGCACGGCACGGTGGCGGGCGGCGGGGCGGTGTTGGGGCAGCTGGCCGAGTTCAGGCCCGTCGTGGCGCTGGGCAGGTTGACCGGGGCGTTGCGGAAGTCCTTGTAGCGCGCGTGGTTGTAGGCCACGGCGGCACGGGCGTTGAACTGTTGGCTCAGGCGCGCGCTGAGCTGGGCCTCGACCCCATAGATCTTGGCCGTCGCAGCATTGGCGATTATGGAGCTGTTGACGCCGTTGATGACGGAAATCGAGCTCACCTGCAGGTTCTTGTAATCGTAATAATAACCCGCCAGGTCGAACCGGAACGCGCCCTGCGCCGTCTTGAAGCCGACCTCGTAGGCGGTAAGCTTCTCAGGTTGGACGATGTTGAACGGCGCCGTCGTGCTGATGAGGCCGCTCTTGAAGCCCTTGCTGAACGAGGCGTAGACGTTGCTGTCCGGCGTCAGCTCATAGCGCAGCACCGCTCGAGGGGTGACGCTATGGAAGGTGGCCGACTTCTGCAGCAGCAGGGCGCCGGCGCCCGACCAGATGATGACGCCCTTCTTCTCGTGGCTGTAGCGCAGACCGCCGGTCAGGTAGAGGCGATCGGCCATGTGCCAGGTGGCGTCGGCATAGGCCGCATAGGCGGTCGCATCGATCACGCTGTCGTTCTGGGGCAGGAAGACCGTCGACGGGGCGGCGCGGACGAAGTTGTCGTCCGCCCGGGACCGCGAGTTGAAATAGAACAAACCCAGCACATAGCTGAGCGGATCCGTCTTCGTGGAGGTGAGGTTCACCTCCTGCGAGAAGGCGCGGCCGTACTCGTGGAAGTTCTGGTCGTAGACGGGCCTGGCCGAGCCGTCGATCTCGTAGCTCGAGAAATCGCGCTCCTTCTCGATGCGGGTGAAGGAGGTGAGGGTGGCCCAGCCCAGCCGGTACTCGCCCTTCAGCGACGCTGAATTCTGGAACGACCGGTTGATCACCGGGTGGTTCAGCGAGGTCAGGTTGCGCCCCTTCTCCACGTAGCTGCCGGGGAAGAGGACCTGGGCCAGCGCTCGCCCATCGTAGGTGACCGCCAGGCCCCGGCCGTCGGAGACCTTGAGGGTCTCGCCGGTCAGGGTGAGGGTGAGGTCGTCGTTGGGTTGGAACCGCGCCTTGGCGTTCAGCGAATAGTTGCTGAGCGGCGCGGTGTTGAAGCCGGAGATGTCTTTGATGTAGCCGTCGCTCTTGCGGTAGTAGCCGGCGACGTTGACGGCCAGGACCTCGGAGACCGGCGTCGAGAAATAGGCCTGTACGCGTTTGTCGGCGAAGCGGCCGTAGCCCAGGCTGAACCGCCCGGACCGTTCGGTCATCGAGGGCTGCAGCGTCTCGATCAGCAGGGCGCCGCCGGTGGCGTTGCGCCCGAACAGCGTGCCCTGCGGGCCCTTCAGCACCGACACCTGGCTGATGTTGGCCAGGTCGAGGTTCAGGCCGCGCTGGAACGGCAGGTAGAAGCCGTCGACGTAGACGGCGACGTTGTTCTCCTGCCCGGCGCCGACCAGCTGGGTGGTGACCCCGCGCACCGCCGGCTGGACGTAGACCCCCGTACGGCTGAGCTGGACCCCGGGAGCGATCTTGGAGATGTCCTCCAGCCGGGTGATCCCCGCCCGCTCCAGGGTCTCGCCGGACGCCGCGGTGATGGAGATCGGCACGTCCTCGAGGCGCTCGGCGCGCTTCTGGGCGGTGACGACCACCTCCTCGATCGTGGACGGGGGCGACGTCTCCTGGGCGTGGGCCGCGCCGGCGGCCAGAAGCGCCGTCGTCGCCAGCATGATGAGCCGCCGTGAAGGCCGATGTGAGTGAGCCAAGTTCGCCTCCCCAAAGGATGTTCGCCAAGCGGCCAGCGCGCCCTCGGCATTTTGCGGGACGCTATGGCCAAACCCGTGGAGCTGCAACCGGTTCATGCGATTAACGATTGGTCGGACGATAATCGTACAACTGGCGACGGAATGTTTTGATTAGCGATCGCGGCCGGAATACCTAGGCCGGCATGTCGTCCAAGAACCTCCAGTCGAAGCGTCCCGCAACGGCCGCCGCATCGTCCCGCCCGCCGTCCGAAGCGGAAGGTCTCGACCGTTGGACAGGGGACCCGTCGTTCATGCTCTCCCTGGCGCGGGGGCTGCTTGTGCTCGACGTGATCGCGAAAGCGCGCGGCCGCCCGGTCTCGGTCACGCAACTGGCGAACCTGACCGGGCTGTCCCGGCCGACCGCCCGAAGGTGCCTCTATACGCTCGACGCCATCGGCTACGTTCAGAAGGCGACCGACGGCGGGGCGCCGGGGCCGCGCCTGGCGGCGCTCGCCTCCAGCTACCTGTCGTCGTCTCCGCTGCTGTCAGGCCACGAGCCCGTCCTGACGCGCTTGCGCGACGTCACGAAGCAGACCGTCATCTTCGGGACCTTTCAGGATCAGGAACCCCTGTTCCTTGCGAATTTCCCCGGCGACAACCCCTTCAACATCAATGTCCCGATCAGTTCTCGAATCCCGCTGTATTCCACGTCGATGGGGCGAGTGCTTCTGGCGCATATGGCCGCCGAAGACCTCGAGGATTACCTCGCCCGCACCAGCATGGTCCCGCGCACCGCGCGGACCATCACCACACGAGACAGGCTTCTGCCGGCATTGGCGGAGGTTCGCGCGCGCGGGTACGCCCTGGTCGATCAGGAAATCGAACTTGGACTGAGATCCATCTCCGTTCCCGTGCATAACCGCGCGGGCAAGGTGGTCGCCTGGATCAACATAAACACGCTGGCCGCAGCGACGACGGTGCGGGAACTCCGGTCGCGGATCGCCCCCGCGATGACCGCTGCGGCGTCAGAACTCTCCGCGCTTTTGCCCTGACGGCCTCCCGGCGACCGTGGAAAGTCGATGATCGCAAGGGCGCCGATCATGCGCTAGAGACGCGCATCGCCGGTAAGCTCTGCAAGCCGGCGATGAACGACCGTTATCGGAGCGCAGACGTCGAGACCACGCCACCGGGCGCCCGGACCTGACTGAAGGACAAGCCATGCCTCTCGACTATGACGACCTGATCTCGCGCCGGGGCGAGGAACGAGCGTTCAGCTATGTCGATACGCAGGTGATGCTCTACAACCTCAGCGTGGGCATGGGCCGCGATCCGCTCGACGCCAAGGAGGCGCCCTACGTCTTCGAACTGCCGGCCCTGCGCGCGGTGCCGACGGCGGTGACCGTCCTGGGGGGCGGCGGCGGCAACATCCTGGCGGGCGTCGACATCGACCGGACCAAGTTGCTGCACGGCGAGCAGCGCATCACCCTGCACCGTCCCCTCCCCCCCTCGGCGCAGCTGATCGGCAGCTCGCGCATCTCCGAGGTCACCGACAAGGGCGCCGACAAGGGCGCCATCATCGCCATGGCCAGCGACGTGCGGCTGGCCTCGGGCGAACCGCTCTACACCTCGGAGGCCGTGATGTTCCTTCGGGGCGACGGCGGCTTCGGCGGGCCGTCCAAGTCAAGATTTACGCCCCACGTCATGCCGGACCGGGCGCCGGACCTGACCCACGTCACGGAGACGCGGCCCGACCAGGCCCTGCTCTACCGCCTGAACGGCGACCGCAACCCGCTGCACGCCCAGGCCGAGTTCGCCACGCGGGCGGGTTTCCCCGCCCCGATCCTGCACGGCCTCTGCAGCTACGGAATCGCCTGCCGGGCCGTGCTGGCCAGCGTCTGCGACTACGATGCGGCGCGGATCAAAAGCTTCGGCGTGCGCTTCACCTCGCCGGTGTTCCCCGGCGAGACCATCGCCACCGACATCTGGGTCGACGGCGAGGTGGTCTCCTTCCGCTGCCGCGTCGAGGCGCGCGGCGTCACCTCGCTCAACAACGGCCGCTGCATCATCTCGGCCTGAGGAAACTGGACACGCCGCGGCGGACCCGCCGGCAGGACCGGTTCACGTCGTCCGCTGTCGCGCCTGCAGCAGGTCCCGCTCAAGATAGGCGGCGGGAAGCCGGCGCACCGCAAACAGCAGAAGCAGAATCGAGCCGGGAACGAGGATATAGAGACAGGACAACCCTGTTCGAATCGACCCGGTAAGATCGGCGATGCGACCCACGGCGTAGGGTCCGGTCGAGCCGGCGATCAGCGTCAGACAGCAGACGTACAGCGCCGCGGCCCGCGCCCGCATCATAGGCAGCACGAGGTCCTGCATCAGAGCGGTGACGCCGGCGGGCCACGCCCCGAGGAACACCATCAGCGCCGCGGTGGCCAAGACGAACTCGACCTTGTTCCCGGCGGTCAGGATGACCGTGAGGAGGATCGCTCCCGCCCCCGCGCAGATGGCGGCAATGTAGAGGGGCGCGGCGCGATCGACACGCCGCCACCGGTCGGCCGCGAAGCCGCCTATGAGCGTTCCGAGCAGGGAACCGCCGCCGATCGCGGCGCCGAGAGAGCCCCCGGCTTCGGCATAGCTCATGCCGAACTGGCGCGTGGCGAACGGGATCGACCAGAACGACATGGTTCCATGCAGGGCCGCCACCATCGCCCCGCCGAAGATGACCGCCCAGAAGATCGGCGACCCGACGGTCAATCGGCAGAACGCGGGGTCGCGATAGGGCTGCGCCTGGCACCAGGAGATCAGCCCGTAGGCGGCCACCCCCACCGCCAGCCACTGGGCGACGCTGCCGGTAAGCCACACCAGCAGCACGGCGACCATCGCGACAGCCGCGCCGGCGGCCAAGTTGATCGTCCCGGCCCGCGCGCCCCCGAGCCTCCAGATCTGGAACGTCGCGAACGGCGGGACCAGGAGCGAAAGCTCATGGACGCCTTCGGCGAAGGGCTTCGCCTTTCCGGCGGAGAGCGCGATTTTCTCCTGGACGGGCTCGCCCACGAGAAGCGCGAGCGCGGCGACCACCAGCCCGGGCAGGCCGAAGACGATGAACGCAGCCTGCCACCCCTTGAGAGCGCACAGGCCGACGCCGCACTGGCCGGGCCAGTTCTGGACCAGCCAGCCGCCAAGGGCCAGGCTCAGGCTGATTCCGATGAACGGGCCGCAGAGGAAGATCGAAAAGACCAAACCCCGGCGGCGCGCCGTGAAGACGTCGGCCAACATCGAATAGCCCACCGAGCCGATCGTCGCTTCGCCGACGCCCACGCCGATGCGCGCCAGCACCAGCTGGACATAGCTTGTGGCCGCCCCGGACAGCATCGTCATCCCCGACCACAGCCCGACGCCGAACATCAGCAACCGGTTCCTGCGCCATCGGTCGCCGACGCCGCCCATCGCGATGCCGACGATCGCGTTGAACAGGACGAAGCTGGTGCCCGCCATGAAGCCAAGCTGGGCGTCGGTCATCCCGAGGTCGTGCTTGATCGGTCCGGCGAGCGCCCCGAGGACGGCGCGGTCCGCGTAGTTCAGCACATTGGCCGCGACCAGCACCGCCAGGACGAACAGCTTGTAGGCGGTCTTCAGCTCGGAGGCCGCATCAAGCTTCGGCGCGACGCCGCTTACCGGATCGTCCTTCGCCGCTTCGCGACTGGCGTCGTGCATCGGAACCCCCCTCATGGACCTGCCGCGCCGGGCTTCCGTCGCGCCGCCGTTCCACCGGGCCGGCGCCGGCGTCCACCGAAGATCCCGTGCGGCGCAAGAGGTTCGCGGGCGGCGTGCGGAGCGGCATGTCCGCTGCGCGAAATGGCCCACAGTCCCTGCGCGAGCAACTGTGGGCCACCCTCTGACGTGGCGATCGTGGCCGGGCGAACCGCCTGGATCGAGAGCCGATCGCCTGCGTCAGCTCACGGGAATGTTGTAGACCCTGGCGGCGTTGCCGCCGAAGATCTTGCGGCGTTCCTCGTGGGTGAATTCCGCGGCGGTCTCGGCCATGAAGTTCACCGGGTCGGGATAGAGGCAGACCGGGTGCGGGAAGTCCGTCTCGAACATGACGTTGTCGACGCCCAGCGCCCGCGCCGACTGCGCCAGCCCCCGCCGCTCGAACCAGGAGCAGGCATAGATCTGCCGGCGGAACAGCTCGATCGGGGTGAGCTCGCACTTAATGCCGGAATCCTTCATGTGGTACTCGAGAGATTCCAGCATGAACGGGATCCAGCCGACGCCGCTTTCCACCGAGACGATGTTGAGCTTCGGGAACTTCTCCAGGAATCGGGAGAGAATGATGTTGGCCAGGATCTGATAGTTGCTGACGAACATCATCGAGCCGCCGAACGCCATCTTGCCCTCGGTTTCGTGCGTCGGCCAGACGCCGGAGCCGAACCAGGCCGTCGATTCGAAACCGGAGCCGATGTGGAAGTTGACCGGCAGGCCGAGATCCGAGCACAACTCCCAGAGCGGGAACCAGTGCTTGTCGCCCAGAACGGGCATGCCCTGGCCCTCCGGCACGCTGTTGGTGTTGACGCCGCGCAGCCCCGCCTTCTGGCAACGCTCCGCCTCGGCGAGGCTCTGCTTGATGTCCCACCACGGCATCAGCGCCATCGGGAAGATCCGGTCGCCCGACGCCTTCTGGTACTCGATCATGGCGTCGTTGTAGATCTGGGTGGTCACCCACCGCAGATCCGGGTCGACGCCCATCGACTTCTGGTTTCCGAAGCCCAGCAGGTTCGGATAGGCGATCTGCGCGGCGATGCCGGATTCGTCCATGTAGGCCAGGCGCGCCTTGACGTCGTAGGCGCCTTCGAAGACCTCTTCGAACTTCCACTTGGTGAGGGCGTTCCCGTGCCCCTTGGACCCGTCGCGGCGGATGGTGCTGATCGCGAAGGCGGGGCCCATCCGCTTGTCGCCGTCGATCACCCAGATGAGTTCGCCGTCGACTTCCTTCACCTGGGGCACGCGGGCCTTGTAGGCGGCCGGGGCGCGCGAGGTCCAAAGATCGTAGACCTCCGCGATGTGGGTGTCGGCGTCGATGACGGTGACGCCGGCCATCACGGGCGGCTTGGTGAGGATATTCATTGGTTCCATCCCATGGGTCGGGAGCTTTCCAGGCTCCGGTTGTTGGAACGACCTCCTGAGCGGGGTTGATGGCGTCCAGGTCCACCAGCATCCGCTCGGTATGCTCGTCATAGCTCGGGGCGCGGGGCGCCCCTGAATCAGATCATCGACCGACAGCCGGACCGAAGGGCTTCGTTGACCCGCCGTTCTCGTGGATACGACCGTCCTGCGACACTATGTATTCCATATATCGAATAGAATTTCCTTATCTTCTAACGGTCGGGTCGGAACGTCAATAGGCGCACGCGGTCGCATCCGCCGGTCGGCGTCAGCCGGAAGGCGCTTCCGGCTCGTCCGCAATGAACCGGTAGCCGACGCCCGGTTCGGTCAGGACCGCCCGGGGCGTGGAGGCGTCGCCTTCGATCTTCTGCCGAAGCTGGCCGATGAACACCCGCAGGTACTGGGTGTCGTCCACGTGCGCCGGTCCCCAGATGGCGAGCAGCAGCTCCCGGTGCCGCATCACCTTGCCGGCGTTCTGGGCCAGCCTGGTGAGCAGGTCGTATTCCTTGGGAGACAGGTGGACGGGCTCTCCGTCGCGACACACGAGACGCCTGGGAAAATCGATCGTCAGCCCGCCGGCGCGGATGACGGGCGGCGGCTTCGCCGAATGGGACCGGGCGCGCAGCGCCGCGCGCAGCCGCGCCAGCAGCTCGCCCAGCCCGAAGGGCTTCTCGACGTAGTCGTTGGCGCCCAGGTCCAGGGCTTCGATCTTCTCGGTCTCCCGGTCGCGGGCCGACAGGATGATGACCGGCTCCTGGTAGAACTCCCGCGCCCGGGCCAGCACCTGCTTGCCGTCCATGTCGGGCAGGCCGAGGTCGAGCACGACCGCCGCCGGCGCGGCGCGGGCGATCTCCCGCAGCCCCTCCCCGCCGCTGTCCGCCCGCAGGGGTTCGAAGCCTGCGGCCACCAGCGCCGCGCGGAGGAAGCGATGGATCTGCGGCTCGTCGTCGATGACCAGCACGCAGGGATGACGGCTCATGGATTCAACCCGGGCGTTCGAGGCGCTTTCGGGAGGCTGATCACCACCCGCGTCCCGTGATCGCCGTGGATCGGGCTGGCGGCGGCGATGCGCCCCCCCATGGCCTCGACGAATCCCTTGGAGATGGAGAGCCCCAGGCCCACGCCCTTGGTGCGGTCGCTGGGCTCCTCCATCCGGTGGAATTTCTCGAACACCCGCGCCAGCTCGGCCGTCGGGATGCCCTTGCCCTCGTCCTCGATGCTGATCAGCACGTTGGAACGGTCCTCGTAGGCCGCCAGTTCGATGGCGGCGCCGTCGGGGCTGTAGGCGATGGCGTTCTCCAGGATGTTGACCACGGCCTGTTCCAGCAGGTGCGGGTCGAGGTGGGCCAAGGACAGCTCGGCGGGAAAGTCCCGCTCGACATGCCGCCGCCCGAGCCGGCGCGAGACGCGGTCGGCGGCGGCGACCAGGACGTCGCGGACGTCCACCCAGTCGGCGCGCATGTTCAGCCCGCCGCCTTCCAGGCGGGTCATGTCCAGCAGGTTGCCGACATAGCGGTTGAGCCTTTCGGCCTCCTCGCGGATGGACACGAGGAGGTCGCTGCGCACCTCCTTCGGCAGGGAGTCCTCGTAGTCGATCAAAGTCGTCGTCGAGCCCAGCACGGTGGAGAGCGGCGTGCGCAGGTCATGGCTGACGGAGTTGAGCAGGGCCGCGCGCAGGCGATCGGTGCGCCGGAGGGCTTCGGCGTCGGCGGCCGCAGCCGCGAGCTCCGCGCGCTCCAGCGCGACCGCGCCCTGGTCGAGCAGGGCGGCGACGAACCGCTCGCCCTCGTCCGTCGCGACCGCCAGGGATTCGACGCCGGCGACGCCGGAGACCGACCTCACGCCCTGCAACGGCCGAAAGGTCCAGGCGGCGGTCGGCAGGGCGCCGGCCGCCTCCCCCTTCTCCCAGCACCAGCGCGCAGCGGCCATGTCGCCGGCGGACAGAGCCTCGAGCGGGGGCGACGCGGCCATGATCTTCAGATCGCCCCCCGAGGGCCCCAGGACGACGGCCTTGCCGCCGGTGGCGGCGGCGAGCTGTTCGGCGAGCGCGGTCGCCGCCTCCTGCGCCTGGGCGGCGGCGGAAAGCCGGCGGGTAGCGGACAGGACGGCGGCGATCGCCGAGGCGCGCCGCGAGGCGCTGCGCTGCTGGTCGCGCACGCGGCCGGTCAGCCAGCCGGTGGCCAGCGCCACCGCGAAGAACACCGTGAAGGTGAACACGTCGGCCGCGTGCCCGATGTAGAGGGTCAGCCGCGGCGCCAGGAAAAAGAAGTTGTACACAAAGGCGGCGCCCGCCGCGGCCGTCACCGCCGGCCAGAGGCCGAACATCAGTCCCGAGGCCAGAACGCTCAGCATGAAGACCATGGCGAGGTTGGCGCTCTCGACCCGCTGGTTGACGAGGTCGGCGACGACGCCGGCGACGCCCACGCCGGCCAGGGCGGCGAGATGGCCGCTCCAGGGCGCGTCCCGCCAAATCAGGCGCGGCTTCGGCTCCGGCGCATGGGGCTCCGCCGACTGGGTGATCACATGCAACGCCGCGCCGTGGGCTTCGTCGAGCAGCGCCCGGATCAGGTCGCGCCCCAACAGGCGCCTGCGCCTCAAGGTCTTGCCGACCACGATCTGGGTCACGTTGTTGCGGCCCGCATAGGCCAGGACGCAGCCCACGAGGTCGTCCCCGGTGAGGGTCACCGCCGCGCCGCCGAGCTGGGTTGCGAGCTTGAGCGCGTCTCGCAGCCGCTGCGACCCGGCGGCGGTCGGCGGGGCGGCGTTCGGGCGCTCCACGTGCGCCACCGTCCAGAGCGCGCCCATCATCATGTCCGACAGGCGCTTGCCGGCCCGCACCAGGGCGCCCGCCATGGCGTCCGGCCCGACGAGGACCAGTATCCGTTCGCCGGCCGCCCAGGGGCCCTCGACGCCCGCGCGGCGCATGGCGCCGATCAACTGGACGTCCACGGTCTGGGCCGCCCGCCGCAGGGCCAGCTCGCGCAAGGCGGTGAGGTTCTCGACCTTGAAGAACCGATCCGCCGCGACCTGGGCGGTCTCGCCCAGGTAGACCTTTCCTTCGGCCATCCGCTCGCGCAGCCCGCTGGGCGTGATGTCGATCAGCTCGATCTCGTCGGCGCGGGACAGGGCCGAGTCCGGCACGGTCTCGCGTTGCCGGACGCCGGTGATCTTCCAGACCACCTCCAGCAGGCTCTCCAGATGCTGGACGTTCAGGGTCGTCCAGACGTCGATTCCGGCGTCGAGCAGTTCCTCGATGTCCTGCCAGCGCTTCGGATGACGGGAACCGGGGGCGTTGGAGTGGGCGTATTCGTCCACCAGCAGCAGTTGCGGCTTGCGGGCCAGCGCCCCGTCCAGGTCGAGCTCCATCAGGGTGCGGCCGCGGTAATCGATCGGCTTGCGCGGCAGGACCTTCAGCCCGCGCAGCAGCGCCTGGGTCTCCTTGCGGCCGTGGGTCTCGACGACCCCGATGGCGACGTCGTCGCCCTCCGCCTTGCGGCGGCGCGCCGCGCGCAGCATTTCGTAGGTCTTGCCCACCCCTGGCGACATTCCCAGGAAGACCTTCAGCCGTCCGAGGCGGTGCCGCGACGCCGCCAGCATGGCGTCGGGGTCAGGCCTGCGGGGCTCGTCCTGGGTCATCGCATCAAGGCTGAGCCGGTTGGAAGGCGGCGTCCAGTGCGAGGTTGGTCTCGGTCACGAAACCCACCGCCGTGTTGAACGCCACGTGCGGCGACAGGCCGGCGACCCCCTGCGGGTTCAGCGGCGGGTTCTGGAAACGCAGGATCAGGTAGAGCACGACGAAGCTGGCGATGGAGAACGCCAGCATGCTCATGGCGTAGGCGACCCGGTTCTGGCCCTCGTCGGCCTTGACGCCGCAACGGGCGTAGATCAGCCGCCCCACGGGGCGCAGCACCGGGTCGAGCCAGGTGCTCGCCCTGCCAGACGCACGCGAGATAGACGCCCTGCGGCCACGCCAGCGCGACCGTGAGGCGATGGTCAGGACGATTTCCGTCCAGCCTTGCGCGGTCATCGGAACTTCTCCGGGCGGAGCAGGGCGTAGGCATAGGCGCCGAACAGAGCCAAGGCCCCGGCGCCCAGCAGCAGGAAGACGATGTCAAGCATGGCTTGTCCCCCGGTGGGGCCCGGAGGACTAGCAGGCCGGCGCGCAAAGGCTCCGTTCGTAATGGTTGGCGGATGTAAAGGAGATATAAAGACGAAGACCGCGACAGACGCCAATAAACTGCATTTATTCAAATAGAAAACAATAAATACTGGACCCGGTGCGGCGCCTTATGCATGTTCCGCGCGCCGCGAGCTAGAAGGCGGCAATGTCGTCGGGCGCATATCTCCATGGCTGAGGCTCAAGGTGAAACGGCCCTGACGCGTGGTGGAGGGCGTGGCCGCTTCTGGACCCTCGCACTCGGCAGCGTCGGCGTCGTCTTCGGCGATATCGGCACCAGTCCGCTCTACGCCTTTCGCGAGGCGCTCGGGCAGGCGGGCGGCGTGCGGACCGAGGCGGTGATGGGCGTGGTGTCGCTGGCGCTCTGGGCTCTGATCCTGGTCGTCACCGTCAAGTACGTGCTGTTCCTGATGCGCGCCGACAACAACGGCGAGGGGGGCGTCCTGTCCCTCGCCGCCCTGTCGGAGGCGGCGGTCGGCCGCCGGACGCCGCTGATCTTCGGCCTGGGCGTGGTCGGCGCGGCGCTGTTCTACGGCGACGCCGTGATCACCCCGGCGATCTCGGTGCTCTCGGCGGTCGAGGGGTTGCGATCCGTGCCCGCCCTGGCGAACCACGTCACCGAAGGGGTGGTGATCGGGACCAGCATCGCGATCCTGATCGGGCTGTTCCTGGTCCAGTCGCGGGGGACCGGCGGCGTCGGCCGCTGGTTCGGGCCGATCTGCCTCGTCTGGTTCGTGGCCATCGCCGGGATCGGGCTGCCGCACATCGTCTCGCAGCCGCAGGTGCTGACGGCGATCAGCCCGCACCACGGGATCCTGTTCCTGCTGCATCACCAGGCCGTCGGCTTCTTCGTACTCGGATCGGTGTTCCTGACCGTCACAGGCGCGGAAGCGCTGTTCGCGGACATGGGCCATTTCGGGCGCTGGCCGATCCAGGCGTCGTGGCTGTTTTTCGTCCTGCCGATGCTGGTCCTCAACTACCTGGGCCAAGGCGGCTTCGCCTTGCAGCAGATCGCTCTCGCCCACGGCGGCGCGGTGGAGAACGCCGACTGGTTCTTTCAGATGATCCCCGTCGCGCTGCGCGTTCCGATGGTGGTGCTGGCCACGATGGCGACGGTGATCGCCAGCCAGGCGGTGATCACCGGCGCATTCTCGCTGACGAACCAGGCGATTCAATTGGGATACCTGCCCCGCCTGACTATCCTGCGGACGTCCGAGACCCAGGCCGGCGAGATCTACATTCCGCAGATCGCGCTGCTGCTCGCCATCAGCGTGGTGCTGCTGATCGGGATCTTCAAGTCGTCGAGCAACCTGGCCCACGCCTACGGCCTGGCGGTGACCGGAACCATGGTGGTGACGACGTCGCTGGCGTTCATCGTGGTCACGCGCCAGTGGCGCTGGCCGATGTGGGGCGCCCTGGCGCTGATCGCGCCGCTGCTGGCCATCGACGTCGTCTTCCTTGGAGCCAATGCGTTGAAGCTATTCTCCGGCGGCTTCGTGCCGCTGGCGATCGGGGCGGCGCTGGTCTTCCTGATGGTGACTTGGACACGGGGCTCGGACCTCATCCGCAGGAAGGTCGAGCAAGATACGCCGCCGATCGAAGACATGCTGCCCCTGCTCGCCTCCCGATCCGTCTTCCGGGCGCCGGGCACGGCGGTGTTCCTGACGTCCGACGCCTCGCGGACCCCGGGCTCGCTGCTGCACAACCTCAAGCACAACAAGGTGCTGCACCAGTCCAACCTGATCGTCAGCGTCGAGGCCGGCCCCACGCCGCGCATCGCCGAGGACGAGCGGGCCGAGATCGAACAGCTGTCGCCGGATTTCATCCGCGTCCGCCTGACCTACGGCTACATGGAGACCCCGAACGTGCCCCGCGCCCTGGCGGCGCTGCGCAGGCGCGGCGTCCGGATGGAGATCATGAGCACGTCGTTCTTCGTCGGCCGCCGCACGTTCGTGCGCAGCGCCCACTCCTCCCTGCCGCCCGGCATGGACCGGCTCTACATGTGGCTTTCGAAGAACGCGGCCGACCCCATCGACTTCTTCCAGATTCCGCCCGGCCGCGTCGTGGAGATGGGGACCCAGGTGAGCATCTGAGGCCGCCCCGGCGGCAGGCCTGCACCGGCTCTTCCTCGAACGATCGCCGCCCGCCACCCCAATGTACGCCGACGCCTCCCTGGTCGACTCTGTCACGCCGGCCGCTTTGGAGCGCGCCAACCGATTGTGCAGGGTCGGTTGCGGCGTTATCGAACCAAGGCATGTTCGGTTTCAGGCGCCGAGCCGGTTGAGGGAAAATCCTCGGTCCATTACGGTCCTGCGACAGACGGGGAGGAAGATCGTGGACATCGCCGCCACCGAAGACCAGAGGCTCCTGCAGGAGACCACCCGACGCTTCCTCGAAAAGCGGTCGCCCATCGGCGCGCTGCGTCGGCTGGTCGACGACGCCGCCGGCTTCGACCGCGCCATTTGGCGCCAGGGCGCCGAACTCGGCTGGCTCTCGCTGTTCGTTCCCGAGGATCATGGCGGCATGGCCGAGTCGGGACAGGGTGTCGTCGATGCGGCCATCATCGCGGAAGAACTGGGAAGGGTGGTGTTCGCGGGCCCGTTCCTGCCGGTCAACGTGGTCGCGTCCGCCGTCGCCGCGGCAGGCTCCGAGGCGCAGCGCCAGGCGCTCCTGCCCGGGCTGGCCGCCGGCGAGCTGGTGGCCGCCTGGTGTTTCGCCGGTCCGGGCGCTTCGTCCGGCGTCGAGCCCAGCGGGGTCCGCGCCACGCGGTCCGCCGGGGGAAGCTTCGTTCTCCAGGGCGCGGCGTCCTATGTGCAGGACGCGCAGGTGGCGGACCACCTCCTGGTCACGGCGGTGGGGGATGAGGGCGTGTCCCAGTTCCTCATTCCTGCGACGACGCCGGGGGTGACGATCATCCCGCTCGAGACCCTCGACCTCGGCCGCAGCCTGGCCGAAGTGCGCTTCGACGACGTGCGGCTGGCGGACGATACGCTGGTCGGCGCGCCTGGCGGCGCGGCCGCGCAGGTGGAGCGCCAGCTGCAGATCGCGCTCGCCCTGCAGTGCGCGGAGACGGTCGGCGTCGTCGACCGGACGCTGGAGTTCACCCTGGACTACGCCAGGGACCGGGTGGCGTTCGGCCGTCCGATCGGATCGTTCCAGGCGCTCAAGCACCGCTTCGCCGACCATGCCACGTGGCTGGAGGGCGCCAAGGCGGCGGCGGCCTATGCGGCCCGGGCGGCGCAGGACGCGGCGGCCGACGCCGCCATCGCCGTCAGCGTGGCGAAGAGCCACGGCGGCCGCTCGGCCACCGAGACTATCCGCGACTGCCTGCAAATCCATGGCGGCATCGGCATGACCTACGACCACGACCTCCACTTTTATCTCCGCCGGGCGGTCTCGAACGAGGCGCTTTGGGGAACGCCCGCGGCGCATCAGGAACGCCTGTGCGTTCTGGCGGGCCTGTGAGGAGCAACGACATGGCGCAGCGCGACAGCGAGCACCTCGACGGCGAGGACCAGCACGAATTCCGGCTGCGGGCGAGGGCGTGGATGGCCGAGCGCCTGCCCCCCCGCCTGCCGGAGGAGCCGATTCTCGACTGGGACGACCCGGAGCTGGTGGCCAAGGACCGGCGCATCCAGCGGGCGCTGTTCGACGGCGGCCTGGCGGGCATCACCATTCCCAAGGAATACGGCGGACAGGGCCTCGACGCCCGTTACGAGCGGATCTTCCTGGAAGAGGCCCAGCCCTATCGGCTGCCGTGGGCCTTCGGCGTCGCCTTCAACGTCGTCGTCCCCACCCTGCTGGCGCACGGCAGCGAATATGTGCAGCGGCGATACATCCCCGCGGTCCTGCGCGGGGACGAGGTGTGGTGCCAGATGCTGTCGGAGCCCTCGGGCGGATCCGATCTCGCGGGCCTTCTGACGCGGGCGACCCGGACCGCCGACGGGTGGGCGCTCAACGGCTCGAAAGTATGGACGACCGGCGGCAACGTCGCGGACATGGCGATCTGCCTGGCGCGCACCGACCCGGACGTGCCGAAACACGCCGGCCTGACCTTGTTCGCCGTCAGCATGCACGCGCCCGGCTTGACGGTGACGCCGTTGAAGCTCCTCGATGGCGGGGGCGACTTCTGCCAGGAGTTCCTCGACGACGTCGCCATCTCCGACGACGATGTGATCGGCGAGGTGAACGGCGGCTGGCTGGTGGCCACCACGCTGATGGTGAACGAGCGCGCCGGCGTCGGCCGCGGCTGGCACATCGGCCTGGGACGCGCGGCGACCGCGCAGCATCTCGAACTGGCCACCGGACTGATGGAGCTTGTCCGCGAGGCCGGCCGGGCGAACGACAGCCACGCGCGCCAGCTAGTCGGCGAGGCCTGGGTGCTGGACGCGGTGCAGACGCTCACAACGAAGCGGATCGGCGCCGGCCTGCGCAGCGGCGCGATTCCCGGCGCCTCCGCGGCCCTGCTGAAGCTGATGGGCGGCAAGATCGCGGCCCGGCGCACCGCCCTGGTGTCGGAACTCGCCGGGCCGCAAGGGGTGGCCGCCCCGGCGGCAGCGGGCGGCCCGCGGACGGGCCTGCTCCGCGTCATGACCCACAGCATCGGCGGCGGCACGGCGGAAATGCAGAGCAACGCCGTCGCCGAGCGGCTGCTCGGCCTTCCGCGCGACGCGACCTTCGACCGCGAGATGCCGTTCAACCAGCTCCGCCACAACACGGCGCCCGCCTACCAGCGGGACTGAAGCTCCGGAGCGACAGGCGGGCGCGGAAAGGCGGCGCTATGTCGGCGACTCAATCAGGTTCGCCGGACGCCGACGGCAGGCCGGCGATCCAGGCCGCGACGCGGCGGAACAGTTGGTCCCTCGTCGGATAGACGAAGTGGCAGTGCCCCATCTGCGGGATGACGCTCACCGTGATCTCGGGAGACGCCGGGAAGGACGCCGGCACGGAGCGCGGCTCGGTGCAGATGTCCGCGTCGCCGTAGACCAGCAGGACCGGCGTGCCGATCCTGGCCGCCTGCGGCGTCCAGGACGCGGGCGTCATCGAGAAGGAGCCGCAGACCACGATCAGCGGCGTGGTGGCCCGCCGCATGGCCTGCAGGCCGCGCGGGTCGCCCTGGAAGAACACCGTCTCGGTGAGCGGCGTGCGCACCAGCTTGCGGTAGGGCGGCCCGCCTAGCGCCCGCAGGCGCGGGACCAGCTCGCGGCTGGCGGCCTCGGGATCTCCCGCCAGCGACTGCAGCGTTTCCGGCAGATGCTGCACGAGGCCGTGCGGCCCCGACCCCAGGATCGCCACCGCCTCGTAGGGCGCGAACTGCCCCTGCGCCCAGCCGGTCAGCATTCCGCCCATGGAGTGCCCGACGCCGATCGACCGGAACGACGGCAGCGGCGGAAAATCCTCCAGCCCCCGGCGCAGCATGTCCTTCACCCGCGCGACGGCCTCCGCGTCCGCGGCGGCCACGGCCTGCGGGTGCAGCAGGAAGCCGTCCTCCGGCTTGCTGCTGTCGCCGATGCCGGGATGGTCCAGCGCCACGGTGATATGGCCGCGCTCGGCCATGGCCTCCGCGAAGCTGAACGACCGGTCGCCCTCGGCGTCCAGGTCGAAGTATTCCTTGGCGAGCCCGCCGCCCGGCATACAGAACAGCACCGCCGGCTCCGGCGCCAGCCGCTCGGGCGGCGGCGTGACGACGAGGACCGAGATCTCCGCGCGCGGCGCCGTGTCGCCGGCGACCGGCGCGACCGTGACGGCCAGGCGCCGCCTCGCAATCCCGCTCATCTGCAGCTCCTCAGAATGCGTTCTCGCCCGTGATGGCCCGGCCGAGGATCAAGGCGTGCACGTCGTGCGCGCCTTCGTAGGTGTTGACCGTCTCCAGGTTCGCGGCGTGGCGCATCACATGGTACTCGCCCGAGATGCCGTTGCCGCCGTGGATGTCGCGGGCTTCCCGGGCGATGGCCAGCGCCTTGCCGCAGTTGTTGCGCTTCATCAGGCTGATGGCCTCCGGCGCCCAGACGCCGGCGTCCAGCTGGCGGCCCAGGGCCAGCGCGCCTTCGAAGCCGAGCGCGATCTCGGTCTGCATGTCGGCCAGCTTCTTCTGGATCAGCTGCCGGGCGGCCAGCGGCCGGCCGAACAGGCTGCGGCCGGCCACGTAGTCGCGGCTGGCGTGGAGGCAGAACTCGGCCGCGCCCATGGCGCCCCAGGCGATGCCGTAGCGCGCCTTGTTCAGGCAGGAGAAGGGCCCGCGCAGGCCCGAGACGTCCGGCAGGATGGCGTCCTCGGAGACGAAGACGTCGTTCAGCGCGATATCGCCGGTGACAGAGGCCCGCAGGGAGAGCTTGTTGGGGATCTTGGCGGTCGCAAATCCCTCCACGCCCCGGTCGACCAGGAAGCCGCGGATGACGCCCTCCAGCTTGGCCCAGACCAGGGCGACGTCGGCGACGGGCGAGTTGGTGATCCACATCTTCGCGCCGTTGAGCACATAGCCGCCGGCGGCCTTGCGCGCCGTGGTCCGCATGCCGCCGGGGTCGGAGCCGCCGTCGGGTTCCGTCAGACCGAAGCAGCCGATGATCTCGCCCCGCGCCATGCCGGGCAGGTAGCGGCGGCGCTGCGCCTCCGAGCCGAAGGCGTAGATCGGATGCATCACCAGCGAGGACTGCACGCTCATCGCAGAGCGGTAACCGCTGTCGACGGCCTCGATCTCGCGGGTGATCAGGCCGTAGGCCACGTGATTGACCCCCGCCCCGCCGTAGGTCTCGGGCAGGGTCGGCCCCAGGAAGCCCAGGGCGCCCATCTCGGTCATGATCTCGCGGTCGAACCGCTCCTCCGCATAGGCCGAGACGACGCGGGGCAGCAGCCGCTCGCGGGCGTAGGCGCGCGCCGTCTCGCCGATCATCCGCTCCTCGTCCGAGAGCCGGGAGGCCAGGTCAAGCGGATCGTCCCAGCGGAAGGCGCTGGTTGTCTGGGGGGCGCCCATGGCCCTTTCCTTTCTGGAGAGTTCCGGAGACTGAGGCGTGAGCGGCGTCAGCCGTCGGGCCCGAAGATGATGGCGCTGTGGCGGGCGGAGACGAAGGCGGTCTCGGCGCCGGGCACCTGGTTGGCGGCGGTTCCGCGGACCTGGCGCACGCCCTCGAGGATGTTGTTCACCCCATGGATGTAGGCCTCGCCCAGCAAGCCGCCGTTGGTGTTGACCGGCAGCGCGCCGCCCGGGCCGATCTGGCCGTCGGCGATGAAGTCCTTGGCCTCGCCCGGCTTGCAGAAGCCGTGGCTCTCCAGGCTCATCAGCACCACGGGCGAGAAGTTCTCGTAGATCATCGCCACGTCGATGTCGGCAGGCTTGAGGCCGGTGGTGTTCCAGAGCATCTGGCCCTGGGCCTTCATCTCGTCCTGCTCGGCCAGATCGCTCTTGTAGTAGTTGTGCATGATGAAGCTGCCGCGCGCGTGCGACTGGGTCGCGCCCAGGACACGGACCACGGGCTGCTTCAGGTCGCGGGCGCGTTCCAGGGAGGTCACCACCAGGGCGCAGCCGCCGTCGCTCTCCTGGCAGCAGTCGAGCTTGCGCAGGATCGGCTCGACGATCCAGCGCGAGGCCTGGTGGTCGTCCAGGGTGATCGGCTGCTGGTAGTACCAGGCGCGGGGATTGGTGGCCGCGTACTGGCGGGCCTGGACCACGTAGCGGCCGAGGTCCTCGTTGGTGACCCCGTAGCGCTGCATGTAGACCTGATACCAGAGCGCGTAGATCTTCGCCGGGGTGTCGAGCCCGTAGGCGGCGTGGAAATCCGCCCGCCCCGGACTGCCGCCATAGCCGCCGGCCGGGTTCGGCTGGCCGAAGCGGCGGCCCGAACGCTCGTTGAAGGCGCGGTAGACCAGCACGGCTTTGGCCGCCCCGGACGCCACCGCCGACGCAGCCAGCTGCACCGTCGCATTGGCCCCAGCCCCGCCGAACGGCGTCCGCGCCGCCCAGCCCAGGTGGGTCACCCCCAGCGAACGCATCAGCTCCAGCTCATCGTTGGAATCCATGGCGAAGGTCACCATGCCGTCGATGTCCGAGGGGCTGAGGCCCGCGTCGCGGATGGCCGCGAGGCTAGCCTCGGCGGCGAGGCGCAGCTCGCTGCGGCCGGAGTCCTTGGAGTAGTCCGTCTCGCCAATGCCGGCGACGGCGGTCCGGTTCAGATTGCCCATGTCACGCCGCCCGCCTCTGGACCAACAGCTCGTCCCCCACTATCGGCTCGGCTTTGACTCAGCATGCCCGCCCGTTTAACACGAAGTCGAGAGTCGGACGACAACTTACTTTCCGATCCACATACTTGCAACTCAGCATAAAATAGTGATGACGTCACAATGTATTACCCGTTATTATCGAGGTCAAATACTCAGCGAATGCGTCGAAGTTCTCTGTAAAATAAGATGGCGCCTGCGCGCGTCCACGCCAAATTGTTACATCTTTTGCTGCCAATTATGACCCATGGAGGAGCGGCGGCGCCGAGCGGACCGCTTGCGCCTCCACCTACGGGGCTTGCCTGGAGCGCTGGCGACACCGCGCCCAGCGGCCCAAGGTTTCGCGCATCTTCCCCGCCGCCGCGGCCCCGCCCTTGAGCAGGGTGGTCGAGCCCACGTCCGAGGCGCGGAAGCGCCCGTACCCGCGGCGGGTATGGAACTTCCAGCCCGCCCGCGTGCGGATGAAGGTGTCCTTGGCGTCGAAATAGGCGGCGAGCGCCCCCTTGCCGGTGAGCTAAATTAGTCCGACGACGCTTCCACGAGCGATCGACGGTACTCTTTCACACCCATTCCAGACCAGCTTCGTATGGCTCGACTGAGCCCATTCGGGTCGGAAAATCCCGCCCTGGCCGCGACCTCGCTCAGGGGCGCGCCGTCCTTGCCCATATAACGCCGCGTCAGGTCCCTGCGCACTTGCGCCTTCAACGCCCGGTAGCTGGTGTTTTCAGCCTGCAGGCGACGGCGCAGGGTCTGATCGCATACCCCATGTTCACGCGCGATCTCCTGGAGGGTCGGCAGGGCGCCGGTCTTTTCAAGGCGGTCCTTCAGCGAGGCCGTCACCAGCGTTCGACAGCTTCTGACAATATCCGGGGTGCTGAGCGAGATGACATTCCGTCTATGCATAGCCGCGACGTCGGCAGAAGTGCGGACAACCAGCCTTTTTAAGACAGATTTATTGAAAGTGATTTTCGCAGAGTTGCTTTGGAAGCAACAGTTTGATCCAAAAGATGCATAGTATTCTTGATCTGCAATCGCGGCATGTGGGAAGTCTGCGCGTAATAGTTCAATTTCCGAGCCGACCAGCCACTGCGCGATGAAATGCCAAAGCCAGAGCCACCATTCAAAGAGGAATTCCCGCCGACGCACGTGACAGCCAGGCAATTCCATTCTGATGATGGCCACGTCGCCTTCGACGTCGAGATGAAATTCCACGTCCTGCGTAATCAAGGAATACAGTCTGTACGCAAAATGCAGGGCGTCTTCGAGCGTATTACAGAGGGTCGAGACGTCGCAGATGTATCGAAACGTGCCTACCGGCGCCTGCGAGTCGCCAAGCAGGCCCCAGAATTCGTCCCCAAGCGCCTGCTTTAGTCTGACTGACGCCGATAAGAGGTGACGGCCGCTCCACTTTGGCTTCCGGCCCTGTGTCGAAAACACCGGCTCGTCGCCAAAGATCGCACCGAGATCCAGGCCGTTCTCCCGCGCCGTCTCCAGCAGGATCTCCGTGTACCGGCTGACCGGGCCCATGGGCTTCATGAACGGGATCTCCGCAACGCGCTCACTCGGAGGCGCCGGCTTCGCGCCGCGGCTCCCTGTCGCCGCTGCCGAGGCGAGGCGCGACGATGCGCTTCGAAACTTCGACCGCCTTCACGCCGTCCGGAAAGTCATAAACCAGCGGTAACCCCAGGAATCTTGGACATCTCCGCCAAAAAGGCGGCCGGCCGATGCTGATGATTCAGCATCGGCCGCTGTCTGTCAGGAATTTTAGACGGCGAGCCGCCGGTCTTCCATCCCCATCTGGGTACGGAAAGGCGTCGCCGTTCCCGGTCGGAAGCGATTGCTTCGGGATACTTCAGGACGGCCTGACGAAGGCGGCCACGGCGCACGCCACCGTAGTCGTCAGACGGGGTCGCCACGGGCGGGCCGCCATCCTGGGAACGTTCGTGCAGACGCGACCAGGAGATTCTCGCGTTTGTTGCGCCGACGCGCCCAGCGCATGCTAATCCTGCCAGGTCAGACCCGCTTGGCGAAAGCTCATCTTACGTCTGCGGAACGAGCTCAAGAACAGCACGCCGCCTGGCCGAAATCCCACCCCCAACCGCTAACAGGACCGCCCATGCAGATCACCGCCGCTCTCGCCCGCGCGCCCGGTGCGGATTTCACCCTTGAAACGGTCGACCTCGAGGATCTCAGACCGGATGAGATCCGGGTGCGGATCGCTGCGGTCGGCATCTGCCACACCGACCTTGTCGCCCGCAAAGGCGGCATAGGCTTCTCCTTTCCGGCGGTGCTGGGCCACGAAGGCGCTGGGGTGGTCGATGCGGTGGGCGCGGCGGTCACCGCCGTCGCGTCAGGCGACCGGGTGGCCGTCACCTTCCGCTCATGCGGCGACTGCAATCGATGCCGGGGCGGCGATCCGGCCTATTGTCATTCCATGCATCTCCTCAACTTCGCCGGCGCGCGGCCCGACGGGTCAAAGGCGTTGAGCCAGGACGGAACGCCCGTCTCGTCCAACTTCTTCGGCCAGTCGTCGTTCGCAACCTACGCGATCACCTACGAGCGCAATGTGCTGAAGCTCCCGGACGACATGCCCTTCCACCTCGCCGCGCCTCTCGGGTGCGGCGTGCAGACCGGGGCCGGGGGGGTGATGCTGGCGCTGGCGGCCAAGGCGGGTTCGTCGATCCTGATCCTGGGCGGCGGAACCGTCGGCCTCGCCGCGGTGATGGGAGCGGCGATCCAGGCCTGCAGCCAGATCATCGTCGTAGAGCCGCACGCCGCGCGCCGGGCCCTGGCGTTGGAGCTGGGCGCCACCCACGCGATCGATCCTGCGGCCGAGGTGGAGCTTTCCGCCGCGATCCGCGCGATTGAACCCCACGGCGTCGACTACGCCCTCGACACCACGGGACGGCCGGAGATCCTGGCCGCCGCCATGCAGTCCCTGGGCTCGAAAGGTGCGCTCGCCATTGTCGGCGTGCCGCCCGCGGACGCGCCCGTGCCGGGCGATCTCCGGACATTGCTGATGATGGGCCAAACCGTGCGGGGCGTCATCGAGGGCGACAGCGAGCCGGCGGTCTTTCTGCCGCAGCTGATCGAGCATTGGCGTGCGGGCCGCCTGCCCCTGGAAAAGCTGGTCAGGACCTTTCCCCTCGCTGCGATCAACGAGGCCGTCGCGGCCCAGCACCGCGGCGATTGCGTCAAGGTGGTGCTGACCACCTGACATGCAGATACGGGATCAACCCGTTGGCGGCGCCGAGCTTGGGCGCCATTCCGCCGGGCCCCGCCAAGGCGGCCCGGATGGTGGATCCGGGACTACGTCATCTTGTATTTGATCGGCACAGTCTTGGGACCGCAGACGAAGTTGGCCACGCTCAAGGTCGGAGATCCATCGAGCTCCACCTCGTCCAACCGCTTCAGGAGTTCTTCCCAGAAGATGCGCATCTCCATCCGGCCCAGATGCTGCCCCAGGCAAACGTGGGCGCCGTGGCCGAACGCAAGATGCCGGTTGGGGGTCCGTTCGACATCGTAGCGGAACGGGTCGTCGAAGACCGCCTCGTCCCGGTTGGCCGAGGGATAGCAGAGCATCAGCCATTCGCCCTTGGCGATCTTGCGCCCGCCCAGTTCGGCGTCCCGCGTCGCGCCGCGCATGAAGTGCTTTACAGAAGTGGCCCACCGGATCGACTCCTCCACATGGCCGGGAATCAGCGACGGGTCCGCCTTCAGCCTTTGCAGCAGTTCCGGACGCTCGGCCAAGGCCCACAGCGCGGAAGCGGTGGTGTTGGAGGTGGTGTCATGCCCCGCGGTCGCGGTGATGATGTAATAGCCCATGGCTTCGGCGTGGCCGATCGGCTTGCCGTCGATCTGGCCGTTGGCGATGGCCGAAGCCACGTCCTCCAGGGGCTTTCGACGCCGGTCTTCCGTCATGGTGTTGAAGTAGGAGATGAACTGCATCATCGCCTGGCGCAGGTTTTTCGCAGCGTCCTCGGCGCTGAGGACGGCCTGGCCGGAGGCGTTCATGTCGGGATCGCTGGGGCCGAACACCTCCTGCGTGAGCTTCAGCATGAGCGCCTCGTCAACCGGCGGCACGCCCAGGATTTCCATGATGACGCGCAACGGATAGAGCAGCGCGACATCGCGGGCGAAGTCGCAACGGCCGCCATACGCGGACATGCTGTCGATGGAGGTTCGCGCGATCTCCCGGATCCGGGGCTCCAGCCCGCGCAGGTTCTGAGGCACGAACCAGCCCTGGGTCAGGCGGCGGTAGGCCAGGTGCTCCGGGCCGTCCATCTGCACCATCGAGCGGATCATCGAAGCGGTTTCCGGCGACCGCTCCATGGTTTCGCGCGCCGCCTGCGTCTGCAGCGTTACAGGCCTGCCGCCGCTGTTGAACAGATCGTTCTGACGCTCCACTTCCATGATGTCCGCGTGCCGGGTCACCACCCAGAACGGGTCGTATCCCTCGGGCTCCGCCTGCTCCAGGGGCGCCTCCCGGCGCAGCCAGGTGAACGCCTCGTCGATGCGACCGCCGTCGGCGTAAGCCTTGGGGTCGACGATGGTGTTGGCCACACTCTGGGGGATACTCACAGGAACCTCTTTGGCGCTGGGCGACGGCGTAAAATCGGTAGCACCAGCTTGTTTGTCGTCCAACAAATAAATAGGCTGGGATCGTGACGGCGCCGACCTGCAGATCAATCTCTCCCCGCCGCTCGCAGGCAAAGCGTCGGGGCGACTCCGAGCAGGGGCTGCTCAAGGCCGCCATAGCCGTGATGGGCGATAAGGGCGTCGGGGCCCTGACGTTCGACGAAGTGGGACGTGCGGGCGGCTTCAGCCGGGGCCTGGCGAGTCAGCGCTTCGGCTCCAAGCGGGGCCTGATCGAGGCGGTCCTGGCGCATCTTTATCAGCGCCAGGAAGCCAAGCTGGCCAAGATGGGGATCGACCACCTTCCAGGCCTGGACGCGATGCTGGCCTATGTCGATTTCTGCCTCCGCGACCTGTCGCTGAAAGGCGAGGCCCAGGCCTATCTGCGGCTGCTGTCCTCCGCCGTCGCGGACGCCAGCGAGCTGCGTTCTCCCTTCGCCGCCCAGCACGCGCTCGTGGAGCGCCGCCTGGAAGCCTGGGTCCGGAAAGGCCAGGACGAGGGCGCGATACGTCCGGAGATCGCCCCGGAGGCGGCCGCCATGATGATCGGCTGCCTGGTGTTCGGCCTATCCATGCAGTGGCTGGTCGACCCGGAGACCGACGTCGACGCGATCCGCGAGACAAGCCTGGCGACGTTGCGCCTCAGTTTCGGCGTGGACGATCGCCGTCCGGGCGCCTGACGGCGAGGCGGCCCAAGGCGCCGACAGGGCGGAAGCCGGAGTTACAACCTGTCGATCAGCCGCCTGGCCGCCTCCGCCGCGGAACGCGCCGCCGCGTCCAGGTTGGCGAAGAACGCAGCCGCGCTCTCGCCGTCCGCGCCGTCCGTCGTCGCCTTGATCGCCACCCAGCCTATGCCGAGCAGCGCCGCCGCCTGGGCGACGGCGGCGGTCTCCATGTCGACCAGGGTCGCGGACAGGCCGTCACGAACCTTGCCCGCATGGATGTCGCACTCGATGAAAAGATCGCTGGTGGCGATCCGCGCGGACGGCAGGTCCGGCATCGAAACCTCGAAAGCCCGGAAGGCCTGCACGTCCGCCGGCCCGACCGGCATCGCGCCCGGCATGTAACGCACCAGCCCATCCGCGCGCTGCGCGCCGTAGTCGGCCTGAACGGCTTCGACCACGTTGAACAGGTCGCCGTCGACGGCGCCGATCTTTCCCGCCGTGCCGACCACCATCAGCAGGTCGACCGAATGACGCGCGTGGAGCGTGGCCGCCGCCGTGGCGGCCGCCACCTTCCCGATGCCGGCGCAGAGCATATAGACTTCCTTGCCGGCGTAGGCGGCCTGCTGAACGGCCAGCGCGCCGGCTCCAAGCGACCTGCGGGGCCGGCCGGGCAGGAAGACAGCGAGCTCGTTCGCCACGCCCGATATGACCCCGATCCGTTTGATCGGCGTTGCGGCGGTCATCAGCATCCTCGGCTGTCGCCTATTCGAAATAGATGAACTCGTAGTCGCCGGTATATCCGGTCAGACGGAAATCGGCCTCCCACTCAGCGGGCGTGTGGAAGATGCGGCAGGTGAGCTGCCAGTACATCAGGTTCATCTTCTCGCGCTCGTTGCGATAGGCCTCGACGCACAAAAACTTCGCGCTTTTCGAGACCCGCTGCATCTCGCGCAGGGCGTCCCAGAGATCGAAGTTGTAGAGGTTGTGCAGGGTGGTGATGGAGATCACCAGGTCGAAGTGGCCGTCGGGCCAGGGAAGGCGCGCTGCGGCGCCCTGGCGGATGAAGGGCTTCACCGTCTCCAGCGTGTGGTCGATGGCGTACCGGGAATATTCCAGGCCCGCGACCTCCAGACCCGGCAGGGCCTCGGCGAGGTCGTGCAGCAGGAATCCCTTGCCGGAGCCCACGTCCAGCACCCGCATGCCCGGTTTCAGGCCGTAGGCGGCGATCATGGCGTCGGCCACCTTGCGCCAGCGGCCGTCGTAGCGGTAGCCGCCGTAGCCGTGCAGGCGATCGCCGTCCCAGTAATCCTTGTCGTAGCGGATCGCGACCTCGGCCACGGAGGCCTTGTCGACCTCGTTGACCCGCTGCAGGTAGTCGCGCTGGGTCGACTTGTGGACCAGGCTGACGAATTCTCGGTGGGCCAACGAATCTACTCCATCTTCAGGGCTGAGTTTCGACCAGATCGACGATCGATCGCGCCCGTGCAAGTTGCGCCTCGCAGCGCTCCGCCGTCCGGCGCTGGTCGGCGAAGGCCCGACGGTCGGCGCCGAGCGGCAAGAAGTCGTTGAGCACGATGCACGCCCACTTGAGCCGATAGGCGTCGAGGAGGAGGCGGCATCGCGCCGCGTCGTCGCCAGTGACGAGGCCATTGACGAAGCGGTCGAATTCCGTGATCGGCGGCGGGACCTCGGGACAACAGAAGAAGTCGCAGGCGAGCTTGGCGGGATCGTCCCGGCCGGCGTATTCGAAGTCGATGAAGGTGACGGCGTCGCCATCCACGAGTGCGTTGTGGAAGCCGAAGTCGGATGGCGAGGCGATCACCGTTCCTGGCGCAGGCGGCGCGTCCAAGGACATCCCGAGCCTTTCCGCGTCCTGTTCGATCCGCCGGCGGACCACGGCCCAGCTCGGCCAGAGGTCCTCTTGGACGAACGCGCGGGCGGCGACTTGCGCCGGTGCGGCGGGGTCGAGGTTTCCAAGCCGGTTGATCCGGCGCTCGACGGTCGTCAGGTGCTGGGCGAGGCTGAAGCAGGCCTCGGAGCCCTCCGGCAGGTGGGCAATGGTTCCGGGAACGTTGATGCGCCGAACGAAGTCGAGGGCCGCATCGACATGGCGTGGCTCGATCTCGTCGGCCGAGAGCTTGCGGCCGGGCGCATAGCTGTAGAGGGCGGCGTGGGCGCCCGGGTCGAAAGCCAGGGGCTCCGGGGCCGAAAGGACGCCCTGGCCGCGGACGTGGACCAGGAAGCCCCACTCGTGGGCCAGCCGGTCGCGAGGATCGCGCGGATCGGAATGGTAGACCTTCAGGACGAAGTGGCTCGCGTCGTCCGCACGGACCAGGAACACCCGGTTGTTTCGCCCGCCCGAAAGCGGCTCCAAGGCCTGCGGTGGAGGCCGGCCGGCGTCAACGGCGAGCCGCCGGGCGATCTTCAGAAAGCCGACGAGGCGATCGTCCTTCATGGCGCGCAGGCGCCGAGAAGCGTAGCGGCGATCGTACGCCAGTCGCGGCAGGACTCGAGGGGGCCGACATAACGTCCCTCCGGATCGAACAGGATTTTGCGCAGGCCGGGCGGATAGCCCTCAAGGGCGAGGATCTCCGGCAGATCGTCGATGAACACCTCGCAGGCGAGCGCGCGCACGCGGGCGACCTTCTCCTCCTTCGTCGGTTCGAAGAAGACCCGGCTGTTGCCGAAGCAGCTGTCGGCCCATCGGCGGGCCGCAAGGAAGGCATGGGCATGGCGGTGCAAGTCGTAGGGCGGTCCCGCGAATGGGACCCGCGTCTTGTGGCTGATGATGAACAGGTCGTGTCCCGCCGCGCAAAGCTCGGAGAGCGCACGCTCCACGCCATCGAAAAGGCCGACATGTTTCATGCCCGGACCGTAGACGTAGCCCTGCAGCTCGGTGAAGTCGGCATCGCGCCCGAGGCTTCGCAAATAGTCGCGAACGCTGGCCTTGTCGGTGGCGACGCCCTCGGCGGGGATCATGCCGCGCTCCACGGCCGCAGCATGGAAAACGCCGTCGTAACAAGCGATGGTGTTGTCGAAATCGAGGCCGATGCGCACGGCCTACAGGCTCATGTCGATCAGCGGGCGGCCGACCCGACCCGCCGCCAGGTCCTGCAGCGCCTCGTCCGCCTGGGCCAGAGCATAGGGCTTGGACAGCAGGCGCTTGAGGTCGAAGCGGCCCGAGGCCAGCATGGCGCCGAACCTCGGATAGTCGCGGTCCGGCGCGCTGTCGCCGCCCCAGGTGCCCATCAGGCTCTTGCCCTGGTTGAAGACGCCCGGGTCGAGCGTGAGGACCGAACCGTGCCTGGCGTTGCCAATCACCACCGCGCGGCCGCCCTGCGGGCGCGTCGCGTTGACCGCCTGCTCCATCACCGCCGGCAGGCCGGTCGCCTCCACCGCCAGGTCGACCCCGCCGGCCACGAGACCGCGGATCGCCGCCACCGGGTCGCCCTCCCCCGGGTCGACCACATGCGTCGCCCCGAAGGCCTCGGCCAGCGCGCGGCGCTCAAGGTTCGGATCGACGCAGATGACCGTCGCCGCCTCGCCAATCGCTGCGGCCATGCAGGCGTTGAGGCCGATGCCGCCGGTTCCGAAGATCGCCAGCGTGGCGCCAGGCTTGAGCTGCAGGACGTTGAAGACCGCCCCCATCCCGGTGGGTGCGGCGCAGCCCAGCAGGACCGCGGCGTCCAGCGGAAGGCCTGCGGGAACTGGGGTCAGCCGGTTCTCGCTGACCACCGCGTGGCGCTGGAAGGTAGTGACCCCGCCGGCGTTCACCTGCCTGCCGTCCCAGTCGTAGACCGCGCCGCCGGCTTCTACGCCATGGCCCTTGATCCAGGAGAGCACGACCTGGTCTCCCGGCTTGACCTTGGCGACTTCGGGGCCCGTCTCCAGCACGACCCCGGAGCCCTCATGGCCCAGGCAGTGCGGAACCCACTTGTCCTCCCCCTTGTCGCCGCGCCACTCCATCACCTGGGTGCCGCAGGCGCCGGAGTAGGCGATCTGGACCAGCACCTGGCCCCGCTTTAGGGCCGGTATCTCGATCTGCGCCAGCACCAGGGCCTTGCCCGGCTCCCCCAGCAGGGAGGCTTCGGTTTTCATCAGGCTGCTCCAGGCGCTTGGAATTAGGCGAGGGCGCTTGCGATCGCATCGGCCATCTGATGTCCGGTCAGGCCGAGCTGTTCGCGGGCATATTCCTGCTCGCCGGATTTCTTGAAGAAGGCGTCGGGGGTTCCGAAGCGCAGGAGCCGGGCTCCGGCAGCCATGCCGCTGTCGACACGCCATTCCGCGACAGCCGAGCCGAAGCCCCCGATACGGGAATGCTCCTCCACGGTCGCCACCAGCCGGAAGCCGGCGAACGCCTCGCCGAGGCAGGCCTCGTCGAGCGGCTTGACGGTGTGGAAACTGACCACCCGCGCCGAGACGCCCTGCGCCCTGAGCGCCTCCGCGGCCTTGAGAGCCTCAGGCAGCATGTTGCCGGTGGAAAGCAGACAGACGTCGGAG
The DNA here is from genome assembly GCF_036502675.1 of Phenylobacterium sp. Lineage (GTDB taxonomy): Bacteria > Pseudomonadota > Alphaproteobacteria > Caulobacterales > Caulobacteraceae > Phenylobacterium. Next base: position 62,509 of record NZ_DASXYF010000098.1, read on the forward strand.
CCCTCCTCCACCGTGATCGCCTTGCCGATCCGGAAGTCCGGCAAGGGGCCCTTGTGGACCACGGGCTCGCCCTTCTTGCCGAGCCGTATATAGGCGGGCCGATCCTGCTGCAGCACGGCGCCCAGGGCCGCGCGCACCTCCCAGACGTCAGCCGGGGCGATGACCAGCATGTTGGGGATCGCCCGCAGCAGCGCGAGGTCCTCGCAGGCGTGATGGGTCGGCCCGAGGCCCGCATAGGCCAGGCCCGCGCCGACGGCGACGATGGTCACCGGGACCTCGTGGTAGGCAGCGTCGGTGCGGATCTGCTCCAGGCAGCGGGTCGTGGCGAAGGGGGTAATGGTGTAGGTGAACGGCCGCAGGCCGTTCATCGCCATGCCGGTGGCGACGCCGGTCATGTTCTGCTCGGCGACGCCACAGTTGAAGAACCGCTCGGGCTGGGCGGCCTTGAACTTGTCGAACAGCCGGTTGCCGATGTCGCCCGACAGCATGACGACCCGCGGGTCTTCCCGGCCCAGCTTGGTGATCTCGTCGGCGAAGGCGTTTCTCATGCGAGGCCCAGCTCCCGGCGCGCGAGCACGACCTCTTCGGCGGTCGGCGCCCGGTAGTGCCAGTTGTTGTCGTCCTCCATGAAGGAGACCCCCTTGCCCTTCACCGTGTGGGCGATAATCGCCACCGGCTTGCCCGAACCGTTGGGCACGTTGCGCATCAGGCGCGCGAGGACCTCCACGTCGTGCCCATCGACCTCGGCGGCGTCCCAGCCGAAGGCCCGCCATTTGTCGGCCAGCGGGGCCAGGGCCATCACCTCATTGGAGCGGTCGGTGGCCTGCCACTTGTTGTAATCGACGATGACGCAGAGGTTTTCGAGATGCTGGCCGGCGGCGAACATCGCAGCCTCCCAGACCGAGCCTTCGTTGTTCTCGCCGTCGGACAGCAGCGCGTAGACGCGGAAGTCCTCGCCCTTGATCCGGCCCGCAAGGGCGAACCCGTTGCCAAGGGGAAGACCATGCCCAAGGGAGCCGGTCGCGGCCTCGACGCCGGGCAGCTGGTTGGCGGGCGGATGCTCGGCCAGCCGCCCGCCGTCGGTATTGTAGGTGTCGAGCTCGGCCTCGGGGAAGAAGCCGCGCAGGGCTAGAGTGGCGTAGATCGCCATGGCCGCGTGGCCTTTTGAGAGGATGAAACGGTCGCGCAGGGGATCGTCCGGATGGCGCGGGTCGATATTCAGCACGTCCCAGTAGGCGACGGTGAGGATGTCGGCGCAGGACAGCGAAGAGCCCAGATGGGCGGAGCTGGCGGCGTGACACATCTCGATGATGCGGCCGCGCAACTTGGCGGCTTGCGCCCTCAGTCGTTCGCCGTCGATCGCCGGGATGGGGGCGTTCATCGGCGCGGTCCTCCGTCCTCAGGGTTTGTGGACATAATCCCAATTCATGCCCGACAGCGCCGTCTCGAACCGGCGCGCCCAGGCGATGGTGTCTTCGACGCCGGCTTCGAGCGAAATCATGTCCTTCCACCCGAGTTCGGTCCGCAGCTTACTGGAGTCGAGCCGGTAGGCCACGTCCTTGCCCGGCCGCTCCGGCCCCACGTCCACGCTGTCGGCGAAGGATTTGCCCAGGCGGTCGAGGATCAATTCCACCAGCTCACGGATCGAGACCATCCGGTCGGTGGAGATGTGATAGCACTCGCCGGGCCTGCCTTGCACGGCGATCTTCAGGGTCGCGTCGGCCACGTCGGTCATGTGGATAAAAGACCGCACCGACTTGCCGCCGCCGTCGAGGGTCAGGCGCTTGCCCGCGAGGGCCGACAGAACGGTGCGGGGAATGATCCGATAAAGCTGCTGGCCCGACCCGAACACATTGGCCGCGCGGGTGAACAGCACCGGAAATCCGTAGTGGGAAAAATAGGTCCGCAGGCTCATGTCGCCGGCCGCGCGGCTGACGGCGTAGGGCGTCGACGGATTGAACGGCGCGTCCTCCTTCACCCAGCCCTCGGTGGAGCCATAGACCTCCGGGGTGGTGACGTGAACGTAGCGCTCCAGGCTGTCGTGGGCGCGCAGGCGGTCGTGCAGCCTGACCGTGGAGACCACATTGGTCATCATCCAGTGGTCCGGGTTCTGCCAGCTCTGGCCGACCATGCTCTGGGCGGCGAAGTTCACCACATGGGTGAAGCGCTCGGCCCGCATCAGGGCGTCGAGGTCGTCGAGGTCGTGGTTGAGGTCGAGGCGCTGGAACCGGACGCGGCACTCGTGGTCGCGCCAGCGATAGGGCAGGAAGGCGTCGTGCGGCTCCGGCGAGCGGCTGGTCGCCAGCACCTCGTGGCCCTGGCCTGCGACGAAGTCGACGAACGTCGCGCCCGAAAAGGAGTTCGATCCCAGGACCAGGAAGCGCGGAGCGGTCATGCGCGGAAATGCTGCCCCCTGGTGACGAGGACGGGCCAGTCGGCGACGCTCGTCATGCGACCTTGCTGACTTCGGCGACGTGGGATTGCATCCAGGCGAGATTGTTCCACCGCGGTTCGCTGCGCAAGGAACCTTGCCGGTACTCGCCGACGATCTCCTTGATCGCGTCCTCCACCGTCTTTTTCGGGCGGAACCCGGTCGCCAGCAACCGATCCGAATTCACCCGATAGGAGCGTGGATCGTTCGAAGGCGTCACCACGACCTCGGCGGAAACGTGACGCGCCACCAGGTCGGCGATCTGGCCGATCGACAGGTTCTCGAACCCTGCATTGTAAACGCCGGTGTGCTCCGGATGATCCAGCAGGAAGACGTAGAGATCGGTGATGTCGTCGATGTGAATGTTCGGCCGCGTCTGGTCGCCGCCGAACACGGTGATGCGGCCGTTGTCGAGCGCCTGCACGGTCAGCATATTGACCGAAACGTCCAGGCGCATCCGGGGCGACAACCCACAGACAGTGGCTGGGCGGACGATCTGGACGATCATGTCGTCGCTGTAGGACAACAAAATCCGCTCGCCGCACATCTTGGTTTTGTTGTATTCCGAGATCGGGAGCAGCTCCAGATCTTCGGTGACCTGGTCCTCGTCCTTCACACCATAGACGCTGCCGGACGAGGCGTAGATGAAGCGCTTGACGCCCTGGCGCCGCGCCCGATCGGCGAGCTGCATGGTAGCCAGGCAACTGATTTCCCAGGTGAGCTTGGGATCGAGGTCGCCGCATGGGTCGTTGGCCACGCTCGACAGATGGATCACCCCGTCGACGCCGGTGAGATCGTACGCCTCAGGATTGCGGACATCTCCCTTGATCACCGTCAAGCTCGGATGCGGCCGCAGGAAATTGCCGAACCACTGAATGTCGAAGGCGATAACCTCGTGGCCCGCCGCGATCAGCTTCGGGACGAGGACGGAGCCCTTGTACCCGCAGGCGCCTGTAACGAATAGCTTCACTGAATGCCTCGGGGGTTCATCGTCCGGTGAGAGCGCCGCGCCCACAAACGGACCTCAAGCGCCGGTGTGGCGCATACTGGGCTGGAGCGCCCGCATACTCAAAGCTGCACAATGGTCACGTTCTCACCATACCCTAGCCATCCCCCGACAGGCCTTATCATTCGACCGCGAGCGGGCGGCGCGGTTACCGGTTGCCCCACTCGGATTCGAACCCTACAAGGCTCGCCTAACTCATGGGTCCGCCGCGCGCAACCAGCCCGTGCGATCAGGTCTTCGCCGCCTCGAGACAGTTATTTCCGGACCGTGATTGACGCCCTCGAGCCCTCCCGCCTATCGCCCCACCCTGCGGCGCGTCGGTGCGGCGACGATCCAGGCGAGAGACCGTATGACCCCCATCCCTGCCCGTCTGCGGCCGATCCGCAGCCGCAACCCCCAGCCGGTGAAGCCGCGTCCGGCGCGCGGCGGGCCCGGCAGCCCGCCGTGCTGAGGCCGGAGACATGTCAATGACCAAGGCCGCCACGCCGGCGTGGCCAGCCAACGAGATGCCCGCCTTCGACACCATACGCGAAATCGTCCGCGCGG
>NZ_DASXYF010000099.1:0-2172 GCF_036502675.1 Phenylobacterium sp.
CTCGAAGTGGCTGACCGGCGGCACGCCCAACCGCTACCGGTTCGCGGTGAAGGAGCAGGACCCGGTCGGGCTGCTGACGCAGTTCGGCATCGAGATCCACTTCACCACGCCCTATTCCGGCCAGTCCAAGCCGATCGAGCGCTCCTTCCTCGACCTGGAGCAGGAGATAGGCGCCTCGGCCGCCTTCCAGGGCGCCTATGTGGGCGCGAACCCGCTCGACAAGCCGCACGACGCCGGCACGCGGGTCATCCCGATCGCCGAGTTCGAGGCGGTGGTGGACGCCGGGATCCAGCGCCACAACCGCCGCCTGGGCCGCCTCACGCGGGCCTGCAAGGGCGCCGGGCTGTCCTTCGACCAGGCGTTCGACGAGAGCTTCGCCACCGCCCTGGTGGCCCGCGCGACCCCGGAGCAGTTGCGGCAGGCGCTGCTCTGCGTCGAGGGCGTCACGGTGCGCCAGCACGGCCACGGGGTCGTCCTGAACGGCAACCGTTACTTCGGCGAGTTCCTGATCGACCTGGTGGGCCAGAAGATCGCCGCCCGCTTCGACCCCGACGACATGCATGCCGGCCTGCACGTCTACAGCCTGACCGGCGTCTACCTGGGGTTCGCGGCCTGCCTGGAGAAGGTGGGTTTCGCCAACGCCGAGGAGGGCCGCGAGGCCCAGCGGCTCAAGAAACGCCTGCTCCGCAGCATCAAGGACAAGGCCGCGGCGGAAGACGCCCTCACGGCCCACCAGCTGGCCGCCCTGGGCCCGGAATTCACCGACGAGGAGATCCGCCGCCCGATCGTCGTGCGCGGTCTGTTCACCGCCGGCGCCGCCGCCCAGCAGCTGCAGATCGAGGACGATCCGGCCGCGCTCGAGGCCGCCCTCCAGAATTTCAACCGCGCCGCCAGCCACCTCCGGGTGGTCGGCGAAGACGAATAAAAAAACGCCCCCCCGGGCGCGCGGCTCGGGAGGGCGGAAAAGTCTGATCAGTGAGAAGCATACATGAATATCGACCACGGGAAAACCCACTGGACTGAGGACGAACAGGAGATTTTGCGCTCCGTCGTTCGCGAATACATGCAGCTGCACGGCGTCACCCAGGCCGCCGTGTCGCGAGAGTCCGGCGTCGCCGCCGCGACCCTCAGCCAGTTCCTCTCCAACACCTACAAGGGGTCCACCAGCGAGGTGGCCAAGAACCTGGGCCGCTGGCTGACCCACAAGCGGGAAGAGGCGGAGATCTCCAGCGTCGCCCCGCCGGAGCCGACCTTCACGCAGACGAAGACCGCGGTAAGCATCCTCAACGTGCTCCGCGGCTCGCAGGCGCTGGCCGACATGGGCCTGGTGATCGGGCGGCCGGGGGTCGGCAAGACCGCCACGCTGCGCCAGTACAAGACCACCACGCCGCGGGTGGCGATCGTCACCGCGTCGCCGGCGATCTCCAGCGCCTCGGGCATGCTGCGCAAGCTGCTGGAGTCCACGACAGGCTCGCCACGCGGCCGGGGCTACGCCTCCAAGCTCGACCTGACCACCCAAGCCCGGGCGCTGTACGGCCCCGGCTGGCTGATCGTCGCCGACGAGGCCCAGCACCTGCAGGTGGAGGCGCTGGAGGAACTGCGCGCCATCCACGACGAGACCAGCGCCGGGCTGGTGCTGATGGGGAACGCCACGGTGCTCAGCCGGATCGAGGGCAACGAGCGCAACCCGGCCTTCGCCCAGCTTTTCAGCCGCTGCGGCGTGCGGGTGGTGATCAACGCCTCGGACCCCGAGGACGTCGTCGCCATCCTTGCCACCATGGGCGTCGAGACGCCGGACGTGCTGCAGATCGCCCAGGCGATCGCGGCGAAGGACGGCGTCCGCCAGGTCGTGAAGGCCGTGCGCCGCGCCCTGATGACGGCCCGCGGCGCCCGCGAAGACCTGACCCCGAACCACCTGCGCCTCGCGTACCGCCAGCTCGGCGGCGTGCTTCCCCGTTGATGAAAGGAGACCCCATGACGTCCCTCGACCAGGCCCGCCAGGGCCGCAGCGCCGCCCGGCAGATCCGCAATCAGGCCCAGGCCGGCGTCCTCACCGCCAGGGAGCTGTACCGGCTCCTCGACAAGGTGGACGCCGGTTTCGAGCAGATGCTCGGCATGGCGCCGTTCCCGGCCGCCAACGACTTCGACCCCCTGCGGGGGGTCCGGGCGTGA
>NZ_DASXYF010000100.1:0-5123 GCF_036502675.1 Phenylobacterium sp.
GTGATCTGACATCGACATGATCTGCGTCACTTCCGAATGACGGCCAGGGATGAAACGCAGGCCCTGGCTTCCCCATCGTCAGCGTGAAAGACTTGCCTCCAGTCTCCCGCTAGGCTCGGTCGATGCTGGGCGAGGCCGAAAACGATCAGGTCGTCCCACTCCGCCGGTTGCCGCTAGGCTGCCGCGACGTGCTTATGGCGCCTGAGTTGGTCCAGTATTGGGGCGCGTCGGAACTTCAACGCGAGGGGATGCCTGAGATATCGGATGGACTCTGAGGTTTGGACGCCACCGGAGACGAGAGAAGAACTCCTGAAGCGGTTGCTGGTCCCTCCGGGGGTCTATGCGCGCTACCTGTACCGCAAAGCCATTCGCAGCGGGGAGCGGGAGATCGGCCTGATTCCACTGCTCGCCGATCGCGGGCGGGTTGCAATAGATGTGGGCGCAAATAAAGGCGCATATACTTATGCATTATTGAATCATGGCTGCAAAGTCCACGCTTTCGAGCCCAATCCCAAGATGTTTCGTGTGCTTGATAGCTGGGCTCGCCGACGCGCCGAGCTATATCCCTTGGCTGTAGGGGCGGCTCCCGGCTGCGCCCGTCTGATGATTCCGAGGACGTCGGGGGGTTACTCCAACCAGGGCGGCACGCTTTCAGCGGTGATGATTGGAGACCGCGCCTTCGGCAGCGTGGACGTCGATGTCGTGGCGCTCGATCAGCTTGGCTTGAATGACGTGGGGTTCATCAAGATTGATGTTGAAGGATTCGAGTTGGAAGTGCTTCGTGGTTGCGCCTCCATACTAAGCCAGGATCGACCTAACCTTCTAATAGAGATGGAAGAAAGGCATACTAAACAGCCGATTCGTGAAATGATCGAAGAAGTATGCTCTTATAAGTACCGCGCAATGGCTTTGGTGAGGGGCGCACTCAAGGATATTTCGACTGTTGACCTGAGGAATCACGCAGACCCCCTGGATCGACCCAAATACATTTTCAACTTTATCTTCGTAGCCGTTTCCTGACGGCCGCAGCGCAGAGGGCGGGCACGCGTCCATGCCGCGATTTCGAAGCGGACCTCCAATGCGCCTGCGCCAGCCAAAAGTTCTCTATTTGTTCTGGACGGCGCACCGCATCCGTCCTACGATGGCCCGGTCCGCACCGCGGCGGCGGAGCCGCGGGAATTGGCCCCTCGAAACCGCTGTTTACAGCTCCCGTAAACCGCTTATCTCGTGCGGGGCTGTAAGCGCTTGAAGCCCCCCGGCGTCCGTCTTCGTCGCAGCGACGGCGCATCCCGCGACGGTTACAACAGTCTCATGTCAACCGGTACGATTCGCCCATGACCAAGCACACCCCCCCGCCCGCAGGCGGCGACGGCGACCGGATCATCGACGAGCCGCTGTCCGAGGCCCTGTCGCGGCGCTACCTGGCCTATGCGCTCTCCACCATCACCGGCCGGGCGCTGCCCGACGTGCGCGACGGGCTGAAGCCCGTGCAGCGGCGCGTGCTCTACGCCATGAACGAGATGCGCCTGAACCCCGAGGCCGCCAGCCGCAAGTGCGCCAAGGTGGTGGGCGAGGTGATGGGCCAGTATCACCCGCACGGGGACCAGTCGATCTACGACACCCTGGTGCGCATGGCCCAGGACTTCGCCCAGCGCTACCAGCTGGTGAACGGCCAGGGGAACTTCGGCAACATCGACGGCGATAACGCCGCGGCCATGCGCTACACCGAGTGCAAGCTGACGGCGGCCGCCAAGCTCTTGCTCGACGGCATCGACGAGGACGCCGTCGACTTCCGCCCCACCTACGACGGCCAGGACGAGGAGCCGGTGGTGCTCCCCGGCGGCTTCCCCAACCTGCTGGCCAACGGCGCGACCGGCATCGCGGTGGGCATGGCCACCTCCATCCCGCCGCACAATGTCGCCGAGCTGATCGACGCCTGCCTGCTGCTGCTGGACAACCCCGAGGCCGCCACCGCCGACCTGATGGCCCATGTGCAGGGGCCGGACTTCCCGACCGGCGGGGTGATCGTCGAGGGCCGGGCGAGCCTGCTGGAGACCTATGAGACCGGCCGCGGCGGGGTGCGCCATCGGGCGCGCTGGACCAAGGAGGAGACGGGGCGGGGGACCTACCAGATCGTCGTCACCGAGATGCCCTATCAGGTGAAGAAGGCCGAGCTGGTGGAACAGCTCGCCGGGCTGATCGAAAACAAGCGGGCGGTGCTGCTGGGCGACGTGCGCGACGAGTCGGCGGAGGACATCCGGCTGGTGCTGGAGCCCAAGAGCCGCAACGTCGAGGCCGAGGTGCTGATGGAGAGCCTGTTCAAGCTCTCCGACCTCGAGACCCGCTTCCCGGTCAACATCAACGTGCTCGACGCCCGCGGCTCGCCCGGGGTCATGGGTCTGAAGACCGCCCTACGGGCCTTCCTCGACCACCGGCGCGACGTGCTGGTGCGCCGCGCGCGCCACCGCCTGGGCAAGATCGAGGCGCGGCTGCACATCCTCGACGGCCTGCTGATCGCCTATCTGAACCTCGACGAGGTGATCCGCATCGTCCGCTACGAGGACGATCCCAAGGCCAGGCTGATCGCCGCCTTCGACCTCACCGAGATCCAGGCCGACGCCATCCTCAACACCCGCCTGCGCCAGCTGGCCAGGCTGGAGGAGATGGAGATCCGCCGCGAGCACGCCGAGCTGGCCGAGGAGCGCGACGGCCTCGTCAAGATGCTGGCATCCGACAAGCAGCAGTGGAAGCTGGTGGGCATGGGCCTCTCGGCCGTGCGCGCGGTGATGGGCCCGGACACGGAGTTGGGCCGCCGCCGCTCCAGCTTCGCCGACGCCCCGGTGGTCGACGCCGAGGCCGCCATGGAGGCGATGATCGTGCGCGAGCCGATCACCGTCATCCTCTCCGACCGCGGCTGGATCCGCGCCGCCCGCGGGCGGGTGGAGGACCCCTCGGAGCTGAAGTTCAAGGAGGGCGACAAGCTCGCGTTCCTGGTCCCGGCCGAGACCACCGACAAGCTGCTGATCTTCGCCTCCGACGGCCGGTTCTTCACGCTCGCCTGCGACAAGCTGCCGTCGGCCCGCGGGCACGGCGAGCCGCTGCGGCTGATGCTCGACCTGGACGACAAGGTGCGCATCCTCGACGTCTTCGCCCACAAACCGGGGGCCAGGCGGTTCCTGGCCTCGAAGGCCGGCTATGGCTTCGTGCTGGTCGAGGACGAGGCGGTGGCCTTCCGCCGGGCGGGCAAGCAGGTGCTGAACGTGGACGCCGGCGGGGCGGCGGTCTCCTTGCCCATGACCGGCGACCAGGTGGCGGTGATCGGCGACAACGGCAAGATCCTGGTCTTCCCGGCGTCCGAGCTGCCGGAAATGTCCCGCGGCAAGGGGGTGAAGGTGCAGAGCTACCGCGAGGGCGGCCTGCGCGACGCCCAGGTGTTCAGCGAGGCCGATGGCGCGAGCTGGATCGACGCCGCCGGGCGCACCCGGGTCTGGACCGAGTGGCGCGACTGGGCCGGCAAGCGCGCCGGCGCCGGCAAGCTCGCCCCCCGCGGCTTCCCGACCAGCAAGCGGTTCCGGCCGAGGTAGGCTTTGCAGACCCACGCCCTCGGAGTTTATCCTCGGGCCGGCCACAGGCCGACCCCGGGGCGGTCGCCGCCTCCCCCGTCCTCTGCGGGACGCGGGAGGAAAAGGCGCTGCCCAGATCTGTGCGCCCTTGGCGCCTTTGCCGGTCTCCTTGACCCCCGCGCAGCCCCGGCCGTCTAACTTGACATTCCCTGACCCCCATGCGCCCTTCCGCGGCTCTCAAATCACCGTTTCGCCGGGTTCCATGCACGCCTACCGCACCCACACCTGCGGCGCGCTCCGCGCCGCCGACAGCGGCAAGACCGTTCGCCTTTCGGGCTGGATCCACCGCAAGCGCGACCACGGCGGCCTGGTGTTTATCGACCTGCGCGACCACTACGGCCTGACGCAACTGGTGCTGAGCCCGGGCACGCCCGCCTTCGCGCTCGTGGAGCGCCTGCGCGCCGAGAGCGTGATCCGCGTCGACGGCGAGGTGGTCGCGCGCACGGCCGACACCGTCAATCCGAACCTGCCCACCGGCGAGGTGGAAATCCGCGTGGCCGCCGCCGACGTGCTGGGCGAGGCCGGCGAGCTGCCGCTGCCGGTGTTCGGCGAGCCGGACTATCCCGAGGACATCCGGCTGAAGAACCGGCACCTCGACCTGCGGCGCGAGACCCTGCACCGCAACATCGTGCTGCGCTCGAAGGTGATCCATTCGATCCGCAACCGCATGATCGACCAGGGTTTCCTGGAGTACCAGACGCCGATCCTGACCGCCTCCTCGCCGGAGGGCGCGCGCGACTTCCTGGTGCCGTCGCGCCTGCACGCCGGCAAGTTCTACGCGCTGCCCCAGGCGCCGCAGCAGTTCAAGCAGCTGCTGATGGTCGCGGGCTTCGACCGGTACTTCCAGATCGCGCCCTGCTTCCGCGACGAGGACGGCCGCGCCGACCGCTCGCCCGGCGAGTTCGATCAGCTCGACTTCGAGATGTCCTATGTGACGCAGGAAGACGTCTTCAACACCATCGAGCCGGTGCTGCACGGCGTGTTCGAGGAGTTCGCCGGCGACCGTAAGGTCTCGCCGCTGCCGTTCCGCCGCATCGCCTATACCGAATCCATGCTGCGCTACGGCTCCGACAAGCCGGACTTGCGCAACCCGATCCTGATCGCCGATGTGAGCGAAGTCTTCCGCGGCTCCGGCTTCGGCATCTTCGCAAAAGCGGTGGACGCGGGCTCGGTGGTGCGCGCGATCCCGGCACCGGGTGCGGGCGCCAAGCCGCGCTCCTTCTTCGACAAGTTCAACGACTGGGCGAAGGAGCAGGGTGCGCCGGGCCTCGGCTACGTCATCTTCGAGGCGGGCGGCGGCAAGGGCCCGATCGCCAAGAACCTCGACGAAGCGCGCCTCGCGAAATTGCGCGAAGCGACCGGCTGCAAGGACGGCGACGCGGTGTTCTTCGCCAGCGACAAGAAGCCGGCGGCCGAGAAGCTGGCCGGGCTCGTGCGGATCAAGCTCGGCGAGGACCTGGGTCTCATCGATCCCAAGCGCTTCGAGTTCTGCTGGATCGT
>NZ_DASXYF010000101.1:0-10243 GCF_036502675.1 Phenylobacterium sp.
GGCGATCGACGCGGCCTACCCGTTCGGGCCTCGCCGGTACTGGCCCTACAAGGCCTGGTGCAAGGCGCGCAGGAAGTACCTGGAGCGCTACGGCCTCAAGCCGCTGCACCCGCCGGCGCCCGGCCTGTTCGACGGGTGGGCGCGCGACCCGGCCACCGGCCGGCCGGTGATCCCGTGAACCTCTACCGCCACCTCAAGACCGGCCGGATCTACGCGGTGCTGCACGCCCATGCCGAGCTGGAGAGCGACCGCTCGGTGGTGGTGATCTACCAGGGCGTTGACGAGGAGACGATCTGGGTCCGGCCGGCCAGCGAATTCCACGACGGGCGCTTTGCGAAGCTGCGGCCGTCTGACCTGGCGTTCCCATGAACGCTCATCACCGCCTGATGACCCTGCGCGCGCTCTGCGAACAGCGCGAGGCCCTGTTCCGGGAATTGAAGGCGCCCGGTCTCTACCTGGACGGTTGGCAGACCGGCGTCGCCGACGCCTATGCCGAGGTGATGCATCTGATCGACGGCTGCGCCTCCGAGAGCCTGGACGCCCCGCTGCTGCGCCCGGTCCCGACGAACGAATGATGTCGGACCTCTTCACATGGCGCGAGGAAGCCGACGCCGCGAAGCGGGTCGCCCAGGCCGAAGAAGCCCGGGCCGCCGCCGAGCGCGCGCGCCGGTATGCGCCGCATGGAGAGGTCCGCGCCCGCCAGGCCCGGCTGGAGGCGGCCACCCGCGCCGCCCTGGCGGCCGAGGTCGAGCTGGCCCGGATCCAGGCGGCGGGGCGGCCGGAATGAGGTCCTGGCCGGGGATACTCGCCACCGTGGCCCAGCACGCCGGCGACGCGGCGACGCAGCGCCTGGTGGAGCGCCGCGGGGGGACGAAGATGAAGCTCTCGGCGTCGGTGCGCGGCCCCCTGGCGAAGCTGGTGGGCGTCGAGCCCGCCAGGGCGATCGTGGCGGACCTGGGGTTCGGCCCGTACATCATTCCGATGGGGTCCGTCCGGGGCCCGGCCGGACGCCGCGCCGCGGCCGCGAAGCTGATGGCGGGCGGCGCCAACGCCCAGGAGGCGGCGCTGGCCTGCGACATCCATGAGCGCACGGCGCGCCGCGTCCGGACGAACCTGAAACGCTCGCCAGGCCCGCTGTTCGGCGACGACTAGGGGCGGGCGATTGTCCGCCCCGCGGGCCCTGACAACCTTCGCCATGCTGGCCACGACAAGTCGCCCGGCGCAAGGCCGGGTTTAGTGGGCCAATTCAGTGAACACCGCCGACCCGCCCAGCGTTCCCGTGTGCGCCATCACCGCCGAGCGCCTCCGGCTGGTGTCGCCGGGCCTGTCGGGCCCCGGGGCGGAGGTCCATGCCTTGGCCCTGGAGGCCGCGCGGCCGGCGGGCGAGCTGAGCACGCCGGCGCGGGTGCGCCACTTCATCGCCCAATGCGCCCATGACACCGAGGGGTTCCTGCGCCTGAGCGACAAGCTCGTTCCGGTGAGCCCCTGGACGCTGGAGGCGCGCTTTCCCGCGGTGAAGGGCCGCCACCACGCCCGGGCCCTGTTGCAGGCCGGCGAGGCGGCGATCGCCAACCTGGTCTACGCCGGCAAGGGCGGGAACGGGCCGGTTATGTCCGGCGACGGCTGGACCTATCGGCCGCGTGGCTACCTGCGGGCGTTCGGCCGGGCGGGCTACCGGGCGTTCGGCGCGGTGACCGGCCTGCCGCTGGAGGAGGCCCCGGACTGGCTCGGCGACCCCAGCGCGGCCGCCATCGCCGCGGCCGCCTACTGGCTGGCCATGGGCGTCAACGCCTATGCCGACGCCGACGACGCCCCCGGCGTCTGCCGGCAGTTGAAGGCGGTCCCGGCCACCGGCGACGATCGCCGCGCCTGGCTGGGCCTGGCCCGGGCGGCGTGGCCATGAGCGGCACCTGGCTGTCCGAGCATTTCTCCCTCGAGGAGTTGCTGTCGTCACAGACCGCGGCCCGTCAGGGCCTCGACAACACCCCCTCTCTCCAGATTCTCAACTGCCTGCGGGTGACGGCGGCGCAGATGGAGCGCGTCCGCGCGCTGCTGGGCGGCGAGCCGATCACGGTCTCCAGCGGCTACCGCAGCCGGGCCGTCAACGCGGCGGTCGGCGGCTCCGCGACCAGCGCTCACATGCTCGGCTGGGCGGTGGACTTTAACTGCTTCCGTTTCGGGTCGCCGCTGCAGATCTGCCGCGCGATCGCCCGCTCCCCGCTGCACTTCGACCAGCTGATCGAAGAGGGCACCTGGGTGCACCTGAGCTTCGACCCCCGTCTTCGCCGCGAGATCAAGACCAAGGCCGGCGACGGCTTCACCAATGGCCTGCGGGCCGCAGCCTGACCCCCGAAAGGACCTCCATGTTCAAGGGCTACAAGACCTACATCGTCGCCGGCCTCGCCGTCGTGTCCGCCGTCGCCGCCTACCTGGTGGGCGACGCCAGCCTGGTGGACACCGCGCAGATCGTGGTGACCGCCGTCCTCGGCGCCACGATCCGGCACGGGGTCACCACCGCGGCCGGCAAGTAGGCCGGGCCGCCTTGGCCAACGCCACCATCCTCGCCCTGGCCTTCACCGCCGCCGCCGCCGCTGTGTTCGGCGGCGGCGGCGTCGTCGGCTGGCAGCTGCGCGCCGCCCACGCCGACCAGGCGCAGGCGGCGGACGGCCAGATCGTCCTGCGCGGCGTCCAGGCGGCCGAGGCGATCGACCACCAGGTCGGCGGCCGGCACGAAATTCAGGCCGAGGCCATCCGGGCGTCCGGCCGATCCTTGCAGAGGGCTGTCTCGACCTATGTCCCACCTGAAGCCGTGGCTCGCTGCAGCGTGCCTTCTGGCGCTGTGCGCCTGCTCAACGATGCGGCCCAGGGGCTGCCCGCCAGCGCGGCTCCCGCCGGCCAACCTGATGGCGCGGCCTCCGGCGTTGGAATTGACACCCTTGCCGGCCGCACCGCCGAAAACCTCACCACCTGCGTCGGGATCCGCCAGACGCTGATCGACCTGCAGGACTGGAACACCGCGCAGTTCCAGCTGGCGGCGAGCTACCGATGACCGACGTGGTGGATTTCGCCCAGGTGGTCGAGGAGGCCGACCGCGAGCGGGCGCTGGCGCAGGTGCAGGGCGCCGCCGCCGAGCTGGCCGTGCGGGCGTGGCCGCTGTGCCTGGACTGCGCCGATCCGATCGACGAAGCGCGGCTGCACGCCGTCCCGGGGGCGGGGCGTTGCATCCATTGCCAGGAGGCGCGGGAGAGGCGCTTCCGACAGTATCCAGGGGGCTGAGCGTGTCCGAGTTCATGAAGTATTGGCCGATCATCGGGTTCATCGCCCAGATCGTGTTCGGCATGCTCAGCGTCTGGCTCTGCTGGTCGCTGCGGCAGTTCGCGAAGGGCGAGGTGGAGAAGATCGTCAATGCCGTGGTGGTCAAGCTGCAGGCCAAGGATGATCTGCACAGCCTGACCCTGGCGGAACACGACGGCAGGCTCGATAAGCTGGACGGCCAGGTCGACGAGATCCGCAAGGACATTCTCGACCTGCCCACCAAGGCCGACATCGCCACCTTGACCGGAGAGATTCGCACCGTAGGCGCCGGCGTCACCGCCGCCCAGAACGGCATCGAGCGGATCGAAGGCTTCTTCCTGGCCCGCGGCGTGGAGCGGCTGTCGTGAGGGGGTTCGCCGAGCACCTCGCCGCCGATCGGCGGCTCGTCATCCTGCGTCTTCTGGTCGAGGCGCACGGCGAGTTGGGGGAAAGCTCGATCGAGAAGGGCCTGCTGATGTACGGCCACCGAGCGGGCGTGGACCGTGAAACCGTGCGGGCCGACCTTGTGTTCCTGGCTGAACCCGAGCGCGGGTGCCTGGTCACCGAGATCGCCGACGGCAAGGTGATGATCGCCGCGATCACCAAGCGCGGCGTGGCCTGCGCCGAGGGGCGGATCTACGTTGAGGGCGTCGCGGCTCCCGCGTTGGGCCGCTGATCATGGCCCGCAACATCCCTTCCAGCATCGATCGGCTGCCGGCGGAGATCCGGGACCAGATCGCGGGCCTGCGGCGCGATGGCCGGACGCTCGACGAGATCCTCGACCATCTGCGCCAGCTCGACGCCGAGGTCTCTCGCTCGGCGCTGGGGCGGCACGTAAAGAGCCTGGCCGAAATCGGCGAGAGCATGCGCCGGGCCGAAACCATGGCCCGGTTTGTCGTTGATCGGTTCGGCGAGGACACCGACGAGCGCGTCGGCCGCGCCAACATGCGCCTGCTGCAGGGCGCGCTCCTGGAGATCATCACCGAGGAGCGGGTCGACGAGGAAACCGGCGCGCCGATCACCTTGTCGGCCGGCGAAGCCAAGTCGATCTCCCTGGCGCTGCAGCGCCTGGTGAGCGCCCAGAGGGTCGACGCCGATCGCCAATTGAAACTGCGTGACGCCTTTCGCAAGGAGGCGTCCCAGAAGCTCGACGGCGCCGCACGCGCCGGCCAGATCGATCCGGAGGCCGTCGAGCGGGCCAAGGCGATCCTGGGCTTCGGCTGATGTCATCGTCCCTCGACGGCCTCGGGCCGCTGATCCACTTTCACCCGTACCAAAAGCGATGGCTGGCGGACCGGTCGCGCTTCAAGATCGGGATGTTCTCCCGGCAGACCGGCAAGACCTTCACCAACTGCGCCGAGCTGGTGGAGAGCTGCATCGACGCCGAGCTGGCCGGCCGCCGCACCAGGTGGCTGATCCTCTCCCGCGGCGAGCGCCAGGCGAAGGAGGCCATGGAGACGGCGGTCAAGCCGTTCACCGCCGCCTTTTGGGAGCTGTACCGCGGCGTGCTCCGCGGCAAGGCGCCTGAGGTCACCGAGGACGAATTCAGGGGCACCGACGCCGCCTATCGGATGTTCGAGGTGGAGTTTCCCGGCGGGTCGCGGATCAGCGCCTTGCCGGCCAACCCGGACACCGCCCGGGGCTTCTCGGCCAACGTGCTGCTGGACGAGTTCGGCTTCCATGCGGACTCGAAGAAGATCTGGGGCGCGCTGTTCCCGGTGATCTCGCGCACCGGCCTGGTGCTGCGGGTGGTCTCCACGCCGAACGGCAAGTCCAACAAGTTCTACGACCTGATGACCGAGGAGCCGACCACCTGGTCGCGCCACGTGGTCGACATCCACCAGGCCGTCGCCGAGGGGCTGGACCGGGATATCGACGCCCTGCGCGCCGGTATCGGCGACGCGGACCTCTGGGCCCAGGAGTACGAGCTGAAGTGGCTCGACGAAGCCAGCGCCTGGTTGGACTACGACCTGATCCACGCCTGCGAGGGCCCTTTCGGCTACTCGGAAAACGTCGAGTACGTCGGCCTCGGCGCACACCCCGAGCGGCAGGTGCTGCGCGCGGTCGGCCGTCCGCCGCAACCGACCAACAACCGCGTCTACGTCGGCATGGATATCGCCCGGCGGAAGGACCTCACCTGCATCTGGGTCTCCGAGATGATCGGGGACGTGCTCTATCCCCGCGAGGTAATCACCATGCGCCGCGCCCCCTTTTGGGCGCAGCACGCCGAGTTGGAGCGGATCATCCGCAGGGACAACCCCGTGCGGGTGTCGGCCGACCAGACCGGCATGGGCGAGGCGTTCGTGGAGGAAGCCCAGCGTCGGCACGGCGTCTCGCGGGTCGAGGGCGTGCTCTTCACGCCGGCCGCCCGCTTCACCATGGCCAGCCTGTTGAAGGAGCGCATGGAGGACCGCCGCTTCCGCGTGCCGGAAGGCGATCGGGAATTGCGCGACGACCTGCATTCGATCACCAAGGCGGTCACCGCCACCGGCTCGGTCCGCCTGGTCCACGACGGCCAGAGCGACGGCCACGGCGACCGGTTCTGGGCGGCTGGGCTGTGCTGCAACGCGGCCAGCGATCCCTACCAGCCCTACGACTACCACTCGGTCCGCAGCCGCGAGTCGATGGGCATGAGCCCGCTGGCCCAGCGGCGCATGGAGAACGAGCGCGGGGACGAGGACCTGGTCCACGGCTTCAGGGGCATGAGGTTCTGAAATGGCCGCGCTTGTAGATCACCTCGGCCGGCCGATGCCGTCCAAGAAAATCCTCTCCGAGGAGGTGGCTCGCCCCGGCCTGACCGGCGTGCGGCAGGCCTGGTCCACCGAGACCGCGGTGCGCGGCCTGACGCCTGACCGCCTGGCCGCCATCATGCGCCAGGCCGACCAGGGCGACATGGACGCCTTCCTGACCCTGGCCGAGGAGATGGAGGAGCGCGACCCGCACTACGGCTCGGTGCTGCAGACGCGCAAGCTGGCGGTGGTCGGCCTGGAGCGCCAGCTGGTCTGGGCGCCCGGCAAGGAGAAGGATCCGCTGGCCGAAGAGATCCATGAGGCCTGCGGCCAGCTGGTCGCCGACGACTGCCTGGACGAGCTGCTGCTGCACCTGCTCGACGCCATCGCCAAGGGCTACGCCGCGCCGGAGATCATCTGGGACACCTCGGGCAATCAGTGGTCGCCGGAGCGCTACGAATGGCGCGATCCCCGGTGGTTCAGGTTCGACCGGGAGACCGGGCGCGAATTGCGGCTCAAGGAGATGGGCGAGATCGATGGCGTGCCGCTGCCGCCCTACAAGTTCGCCGTCCACTTGGCCGGCCGCAAGTCGGGGCTCGCCGCCCGCGCCGGCCTGGCGCGCCTGGTGGCCTTCTCCTTCGTCTGCAAGCTCTACGGCCTGAAGGACTGGATGGCCTACGCCGAGATCTTCGGCATCCCCATGCGGCTCGGGAAGTACGACGCCGCCGCCCAGCCCGAGGACATCGAAGTCCTCAAGCGGGCGGTGTTCAACCTGGGCGCCGACGCCGCTGCGGTGATCCCGGCGGCGATGACCATCGAGTTTCCCACTGCCGGCGGCGCTGCGGCCGAGGCGCTGTTCGAGAACCTGGTGAAGTTCCTGGACGCCCAGGTCTCCAAGGCCGTGCTCGGCCAGACGATGACCACCGACGACGGCGCTTCCCGCGCCCAGGCCCAGGTCCATGACGGGGTCCGCACCGACCTGGTAAAGGCCGACGCGACGGCGATCGGCGCGACCGTCACCCGCGACGTCCTCACCCCCTTCGTCCGGTTCAACTGGGGTCCCCAGGCGCCCGTGCCGCGGCTGACCCTGGTGGTCGAAGAGCCGGAGGACATGGATGCGCTCGGCCAGGCGCTCGAGCGCCTGGTGCCGCTCGGCCTGAAGGTCGCGCAGACCGAGGTCCGCAAGAAGCTGAAGCTCTCCGAGCCGGACGCTGGCGCGGACCTTCTCACGCCGCCCACGTCGGCGCCGGCCGCGCCGCCGCCGCCCGGGGCGGCGCCTGTGCCGGCCGATCCCAACCCCGGCCCCGGCGATGTCGCACGCGCCCGCGGGCAGCTGCGTGCGGCGCTCGCCCGCTCCTTCGGCCTCGGCGATCGCCACCCCGCCGCCGATCGCGCTCTCGACGAGCTGCAGTCGATCGAGCTCGACGGCTGGTCGCAGACCTTCGGGCCCGAGGCCGCCGCCGTGATCCAGGTGGTGAAGGCCGGCGGCTCCTTCGACGAGATCCTGGTGGGCCTCACCCGCCTGGCGGCCGACCTGTCGGCCCCGGCCGCCGCCCGGTCGCTGGTCCGTGCGATGTTCGAGGCCGCGGCGATCGCCGTGGACCAGGTGCGGCCGGAGGCCTGACGTGGCCGACCAGGCGCGCTTCAACCTCGCCCCGGGCCCGGACCCTAAGGCCGTCGCCTTCCTGGAGGGCAAGGGGCTCAAGCGCTCCTGGCGCTGGCCGTCGATGTGGCAGACCGAGCATGCCTTCGGCTTCACCCTGGCCGGCGTGCACCGCCTCGACGTGCTGGCGGCCGCGAAGGACCTGGTGACCGGCGCGGTGCGCGACGGCACGACGCTGGAGACCTTTCGAGACGGCTTCGAAGAGCGCTTGAAGGCCCTGGGGTTCGCCGGCCCGCAGACGGTCACCGAGTTCCAGGAGGGGCCGCGGGACGTGAACCTGTCGGCCGGCTGGCGAACCAAGGTGATCTACGACACCAACGTCCGCCAAGCCTACGCGTCGGCCGAGTGGCAGGCGATCGAAGACACCGTCGCCGACTTCCCGGCGCTGCAGTACCACCACACCGAGCAGGCCCACCCTCGCAAGGACCACCTGGCCTTCGACGGGATCTGCCTGCCGGTCACCCACCCGTTCTGGAAGACCCACTTCCCGCCCAACGGCTGGTACTGCAAATGCTGGGTCTCGCAGATCTCGGTGGGCGAGCTGGCGCGCGGGGAGTTCAAGCTCACTACCGACGAGGAGCTGCGCCGCCGCGGCTACGATCCCGACCCCGCCCACTGGCCGATCTGGAAACACGAGGCGACCGGACGTGAGGAGCGGGTTCCACCCGGCGTGACTCCGGGGTTCGCCTTCAACGCCGGCATGGACCGCCGCGCCAACCTGGGCGAGCTGCTGGCGCGGCGCGTCGCGGCCCTGGATCCCGACATGGCCCGCGCCGCGGCCGCCGACCTGCCCAACCTGCCGGTGTTCGCCGACCTGGTGGCCGACGCCGTCGCCCTCGGCCAGGCGCGGGCGACGGCGAAGGCCGCGGCGGTGGCGCAGGCCCTGGCCGCGGGATCCGCCCGGGTCGACGCCACCCATGCGGGCGAGGCCGCGGCCGACCGGGTGGGCGGCTACCCCGCCGAGGCCTGGCCGGTGGCCGTCGTGCCGCCGGCGATGCGCGCCGAGGCCTCCGAGGCGGTGGTGGTGGTCAACGCCTCAGGCGTCGGTCACTCGGCCGACCAGCATCCGACGACGCCGGCCGACTGGACCCGCGTGCAACGGATGCTCGAGCAGGGCGAGGTGTGGCGCTCCGGATCCGGCGACCTGCTGCTGATCGCCCCGTTCAGGACCGCGGCCGGCGAGCAGACCTGGACCGCGACCCTGAAGCCGGTGGGCGGCGCCTGGCGGATCCGCACCCTCTACCCGACCTCGCCGCGCCGGCGGGCGCGCCTGATCGCCGGCCGCACGCAGCTGCAGGCCGGGGCCGGTCCGATCGACTTTGCGAGGTGAGCGTGGCGGCTGGGGGTACGCGACCTTCCCCAATGTCCCTTGCGGGCCAGCTGCACGATTGACTCGGCCGCCACCCCCAGAACATAGGGCCGAACGGCCTGTAGGGCCAACACCTCGGAATTCCGGGCCGCTGAGGCCCCTCGCCGGCACGCCCGTCCGATCCGACGCGGAACCGGCCCGCGGGGCTGCAACCCCGTTTGAAGGCGTGTGAAGGGGCCGTCCGGCGCCAAGGTTCAGGTGCGTTTGGGAGTGGTCCGCCGCCGGGAGGGGGCGGACAGTTGTCCGCCGCGAAAGCTCCGCCGCGTGCCCCGATGATGCCGCCATGCTTCACAGCAAGGCAACAGACAACCGGGCGCCGGGGCGCCAGTCCACCGAAACGCTGGTGGTCGAGGGTGGTCTTCGCCTTGCCCTGGCAAACGCGGGCGCCGGCGACCAGGTTGCGTTCTGGGACGGCCTTGAGGTCGCCCTGGCCCGCAACGGCGAGGCGCTCGCCGCCCCCGAGTGGATGCAGGTCTTCCCGGCCGGCCCGACGCTGAAGACCCGCGACAACCGCACCTATCAGCTCCCGGACCCGCAGGTCCTGGTCGACGCCTTCGCCCGCAACAACGCCGACCTCCCCGTCGATCTGAACCACGCCAGCGAGATCAAGGGCCCGAAGGGCGAGGACGCCCCGGCCCAGGGCTGGGTCAAGGCGATCGAGAAGCGGCCGGACGGGACCACCTGGTGCCGGGTCGACTGGACCGCCGAGGGCGCCGCCCAGGTGACCTCGAAGCGCTACCGCTACGTTTCCCCGGCCTTCCTGTACACCGCGGCCGGCCAGATCCTTCGGGTGACCTCGGTCGCCCTGGTCACCCAGCCGGCCCTCGACATGCCCGCCCTGGCGCGCGTCGAGCCCGGCCCCACTCAGGAACCTGAAATGTCCTCAACGCTACTGGCGACGCTGGTCGCCGCCCTAGGTCTCGACAAGGCCACCACCGAACCGGACCTGATCACCCACATCACCGGCCAGGTGGCCCTGGCCCGCGAGGCCCGCGACCCCACCAAGCTGGCGCCGGTCGCGGACCTGACGGCGGCCCTGGCGCGCGCCACCACCGCCGAGACCGCGCTGGCCACCATCCAGACCGCGACGAAGGAGGCCGCCGTCGCCGCCGCCGTCGATGCGGCGATGGCCGAGGGCAAGGTGCTTCCGGCCTCCCGCGACCACTGGCTCGCCGTCGCCCGCGCCAA
>NZ_DASXYF010000102.1:0-8874 GCF_036502675.1 Phenylobacterium sp.
ACGCCTGGGTGCGCGCCCATGGCAAGGACTATTCCCCGCAGGAAATCTCGGCCTTCACCCTGATCAAGATGAAGGAATCGGCCGAGCAGCACCTCGGCGAGAAGGTCGAGAAGGCGGTCATCACTGTCCCGGCCTATTTCAACGACGCTCAGCGTCAGGCGACCAAGGATGCGGGCAAGATCGCCGGCCTGGAAGTCCTGCGGATCATCAACGAGCCGACCGCCGCGGCCCTCGCCTATGGCCTGGACAAGAACGAAGGCAAGAAGATCGTCGTCTATGACCTGGGCGGCGGCACCTTCGACGTCTCGATCCTGGAGATCGGCGACGGCGTCTTCGAGGTGAAGGCGACCAATGGCGACACCTTCCTCGGCGGCGAGGACTTCGACCTGCGCGTCGTCGACTACCTGGCCGACGAGTTCAAGAAGGAGACCTCGGTCGACCTTCGCAAGGACAAGCTGGCCCTGCAGCGCCTGAAGGAAGAGGCCGAAAAGGCCAAGAAGGAGCTGTCGAGCGTCCCGCAATACGAGGTCAACCTGCCCTTCATCTCGATGAACGAGAGCGGGCCTCTACACCTCAACATCAAGCTGTCGCGCTCCAAGCTGGAAGCCCTGGTCGAGGACCTGGTGGCCAAGACCGTCGGCCCCTGCGAACAGGCGCTGAAGGACGCCGGCCTCAAGAAGTCGGACATCGACGAAGTCATCCTGGTGGGCGGCATGACCCGCATGCCCAAGGTGATCGAGACGGTGAAGGAGTTCTTCGGCCGCGAGCCCCACAAGGGCGTGAACCCCGACGAAGTGGTGGCCCTGGGCGCAGCCGTGCAGGCCGGCGTCCTGCAGGGCGACGTCAAGGACGTGCTGCTGCTGGACGTGACCCCGCTCACCCTGGGCATCGAGACCCTGGGCGGCGTGTTCACTCCGCTGATCGAACGCAACACCACCATCCCGACCAAGCGGTCGCAGACTTTCTCCACCGCCGACGACAACCAGAGCGCGGTGACCATCCGGGTGTTCCAGGGCGAACGTCCGATGGCGCAGGACAACAAGATGCTGGGCCAGTTCGACCTGGTCGGCATCCCGCCCGCGCCCCGCGGCGTGCCGCAGGTAGAGGTCACCTTCGACATCGACGCCAACGGCATCGTCAACGTCTCGGCGCGCGACAAGGCTACGGCCAAGGAGCAGTCGATCCGCATCCAGGCGAACGGCGGCCTTTCGGACGTCGACATCGAGCGGATGGTCAAGGAGGCCGAATCCAACAAGGCCGACGACGACAAGCGCAAGGCGGCTGTGGAGGCCAAGAACCAGGCCGACGCCGTGCTGCACTCCTCGGAGAAGGCGCTGGCCGAGCACGGCGACAAGATCGGCGAAGCCGACAAGACCGCGGTCGAGACCGCCATCGCCGACCTGAAGGGCGTGCTGGAATCCGGCGACGGCGAGGCCATCTCGGCCAAGACCCAGGCGCTGATCCAGGCGTCGATGAAGCTGGGCGAGGCGATGTACGCCGCGCAACAGGACGGCGCCGGCCAGGCGTCCGACGGGGCCCAGGCTTCGGGCGGCGACGATGTGGTCGACGCGGAGTTCGAAGAAGTCAGCGACGACCAGAAAAAGTCCGCGTGACGGTTTGCCCCATGGCGGCCTGGATTCCGATCTGGAAAATGGGCCGCCTCCGGGGACGCCGTGGCGCGGATGTCTTCCGCCTCGCCGGCCAGGCGAAAAGCCTTGCGGCGGGGCGGGGGTCATCCCACCTCAGTTTTCAGTCACAATCTAAGCCTTCGACGGTCTGATGCGGGACTACTACGAGATCCTGGGCGTGGCTCGCGAATGCGACGCGAACGCCCTCAAGTCGACTTTCCGCAAGCTCGCCATGGAGCATCACCCCGACCGCAACGGGGGGTGCGAGGAAGCGACGTCGCGGTTCAAGGAAATCAACGAAGCCTACTCGATCCTGTCGGATCCCCATAAGCGGGCGGCCTACGACCGTTTCGGCCACGCCGGCGTGAACGGCCAGGGCGGCGGGCGGGGCGCCGGCTTCGGCGACGTCAACGACATCTTCAACGACGTGTTCGGGGACGTGTTCGGCGACATGTTCGGCGGCCGGGGCCGCAACCGCGGGCCCGCGCGCGGCCAGGACCTGCGCTACGACCTGGAGATCACGCTCGAGCAGGCCTACGCCGGCGCCGATGTGGAAATTACCATTCCCGCGGCCATGACCTGCGAGTCCTGCGACGGCACGGGCGCCAAGCCTGGCACCAATCCGACAGTCTGCGGCTCCTGCAACGGCCAGGGCCGGGTGCGGGCGAGCCAGGGCTTCTTTTCGATCGAGCGCGCCTGCCCGCGCTGCGGCGGGGCCGGCAAGCTGATCCTCGATCCCTGCCAGGCGTGCCGCGGCCAGGGCCAGGTGCGGCGCGACCGCACCCTGCAGGTGCGCGTCCCGGCCGGCGTCGACGACGGCGCGCGGATCCGCCTGGCCGGCGAGGGGGACCTGGGCGCCCGCCACGGGCCGCGCGGCGACCTCTACATCTTCCTGAGCGTGCACCCGCACGAGCTCTTCGAGCGTGACGGCCTCGACCTGCTCTGCACCGTGCCTGTGCCGATGGCGGCGGCGGCGCTGGGCGGCGACATCGAAGCGCCCTGCCTGATGGGCGGAGAGAACTGCGACGGCGAGTGCAAGATCACCGTCAAGGTGCCGGAAGGCGCCCAGACCGGACGCACGATCCGCGTCAAAGGCCGCGGCATGCCGTCCTTGCGCGCCCGCGAACGCGGCGACCTGGTGGTGGAGCTGTTCGTGGAGACGCCGGCCAAGCTTACCGCCCGCCAGAAGGAGCTGCTGCGCGAATTCGCCGGCCTCTGCGGGGAGCAGCAGCACCCGAAGTCCGCCAATTTCCTCGGCAAGGCCAGGCGCTTCTGGGGCGCCGTCACCGGCGTGTGAGCGGATATCCGGGCGTCTCGCCTCCGATCGAACCGATGCGCTTCCTGTCTTTCCCGCGCCTCGCGCCGCTCAGCGCAGCAGGATCAGCTCACCCACCGCGAACATCGCCACGAACCACAAGGCGACGCCCATGACGAACGGCGGGGTCACCGCCGGCGCATGGCGTTGGACCTTCATGACGGGACGGCGCGTGGCCTCCCGGACGAGGTAGTATTCCGACTCGAGGAGATTGAACTTCGACATGGTCAGCGGCTTCTCTGCGTCCCGGAATGTCTCGTTCCGGGACAGGTTTAGCTTCCTTGGCCGGATATGCCGCAAGTTCCGGGCCGGCCGGCCAGGCCCAAGGCGAAGCTCCAGACAGCGAAAAGCGCCCCTAGCTGTGCTAGGAGCGCTTCGTTCCCATCCCCCGACGGGAACGCCAAAGGCCGCTGTCGAGCGCCTGGCCGCGAAATCCGCGCGGACCATACCGCGAACCGCGGAAGGTTAAATCGGCGTAATGTCGCAGGGTTCAGGGGACCTTTCCCACGGCCTCGGGCAGGGCCAGCAGGGCCGCCGAATAGGTTTCCACCACCAGGCTCAGGGGGATGCCGTCGGGGGTGATCAGCACCGCCCGGTGTTCCAGGATCTGCGCCGGCGGCGTCCAGGGCCCGGCGTTGGCCTGCGGCGGCTGTCGCTCCCAACCTTCCGGCAAGGGCCGGGCCAGCACATTGGACGCGAGCGTCCTGCGCCGGTAGGCAAGGGGCGCCGCGGCCACGCCGAAGGGCGTGTCGGTGTCGTCCAGCAACCGGTTCATCTCCGGCGTCAGCCGATCAGGCCGGTACCAGTTGTCGGCCTGCGACAGGGTCGCCTCGCCGCAGGCCAGCGCCACCCGGCGGTAGCGCAGCTGCGCCTGCGGCCCCACCTGCAGTTCGCGCCGCTCCGCCTCGCCCGCGGGCTTGTCCGGCCCGGGCATCCGCCGCGCGGCGATCTTCAGGCCGGGGCGGCCGCCGTGCAGGTCGCAGAACCGCTGCAGGGTGGCTGTGGCGCTGTCGTGGCCGAGCAGGTCGGCGTTCAGCCCCTGCAGCAGGGCCTGCGCCTCCAGCCGCGCGACGAAGCCGTCGGGCCAGCTCGGATGCGCCCGGACGGGGGCGGCCAGGGTGAGGGCCAGGGCGGCGGGGGCCGCCGCGGCGACGCGCATTCTCATGCCGCTGATGTGGCGCAACCGGGCGCGTCCGTCGAGTCCCCGCAACTCCTGCGTTCGCCGGGCCTAGCGGTGCGGCTCCGGCGGTGGGCCGGCGCCGTACCAATAGGGCGGGGCGGCCCAGTGATGGTCGGCGTCACGCCAGGGCAGGTCGCCGCCGAACAGGTCGAGGTCCACATGCGGCGAGGCCCTCACCCGCGCCTCGTCCACCACATAGCCGTGATGAATCAGGTCGTAGCTGAGGCAGTTCCAGGGGATCGGGAACCGTCCGCCGGCGGCCTCGAACGGGCCGCCGTAGCAGAGAGTGGCGCTGGCGATCTGTCCCGTCAGCTTCTCGATCATGATGTCCTCGATCCGCCCGATCTGCTCGCCCGCCTGGTTGAACACGGCCGAACCCTCGACGCGGCGGGCGGAGATCATCGGGTGCTCGGGAACGGGCGCCTTCGACGCCATGGCCAGGGTCCTTTTCTCGCCGCTTTCGGGGGGCGCCACAGGACCGGCGCCGGCGGCCTTCTGAAGGGAAAACAGCCCAAGGCGCCGGTTGTTCCGGCCTTACGGGGAATTCACCCTGGCCCGGCGGCTCAGATCCTCGCCCGGCCCTCCGGCCAGTAGCGCTTGCGCAGCTCGCGCTTCAGGAGCTTGCCGCTCGGCAGCCGCGGCAGGGCCTCCACGAAGTCCACGGTGCGCGGGCACTTGAAGCCCGCCAGCCGCTCGCGGCAGTAGGCCATCAGCTCCTGGGCCAGCTCGGCGCCGGCCGCGCCGGCGGGCTCGATCACCGCCTTCACCTCCTCGCCGAACTCCGCGTTGGGCACGCCGATCACCGCCACGTCGGAGACCGCCGGGTGCATGGCCAGCACCGACTCGATCTCCTGCGGATAGATGTTCACCCCGCCGGAGATGATCATGTGGCTCTTGCGGTCGGTGAGGTAGAGGTAGCCCTCGGCGTCCACCCAGCCCATGTCGCCCAGGGTGCCCCAGCCCTTGTCGTTGAAGAACTCCGCCGTCTTGCCAGGGTCCTTGTAGTATTCGAACCCGGCGGCGTTGGCGAAGTAGATCAGCCCCACCTCGCCGCCGGGAACTTCCTCGCCGGTCTCGGGATCGACGATGTGCAGGGCGCTTTCGCCGCTTGCCGCGGTCATCTGCCGCGCGCGGCCGACGGAGCCCTTGTGGGTCAGCCACTCGGCGCTGTCCAAGGACACGAAGCCGCCGCCCTCGCTGCCGGCGTAGTATTCCCGGATGATCGGGCCCCACCAGTCGAGCATCGCCTGCTTGACGTCCACAGGGCAGGGCGCTGCGGCGTGGATCGCCATGCGCAGCGACGAGACGTCGTATTTCCGCCGCACCTCCTCCGGCAGCTTCAGCATGCGCACGAAATGGGTCGGCACGAACTGGGCATGGGTCACCCGCTCGTGCTGGATCGCCTGCAGCGCGCGCTCTGCGTCGTAGCTTTGCAGCAGGATCACCGTGCCCCCATTGGCCTGCGCCGCCGTCGACCAGCCCAGCGGCGCGGTGTGGTAGAGCGGCGCCGGCGACAGATAGACCGTGTCGGGGCCGAAGCCGTAGGCGCTCGCCAGCATGGTCTCGAAGCCCGACGGGGAGCCGAAAGGCTCCGAGGCCAGCGGGCGCAATATGCCCTTCGGTCTGCCTGAAGTGCCTGAGGAATAGGTCATGAGGCCGCCCTCCGGCTCATCGGTCGCGGGCCAGGGTTCGGCCCCGGCGACCAGCGCCGCCAGGGACTCGAACCCGGCCTCCGCCGGCCCCGCGCTGATTGCCGTGCGCACCCGCGGGGAGCGGGCCTTCACCCCCGTCGCCAGTTCGATCAGCGTATGCGAGGTGATCAGCGCAACGGCGTCGCTGTCATCGGTTACATAGGCCGCCTCGTCGGGAGTCAGGTGCCAGTTCACCGGCACGAACCGCAGGCCCGCCCGCCGCGCCGCCCACACCCCCACCAGGTATTCCGGCCGATTCTCCATCAACACCGCGACCCGGTCGCCCGGTTGCGCGCCGCGCGCCCGCAGCACCGAGGCCAGCCGCGCCGAGGCGTCGTCCAGCTCGGCGTAGGTCATCCGCGCCCCGGTCTCCGCCATGCGCACCGCGTCCTTGTCGGGCGTACGCCTTGCGTGGACGTTGATGCTCATGCTGTTCCTCCAGCCGTGGCTGGCCCGCCTGCCGCGGGTCCAGGTTGCAACCGGCATAGCCTGTTCCAGGACGGATGTCGCGGGGGTGGAGGCGCCACGCGCGTAGCCACCCGGCTGGGCGACATCAACCCGTCACGCGCCGCCTATATCGTCCTGCTGCGGAACATCGGATCGGCAGGAATGGCGGCGGACGGAAAGAGCTGCGGGGCGTGCGGCATGTGCTGCAAGCTCCTGGGGGTCGCCGAGCTCGACAAGCCGGCCGGGCGCTGGTGCCGCCATTACCGCCCGGCCTCGGGCTGCGCGGTCTATGACGCGCGCCCCGGCCCCTGCGCGAGCTTCGAATGCCTTTGGCTCGAGTCCACGAAGCTCGACGACGGCTGGCGGCCGGACCGGGCGAAGTTCGTGCTCTACACCGAGCGCGGCGGCAAGCGGCTCAACGTGATCGTCGACCCGGCCAGCCCCGCGGCCTGGCGGCGGGAGCCGTATTACGCGCGCCTCAAGGCTATGTCCCAGCGGATCGAAGAGGGGTGCGAACTGGTGGTCGCCATCGGAGACCGCCGGATCGTCGTCTTCCCGCACGAGGACGTGGACCTGGGCGTGGTCAACCCCGACCACAAGATCGTCAGCGGCTTCGCCATGCGCGACGGCGAACGCGTCGCCTACGCCATGGTGCTGAGCGACCTGCCGGGGCCGGCGGACGGCGGCGAGGACTCAGGCTGAGGCGACCAGGGCGCGCCGGCCCTCGAAGTGGAAGACCCCGGCGACCGACCCGTCGCGCAGGATTATCCGCACCTCCGCGCTCTCGCCGGTCTCGGCGCGGCGGCGGGCGAGCCGGCGCGCCGTCTCCTCGGCCCGGGCTCCGCTGGAGAACTCGAGTCGCGGGAACAGCGCTTCGCTATCCACGCACCATCCCGTCGAAAACGGCCGGACGACAAATTGGCGAGCCATGGGACCCCCGGATTGACCGCCGCCTCCATAAGCCGGATCTAAGTCAATCGGGTGACGCCGAGGTCAAATTCACCGTCACATCCGCTATATTCTGTCGTTTGAGCGCAATAATAAAATTGTCACAAAAAATTCTTTGATTATCCGGCCGCTATATTGGACGAAATAACGCCCCGTTAAGCGGGGTCTGGCGCCTATGCTCCCGAGGCATGGGGGCTCCCTTGACGGTACTTCTCGACATTGCACCGCTTATTGCGCCGGCGTCGCCGTTCACCACCGGTGCGGAGATCTATCAGCGCTTCGAGCTGGAGGCCGACACCCTGGCCATAGCGGTCGTCG
Organism: Phenylobacterium sp.; assembly: GCF_036502675.1. GTDB lineage: Bacteria > Pseudomonadota > Alphaproteobacteria > Caulobacterales > Caulobacteraceae > Phenylobacterium. The sequence continues at coordinate 7,528 of NZ_DASXYF010000102.1, forward strand.
ATGGCGACGGCCGTCCCGTGGGGCTCGTGGAGCGCAACGCCTTCCTGGTGCGGATGGCGGCGCAATATGGCCGCGCCCTGTGGTCCGGCCGCCCGATCTCCATGTGGATGAACGCCCACCCCGTGGTGGTCGACGGCGACGTCACCGTCGCCGAGTTCTGCGGCCGCATCCTGGAGGAAAGCCCCTCGGCCCTGCTGCACGGCTTCATCGTCACCTGCGGCGGCCGCTACGCCGGCGTCGGCGCCATGGTGACCCTGCTGCAGGCCGCCGCCGGCGTCGCCCAGGCCGCGAGCCGCCAGGCGCGCGAGGCCCTCGAGGCCAGGTCGCGTTTCCTCGCGGTGATGAGCCATGAGATCCGCACGCCGCTGAACGGCGTGCTGGCGGTGGCGGAAATCGCCCGGCGCAAGTCGCGGCAGCCGGAGCTGAGCCCGCTCCTGGACACCATCATCGAGTCCGGCGGCGTGCTCCTGCGCCTGCTCAACGACGCTCTCGACGTGTCCCGGGCGGAGGCCGCCGGACTGGAGCTGAGGGAAGAGCCGCTGCACCCGCCCTGGCTGGTCGAGGAGGTGCGCCGCCTCTGGACCCCCAAGGCCGCCGTCAAGGGCCTCGACCTGCGGATCGGCTATGACGGCCCGCCGGACCTGTGGGTGCTGGCCGACGCCGACCGCCTGCGGCAGATTCTCAACAACCTGGTCAGCAACGCCCTGAAGTTCACCGCCGAAGGCCGCGTCGATCTCACGGTCGAGCTCGTGGGCGAGGGCCAGTTCGCGCAGCTTCGCGCCACGGTCCAGGACGACGGTCCCGGCGTTCCCCCCGACCAGCTGGAGCATATATTCGTCCCCTTCCAGCAGACGGAGGAAGGCGTTCGCCAGGGGGGCGCGGGTCTCGGCCTGGCGGTCTGCCGCCAGCTGGTGGAGCGCATGGGCGGCGTCATCCGCGCCCGCAACGCGCCCGGGCGAGGGGCGGTCTTCGAGATGGAGATCCCGCTCTACAGCGTCCCGACGCCGCTTCCCGCAGAGGCGGAGCCCGCCCCCGACGGGAACGACGGGGTCGAAGGCGGGGCGCATGTCCTCGTCGCCGACGACAATCCCACCAACCGCCTGATCGCCCGCAGCATCTGCGAGATGTTCGGCTGCACGGTGGAGTGCGTCGAGGACGGCGACGAAGCGGTCGAGGCGGCGCTGAGCGGCCGCTTCGACCTGATCCTCATGGACATCAAGATGCCGCGCATGGACGGCATCGAGGCGACCCGCCGCATCCGGGCCAGCGTCGGGGCCGTCTCCCGCATCCCGATCCTGGCGCTCACCGCCAACGCCGACCCGTCGGACGCCGCCTTCTACCGCCGCA
>NZ_DASXYF010000103.1:0-27801 GCF_036502675.1 Phenylobacterium sp.
CGCGCCTGGTGCCCGCGTGGAAGACCACGACACCCTCGCCGAAGTCCTGCTCCGCGCCCTTGATGATCGAGCCGGCCCGCGGCGCGTCGGGATAGCCCTTGGCGGCCACAACCACGCAGACCGCGGCCTCGTCGCGCCAGATCGGGGGGGGCAGCAGGCCCAGCGTACCCAGGGCGCAGGCCTCCAGATAGGGGACCAGGTCGCTCTCCAGGCGCAGCATCAGCACCTGGCATTCCGGGTCGCCGAAGCGGACGTTGAACTCCACCAGCTTCGGCCCCTGCGCCGTGGCCATCAACTCCACGAACAGCACCCCGCGGTACGGCGAGCCCTCCGCCGCCATGCCGGCGAAGGCGGGCTCGGCCAGCTCGGTGCGTACAGCCTCCACCAGCTGCGGCGTGAACACCGGCGCCGGGGAATAGGCCCCCATGCCGCCGGTGTTGGGGCCCTGGTCGCCGTCGAAGGCGCGCTTGTGGTCCTGGGCCCAGCCGAACAGCATCGAGGTCGTCCCGTCGCAGAGCGCGAACAGCGAACCGATCTCCCCCTCCAGGAACTCCTCGATGACAATCCGCCCGCCGGCGGCGCCGAACCGCCCCCCCAGGGCGTCGTCGATGGCCGCCTCGGCCTCGGCCAGGTCCTGGGCGATCACCACCCCCTTGCCCGCCGCCAGGCCGTCGGCCTTGATGACGTAGGGCGGCGTGAAGTCCGAAAGCGCGACCTTGGCCGGCCCGGCCCGGTCGAACACCCGGTAGGCCGCCGTGGGCAGGCCGTGCCGGTCGGCGAAAGCCTTGGTGAAGGCCTTGGAGGTCTCGAGCCGGCCCGCCGTGGCGCCGGGCCCGAAGCAGGCGATCCCCGCCGCCTGCAGGGCGTCGGCCAGCCCCGCGTCCACCGCGCTCTCCGGCCCGATCACCACCAGGTCAGCGGCGACCTCCCGGGCCAGCGCCACCAGCGCCGGGATGTCGGTCGGCTTCACGTCGCGGATCTCGCAGAGCGCGGCCATGCCGGCGCTGCCGGGGGCGGCCACCAGGCGGGTCAGCAGCGGCGACTGGGCGATCTTCCAGGCCAGCGCATGCTCGCGCCCCCCGGAGCCTACGAGGAGGATGTTCATCCGCGGCGTTTGGCGCGCCCAGGGCGCAGGGTCAAGGCGACGTCGCCTGTCCTGCGCCGGAGGGCGGGGTTTGTTTGGCTTGGCGAGCAGCCCGCGAAGGAAGACGGCCTCGGAGCGGCGCCCGGAACGGGATGACCGGCGGGACCGCTTTCGGCGGTAAACACTTTTTCAGGCGGCGAACAACACCTCTGTGGACGGGGCTTCATCTGGCGGGGCGCAGGATTTCATCTGTATGATCATAGGTTTGATACGCTCGTCACCCTGGGAAGGCGGGCCGCAAGGCGGCTACCGCCAGTGTTGACCGGTCAACACCTCGCCAGTCTGGACCACTGGGGGCGCGGCGACCCTTCAGCGTAGCGCAGGGCGGACGCCGTGACAAGAACAAAATGGGAACATGTGGGCGCCAGCTTGGCCAGGTCGAGCCGCTCGATCGGCCCGGCGTAGCCATTCTTCGGATAGGGCGCGTGCACGCTGGCCGCCGCCCCGGCCTTGAGGCCGCTGCCGGCGCAGAAGGCCCGGTCGCCGACCCGGTGACCACGGCGAGGCGCTGGCCAGGGTCGCCGGCGAAGGCGTCGAAGGCGGCCTGCAGTTCCTCGTGCATCTGTGGATTGACGGCGTTCACCACCTCCGGCCGGTGAGGATGAGGGTCGTGACGCGCGGGGTTCAGCTTTCGAGATCGAGCGCGTAGCCGGCCGAGCGCACCGTGCGGATCGGATCGACCGCCGCATCGATGTTGAGCGCCTTGCGCAGCCGGCCCACGTGGACGTCCACCGTGCGCGCCTCGACGTAGACGTCGGAGCCCCACACCGCGTCCAGCAGCTGCTCGCGGGAGAACACCCGCCCGGGATGCTGCATGAAATAGTCCAGCAGCCGGAACTCCGTGGGACCCAGGTGCACGTCGCGCCCCGCCCGCTTCACCCGGTGGGCCACCCGGTCGACCACGATGTCGCCGAAGCGCACCCGGTCCTCGGCCAGGCCCGGCCGCAGCCGCCGCAGCACCGCGCGGATGCGGGCGGTGAGCTCGGTCATGGAGAACGGCTTGATTACATAGTCGTCGGCGCCGGTGTCCAGGCCGCGGATGCGGTCGGTCTCCTCGCCGCGCGCGGTGAGCATGATGATCGGCACGTTGCGGGTCTCCGCCCGCTGGCGCAGCCGCCGGCAGACCTCGATCCCCGAGACCTTGGGCAGCATCCAGTCCAGCACCACCAGGTCGGGCAGGCGCTCGTCGGCCTGGATCAGGGCGTCCTCGCCGTCCGAGGCGAGCGAGACGCTGTAGCCCTCTTTCTCCAGGTTGTACTGCAGCAGGGTGGCGAGCGAGTCTTCGTCCTCGACCACCAGGATGTTCGGCGTCACGGGCATGCCTTCGTCACGCAAGGTCCAGGGCGTCGGTCTTCGGACGCTTGGAGAGCATGTCCTCGCCGGTGATCTCGTAATGGACGATCTCGGCGATGTTGGTGGCGTGGTCGCCGATCCGCTCCAGGTTCTTGGCGATGAACAGCAGGTGCGCGCTGGCGGTGATCGTGCGCGGGTCGCCCATCATGTAGGTGAGCAGCTCGCGGAACAGGCTGTTGTAGTGCTCGTCCACCTCGTCGTCGCGCGACCAGACGGCGACGGCGCGCTCCACCTCCGAGGCGGTGTAGGCGTCCAGCACTTCCTTCAGCCGGGACACCACGAGGCGGCCCATGCGCTCGATGGAGCGTGTGGCCGGGATCACCGGCTCGGCCTCGGCGATCACCGCCGTGCGCTTGGCGATGTTCTTGGCCAGGTCGCCGATGCGCTCCAGGTTCATGGCGATCTTCATCGCCCCCACCGTGCGGCGCAGGTCGTTGGCCATGGGCTGGCGCAGCGCGATCAGCCGGATGGCCTTGCGCTCGATGTCGGCCTCCAGGATGTCCAAGCGCTCGTCCCGCTGCACGACCGAGTCGGCGACGGCCTTGTCGCGCCGGACCACGGCGTCGAGGGAATCGGCCACCTGCGCCTCCGCCAGGCCGCCCATGCGGGCGCATTCGGCCATCAGGGCGTTCAGCTCGTCCTCGTAGGACTTGACGGTATGCTCGTTCATCGCAGGCCGCTCCTTGCGCGCCACGGTCAGCCGAAGCGGCCGGTGATGTAGTCCTGGGTGCGGCTGTCGCGCGGGTTGGTGAATATCTCGTCCGTCTTCCCCGCCTCCACCAGCCGGCCCATGTGGAAGAACGCCGTCTTCTGCGACACCCGCGCGGCCTGGGCCATGGAGTGGGTGACGATGACGATGCAGTACTGGTTGCGCAGTTCGTCGATCAGCTCTTCGATCCGCGCCGTGGCGATGGGGTCGAGGGCGGAGCAGGGCTCGTCCATCAGGATCACCTCCGGGCTGACGGCGATGGCGCGGGCGATCACCAGGCGCTGCTGCTGGCCGCCGGACAGGCTGGAGCCCGACTGGTGCAGCCGGTCGGCCACCTCGTTCCACAGGCCGGCGCGCTTCAGCGAGGCCTCGACGATGTCGCCCATCTCGGCCTTGTTGGCCAGGCCGTGGATGCGCAGGCCGTAGGCGACGTTCTCGAAGATGGTCTTCGGGAACGGGTTGGGCTTCTGGAACACCATCCCCACCCGGGCGCGTAGCAGCACCGGGTCGAGGTTCCTGTCGTAGATGTCCTCGCCGTCGATCTCGATGCGGCCGATGACCTTGGTCCCGGCGATGGTGTCGTTCATCCGGTTGATGCAGCGCAGGAAGGTGGACTTGCCGCAGCCCGAGGGGCCGATCAGGGCGGTCACGGCGTTGTCGGCGACGTCCAGCGAGACGTCGAAGAGCGCCTGCTTCTCGCCGTAGAAGAAGTCCACGTCCTTGGCCGCGATCTTCACGGCGCCGGTGGGCGCGCCCGCGACCGCGCGGTCGACGTCCAGGTGCATCGGCCCCTCCACGCGGGCCTCGGCGGCGTCTGTCGGCATCTCGGTCCTCGGGATTTGAGTATTGCGCAGGTTCATAACGCTCACCACCGGCGTTCGAAGCGACGGCGAAGGATGATCGCCGCCAGGTTCATCAGGATCATGAAGACCAGCAGCACGATGATCGCGGCCGCCGTGCGTTCGTGGAAAGCGCGCTCCGAGGCGTTCTCCCAGATGAACACCTGCACCGGCAGCACCGTGGCGGCCTGGGTGACGCCGCCGGGCACGCCGGGGACGAAGGAGATCATGCCGATCATCAGCAGCGGTGCGGTCTCGCCCAGGGCGTGGGCCATGGAGAGGATGGCGCCGGTCATCACGCCCGGCAGGGCCAGCGGCAGCACGTGGTGGAACACCGACTGGGTGCGCGAGGCGCCGATCGCCAGGGCCGCGTCGCGGATCGAAGGCGGCACGGCCTTCAGGGCCGAGCGGGTGGCGATGATCACCGTGGGCATGGCCATCAGCGCCAGCACCAGGCCGCCCACCAGCGGCGAGGACCGGGGCACCCCCAGCCAGTTGATGAACACCGCCAGGCCCAGGAGGCCGTAGACGATGGACGGCACCGCCGCGAGGTTGTTGATGTTGACCTCGATCAGGTCGGTCCAGCGGTTCTTGGGCGCGAACTCCTCCAGGTAGACCGCGGCCATCACCCCGATCGGCACGGCCAGCAGGGCGGTGACGATCAGCATCAGCGTCGAACCCACCACCGCGCCCAGCACGCCGGCCTGTTCCGGCTCGGTGGAGTCCGAGCGGGTGAAGAAGCCCAGGTTGAACCCGCCCTTGATCGCGCCGGCGGCCTTCAGCCTGTCCAGCCAACCCAGCTGCGCATTGTCCAGCTTGCGGCTGTCCTCCGGCGTCGAGCGCTTGATCTGGCCCTTGAAGTAGAGGGCGGCGTCAGCCTTCAGCGGGCCCTCCACCGAGACGTGCTTGCCGATCAGCGTCGGGTCCGCCCGGACCTTGCCCAGCAACTGGAAGCCCATGTCGTTGGACAGGACCTCCATCACCTTGCCGGCGTTCTCGCCCAGATCGTCGTCGGGGATGTTCAGGCGCTTCATCACCGACTGGGCGACCAGCATGTCGAAGTTGGCGCCGCCCAGGTCGGCCCGGTCGACCCGGGCCGGGTCGATGTAGACCGGGACGCTGACCCGGTAGTCGATGAAGGTCGAATAGCCCTGCAGCCCGATGCGGCCCAGGAGCAGCGCCAGGAAGGACAGGGCGATCACGATCGCCGCCCGGCCGTAGAAGACGAACCGCCGTTCCCGGGCGTGGCGGACCTTAAGCTTGGCCGCCACCACACCCCGGACGATCGATGGCGCGCCGCGCTTGGCGGCGGGGAGCACGGCCTCAGTCATATTGTTCCCGGTACTTCTGGACGATGCGCAGGGCGACGATGTTGAGCGCCAGGGTGATGACGAACAGCGTCAGCCCCAGGCCGAAGGCCGAGAGCGTCTTCGGGCTGTCGAACTCCTGGTCGCCGGTGAGCAGGGTGACGATCTGCACCGTCACCGTGGTCACGGTGTCGAGCGGATTGAAGGTCGTCCTGGCCTGCAGGCCCGCGGCCATGGTGACGATCATGGTCTCGCCGACGGCCCGCGAGACGGCCAGCAGCATGGCCGCGGCGATCCCCGGCAGGGCGGCCGGCAGCACCACCTTCTTGACGGTTTCCGACCGGGTGGCGCCCATGGCCAGGCTGCCGTCCCGCAGGTGCTGCGGCACGGCGTTGATGATGTCGTCGGACAGCGACGAGACGAAGGGGATCAGCATCACCCCCATCACCGCGCCCGCCACCAGCGCCATCTGGTTCTGCACCTGCATCAGGTAGACGCCGATCCCGTCCAGCGGCCCGCCCGCCAGCTTGGCGCCCAGCGCATTGAAGAAGGCGCGGAACAGCGGCCCCACGGTCAGGGCGGCGAAGAAGCCGTAGACCACGGTCGGCACCCCGGCCAGGATCTCCAGCAGCGGCTTGACCCAGCTGCGCGTCACGGGCCTGGCGTACTCTGAAAGGTAGATCGCCGAGAACAGGCCCACCGGCGCGGCGACGGCCATGGCGATCAGCATCACCAGGAAGGTGCCGACGAACAACGGCACCGCCCCGAAGGCCCCACGGGTGGCGAACTGGTCGGCGCGCATGGCGATCTGCGGGTCCCAGTCGGTCCCGAACAGGAACTGCAGCGGCGAGACCACCTCGAAGAACCGCCAGCTTTCGAACACCAGCGAGGCCAGGATGCCCAGGGTCGTCAGCACGGCGACGATGGAGCAGGCGGTGAGCAGGCCGCCGGTCCAGCCCTCCACCCGGTTGCGGGCGCGGAAGTCGGGGGTCAGGCGGCGGTAGGCGAGTAGGAAGCCGCCGACGGAGAGGGCGGCGGCCAGGGCGAGCGCGCCGAAGAGCAGCGTCTGCTCCAGGCCATGCGCCTGCGCCGTCTTGGCGGCCAGGGCGTCCTTCAGCTCCCCCTGATAGGCGGTCTGGCTGGGCGTGCCCCTATGGGCCAGCGCCCGGGCGTCGTCATAGAAGACGTCGGTCTGGGCCGGCGACAGGGTCTGGACGATGGCGGGGGTGTCGGCGCGCAGCAGGGTCGCCTCCAGCCGGCCGCCGAAGGCGGTGAGCGCGAACAGCAGCAATGCGGCCGGCACAGCGGTCCACAGCACCACATAGGCGCCGTGATAGCCCGGCAGCGAATGGATGCGGGCGCCCGGGGCCGCAGGCGCCACGCGCCGCCGTCCCAGGCTGTAGGTCGCGGCGGAGAACAGGATGAGCGCCGCCAGCGCGGCCCAGATCAGCATGAGGATATCGCCACTCGGCCTGCGTTGGGGCGCACGACAGGGATCGACCACCAAGTCGGCCCCCGTCGGCGCAGGTCGGAACCTGCGCGTGCTTTGCAGTCTGCGCGCGACAGTTTCATGACACTTTTGATTCTGTGATCGGCCGCATCGTCGACGCTGCGGCCTGGGCCGCCGCCTGGGCGGCTGCGGGGAAGTAGGCGCTGAAGGTGGAACCCTCGCCCGGCCGGCTCTCCACCGCCAGGCCGCCGCGGTGGCGGTTCATGATGTGCTTGACGATGGCCAGGCCCAGCCCCGTGCCCGACCGCTCGCCGCTCTTCTGCCCCTCCACCCGGTAGAAGCGCTCGGTGAGGCGCGGCAGGTGCTCGCGGGCGATGCCGGCGCCGCTGTCGGCCACCCGCAGCGCCGCGTAGCGCTCCGGTCCGTGGTCGGGGGTGAGCAGCGCCAGCCGCGCCACGTGGCCGCCCGCGGCGGCGGCGGCCTCGGCGGAAAGCCCGGTCTCCACGGCGACCCGCACGCCCCCCCCAGCCGGCGTGTACTTGACGGCGTTGTCGATCAGGTTCTGCGCCACCTGGACGATCTGGTCGCGGTCGCCGGCCACCAGCGCCTGCCCGCGTGCGCCCAGCGACGGCTCCAGCCGCACCCGGCGCTCCCGCGCCAGCGGACCCATCGCCTCCAGCACCTCGTTGACCACCAGCGACAGGTCGACCGCGTCGGCCGGCGCCACGTGCTCGTTGAGCTCGATCCGGCTCAGCGACATCAGATCGTCGATCAGCCGCGCCATCCGCTCCGTCTGGGCCTGCATGATGCCCAGGAAGCGGTCGCGCGCCCCGGCGTCGTCGCGGGCGTGGCCGCGCAGGGTCTCGATGAACCCCGCCAGAGAGGCCAGCGGCGTGCGCAGCTCGTGGCTGGCGTTGGCCAGGAAGTCGGCGCGGGTGCGCTCGACGCGCCGCTGTTCGGTCTCCTCCCGCAACACCAGCAGCGCCAGGCGCGCCCCGCCCGGTCCCGGCCCCATGGGACGGGCCAACGCCCGGAAGATACGCTCCTGCGAGCCGCCCAGCTCCAGCTCGGCCACGCCGTCGATCTCGCCGAACAGCGCCTCGTCCACCGCCTCCAGCACCTCCGGGTCGCGGATCACGGTGAGCAGCAGGCCGTCGGGCCGCTGGATGCGCAGCAGCTCGCGGGCGGCGGCGTTGGCGAACATGAAGCGTCGGCCGGTGACGTCGTCGGGCTCGTGGGCGGCCACCACCAGCATCGGGTCGGGGAAGGCGTCGATCAGCGCGGCATAGGCCGCGAACGTCTCGCCGGCGGGCGGCGGGGCCGCGCCCGCGGCGGCGGCGGGCGCGGCGACCCAGCGCAGGTTGCGGATGCAGAGCAGCGTGACGCCGGCCACGGTCAGGGCCGCCAGCGACGCTTCCTGCGCGCCGGCCCGCCCGGTCAGCGCCAGCAGCAGGAGCGCGCCGGCCCCCGCCGCGCCGGCCAGAACCGTCGGCCACAATCCGGGGATGCGAGATTTCGGGGCCAACGGCGGGGGCTGCGGAAGCGACAAGCGATTCTCCTGCGCGAGCATCCACCATGCGCGCCGGTATGTCATGGCGATGACAGTCCGCCCGCTGACCGTCAGGAAATCTGCATGCCGCCTTAATGAAACTCTATTGTTCCGATGGGAATTATATCCTTAAGCCATGGCGACGGACTGCGAAGGTCCGCTCAGGGGACCAAGACGAATGACGCTGAAACATGGACTGGTGGCCAGCGCGGCCATCGTGGCTCTGGCGTGGCCGCAGATGGCGGCCGCGGACCCGGCGTCGGACGCCCGGATCCAGGCGCTGGAAGCGCAGCTGGCCGACCTGGCGGCGCAGGTCGCCGCCCTCAAGCAGCAGCAGACCGGCGACGTCGAGACCTTGTCGGCCCAGGTGACCGACCTGAAGACCTCGACCGGCGCCAGCCTCGACGCGCTTCGCACCGACGCCACCTCGACCCAGGCGTCGATCCCCAACGGCAAGCCCACCATCGCCACCAGCGACGGGCGCTTTTCGGCCACCCTGCACGGGGTGATGCAGCTCGACACCGCGAAATACTTCCAGGACCGCTCCCTGCCGGCCAGCGTCGCCGCGCGCGACCTGAACAGCGGCGTGAACTTCCGCCGGGCGCGGCTGGGCGTCGACGGCAAGCTCTACGGCGCCTTCGACTACAACCTCCTGCTGGATTTCGGCGGCTCCGGCGCCGAGGACACCGGCCGGGTGCAGGAGCTGTGGATCCAGTATTCCGCCTTCAAGCCGTGGCGCTTCCGCGTCGGCGCCTTCGCCCCGCCGCTGGGCCTGGAGGACGCGGCGTCCACCAACGGCGCGCTGTTCGCGGAACGGCCGGCCGCGGCCGACGTGGCCCGCAACCTCGCCGGCGGCGACACGCGGCTGGGGGCCGGGGTCATCGGCAACGGCGACCACTGGTTCGCCTCCGCGGTGGTGACCAGCAACCTGGTGTCCTCGTTCAACTCCGGCGCGACCGCGTTCAACGCCGCCACCTTCGACGAGCAGCTCGGCTACGCCTTGCGGATCGCGGGCACGCCGCTGCACGGCTACGACTGGCTGGTGCATGTGGGCGCCAACGCCGGCGTCGTGGCGCAACCGGCCGACCTGGGTCCCACGGCGGCGGCCCGCTACGCCATCCAGCTGCGCGAACGGCCCGAACTGCGGGTCGACGGCACGCGGCTGGTGGACACCGGCGCGATCGACGCCGCCGGCGCCCGGGCGCTCGGCCTGGAGTTCGCCGCCCAGAAGAAGAACCTGCTGCTGCAGGCCGAGTACTTCGACATCAAGATCGACCGGCGCCACCCGGCGGCCGGCGTGCAGGATCCCAGGTTCTCCGGCTGGTACGTGGAGGGCGGCTGGGTGCTGACCGGCGAGGCGCGCAAGTACAACCTGACCACGGCGGCGTTCGACGCGCCCGCGGTGGACAAGCCCTTCGATCCCCTGAAGAACCAGTGGGGCGCCTGGGAGCTGGCGGCGCGCTACTCCACCCTGGACCTCAACGACCACGCCGACAGCGCCGTGGTCGCCAACCGCGTGCGCGGCGGCGAGCAACGGATCTGGACCGCGGGACTGAACTGGTTCCCTAATCCGGCCACCAAGTTCATGCTCGACGTGCAGGACGTCTCCGTGAAACGCCGCAACGCGGCCGGCGCCCAGCTGGGCCAGGACTACCGATCCGTGAACCTGCGCTCGCAGTTCGCGTTCTGACTTCGCCGAAGAGAACGGACCCCCCGACATGACCCACGACCTGAAATCGCCGTCCCGCCGGGCCGTGCTCGCCGCCACCGGCGGTCTCGGCGCCGCGCTGGCCGTTCCGGCGATCATCGGCTCCGCCGCCGCGGCCCAGCCCAAGTCCGTCACCCTGCTCAACGTCAGCTACGACCCGACGCGCGAGCTCTACAAGGACGTCAACGCCGCCTACGCCAGCTACTGGAAGGGCAAGACCGGCCAGGACATCAGCATCCAGCAGAGCCACGGCGGCTCGGGCAAGCAGGCCCGGGCGGTGATCGACGGCCTGCAGGCCGACGTGGTCACCCTGGCGCTGGCCTCCGACATCGATGAGATCGCCGCCAGGGCCAGGCTGTTGCCGGCCAACTGGCAGACCCGCCTGCCGCAGAACTCCACCCCCTACATCTCGACCATCGTGTTCCTGGTGCGCAAGGGCAACCCGTGGAAGATCCGCGACTGGAGCGACCTGATCAAGCCGGGCATCGCGGTGATCACCCCCAATCCCAAGACCTCCGGCGGGGCGCGCTGGAATTACCTGGCGGCCTGGGCCTGGGCGCTCAAGCAGCCCGGCGGCAGCCCGGCCACGGCCCAGGCCTACCTGGGCAAGCTGTACGCCCAGGTGCCGGTGCTCGACACCGGCGCGCGCGGCTCCACCACCACCTTCGCCCAGCGCGGCCTGGGCGACGTTCTGCTGGCCTGGGAGAACGAGGCCTGGCTCGCCCAGGACGAGTTCGGTCCGAAGTTCGACATCGTCTACCCGTCGCTCTCGATCCTGGCCGAGCCGCCGGTCGCCGTGGTGGACAAGGTGGTCGACCGCAAGAAGACCCGCACCGTGGCCGAGGGCTACCTGAACTTCCTCTACAGCCCGCTGGCCCAGGACCTGATCGGCAAGCACCACTACCGTCCGCGCAACGCCGAGGCCGCGGCCAAGTACGCCAGGACCCTGCCGAAGATCCCGATGGTCACCATCGACGACACCTTCGGCGGCTGGAAGAAGGCCCAGGCGACGCACTTCGCCGACGGCGGCCTGTTCGACAAGATCTACAAGCCGCGCTGAAGCCGGGAGCGTCCGACATGCGGCCGCCGGGAGGCTCACGTTCGAGTCCAGGCAACCCGGCGCGCCCGCGCTCGTTACACCCCCCGACGAGCAGCCGATGACCCCATGACCGCCCCAGCCGACCCGTGCGACATCCCGATCATCGAAGACCAGGCGCCGACGCTCCGGGGGCGGTGCAGGCCTTGATCGACCTGTCTCCCGCCAGCCTGCTCGGCGCCGGCGCCGCTCTCTGCTCCATGGCCAGCTTCATGCCGCAGATCGTCAAGATCTGGCACGAGCGCGACGCCTCCTCCGTGTCCCTGCGCATGTACGTGGTCACCGTCACCGGCTTCGCTCTGTGGACGATCTACGGGGTCCTGCGCGGCGGCTGGCCGATCGTGGTGTCCAACATCGTCTGCCTGGCGCTCTCGGCCACGGTGCTGGTCCTCAAGTGGCGGTTCAGCCGCCACGGCAAGCCGGCCGGCGCCGACGCTTAACGCGGCGGAAAGCGGCGGCGTGCCACACCGCGGCCATGGAGCCCGGCCAGCCGCCGCGTCTGCGCCTGTTGGGCGCGGAGTTCGACCTCGTCACCCCCCCCGAGGTGATGACGCGCGTCGCCGGCTGGGTGGATGCGGGCCGCTCCGCCGTGGTCGCCAACCACAACAGCCACAGCCTCTACCTCTTCCGCCGCTCGCAGCGCCTGCGCGAATTCTTCGCCCAGGCCGACCTCATCGAGATGGATTCCGTGCCGGTGATCGCCTGGGGCCGCCTGCTGGGCCTGCCGGTCCGCCGCGCCCACCGCTGCACCTATCTCGACTGGCGCGATGACTTCTGGCGGCTGGCCGACGCCCGGGGCTGGAAGGTCTTCTACCTGGGCGGAGCGCCCGGCGTGGCCGACGCCGCCTGCGCGCGCCTCGCCGGGGAATGGCCGAACGTGCGGCTCGCCGCCCGCCACGGCTACCTGGACGCCGACCCCGCCTCCCCGGAGAACCGCGAGCTCCTGGCCCGGATCGCCGCCTTCGCCCCCGACGTCGTCTTCGTGGGCATGGGCATGCCTCGCCAGGAGATGTGGATCCTCGACAACCGCGCCGCCTTCGCCCGCGGCGTGCTGTTCCCGGTAGGCGCGGCCTTCGACTACGAGGCCGGCGTACAGGCCGCCGCCCCCCGCTGGATGGGCCGGATCGGCCTCGAATGGCTGTTCCGCCTGGCGACCCAGCCCCGCCGGCTGGCCATGCGCTACCTGATCGAGCCCTGGTTCCTGCTGCCCGCGGCGCTGGGCGACCTGCGGGCGCGGCCGGGCCTGAACGCGGCGAGGCGCCGCGTGCGGGCGATTGGCGAGACGCGATCGCCGCTGTAAGTCCTTCGTCGATTGCGGCGCGGCGACCGAAGGTATGGTGGGCTCATGGACGAGCGACTTGCGCGGGCGGACAGCCTGCTGAAGGCGGGGCAGGCCGGCCCGGCCGCGGACCTGATCATCCAGATCCTGTCGGACCAGCCCGAAAGCCAAGCCCAGCTTTACCGGACACTGGTCGTCCAGCTTCATCAGCAGAAGCGCTACGAAGAGGGCGAGGCCTGGTCGCAGAAGGCCACCGCCCGTTTTCCCCGCGACTTCAGCCTGTGGAATGCGCGTGGCGTCATCCTGCGGCGCCTTCACCGCTACGACGAAGCGGTGAAGGCGCTCGACCAGGCGCAGAAGCTCGACCCCAAGTCGCTGGCGCCCGCGGTCAACAAGGGCAACATCTACAACGACCAGTCCAAGGGGCCGGCGGCGGAGGCGGTGTTCACCAAGCTGGTGCGGGCCGACCCCCGCAACGCGGAATACCAGCGCGGTCTGGCGAGGGCCCTGATCGCGCAGAAGAAGTTCGAGCCCGCGGTGGCGCGGGCCCGCCAGGCGGTGATGTTGAAGAAGGACTATGTCGACGCCTGGCTCGACTGGTCGGGCGCCGAGGCCCAACGCCAGAACTTCACCGCGGCGATCGAGGCGACCGACCGCGCCATCGCCGCCGTCCCCGGTGACCAGCGGCTGTTGGAGGCCAAGGCGGTGATCCTGCGCCGCATGGGCCTCGCGGCCGCCGCGGAAGAGCACCTGCTTTCCCTGCTGCCGGCCCATGGCGGCGAAGCCTGGCTGCAGCACGCCCTGGGCGGCGCCATCGCCGACCGGGACCGTGCGCGGGCCAACGCTTATTTCCAGCGAGCCCTCGAGCTGCAGCCCGACAACCTCGAATACCGCGTGGCGCTGATCGAAAGCCTGGAGCGCTCACGCCACGGCGACGAAGGCGCCAACATCGAAGCCGCCTACCGGCTCTTCGAAGAAACGCCGGACCTGCTGCACGCGGCCTTCACCCCCAAGCATGCCAAGGTCGTCAACGAGCTGCTGATCCGGGTCTGCGCCTTCGACCAGCTGGGCAGCCTGGGCAGCTTCCGCGACCTCGGCCGCGGCTGGGCCGAGAGCGGCCGTCACACGGCCCTGCTCAAGCACCTGGCGCGCGTCGAGACCGCCGAGGACCGTCACGAGCTGCTGGCGCAGCACAGGATCTGGGGCGACGCCGCCCTGGAAGCCGCCGCCCGCGATCCGATCCGCCGCCCGAAGCGCGCCCGGGCCGGCGAAAAGATCCGCATCGGCTTCATGTCGTCCGACCTGCGCAGCCACCCGGTGGGCTACTTCGCCTTCCCGCTGTTCGAGGCCATCGACCGGAGCCGGTTCGAGGTGTTCTGCTACTCGTTCTATCACGGCGCCGAGGACGGCGTTCAGAAGTTCATCACCTCCAAGGTCGACGCCTACCGCTGGAACCCGGACATCTCGACGCGCGACGCCGCCCAGATGATCGCCGACGACGACCTCGACATCCTGATCGAGCTTGGCGGTTCGACCCACATGAACAAGCTGGAAGTCATGGCCTATCGGCCGGCGCGGCTGCACGCGAGCTGGCTGGGCTACCCGCATTCCGCCGGCCTGACCTCCATCGACTACATCGTCCTCGATCCCAACCTCGTGCCGCCGGACCCCGAGTTGCTGCTGGAGAAGCCGATGCTCATGCCGCACAGCTGGCTGGCCCTGGGGCGCCGGGCGTTCGCGGAAAACTACGTGATCAACGAGGGCCTGCCCGAAGACGCCAACGGCTGCATCACCTTCGGGACCGCCAACAACCCGCACAAGTACAGCGAGGCGGTCCTGAGGACCTGGGCCCGCGTCGTGCGCGAGACGCCGAACTCCCGGTTCCGGTTCATCCGGCCGGAGGGCGGCACGCCGACCTTCCGCAAGAACGTCGAGAAGTACTTCGCCATGGAAGGCGTCCCGGCCGACCGCGTCAGCTACCGGGTCATCCGCGGCCTGCACATGTCCTATTACAACGAGGTCGACATCACCCTCGACCCCTTCCCCCTGACGGGCGGCACCACCACCTGCGAGGCGCTGTGGATGGGCCTGCCGGTGGTCAACCTTCGGGGCGAGGCGCTGTTCGAGCGCCTCAGCGGCTCCATCCTCACCAACCTCGGCCTGACCCAGCACATCGCGTCCGACCTGGAGGAGTACGTGGCCATCGCCAGGGCCCTGGCCGCCGACCGCGCCCAGCGGCTGGAGCTGCGCCACACCCTGCGCGACCGGATGCGCGCGAGCCCGCTCGGCCGGAACGAGCAGTTCGCCCGTGACTTCTACGACCTCGTGGCCCGGACGGTGGAGAGCCGGCAGCCCGCCGTCGCGTCGGCCTGAGGCGTGGCCGCAGCCGCCCTGCGCGAGGTGGAGGCGGCGCTTACGGCCGGAACGCCCGCACGCGCCGCCGAGCTGCTGGATGCGGCCCTCGGAACGGGAACCCCGGCGCCCGCCGCCCTCGTCGTCCGCCTGGCCGCCGCCTTCCTGGACTCCGGCGCCATGCCCGCCGCCGAGGCCTGGGCCCGGCGCGGCCTCGCGTCCTATCCCGGGGACGCCGACCTCTGGCAGGTCCTGGGGCTGACGCTGCGCCGCGGGCGGCGGCTGGACGAGGCGTTGCAGGCGCTGGAGAAGGTCCGCGCCCTGGCGCCGGCCAAGCTGTCGGCCCTGTTCAACATCGCCAACGTCCACAACGACCGGGGCGACGGCGCCGCCGCCGAGGCCGCGCTCGCCCCGCTCCTCAAGGTCCAGCCGCGCGACCCCGAGCTGCATCACATACTGGGGCGCGCCCGCCGGCGGCAGGGCGACCTCGCCGGGGCCGACGCGGCGCTGGCCCGGGCGCTCGCCCTGGAGCCCCGCTTCACCGGCGCCTGGTGCGACCGCGCGATGCTGGCCAGCGAACGCCAGCGCCACGACCGGGCCCTGGAGATCCTGGCTCAAGGCCTCCGCCGCCTTCCGGGCGAACCCCGGCTGCTCGCACGCCGAGCCGAGGTCCTGGTGCGCGCGGGCCGCCCCGACGAGGCGCGCGCCGGCCTGGAGGCGGAAATCGCCGCGCGTCCGGACGCGGCCTGGGCCCATCATCAGCTGGCCCGGCTGCTGGTCGACAGCGACATCGCCGCCGCCCTGGCCCATGCCGACCGCGCGGCGGCGCTGGCCCCGCGCAACGCGGACTACGTGCTCACCCGCGCCCACGCCAGCTTCCGCGCGTCGCAAGCCGGCCGCCCGGAGCTGCTGCAGGCCGCCCATGACCTCGTGCAGGCGGTCTCCGGCGGCCGGCCGCCGCCAGCCGAGCAGGCCTTCGTCGTGCGCGCGATCCTGGCCCAGGTCGGCGCCGTCGATGAGGTCGAGGCCGTCGGCGACTTCGCGGACCTCGGCCGCTACTGGGCGCTGAACGGCCAGCACGCCATGCTGCTGTCGCAGCTGCCGCTGGCCAATTCGCCGGACCGGCGGCGCGAGCTCCTGGCCCAGCATCGCCTATGGGCAGGGCCGATCGAGCGCCGCGCCGCGGCCGCTCCGGCGGGCCGGCGACCGGGCCCGCGTGGCGGCGGGCGCCTGCGCATCGGATTCCTGTCGTCCGACCTGCGCCGCCACGCGGTCGGCCATTTCGCCCAGGCGCTGTTCGAGCACTACGACCGCGACCGCTTCGAGCTCTACGCCTACTCGTTCCGCCCAGGCCCGCCGGACGAGGTGCAGGCGCGGATCGCAGGCCAGATCGCCGGCTTCCGGGTGCGGCCGGGAATCGCCGAGCAGGCGGCGGCCCAGATGATCGCCGACGACGGCCTGAACCTGTTGATCGAGCTGGGCTCCACCACCCGCTGGAACTATGCGCAGGTCCTGGCCTACCGCCCTGCGCCGGTGCAGGCGAGCTGGCTGGGCTATCCGCACTCGGTCGGCCTGGCCGCCATCGACCACCTGATCCTCGACCCGCATCTCGCCCCCACCGCGCCCGACCTCACGGCCGAGACGCCGCTGCTCATGCCGCACAGCTGGCTGGCGCTCGGCCGCGCGGCCTTCCGCGAAGATCCGGCGGTGGATCCGCAAGCGCCGGCGGCGCGGAACGGCTGCATCACCTTCGGCACGGCCAACAACCCCAACAAGTACGCCCGCCCCGCCCTGCAGGCCTGGGCCCAGGTGCTGGCCCAGGTCCCCGGGTCGCGCTTCCTGTTCCTGCGCCCGGAAGCCGCCGCCCCCGCGTTTCGCCGGAACGTGGCGCGGATCTTCGCCGAGGCGGGCGTGGACCCGGACCGCCTGGACTTCGACCCCACCGTCGGCGGCCACCTTATCCGCTACAACCGCATGGACGTGTCTCTGGACACCTTCCCGCTCACCGGCGGAACGACGACCTGCGAAAGCCTCTGGATGGGCGTTCCGGTGGTCTCGCTGCGCGGCGAGGCGGTGTTCCAGCGGCTCAGCCACTCGATCCTCACCAACGCCGGCCTCCCCGACCTGTCGGTGGAGACGCCGGAGGCCTTCGTCGCCAAGGCCGTCGAGCTGGCCGCCGACGCGCCGCGGCGCGCCGCCCTGCGCCGGGACCTGCGCGGCCAGCTCCGCGCCAGCCCGCTCGGCCGCACCGAGGCCTTCGTCCAGGACTATTTCGACCTGGCGGCGCGCGCCGCGGCGGGCGCCGCCTAGATCCGGAAGTATTCGCCGAGCAGGTCCGCCGGCGCCGGACGGAAGGCCAGCGCCCCCTTCTCCGCGGGAAACACCATCGACCCGGCGGGCGTCCGCCGGTTGATCACCCGCACCCCTTGCGACAGCACGCAGCCGTCCTCCACCACCGAGGCGCCCACCACCGAACTGTTCGGGTAGAGGATCACCCGGTCGCCGATCACCGGGATGTCGGCGATATGCCGGCCGACATTCACATTCTGGTAGAGCACCAGGAAGTTGCCGTAGGTGGCCTTGGCCAGCACGATGCCGACGGAGTGGCCGATGTAGAACACCTCCGGCATGGCGATCTCGTAGAACAGGTCGATGCCGTTCAGCGCCTTGTTCATCAGGAAGAGGCGCGTCGCGGCGCTGGCGTCCCCCGACCGCCGCCAGATGGTGTTGGAGAGGTAGTAGAGGTAGATGCAGTACTGCGACGACTGCAGGACATTGAACTGGTCCGGCCGCCACGGGGCGCAGGCGTTGATGCAGCGGTGCAGCCGCTCCAGCGCCTCGTCGAGATGCGCCGCCACGCAGGCGCGGAAGGCCGCGCTCTTGCCGTCGGGGATCAGGTTGGCGCACTGGGCGGCGGTGTAGTCGGCCAGGCTCTCGCGGGTGTGGTCGATCAGTTTCATGGCCTCGCCGCCGCCTGCAGATAGCCGCGCACCACGTCCAGCACCGGCCGCGGCGCCACGCCCAGCGCCCGCAACCTGCCGACGTCGGCGCAGGGCGGCGGCGGCGGATCGGCGTCGCCGCGGAAGCTGATCGTCCAGCCCTCGGCCGCGAACACCTCCGCCAGCGCCGCATTAGTGACCAGCTCGCCGCTGGCCACGTTGACGATACCCGGGGACTGGGCCTCGGACATGGCGATCAGCGCGTCCACCACGTCGTCCAGGTGGATGTAGTCGCGGGCGACGTGCGGGCTGGACTCCAGCTCGAGCGTCCGGCCGGTGCGGGCGCGCGCCAGCCACTCGGAGAGGAAGCCCGGATCGCCGTCGTTCCAGCCGAACACGTTGGAAAGCCGCGCCGCCGCGCCGCGGCCGTCCATCCGGGTAAGGGCGATGTTCTCCCCCAGCGCCTTGCTCAGGTCGTAGATGTGCCGCGGCTCCGCGGGCCGCAGCATCAGCGGGGCGTCCTCCCGCACCGGCTCCGCGGCCGCGCCGCCGTCGTAGAGTCGGGTGGAGGAGAGGTAGATGAACCGCTCGAACCGCCCGCGCCGGGCGATCTCCGCCGGCAGGGCGGCATGGGCCTCCACCGTGTCGAACGGGCGCGCCGCGTAGTCCGCCGTCAGGCCCGCGCAATAGAAGACGCAGCCGAGGTCGCGGGCCAACAGCTCCGGATCGCCTTTCGCCGGCGCATAGGGGTTCAGCCCCTGGGCGCGCAGCCGCGCGTCGAGCGCCGCGCCCACGAAGCCGGCGGCGCCGACGATCGTGCAGGCGCCGGCCACGGCCTAGAGGCCGCCCGCCGGGTGGTGCAGGGCCGGGTCCTTGTGGCGCAACAGCTTGGGGCTGACGTCGCGGAGGATGCGGTAGCCGGCGTTGTCGAACACCGAGGCGTCCTTCACCGCCACCATGTTGAAGCCATGCGGCGGCCCTTCCAGGTGGACCGCGTCCGCCGGGACCAGCTCCACCGGCCGGCCGGCCAGGTCGTAGTTGGAGTTGAAGTCCCGCAGGGCGAACAGGGTGTAGCCGTGGCCGGTGAGGAACTTGGCCAGCGGCGTGTTCTCCAGGCCGTCGGTCCAGTCGACATAGTGGCGGTGCACCTCGAAGAGGACGTCCGGCGCCTGGCCGGCGGGCCGCGCCAGGAAGCTCTCCGCCCCCTTGAGCGCCGCGAACTCGGCGCCCTCGATGTCCAGCACGATCAGGCCCAGCTCGTCGACGCCGGCGGCCTGCAGGTAGTCGGCGATGGTCACGGTTTTGAAGCTGTCGTCGCCGTCGGCCACCTCGGCGCTGGCGAACGAGTCGTAGCCCACCAGCTTCAGGCTGGTGCTGGAGTTGTCCCACAGGCCCTCGGGGCGCGGGACGATGTTGCCCAGTCCGTTCAGCGCCGCATTGCGCACCAGCATGGCGCGTTGCTCGTTGTTGGGCTCGAAGGCGTGGACCGTTCCGCCGCGCTTGGCCACCTCGCGGGCGATCAGCACCGCGTGGTCGCCGAAGTAGGCGCCGCCCACCACCACCTGCTTCGCGCGCCTGGCCAGGTCCACCAGGATGCGACTGGTCTGCGGCTCCCAGGCATGGTCGGGAACCTCGGGCGTCGACATGACGAAGTCGCGGGCGATCTTCGAGCGGTAGAGGAACTCGAAGACGACGCCGTTGGACAGGCTCTTGCGCACCACCTGGTCGTCGTCGAACAGGGCGTCCACCAGGGGGCCGGTGATCTCCTCGCGGACGTCCAGGCCGGGCGTGGCCAGGTCCTGCTCCAGGTCGACGATCCGCCGCACGAAGGCGTCGCGCCATTCCGGCTTCGCGGCGATGCGGGTCAGGGCGCTCAGGGTTTTGTCGTCGGACATTCGGGAAAGGACCTGTTCTTCGCCCGCAGGCGCGGGACATCTATCAGATCGCCGGCGCGATCTCAGCTTTCGTATGCGGGGTAGGCGGCGTCCCGCTCCGCGATCACCTGCGGCCTGGCCGGCCAGGCGATCGCGAACGCCGGATCGTCCCAGCGCGCGCCGCGCTCGTGGCCCGGCGCGAACGCCCGGTCGATCTGATAGAGCACGTCCGTCTCCGGCTCCAGGGTCAGGAACCCGTGCGCCACCCCGGGTGGAATCAGCAGGGCGCGGCCGGTCCCGGCCGACAGCTCGGTTCCCGTCCAGCGCCGGTGCGTCGGGCTGTCCGGACGCAGGTCGACGGCCACGTCGAAGATCCGTCCCCGGACCGCCCGCACCAGCTTGGCCTCCCCGTGCTGCGCGGCCTGGTAATGCAGCCCCCGCAGGGTGAGGGCCGCGTGGTTGCGCGACAGGCTGGTCTGCACCGGAACGAAGGGAACCCCCGCCGCGGCGAATTCCTCCGGGCAATGCAGCCGCGCGAAGAAGCCCCGGGCGTCCGTGACCGGCTCCAGGTCCACAGCCACGACGCCGGCGATCTCGGTGGACTGGAACCGCATCAGGATTGGACCGCCACCTCCGGCGAGGCGGTGACGAAGCGCCCGCCCCAACCGCGGACATAGGCCAGCTGTCCCATGATCTCGTCCTTCAGGTTCCACGGCAGGATCAGCACGTAGTCGGGCCGCACCTTGGCCACCATGTCCGGGGCCAGGATCGGCACATGGCTGCCAGGCAGGAAGCGGCCCTGCTTGTGGGGGTTGGCGTCGAAGGCGCAGACTAGGTCCTGCGCCGTCGTCCCGGCGTAGTTGAGGAAGGTGGCGCCCTTGGCCGCCGCGCCATAGGCGGCCACCGTCTTCCCCTCGGCCCTGGCCCCGCGCAGGAAGGCGAGGAACCCGTCGCGCACCGCCTCGACCCGGCCCGCGAAGCCCGCATAGGTCTCGATCCGCCCAAGCCCCGCCGCCGCCTCTTCCGCCCGCAGGCCCCGCAGCGCCTCGGTCTCCCGGTGGGCCGAGGCCCGGTGCGCGCAGAACAGCCGCAGCGACCCGCCGTGAGTGGCGAGCCGCTCCACGTCGAACACCCGCATCCCCCGGCTCGCCAGCACCCGCTCCACCGCCAGCAGCGACAGGTAGGAGAAGTGCTCGTGGTAGATGGTGTCGAACTGCACCTTGTCGATCAGGCTGAGCAGGTGCGGAAACTCGAACGTCAGCACGCCTTCCGGCTTCAGCACCCTGGGGAATCCGGCCACGAAGTCGCCGATGTCCGGCACGTGGGCCAGCACGTTGTTGGCCGCCATCAGGTCGGCCTGCACCCCGCGCGCCGCCAGCGCCTCACCGGTCGCGGCGTTGAAGAACGCCACCTCCGTCGGCACGCCGACCGCCCGGGCGGCCTCGGCGGTGTTGGCGCTGGGCTCGACGCCCAGCACGGGCACGCCCATGGCCGCGAAGTGCTTCAAGAGGTAGCCGTCGTTGCTGGCGATCTCCACCGCCAGGGACTGCGACCCCAGGGAAAGCCGGTCGGCCATCGCCTCGGCGTAGCGCTTGGCGTGCGCCACCCAGCTGGGCGAATAGGACGAGAAATAGGCGTAACCGCCGTCGAAGATGTCTTCGGCCGCGACGGGATCGTCCACCTGCACCAGGAAACAAGCCGGACAGACGCGGGCGTGCAGCGGATAGGCCCGCTCGGTCCCGGCCTCCAGCTCGGCCCTGGTCAGGTACGAATTGGCCAGCGGCTGGTCGCCCAGGTCGAGGAAACTGTGGGTGAGCGGCGTCTTGCAGAAGCGGCACAGGGGGGCGTCGGTCATGGCTGGCGCTCATAGCCCTCGATCTGTTCCAGGCAAAGCGCCAGCGCATCCTCGCCGGCCGCCTGCCGTCGATGCCAGTCCATGGTCAGGGCCACGGCCGCGGGCCCGTCCAGCCGGCTCTCGAAACCCAGGCTCCGCCGGGCGAGGCCGGTGTCGATGGCCAGGGCGCGCGCCTCGATGGAGGCGGGGTCGGGCTCGTACCGCCACGGCGGGGCGCCCAGGGCCCGGGCGGCCAGGGTCGCCAGTTCCCCGACGCTGATCTCCGCCCCGCCGGGCCGCGGACCGAAGTTCAGCGCCCGCGGCGTGGCCGGGTCCTGCACCAGGGCTTCGGCGTAGACTAGGTAGCCGGCGGCGCAGTCCAGCACATGCTGCCACGGCCGCGTCGCCTCCGGATGGCGCAGGCTGACCGGCTCGCCGCGGGCCGCGGCCCGCACGATGTCGGAAACCAGCCGGTCGGGCGAGATGTCGCCGCCGCCGATCACATTGCCGCCGCGGGCGGTGGCCGCCGGCACGCCGGCCTTGTCGAAATAGCTGCGCGCGAAACTGGCCACCACCATCTCCGTCGCCGCCTTCGACGCCGAATAGGGGTCCTTGCCGCCCAGGGGCGCGGTCTCGGTGAAGGCCTCGCCGGTCTCGGCGTTGGCGTAGACCTTGTCGGAGGTGATCGCCAGCACGGCCCGCAGGCCGGCCTGTCCGCGCAGGGCGTCCAGCAGATGCGCGGTTCCCATCACATTGGTGGCGAAGGTCTCCACCGGCGCGGCGATCGAGGCGCGCACGATCGGCTGGGCGGCCATGTGCAGCACGATGTCGAACGCCTCGGTCCGCAGCAAGCCGGCCACCGCCCGGCGGTCGCACAGGTCGACGAGGTTCGACGCCGCCAGGTCCGCCACCCGCGCAAGTTCGAACAGGCTCGACGGCGCCTCCGGCGGCAGGGCCAGGCCGGTCACCCGCGCGCCCAGCCTCCGCAGCCAGATCGCGGTCCATGCGCCCTTGAATCCCGTATGCCCGGTGAGCAGGACGCGCCGGCCGTTCCAGAACCCGGCGTCGGGCCGCCTCATCGCCAAAGCCGCCAGGGCGCCTCGCCGGAGGCCCACAGGGCCTCGAGGTGATTCTTGTCGCGCAAGGTGTCCATGGCCGCCCAGAAGCCGTCGTGGCGGAAGGCCATCAGTTGATGGTCCCGGGCCAGCGCTTCCAGCGGCGCGCCCTCGAAGCTGGCGCCATCGCCCTCGATGCGCCCGATGACCTCCGGCTGCAGCACGAAGAAGCCGCCGTTGATCAGGCCGTTGTCGCCCGGCGGCTTTTCGATGAACCGCTCCACGCGGCCCGCGTCGATCTCCAGGGCGCCGTAGCGGCCCGGGGGCGACACGGCGGTCACCGTGGCCTGCTTGCCGTGCGCCTTGTGGAAGGCGGCCAGCCCCGCCAGGTCCACGTCGGCCACCCCGTCCCCATAGGTGAAGAAGAACGGCTCGCCCGGATCCAGGTAGCTCGCCACCCGCTTCAGCCGCCCGCCGGTCATGGTCTCCGCCCCGGTGTCCACCAGGGTCACCCGCCAGGGCTCATGATTGGTGGCGTGGTACTCCACCGCCCCGCTCGCCAGGTCGACGGTGAGGTCGGCGTTGTGCATCACATAGTTGGAAAAGTACTCCTTGATCATGTAGCCGCGGTAGCCCAGGCAGACCACGAAGTCGTTGAAGCCGAAGTGCGAGAAGAGCTTCATGATGTGCCAGAGCACAGGCCGCCCGCCGATCTCGATCATCGGTTTGGGGCGCAGGTGGCTCTCCTCGGAAATCCGCGTCCCCAGGCCGCCTGCGAGTATGACCGTCTTCATGCGCGCATCCCGCAGGGCCGCCTCTTGCGGCGGCTCGCCCCCATCCTGTAACCCGGTTCCTCTTATCGTGGGTCGCGGGCGCAATGAAGCCCGATCGCAGGGCCTGCGGCCTTAACGCCCGCCGCCGCGGCCCGGGCCCGGAGACCCCCATGGGCGCCCTCGTGGACTTCATCGTCGTCGGCGCGCAGAAGGCCGGGACCACGGCCCTGTTCGACTACCTCGGCGACGAGCCGGGGCTGGCGCTCTCCGACGTGAAGGAAGTCCACTTCTTCGACGACGAGAACCTCGACTGGACGTCGCCGGATTATGGCCGCTACCACGCCCGCTTTCCCGCGCCCGACGGGCGGCTGCGCGGCGAGGCGACCCCGATCTACCTCTACTGGCCGCAGAGCCTGGAGCGCATCCGCGCCTACAATCCCGCCGTCCGGCTGATCCTGATGTTGCGCGATCCGGTGCAGCGGGCCTGGTCGCACTGGCGCATGGAGTACGCCCGGGGCGTCGAGACCATGCCCTTCGCCCGGTGCATCCGCGAGGGCCGGCGGCGGCTGTTCGACGCCGAGCCCTGGGGCCACCACCGGGAGTTCAGCTACGTCGAGCGCGGCTTCTACGGCGAACAGGTGGAGCGGCTGCTGCAGCTCTTCGCGCGCGATCAGCTGCTGATCCTGCAGTCCGACGACCTGCGCGCCGATCCCAACCGCGTGCTGGCCGCCGTCCGTGGCTTCCTGGGCCTGCCGTCCCGGCCGCCGGCCGTCGCCCCGCGCGAGGTGCATGTCGGCCGCGAGATGGACTACGGCTCCACGCTCACGCCGGCCGACGCCGAATTCCTGCGCGAGATCTACGCCCGCGACAGGGCGCGCCTGGCCGCGCTCACCGGCCTGAGCTTCAACTGACGCCACATTTCCGCCCCGGCGACCCGCAAGCTGGCGGCCTGCCGAGGCGATCCGAATGACCCGCCGCACTCCTGCGCTGTTCCTGGCCGTGTCGCTCTGCGCCTGCGCCCCGCCGCAGGCCTCGGGCGCCGCGCGGCGCGCCCCCGCGGGCGCGCCGGCGCTGAGCTTTCCCCTTGCCTGCAGCATCGGAGCCGGGTGCGAGGTGCAGCACTATGTGGACCGCGACGCCGGGCCGGGGGTGCGCGACTACCACGGCGGGCGGCGCACCTACGAGGGGCACAACGGGATCGACCTCCGCATCGCCGACATGGCGGCCGAACGGGCCGGCGTGAACGTGCTGGCCGCCGCCCCGGGGCGGGTGGCGCGGCTGCGCGACGGGATCCCCGACGTGTCGATCCGGGCGGCCGCGGCCCCGGACGTGGACGGCCGGGAATGCGGCAACGGGGTGGTGATCGACCACGGCGGCGGCTGGGAGACCCAGTACTGCCACCTGCAGCAGGGCAGCCTGCGGGTCAGGGTCGGCGAGACGGTGACCGCCGGCGAGCCGATCGCCCGTGTCGGCCTCTCCGGGGACACGGAGTTCGCCCACATGCACCTCAGCGTGCGGCATGACGGCCAGGTGGTCGACCCCTTTGCGCCGGCGGCCGGCGCCGGCCCCCTGTGGGACGCCCGGGCGATGAAGGCGTTGACCTACAAGGCCGGCGCCGTGCTCAACGCCGGCTTCGCGTCCGGTCCGACGAGCATGCAGGCGGTGGAGGACGGCGGCGTTCCCAAGCCGGACGCCAATTCGCCAGCCCTGGTCGCCTACGCCCGCGCCATCGAGCTGGAGGGCGGCGACGAGGTCGAGCTCATCCTCAAGGGGCCGGACGGCGCCGTCCTCGCCCGGGACCGCAAGCCCCTCGACCGCGACAAGGCCCAGCACCTGCTGTTCGTGGGCCGCAAGCGCCCGCCGACGGGCTGGACGCCGGGGACCTACCGCGCCGACTACACCGTCTATCGGGGCGGGCGGGCGGCGCTCGCGAAGAGCTTCGAGATCCGCTTCTGACGGGCGGCGCGCGAGGACCTCAGCCCTCGGGCGGCGCGAGCGTCAGTACGCCGAACTTCGCCATCCAGAGCAGGCCCCGCTCGATGAAATAGCGCCGCGGCTGCGGAAAACCGGCCAGCAGTTCCGCCGCCGGCAGGCTTCCCGCCGACAGCGCCTCCAGGATGGCGGCGACCTCCTCAGGGGTCGGGAAGGTGGTGGTGATGAACGAGGCCAGCGGACCGCCGAGCCGGCGCCGCGCCACGGCCGCGTCCATGCCCGGCGCGGCGGCCAGGCGGGTGTCCGGCCCCAGGTGGGCGGTGGCGTAGCCGGCGAACAAGCGGAAGGGATCCATCCGCCAGGGATTGTCCTGCAGCGGTTCCGGCGGCGCCGTCCCGTGACCGCTCGCCCGGCGCCGGGCGTCGAGCTCGCCCCACAGCGCCTGGTAGCGGGGGATGATCGCCGCCCAGTCGAACTCGGCGCGGGCCCGGGCCTGCGCCGCCTCCCCCATCTGGCGGGCGATGTGCGGGTGGCGCACGAAGACGGCGATCGCGGTCGCGGCGCGGTCCAGGTCGACGGCGGTGAACTGCGAGGCGGCGCCCACATAGCTGGGGTAGTCGATCCAGCCGTCGGCGTAGCGGTGCGCGAGGTCCCGGCCGAAGCCCGGGCGCGGCGTCCAGGTGGGGATCCGGAACCCGTCGACATTGTCCCGCACGGTGTCGCGATAGCCGTTCCAGTCGGTGACGATGCACGGCAGGGCGGCGGCCATGGCCTCCACCGGCGTCAGGCCGAACGTCTCCTGGACGTTCTCGGACAGGCTGATGAAGAAGTCCGCCACCGACCAGATGGAGAACCGGGTGTCGGGCGGCCGCCCGTCGACCGGCACGTATCGCACCGACGGGCACAGCGCCCGGGCGCCCTCGTGGAATCGCGCTTCGGCCTGCGGGTCGTCGCTCCAGCCGGACAGCACCCAGACGATCGGGCGCGCGGTCTCCCGCGCGGCGCGCTCCAGGGCCAGGGCCATCACCGCGGGGTTCATCTTGCCGTGGAGGCTGAACCGGCCGACGTAGAGCGCCACCACGGCGTCCTCGGCGATCGCCAGGCGCTCGCGCCAAGCGGCGCGGTGCGCCCCGGAGCGGGTGAAGTCGGCGGTGTTGATCCCCAGCGGGATGGTGGCGCGCTGCGGCTCGGGCGCGCGCCGCGGGCCGAACCGCCGCGCCAGGTCGTCGCGGAAGGCCTCGATCTGGGTCTCCACCGCCTGGCGCACCGCCTGGGACGTGCAGATCAGGGCGTCATGCGGCTCGGTGGGCGCCAGCAGCAGCTGGCCGATGTCCGCCTGGATCTCGGCGCTGGAGGTGGTGTGGGTCAGGCCGCAGAGGGCGTAGGCGCCGGCGCCGAACGGCCGCCGCTGCCAGGCCTCGCGCCCCACGAACGGTCCGGTCAGCTGCACGACCCCCGCCGCGCCGAGCCCCCGCCGGTTGCGCCGCCCGATCCATTCCAGCGGCCGGGCGGGCGGGTGCAGCCCCTGCACCAGGGCCTCGAGCTCCGCCTGCGGACGGCCCGCCGCGTTCCAGAACCGGAAGCGATCCACCTGCCCGTGCCGCAGGAAGCCGCGCAGAAAGCTCTCTCCCGCCGAATGACGGCCCATCAGGATGGGATTGGAGGTGAGGTAGGCCTCCGGGTCCAGGTAGAGGGCGGCGTTGGCGCGCATGACTCTGCATAGCCCGCGACGCCAGGACTCGCCGCAAAAAGAAAGGGCCGCCCCGAAGGGCGGCCCCGATAGTCGTCCGTCTGAGCCGAAGCTTAGACGATGTTGGTGTCGGAGATGTCGGCGATCGTCCGGCCGACCAGCACCACCGCGTCTTCGTAGGTGCCGTTGTTGGCGCCGGTGTCGACGAACACCACCACGTCGCTGCCGACCTGGATCGCGACCACGTCCGCAGTCCCGGCGGCGATCACCCCGTTCGCCGCAGTTTCAGCGGACGCGAAGTCGGTAGCCGTCGATTCGAGGTAGGTGACGCCCGGGCCGTTGAAGTGCAGCCGGTCGTTCGCGCCGTCCCAGTCGTTGATCAGGTCGAACGCGCCGACCGTCGAGCCGGAATCGCCCGCGGAGAACACGAACCGGTCCGAACCCGCGCCGCCGATCAGGATGTCCTTGCCCGTGCCGCCGGTGATGGTGTCGTTCTGCGTACCGCCGTCGATGGTGTCGGTGCCGGCGCCGCCAATGAGAACGTCGCCGCCCACACCGCCGCTGATGCTGTCGGAGTTGGCGCCGCCGGTGATGGTGTCATCGCCAGCATCGCCAGTGCCCACGTTCATCGTGCCGGCCGTGGCCGCCGCACCCAGGTCGATATTGTCGTCACCGTCGCCACCGGAGATGGTGTCCGCGCCGCCCAGGCCGACAAGCGTATCAGCGCCGCTTTCGCCGAAGATCGTGTCGTTGTCGCCGCCGCCGGTGACGCTGTCATCGCCCTGGTTGCCGTTCAGCAGGTCGACGCCGCCGGCGCCGGTGATCGTGTCGTTGTCCTGGCCGCCCAGCAGGGTTTCGCCGCCGGTCGGGCCTTGGTTGGCGCCGGTGATGACGTCGTCGCCTTCCTGGCCGTTGGCG
>NZ_DASXYF010000104.1:0-68166 GCF_036502675.1 Phenylobacterium sp.
CTGAAGGTGGTCAACTATCCGGCCGAGAGCGTGCCGGCGGGGGCCTTCAGCAACGTTTCGCAACTTTCCGGGACCGGCCCGGCCGCGCGGCTGGCGCTGCGCGCCATCGCCGCCAACGAACCGATCCTGCCCACCAAGGTCAGCGGACCCGGCGGCAAGGCCACCATGTCGGGCGTGCTCACCCAGGGCATGCGGGCGATCAGCGTCCGCTCCAGCGACGTCGCCGGGGTCGGCGGCTTCGTACTGCCGGGCGACCGGGTGGACATCCTGGTCACCCGCACGGTGGGGACCGGCCAGAATCCACAGACCGTCACCCAGGCGCTGGCCGAGAACGTCCGCGTGATGGGCGTCGACCAGTCCGACAACGTCGACGCCGACAAGCCGGTGGTGGCCAAGGCCGTGACCATCGAGGTGACGCCCGACCAGGCGCAGGCCATCTCGCTGGCGCAGTCGGTCGGCGCCGTCACCCTGTCGCTGCGCCAGGTGGCCGACGACACGGCCCTGGTGCGCAAGGCGACCACCGTCAGCGACCTGGGACGCTTCGGCGCCCCCCCGGCCGCGACGCCGGCCCGGCGCGTGGCGCGCGCCAAGGCGCCGGCGGGCGCCGGAATGATCGAAGTGCATGTGACCCGCGGGACGGAGATTTCCGGCTACCCGATCCGGGCGAACTGATCGCGGCCCGTAAAGGGACGCGGGGGGAATTTGGGGCGATGAACACAGTGAACAGCATGAAGGGCCGGCGGCCGCGCGCGCTTGCGCTGGGCGCCGCCGCGGCGGTGGCCCTGGCGCTGGCCGGCGGCGCGCCGGCGGCGGCGCAGTCGATGGCCGGCGACCTGACCCAGACCAACACCGTCGAGGCGGTGATCGGCGTCGGCAAGTCCAAGGTCATCGAACTGCCGGGCGCCTACACCGACCTGATGATCGGCGATCCCAAGGTCGCCGACGTCCTGCCGCTGAACACCCATTCGGTCTATGTGGTCGGCAAGACCATGGGCTCCACGGCGCTCACCGTCTACGGCCCCGGCAAGCGGCTGATCGTGGCGGTCAACGTGGTGGTCTCGGCCGACATCGAGAGCCTGAAGTCGCGGCTGAACGACGTCCTGCCCAACGAGAAGGACATCGCGGTGCGCGCCGCCAACCAGTCGATCCTGGTCTCCGGCACGGTCA
Organism: Phenylobacterium sp.; assembly: GCF_036502675.1. Taxonomy (GTDB): domain Bacteria; phylum Pseudomonadota; class Alphaproteobacteria; order Caulobacterales; family Caulobacteraceae; genus Phenylobacterium. Next base: position 1,168 of record NZ_DASXYF010000104.1, read on the forward strand.
GCAACCCGGCCGCGCTGCAGCAGGTGCTGGCGCTGGCCGACTCCTTCGCCCCGGGCAAGGTGGTCAACATGCTGGGGGTCGAGGGCACCCAGCAGGTGATGCTGTCGGTGCGCTTCGTGGAGATGCAGCGGACCATCGCCAAGGACCTGCGCCTGAACGTCCAGCGCCCGGCCGCCGGCAACGGCGCCGACCCGAAGTTCCAGATCACCACCGGCCAGACCCTGGTGGGCGGCGCCAACCTGCTGACCGGCACCTTCGGCTCGGCCCTGCTGCGCATACCGGCGCGCGGCGGCAACCTCGACCTGCTGTTCGACGCCCTGGAGACCAAGGGCCTGGTCAAGACCCTGGCGGAGCCGACGCTGCTGGCGATGTCGGGCGACACCGCCAACTTCCTGGCCGGCGGCGAATTCCCGATCCCGGTGCAGCAGAGCAGCGGCTCCGGCGGCGCCGCGCCGACCATCACCGTCGAATACAAGCAGTTCGGGGTGGCGCTGGCCTTCACCCCCACCGTCCTCAAGGACGGGCTGATCAACCTGGTGGTCAACCCCGAGGTCTCCAGCATCGACCCGCAGAACTCGGTGGACCTGGGGCTGATCAAGGTGCCCGGCATCAAGGTCCGCCGGGCGCACACCACCGTGGAGCTGCGCGACGGCGAGTCCTTCACCATCGCCGGCCTGCTGCGCGACGACTACCAGGCCTCGATCCGGCAGTATCCGTTCATCGGCGACTTCCCGGTGATCGGGGCGCTGTTCCGGTCCAACGGTTACCAGAAGGACGAGACCGAGCTGGTCATCGTGGTGACGCCGCACCTGGCCGTCCCGCGCCGGGGCGCCACCGCCACGCCCGCCGACCACTTCGTGCCGCCGTCGGACTTCGAGCTGTTCATGTTCGGGGCCCAGCGGGCGAGCAGCTCGGTGAAGCCCGAGGATCGCGTCCTGATGTCCGCGGACCCCACCAAGGGCGGCATCGAAGGCCCGCACGGCCACGTGCTGCACTAGGAGATGACCATGCGCCTTCCCACCCTGAAACGCTGCAAGGCCGCCGCGCTGGCCGCCGCGATCGCAGGCCTGGGCCTCACCGGCTGCGCCGCCCAGCACCTCTCGCCCGACTTCGGCGTCGCCGTGCGCCAGGACCTGGCCGCCCAGGTGGCCGATCCCGACGCGCGCTACACGGGCGACCCGGCGCCGGGCTCCAGCGGCGCCCGGGTCGGACTGGCCCAGAAGAGATACCAGAGCGGCACGGTTATTGCTCCGGTGGCTGCGTCTGCCGCGTCCGATATCGGCGGCGGACAGTCGGCTCCGGCCCAGGCGCCGGCGCCCTAGTTGAACCGAGCCGCGCCCGGATGTCCGGGCTGCGGGTCCGACGTTAGCGAGTTGAGCCGATGCTGCTCGGATTGAAGAGACCAACGGCCGCCGGTTCCGGCGGCGAACACAGGGGCGATCGGGTGCAGCGTATCGGCGTCGTCGAAAGTGCGGTCGGTGGGCCGGCGCAGTTCGCTTCGATGGCGGCCCTGTTTCCGCACATCCTGTTCGAAGCGCTGGGCGAGTGGCCCGAGCGGTCGGCCGGCGGCGCCTTCGACGTGCTGGTGGTCGGCGCCGACGCCGCCGACGGCGATGCGCTCGCCCGCCGCCTGACGGCCGCGCCGCGCACGACGCGCATCGTGGTGGTGCTGCGCAACGCCGACGTCCTGACCACGCGCCGCCTGGTGCGCGAAGGCGCCGCCGACGTCCTGCCCCATCCGGTGAGCGAGCCGGCCCTGGCGCTGAGCCTCGAGCGCCTGCTCAGCAACGAGAGCTCCGACCCCGCGCGCCGCAAGGCCGGCGAGGCGGTGGCGATCCTGAAGGCCGGCGGCGGGGTCGGCGCGACCTCGCTGGCGGTGCAGGTCGCCGCGCTGCTCGCCGCCCGCGACGGCGGCGGCGTCTGCCTGGCCGACCTCGACGTCCAGTTCGGGGCCGCGGCGCTCTACCTCGACATGCCGGACACGGTGACTGTCGCCGACCTGCTGAACACCGGCGCAAGCCTGGCGGACACGCCCTTCGCCACGGCGCTGAGCGCCCACCCTTCCGGGGCGCGGGTGCTGGCCGCGCCGCACGAGCTGATGGCGCTCGAAGGCGTGCATCCCGCCCAGATGGATTCGCTGCTCGCCGGATTGCGCCGCGACTTCGCCCTGACCCTGATCGACCTGCCGTCCGCCTGGACCGCCTGGACCCACCGGGTGCTCAGCTTGGTGGACCGCATCGTGCTGGTGACGCAGCTGTCGGTGCCGCACATCCAGCTGGTCAAGCGGCAGCTGCGGACGCTGGCGGTCCAGAAGCTCGAGGACCGCCCGCTGATCCTGGTCTGCAACGGCCCCTCCGCCGACCAGCAGGGCTCCGTCTCGATCAAGGCGGCGGAGCGCGCGCTGGGGCGGGGCTTCGACGTCGTCGTGCCGGAGGACCGGCGCACGATGAGCACCGCGATCAATCACGGCCTGGAGCTTTCGGTCGTCCGGCGCGGCACCAAGCTGGAGAAGGCGGTGGTCCAACTGGCCGACAAGGTGGCGGCCGGCGTGATCGCCGCGCCCGCAGGACGCGCGAGGCGGTAATGGCGATGCTCTGGACCTCCACCCCGTCGGCCACGGCCGGCCCGCCCGCAGCCCCGCCGATCGACGATGCGATCGGCCTGAAGGTGCGTATCCACCAGCGGCTGATCGAGCTCCTGAACCTGGCCCTGCTGGACAAGACGCCGCGGGAAGCCCTCCGCCAGGAAATCCGCGGCGCCGTCACCCAGCTGCTGGCCGAGGAGAAGCGCTTCCTGACGCTTCCCCAGACCGACCAGCTGATCGAGGACGTGCTCGACGAGCTGCTGGGCCTGGGGCCGCTGGAGCCGCTGCTGAAGGACGACAGCGTCAGCGACATCCTGATCAACACGCACAATTCCGTCTATGTCGAGCGCGCCGGCCGCCTGGAACAGACCGACGTCAAGTTCCAGGACAGCCGCCACCTGATCCGGATCATCAACAAGATCGTCGCGGCGGTCGGCCGGCGCGTGGACGAGTCCCAGCCGATGGTCGACGCGCGGCTGGCGGACGGCAGCCGGGTCAACGCCATCATTCCGCCGCTGGCCGTCGACGGCCCGCTGGTCTCCATCCGCAAGTTCGCCAGGTCGCCCATCCACATGGGCCGCCTGGTCGAGCTGGGCAGCGTCACCGCCGAGATGGCCCAGGTGCTCGAGGCCATCGTCAAGACCCGGCGCAACGTGCTGATTTCCGGCGGCACGGGCTCGGGCAAGACCACGCTGCTCAACGCGCTCTCGGCCTATATCGAGCACGACGAACGGATCGTGACGATCGAGGACTCGGCCGAGCTCCAGCTGCAGCAGCCCCACGTGGGCCGCCTGGAGACCCGCCCGGCCAACATCGAGGGCAGCGGCGAGGTGGTGCAGCGCGACCTGGTGCGCAACGCCCTGCGGATGCGCCCCGACCGGATCATCGTGGGCGAGGTGCGCGCCGGCGAAGCCTTCGACATGCTGCAGGCGATGAACACCGGCCACGACGGGTCGATGACCACCGTCCACGCCAACACCCCGCGCGACGCGATCTCGCGCATCGAGCAGATGATCGGCATGGCGGGGCTGGAGATTTCGCCGCGCTCCATCCGGCAGCAGATCGCCTCGGCGGTGCACGTCGTCGTACAGGTGGAGCGGATGGACGACGGCCGGCGCCGGGTGGTCTCCATCGCCGAGCTGGTCGGCATGGAGGAAGAGGTCATCTCGCTGCAGGAGATCTTCCGGTTCCGCCGCCGCGGCCGGACCGAAGCCGGCGGGGTGATGGGGGATTTCGAGACCACGGGGGTGCGGCCCAGGTTCCTCGACCAGCTGACCGCCCGCGGCCTGCAGGCGCCGGCGGTGTCGTTCTCGGCAGGCCGGACATCCACCTGATGCCGCTGCGCGCCGCCTCCCTTCTGTCCCCCGGCGCCTTGCGGGCGGCCGCGCCGGCGACGCGGCGAGGCGCGCCATGACGGCGGCCTTCGTCCCCCTGATCTATGTCCTGGCCTTCATCGCCGTGGTCGTGCTCGTGCAGACGCTGGCCGGTGTCGTCCTCGAGTCCGGCGACAAGACCCGGCGGGTGAACCGCCGCCTGACCATGCTGGACGCCGGCATGGATCACGAACAGGTCCATGCCGCCCTGGTGCGCCGATCCGCGGCGCCGCAGCTTGCCAGCCGGCGCCTGGCCGCGCTTTACGAACGCGCCGAGGCCTACTGCCGGCAGGCCGGCCTCACGGTCACTCCGGCCCGGCTGGCGGCGATCGCCGGGGGCGCGGCGGCCGCGATCTGGCTGGCGGGGCTGGTGCTGGTCAGCGTCAACGGCGGCGACCTGCTGCTCAACGGCGCCGTGTCGCTGGTCGGCGCCTGCGCCCTGTCGCTGCTGGGGGTGTTCCTCTGGGTCCGGCGGGCGAGGAACGCGCGCCTGAAGAAATTCGAGGAGCAGCTGCCGCTGGCGCTGGACATCATGACCCGGGCCATCCGCGCCGGGCATCCGGTGCTCGCCTCGGTCCAGCTCGCCGCCGACGAGCTCGGCGACCCGATCGGTTCGGAGTTCGGGCTGATCGTGGATGAAACCAACTACGGCGCGGAGTTCAAGGCGGCGCTGACCAGCTTCGCGCGCCGCACCGGCTCGGGCGACGCCCACTTCATGGCCGTCGCCATCAACATCCAGGCCGAGACCGGCGGCAACCTCGCGGAGATCCTGGAGGGCCTGACCAGGGTCATGCGCGGCCGGGGCACCCTGGCCAAGCGGGTCAAGGCCCTGGCCAGCGAGGGCAAGGCCTCCGCCTACCTGCTCAGCGCGCTGCCGGTGGGGCTGGTCGCCTTCCAGGCGGTGTTCAACCCCAAGTTCTACACGGACAAGTTCTCCGATCCGATCTTCTGGCCGACGGTGGCCTGCGTGGGCGGTCTCTACCTGCTGGGTTGGGCGATGATCCAGCGCATCATCAATTTCAAATATTGACCACATGAACACGCCGCTCCAGATCGTCATCGAGATCCTGATCTTCGCCCTGGTGGTGTTGGTGAGCATCGCGGCCATCCGCAGCCTTGAAGGCGCCCTGAGCGTGCGTCGCCGGCTCGGGGAGCAGCGGCGTCCCGACGGCGCCCCGGCCGCCGCCTTGTTCAGGAACGACAAGGTCGCCAATCGCTTCCTGCAGTGGGTCGAGTCCTCGTCGCTGAACGACTCCAAGGAACGCAACCAGCTCAGGCGCGACCTGGCGCTGGCCGGCTTCGACCATCCGGCGGCGCCCATCTGGTATGTGCTCATGCGCTTCGGCGCCGCGATCGGCCTGCCGATCCTGTTCGTCATCGCGCAGTCGACCGCCGCCAAGCCACTGACCGGCCTGGCTCCGGTGGCCGTCCCGCTGCTGCTCTGCGGGTTCGGGCTGCTCGGCCCGCGGGTGTTCGTCGCCAAGCGGGTCAACGACCGCAAGGCGCAGCTGGAGCACGAGTTCCCGGACGTCCTCGACCTGATCGTGGTCTGCGTCGAAGCCGGCCTCGGCCTGGAGGCCGCCTTCGTGCGGGTCGGCCAGGAGGTGCGCATCTCCCATCCGCGCATCGCCCGGGAGTTCGGCCGTCTTTCGGACGAGATGAGCGCCGGCCGCGGGCGGGCCGATGCCTTGCGGGCCATGGCCGACAGGGTGGACGTGGATACGGTCAAGTCCTTTGTGGCCCTGATGGTGCAGACCGACGCCCTCGGCGTCAGCATCGGCCAGACCTTGCGGACCTATTCCGTCGAGATGCGCGAGCACCGCTTCCTCAAGGCCGAGGAGAAGGCCCTGCGCATCCCGGTGCTGATGACCGTGCCGCTGGTGGCTTGCATCCTGCCGGTGATCATCACCTCGCTGTTGTTGCCGGTGGTCATCGACGTGTCTCGAACCCTGCTTCCCGCCTTGCGTGCCCAGCATTGAGCCTCGCCATGACCCTCCCACGCCTGATCCGTCCGATCCTCGCCGCCCCCCTGCTGCTGGCGCTTGCGGCCTGCGCCCTGGTCCCCGACCGCGCCAGGTGGGTCGATGTCCGGCCGGTGGAGATCGGCGACGCGAAGGTCGCTGTCGCCGACCGCGGATATGAAGCCGCCGCCGCCGCGATCGACCGGGGGGACTATGCCGACGCGCTGGACCAGCTCCAGGCCGCCCGCGCGCACGCCGCGGCAGACATCAGGATCCTGAACGCTTTCGGCGTGGTCTACGACAAGCTGGGCCGCTTCGATCTCAGCGCGCGATACTATGCCGAGGCCAAGGCGGTCGATCCCGGTTCGGCCATCGTCAACAACAACATCGCCTTTTCCGCCGCCCTGCAGCAGGGCGCGGCCGCGATGGCCGCCATGGCGGAAGCCCCCGCGCAGTCGGCCCCGCCGGCCGCGGCGCAGGAGCAGGAGCAGGCCGCCGCCAGGCCGCGGCCGGACGGCGCGGTCCTGTTCATCCGGGCCCCAGCGCAGCTGGCCCTGGCGAAGCCGCTTCCCATCACCACCGGACATATCCTGGTGGTCGTCAACGCGTCTGGCCGCAGCGGCGGCGCGGACGCCGTACGAACGGAACTGGCCCGGCTGGGATGGTCGGCGCCGAGGGCTGCGCTTCGTAACGCGCCGCGCGAACCAGAGACCACCATCCGCTATTCGAAGGACGCCGTCGTGGCGGCCCGGGCGCTGGCGCGCACCCTGCCCAGGTCGACCCGCATGGTCGCCTGCGACGGGGCGTGCAAGGGCATCCGCCTGGTTATCGGCGCCGACGCCGGCGCGTGGCGCACCCGCGGCCGTTTCAGCCGCAGCTAGGACGGACGCAATGACTCCCACAAGGACCGTCCGCAGCCGTCTCGCCGGTCTGGCCTTCGCTGTGCTCGCCGCGACAGCGGTCGCCGGCAGCTGCCAGGGGGCCGTGTTCGGCCACAGCCGCAAGGCGCCGGCCGCGGCGGTGATCGACGCCGACGTCGGCGAGATCCAGCGCGCTCTGGACGAACGCCGTTATATAGACGCCGGTCAGATGCTCGACGGCGCCGCGCTGAGCGGCTCGTCGGATCCCCGGCTGGTGCTCCTGAGCGGCGAACTGGATCTCGCACGCAACCGCTACGCAGACGCGCTCGGGGAATTCGAACGCGCGCTGGAGGCGCCTGCGACCCACGCCGCCGCCCTCCAGGGGCAGGGCGTGGCCCTGTCCCTGCTGGGCCGGTCCGACAAGGCGCTGGCGGCGCTCGCCCTGGCGGTCGCCGCCGACCCGTCCGCCTGGCGCGCCTGGAACGCCCTGGCCAGCGAATACGATCGCAGGCAGGACTGGACGCAGGCGGAATCCGCCTACGGCAAGGCGCTCGCGGCCTCGGCGAACCAAGCCGTCGTGTTGAACAATCGCGGCTACTCCCGACTGTTGCAGCACAGGCCGGAAGAGGCCGTGCCCGACTTCGTGGCCGCCTTGCAGAAAAGGCCGGATCTGGCGGAAGCCCGCACCAATCTGCGTCTGGCGCTGGCGATGAAAGGCGACTACGGCCGCGCCACCGCCGCCGGCGCCAACGACGACCGTGCGGCGATCCTCAACAACGCCGGCTTCGCCGCCGCGCTGCGCGGTGACTACGCCGAGTCCCAGGACCTGCTGGAGCGCGCCATGAAGGCCAGAAGCGAATATTACAGCCGCGCCTCTGAAAATCTGGACGTCGTTCGCAGCCTGGCGGCCCGTGACAAGGATGGTCCCGCTGTTTCTCGCTGAACCCGCGCGCATCCTGGTCGCATCCGCACTTACGGCCGTCCTCGCCGTTGCGGCCATCAGCGACGTGCGCGACCGCCGCATCCCCAACTGGAGCGTGCTTTCCGTCCTCGGCCTCTTTCTGCTGTGGACCGTCGCCGGCGGGGGCGTCGGCCTGGTCGCGGCCCTGGAGGCCGCCGGCATCGCCGCGGCCGTCACGGTGACGCTCTACGCCTTCCGGATCGTCGGGGCGGGTGATTCCAAGCTCTTTACCGTCGTCGCCCTGTTTACGGGATTGACCTATCTGCCGCTTTTCGCGCTGGCGACCGTCCTTGCCGGAGGCGTGATCGCCGCCGTCAGCCTGGTGAGCCGGCCGACCCGGGCGCTGGTGATGTTTCAGATGCGCGGGAAGGGCGACTTCGGGCGCGGCGTGCCATACGGTGTCGCCATCGCGCTGGGCGGCGCCCTTGCGGTGTGGTGGCTGTTGAGCGGCGTCCCTGCGCCGTTCGTGGTGGTCTGAGCCCCATTTTGGGTCTCTCCGAACCGAACAGGCTCAGCAAGTCTCTGAAATAGGGCCGGCGGCGACGATGCTGCGCACGAGGTCCAGGTCGGCGGGCTGGTCCACGTCCACCGCGGCCAGGCCATAGGGCGTGCGCACGGCCGCCGCCGTGGCGCCCGCCTTGCGCCCCAGCCGCCGCACCGCGCCGTCGAGCGTCAGCAGGCCCAGCCCATAGCCCAGCAGCATCTGCGGCCCGAGCAGGCCAGCGATCCGCCAGGGCTGCTTGCGGTGCGCCTCCACCCGCCGCCAGAGCGCCACCGCCGAGAGCGCCCGCGGCGTTCGCAGGAGGAACAGGTTGCAGCCGCTGAACCGGCCGTCGCGCATCCTCAGGTAGGTCCGCCGCGTTCCCGGCGCCGCGGCCTGGACGACCGCCTCCGGCGCCACCAGCACGGCGATGTCGGCCTCGGCCGGGACGGCGTCGAGGAACTGGCGCACCCATTCGGGGCGCAGCAGCGCATGGTCGACCGTAGTCACCAGCAGCGGCGTGCCCGTGGCCTCGGCAGCCTGGCCGACGCTGCGGCTCGGGCTCTCCGCGGCGGGGACGACGCGCACCTCCGCCTTGAGCCTGAGCTTGCCGGCGGCCGCGGCGATTTCGGGGGCGTCGGTGGACACGAACACCCGCGCTGCGCCCGCCGCGTCCAGGGCGTGCAGCACCCGCGCCAGCAGGGTCTCGCCGGCGAGTTCGATCAGGCCCTTGTGGCCCACGCCGGCGTAGGCCGCGACCGGGTCGTCGCCCGGCCGCGATCCCGCCAGCAGCAGGGCGGTGAAGCCCGTCAAGCCAGCGCCTTCTGGTAGATCCGGTAGGTCTTGTAGGGCGTGGCCCCCGCCGCCTCGCAGATCCGCCGCATGGGCCGGTTGTCCTCGAGGATCCAGGAGAACTCGCAGCGTTCGTAGCCCAGGGCGCGGGCCTGGCCGGCGGCGGCGGCGATCAGCTGGAACGGCAGCATCCGGCCCTGCGCGGTGCGCGCATAGGCGCGCCGCACCCCCATCAGCGGCACCCGCAGCGACTTCACGCCGCTCACCTTCAGGCGCCAGAGCAGCTTCGCCCAGCCGAGGGGCAGCAGGCGGCCGTCGAGGTCCGCGATGGCCTCGTTGACGTTGGGCAGCGCCACCAGCACGCCGGCCGTCACCCCGTCGATGTCGGCGAACCAGATCAGCCGCCTGTCGACGATCGGCCGCATCGCCTGGGCGAGGTGGCGGGTCTCCGCCTCGGTCGTCGGCGTGAAGCCCCAGTTGTCGCGCCAGGCGTCGTTGAGGATCTCGGTGAGGGTCGCGACCTCCGCCGCGTAGCGGGACATGTCCAGCATACGCAGGACGACGCCGGGCGCGGGGCTGCGCATCGCCCGCTGCAGCATGGCCTCGGCCTTGTGGTCGGCCAGCGGCGCCAGATAGGCGTAGACGTCCTTGGCCCTGGCGTAGCCCTGCGCCTCCACCCGCGGCCCGGCGTAGGGGGCGTCGTGGCCCATCAGCACCATCGGCGGCGTGTCGAACCCGTCGACCAGCAGGCCCACCTCCTCGTTGATCGAGAGGTTGAACGGCCCGCGGACGAGGGTCACGCCCCGGGCGGCGAGCCAGGCCTCGGCGGCGGCGAACAGGGCGGCGAACACCTCCGGATCGTCCTCGGCGGCGATCAGGCCGAAGGCGCCGGTCGCGCCCGCCGGGTCTGCCGGCGCGAGCGCGTCGATCTGGGCGCTGATCCGGCCCACGTCGCGCCCCGCCCGGCTCGCCAGCCACATCTCCACCTGCGCATGGGCGAAGAAGGGGTTGGACTTGGCCGAGAGCCCGTCGCGGCGGTCCATCAGCAGGGGGGAGATCCAGGCCGGGTCGCCGGCGTTCAGTCGCATCGGTGCCTGGATGAACCGCTCCAGCTCCGCTTTCGAGCGGACCGGGCGCACACTGAGCTTTTCGCCGGTCATCAGCCTTCCAGCTTGAGGAGGGCGGTGGCGCCCAGAGCTGCGAACACCATGGGCGCCGTCCAGGCCGCCAGCACGGGCGCCACCGCGCCGCTCTCGCCCATGGCGGTCAGGACGCCGTCGGCGACCAGGAACACCAGCCCCGAAACCAGGCTGCCGACCACGAACACCCCGCCCTGACCGCTGCGGAAGTTGGCCAGCGCGACGGGCGCCGCCAGGATCAGCATGACCAGCGCGCCTAGCGGGTGGGCGACGGAGCGCTGCAGGTGGGTGGCGTAGTAGCTGGGCGGCCGCTCCGAGCCCCCGCCGGCCAGCGCCCGCGCCGCCGAGGCGGCCGACACGCGCTGGTCGCCCGCGAACAGGGCGCGCACGTCCCTGGGCCGGAAAGCCGAGGCCCAGGTCATCTGGCCCGCCACGCCCAGGTTGACGCCGCCGCTGGTGAAGCGGGCGAACTGCGGATTTTCGAGGCGCCATCCGCCCTCACCGGCGTAGATGGCCGTCGCCGCCTGGATCCGCTCCACCAGCCGGCCGGTGGCGTCGCGGCGGTAGATCTTCACGTCGGTCAGGGCCCGGCCCTCGGTGTCGCCCGGCGCGGCGACCACCACGTCGGAGCCGACCCGGAAGGCGTGGGGCTTGACGGTCGGCCTGGCGTCGGCCGGAGCGGTGGCGGACCACCAGGCCTGCAGCATCGGATCGGTGCGCGGTGCGACCACCTCCGTCGCGACGAAGTCCAGCGCCATCACCGCCAGCACTACGGGCAGCGCCATGGCCGTCAGCCGGTAGACGGAGACGCCCGAGGCGCGGATCGCCACGATCTGGCTGTCTCCCGCGAGCTTCATGAAGGCGAAGATCACCCCGGTCAGCACGCTGAGCGGCGCGGCCTGATCGATCAGCCGCGGCAGGCGCAGGAACGCGTAGTGCGCCATGCCCGCCGCGCCCAGGCCGCGCTTGATGATGTCCGGCGTGACCTCCAGCAGGTCCAGGATCTGCATCACCGCCAGCAGGATCAGCCCCGCCACCAGGATGCGCAGGCTCACCGCCTTCAGGACGTAGCGGTAGAGCTTCATGCGGTGGCCCGCGAAAGGCCGCCGAGCAGGCCGCGCACCCGCTCGATCGCGTCGCCCAGGCGGCCCACGAACTCGGAGATCGGCGTCTGGCCAGGCCGCTTGCGGCTGCCCAGGAACATCCAGACGCAGAAGCCGGTGAACAGGAAGAAGGGCGTGCCCACCGCCAGGCCCGGCGGCGCCTTGCCCGCACCGGCCATCCCTTCGCCGAACTCCAGGCCGTATTGGAAGGCCAGCATCAGCACCCCGGCCAGGATCAGCCCCGCCGCCCGTCGGCCGCGCTTGGCGGCGAGGCCCAGCGGGAAGGCGATCAGCGGCAGGAAGGGCAGGACGGCCGAACGGGCGAGGCGGATGTAGAGTTCCGAAAGCAGCTTCCCGCGCGGGATCATTGGCGCCGGATTGGCCGCCTCGCGGGCCAGTTCGTTGAACGTCAGCTCCCGTTCGTCGCCGCCGCGGGCCCGCATCAGGGCTGCGGCGCTGCTGAGGCTGGTCTGCATGGTGAAGCTGTCGAAGCGCAGGGTGTCGAAGCTGCCGTTCCTGCTCTCGCCCACCCGCACGCCGTCCTTGAGCAGCAGAGTCACGTGCTTGCCGTCCGGCTGCAGGACCAGCTGGGCCGAGCTTGCGGTGATCACCTCCTCGCCGCCGTTCACCGGCCGGCGGATGAACAGGCGCTGCAGCCGGCGGCCCTCGAGGCTGGCGCTGTCGGCGGTCATCACCGTATCGCCGTCGGTGATGAAGGCGCCGCCGTGCAGGCGGGCGTCCCAGCCGGCGTTGATCGCCGCGTGCAGCACGGCGCGGTAGGCATAGCGGCTGTAGGGCTGCATGTAGCCGAACACCACCAGGCTGATCGCCATCAGCGCCAGGCCGAGCGCCACATAGGGCGCGGCCAGCCGGGAGAGCGAGACGCCGTTGGCCAGCAGGGCCTCCACCTCCGACCCGTCGTCCAGCTTGGTGATGACGATGAACAGCGCCACGAAGAAGGCGATGGGCAGGGCCAGGCCCAGGTAGTGGGGCAGGAGGTTGGCGGTGAGCTCCGCCACCGGCCCGAATCGCTCGCTGCTCTGCGACAGGAGATCCAGCAGCCGAAGCGCCCGCTCCAGCAGGAGCGAGACCACCGTAACCGCCAGGCAGCCCACCATCGGCCAGAAAGTCATGCGCAGGACATAGCGGTCGATCAGCGCAAGAGGCCCTCTGCGCCCGGCCTTCGCGGACCTGGACGCCATCCTCAAGCCGCCGGCCAGGATGCGCGCAAGGTCGCGGCCAGGCGCCCGGCGCCCGCCGCGCCCAGGTCCACCGCCGCCGCCAGGTCCGGCGGGCCGGGCCAGCCGGCGTCGGGGAAGGCGGTCCCCTCATGCACGCGCTCCCCCTCGTAGCGGGGGATGACGTGGAAATGAACGTCGGGGTCGACCATCATCAACATCAGATAGTTGATCTTCCGATAGGCCACGACCTTGGCCAACACGGCTTCTATGGCGGACACGGCGTGGCGCAGGTCCGCGAAGGCCTCGGCGCCGATGTCCGAAAAGGCGCGGGCCTGATGCTTGCAAATCAGCACCAGGGAACCAAATGTCGGCTGCTTGGGCCGTGCGAGCACCAGCCAGCAGGCGGTTTCTCCGACAACGGTGTCAGGAAAACCGAAACTGACGGCGGTGGCATTGGTCATCTGAGCGTCTCGCTCCCGGCGTGCGAAGCGCCTGATACATCGAAAGAGGCTCGTCCATCACCGTGAAATCGGCAAGCACTATGGCGCTGGTCGCGCTCGCGTCGGCCTGGAGCCTCCCGGCGTCCGCCCTGGCCTGCGAAGGCCAGCCCGGCGCCGCCAGGCTGACGGTCCAGGTCGGCGGCGTGCGTTCGGCGCACGGCGAGGTGGCCGTGACCCTCTATCCCGACGAGCCGCAACGCTTCCTGGCGCCCAAGGGCAAGCTGCTGCGCGTGCGTACGCCGGCCGGCGCGCCGGTCACCACGGCCTGCTTCTTCCTGCCCGGGCCGGGCTACTATGCCGTCGCCGTCTATCACGACGAGAACGGCGACCACGATTTCAACCGCACCCTGCTGGGCCTGCCGACCGAGGGCTTCGGCTTCTCCAACGATCCCTCCACCAAGACGGGCCTGCCGCCGTTCAAGGCGGTGCGGTTCCAGGCCGGGTCCGGCGAGACCGGCATCCGGCTCAAGCTGCGATACCTGAAGTGAGCGGGAGCAGCACGTAGCGCCCCAGCTCGCGCAGCTTCCCGGCCGCGGCGTCGAGCCCGCGGACCGTGACCCGGATCGACGGTCCGCCCGCGCCGGGTTCGATCTCGATCGCATGCCAGCCGGCCGGCGCGTGCCGCCCGCCGGGCGAGGAGGCGGACGGCGCGCCCAGCACCGGGATGGGCCCCACGGGCCCTGCGAGCGCGCCGAACACGCTTTCATGCCCGTGTCCGTGCAGCACCAGTTCCGCCCCACGATCCCGCAGCACCGCGCGCAGGGCCGCGGCGTCGTCGAGCGCCTTGCGGCGGGAGACCACCCCCTCGACGGGCGGATGGTGCAGCATGACCACGCGCGCCAGCCCGGCCTGGGCGGCCGCCTCGAGGCCTGCCGCCAGCCGCGCGAGCTGCGCCGCTCCCAGGGCGCCGGTGGCCAGGGCCGGCGGCGTCGGCGTCGCCGTGCTGAGGTTGACCAGCGCCACCGGGCCCCGCCGGCGGACGTGGGGGAAGGCTTCGCCGTCCGTATCGCCGAACCAGGGGCGCAGCCTCTCCAGGCGGGCGGCCAGGCCGCGGTCGACCAGGGCGTCGTGGTTGCCGGGGCTGACGGTGACCCGATCGGCCGGGCCCAGGGTCGAAAGCCAGGTCCGCGCGCGTTCGAACTCCTCAGGGGTGGAGAAGTTGGTCAGGTCGCCGGTGACGGCGATGTGGTCCGGTGCGTGGGCGGCGACGTCGGCCGTCAACAGAGCCAGCACCGCCGGATCGTGCTGGCTGCGTTTCCGCCGCCAGGCCAGTCGGCTCAGCGCGCGCTTCGACACCACGTCGCGCGCCGTGTCCGGGGTCCAGGACGACGGCAGATGCGGATCGGAGAAGTGGGCGAGGCGGAACACGGCCAATGGCGAATCCGGGGCTGTGGCGAACCTGCGCCGAAGCGCGGTATGGGAGCTGCCTTGGTTTACAGGGGAGAGCGGTTTTGACCAATGCGTTAGGCGCGGGGCGGGCTTCGCCGGCGGCGGCGGTCGGCGCGTCGGACGTCTCCCTGGCGGTGCAGCTGGCGCAGGCGCTGACGCCGTGCACGGCGGCGTCCCGGCTCTCCCGCTGATGCGCGCCGGTGTGATCCGCAATCCGCGCAGCCACGCGAACCGGCAGGTCGTGGACGGCGGCCTGTCCGCCGACGTGCTGTACGCAGCGCCCCCGACGCCCCGGATCCTGGCCGACGAGCTGGTGCGTTTCGCCCGGGAAGGGGTCGAACTGGTGGTGATCGACGGCGGCGACGGCACGGTCCGCGAGGTGGTCAGCGCCCTGCCGGCCGCCTATGGCGACGCCGCCGCGCCGCTGCTGGCGGCGCTGCCCTCGGGCAAGACCAACATCCTGGCCAGGGACCTCGGCGTCCCGCGCGGCTGGACGGTGGCGGCGGCGCTGGCGGCGGCGCGGGAAGGCGCCGACGTAACGGTGCGCGCGCCCTTGCAGGTGTCCCGCGAGGGCGGCGGCGCGCCGCTCTCGGGCTTCGTCTTCGGAGCGGCCGGCTTCGTGCGCGCGATCAACAGATCGCAGCGCCTGCATCGGGCCGGCGTCTTCCACGACGCCGTGGTCGCCGTTGGCCTGGCGGGCGCAGCGGCGGGCCTGCTGATGGGCGGACGCAGCGGCGTCTGGGCGCGCGGCGAAGCCTTGAGCCTCAGCCTCGACGGCGGCGCCTGGCGCACGGGAGACCGGCTGGTGATGATCGCCACCACCCTGCAGCAGTTTCCGTGGGGCCTGCGTCCCTTCGGCCCGGTCCGGCCGGGGCTGAAGGTGCTGGACGTGGACGCGCCGCCCCAGCAGCTCCTGCGCGCTTTGCGTCTGCTGCTCTGGGGCGAGGCGGAGGGGTGGCTGGCGGCGCACGGCTACCGGCGGGGCGACGCCCGTCGCGTGCGCCTGTCGCTGCCCGGCGCGTTCGTCCTCGACGGCGAGACCTATCCCGGCGGCGAGCTCACCCTCGCCGAGGGGCCGCCCCTGCGGTTCCTGCGGCCATGACGCCGGAACTGCTCGAGTTCGCCCGCCGCGAGCTGGCCCGGCCTGCGCCGCCGGCCGCGGCGGCGGCGGCCGAGGCGCTGGCGCCGCTGTTCCCCGAGGCCGCCGCGGTGCTGTTCTACGGCTCGGCCCTGCGCACCGGCGACCGCGACGGCGTCCTCGACTTCTACGTCCTGACCCGCCGGCCGCCGGAGGGATGGCGCGGCCTGCCCGGCCGGATGCTCTGGCCCGACGTAAGCTACCACGAGGTCGCCGCCGCCGACGGCCTGGTGCGGGCCAAGGTGGCGGCCATGACGCTGGCGCGGTTCCAGCGGGCGGCGCGCGGGACCGGGGCGGACACCACCGTCTGGACCCGCTTCGTCCAGCCCGCGGTGCTCGTGTGGAGCCAGGACGCGGCGGCGGCTGCGGCGGTGCAGGCGGCGGTCGCGGACGCCGCCGCCGCCGCCGCCGGCTACGCCGCGGCGCTCGGGCCGGAGCGGGGGCCGGCCCAGGCCTACTGGTCGGCGCTGTTTCGCCAGACCTACGCTGCGGAGTTCCGCGTGGAGCCCAGCGGACGCGAACGCTCGCTGATCGAGGCCGACCCGGAGCGCTACGATGGCCTGCTGCCCCTCGCGTGGGCGGCCGGGGGCCTGAGGTTCGAAACGGCGGGGGAGGGGGTTTTCGCCCCGCAGCTGACCGTTTCCGACCGCACCCGCCGGCTGCGCGCCTGGCGCCTGCGCCGCGCGTTGGGACGGCCGTTGAACCTGGCGCGCCTGGCCAAGGCGGCCTTCACCTTCGAAGGCGCCGCCCGCTATGCCGCCTGGAAGATCGAGCGCCACACCGGCGTCGCCGTGCCGATGACCCCGTGGCGCGAGCGCCACCCGATCCTGTCGGCGCCGGCGCTGCTCTGGGCGCTCTGGCGGCGGCGGTCAGCCTCGGGCTGACGCGCGCTGCCGCGACTTGGCCACCAGGCCGAAGGCCTCGCCCACCTCGCCGAACGCCCGCAGCACCTGGTCGAGCTGCTGGTCGGTATGCGCCACGCTGACGCTGGAGCGCAGCAGCGGCCGGGCGTCCGGCGTGGCCGGCGGCAGGGCCAGGTTCAGGTAGACGCCCTTGTCCAGCAGCGCCTTCCAGACGGTGAGGGCCAGCGGCTGGTCGGGCAGGGCGACGGCGATGATCGGGCTGCAATGCGGACCCAGCTCGAAGCCCATGGCCTGCAGGCCCTGGTAGAGCTTCTGCGCGTTGGCCGTCAGACGCTGGCGCAGCGCCGGGTCCGACTCCATGCGGCGCAGCGCCTGGAGGGTCGAGGCGACCACGCTGGGCGGCAGGGAGGCGGTGAACATGTACGGACGGCAGACGACCCGCATCACTTCGAAGTCGTCCATGTCGGAGACGCAGAAGCCGCCGATGGCGCCCAGGCTCTTGGAGAAGGTGCCGACCACCACGTCGACGTCGGCTTCCACGCCCTCGGCCTCGGCCAGGCCGCGGCCCTTGTCGCCCAGCACGCCCAGGGAATGGGCCTCGTCCACCAGCAGGTAGGCGTCCATCTCCTTCTTGACGTCGACGATCTCCTTCAGGGGCGCGGTGTCGCCCAGCATGGAGTAGATGCCCTCGGCCACGATCAGCCGCTTGCCGGGCTGGCCCTTCAGCCGCTGCAGGCGCTTGCGCAGGTCGTCGGGGTCGTTGTGCCGGAAGCGGATCACCTCCGCATGGCCCAGCCGCGCCCCGTCGTAGAGGCTGGCGTGGCTGTCGGCGTCCAGCAGCAGGTGATCGCCGCGGCCGACCAGCGTCGACAATATGCCCAGGTTGGCCTGGTAGCCGGTCGTGAAGGTCATCGCCGCGCGCCGGCCGAAGAACCTGGCGATCGCCTGCTCCAACTCCACGTGGCCGCCGAAGCTGCCGTTGGCGATTCGCGATCCCGTGGTCCCGGTGCCGTGCAGCCGGACCGCCTCCTGCGAGGCCTCGATGCACGATTCGTCGAAGGTGAGCCCCAGGTAGTTGTTGGTGCCCAGCAGGATCGTCGGCCGGCCGTTTACGATTCCCTCGGAGGGAGACAGCACCGCCTCAAACCGCACGTTGAAAGGATCCGCGCCCATGTCGCGGATCGCCTTATAGGCCTCGTTGTAGGCCTTATGCTTATCGAGAAGCCCCATGATGCTACGCTCTCACTCGCAGTTCGTTGATAAGAGCCGCCAAGTCGCCCACCGTTTCGACATCCGCCAAGCGGTCCAGCGGAATCGAAAGCTCAAAAAAATCCTCAAGCTCCATGACGATATTCATCAAGCTCAATGAGTCGACTCCCAGGTCACGCCCGATATCCGACGACTCGGTCACGTCCACGGTACGCTGCATCACCATGGAGGCCGTACGCCCGATCTGATGGACGGTGAGATCGGTCACGGACTCCATCCGACAATGCTCCTCAATGCCCCTCTTCAATCCCTGTCGCGAAGCCGACATCGACGCGCGTTAGGGTTTCTCAACGGTTAAAGCCAAGCGCTCTTCCGGTACCATGCGACGGTGTGTTCAAAACCTGCCCGAAGGTCAAAGACAGCCGCCGGCGCGCCTGGCGCTCTCTCATGTGGCTGGATTCCCCAGTCAAGATGCGTCAGTTCCCTGACCTTTCCGAATGTAAGCGTGGCTGTCCTCCGGCGCCAGCCATTGCCCAACATATCCACCGCGGCAAGGGCCGACAGCGCCCCGGCCGGAATACGCAACAGCCGCCGCGGCCTGCCGAGCACCGCTGCGACAGTCTGCATCAGTTCGCGCCACGCATAGCCTTCCGGCCGTTCATCGCATAGTCCCATCGGGCCACACCCGCTTTTTTGCATCTGCGCCAAGGCGATAATCTGGCGCGCGGCGTCTTCGACGTGAATCAACGCAATACGCGCCCGCGGGTCCAGCACCGGCAGCACCGGCGAGCGCGCCGCCGCCTGGAAAATCCGCAGGGTCTCGCGGTCGCCGGGGCCGTAGATCGCCGGCGGACGCACCACCACCGCAGCGTCGCCCAGCACCTCCAGCGCGGCTTCCTCCCCGGCGCGCTTGCTGGCCGCATAGGCTGAAAGCTGCGGCTCGCGCGCGGCCAGGCTGGAGATCAGCAGCGTCCGCGCCCCCGGCGCGTGTTTCCACGCCGCGACCGCCAGCCGCCGGCCGCCCTCCACGTTGACGCGGCGAAGCTGGGAGGCGGAGCCGGCGATCAGGCCTGCGGCGTGCGCCACCAGGCCGGCCCCGGCGCAGACGCGGGCCAGCGCCGCCTCGTCCTCCAGGTTGCCGATGACCACCTCGGGTTCGATCCCCGCCCAGAAGGGGCTGACCGGCGCCCGCCTGGCCAGGACCCTTACCCGCCAGCCGTCGTCGGACAGGGCGCGGACCAGATGCTGTCCGAGAAAGCCCGTCGCGCCGGTGACAGCGGCGACGCCGCGGGTCACGACCGGCTGGGCTCCAGGTCGAACGCCCCGGCCAGGAAGGCGGCGCGCGCCTTGGAGCGGCTGAGCTTGCCCGACGAGGTCTGCGGCAGGGCGTGGGGGCCCACCAGCCGCACCTCGGCCTCGATGCTATGGCGCAGGCGCAGGATGCGGGCGGCCTCGACGCGGAGCGCCTCGCGCGCCTCGGGGTCGCTGCTGCGCGCCTGGACCAGCAGCACGACCTGCTCCTCCTCCTCGCCCGGCACGGAGAAGGCCGCGGTGTCGCCGCTGCGCACCTTCTCGAGCTCGGCCTCGCAGGTCCATTCCAGGTCTTGCGGCCAGACGTTGCGGCCGTTGATGATCATCAGGTCCTTGCCGCGGCCGGTCAGCACGATCTCGCCGCGGTCGAGGAAGCCCAGGTCGCCGGTGTCCAGCCAGCCGTCGTCGGACAGCACCCGGGCCGTTTCGGCGGGCTGGCGGAAATAGCCGCGCATCAGGCTGGGACCGCGGGCGAACACCCGGCCCACCGACCGCTCCGGCAGCAGCGCGTCGTTCCCGTCGCGCACCTGCAGCTCGTGGCCGGGCAGGGCGGGGCCGCAACGGGCGAAGTCGCGGGCCCGCGCCGTCTGGTCGGCCAGGATCGCCAGGCGCTCGTTTTCCAGCTTGGCGATGTCCAGGGTCTCGGTCTCCAGCCCGCGACCCAGGGGCGCGAAGGACAGCGCCAGCGTCGCCTCCGCCATGCCGTAGCTGGCCACGAAGGCGCTGGCCTGGAAGCCGGCTCCGGCGAAGGCGCGGGCGAAGTCGCGCAGGACCCCGGTGCGGATCATGTCGCCGCCGACGCCGGCGATCCGCCAGCGGGAGAGGTCGAGCGCCGGCCCGCCGCCGCCCTCCGCGCGCCGGGCGCAGAGCTCGTAGCCGAAGGTCGGGCTATAGGAGATCGTCGCGCCGTTGCGGGTGATCAGGTCGAGCCACAGGAGCGGCCGGCGGACGAAGGCCCCGGTGGGCAGCAGGTCCACCGACATCTGGCAGCTGAGCGGGCTCAGGAGGAAGCCCACCAGCCCCATGTCGTGATAGAGCGGCAGCCAGGAGATCGCCCGGTCCTCGGCCCTCACCTGCAGGCCATGGCGCACGATGGCCGCGGCGTTGGCCATGCAGGCCTGGTGCGTCACCAGCACGCCGGTCGGAAAGCGCGTGCTCCCCGACGAAAACTGCAGGTAGCAGGGGGCGTCCGGCCCGATCCCGGGCAGGGCGTGGCCCGCCGCGGGCGGCAGGTCCGGAAGCGCGCCCACGAAGCTCAGCGCCGCGGAGGGCGCGCCGGCCATCCAGGCGGTGATCGAGGCCGGACCCAGCAGGGCCGAGGCGTCGGCCGCTTCCAGCATGCGGCCGATCTGCGCCACATAGGCCTCGCGGCCGCCCAGCGGCGCCGGCAGCGGCAGGGGCGCCGGCACGAGGCCCGCGTACTGACAGGCGAAGAAGGCGCGGACGAAGTCGCCGTCGGTCTCGGCGATCAGGCCGACCCGCGCGCCGGGCGGCAGGCCGGCCGCCATGAGGCGCGCGGCATAGTCCAGGGCCTCGGTCCGCAGCCTCGCATAGGAGAGCGCCTCGGCCACCTCGCCGCGCAGGGAGTGGAGGGTGACGCCCGTCTCGCCGCCGGCGGCGTAGTCGAGCGCCTGGACCAGGGTGGCGAAGTCGGCGAGGCGCAGCGCGCGGTCGGCGGCGGTGGGGAGCAGCATCACGGATTGCGCTTCGCTTGCGCCGGGGCGTCGATGCAAGTCATTTCGTTCGCGTCGGCGCAGGTGCGGCGCCTGCTTTAAGCTGCAGCATGGCGAACATGCCGACCGCGAGGCTGGCCGTCGCCATCACCAGCGCCGCCCCGGCGCCGGTCAGGCCGAAGCGCTGCACGACCGGGACCAGGCAGACCAGCAGCACGGCGGAAACGATCAGCCGCACCTTCACCGCGTCCCCCGGCCGGCCCAGGGACACCAGCATCGGCTCCAGCGGAATGGACCAGATGCCGATCACCGCGGCGCCCACCTGCCAGGTCATCACCCGTGCCGCGCCGGCGAAACCCTGGCCCATCACCAGGGTCAGCAGCGGCCGGCCGGCGGTCGCCGAGATCAGCAGCAGCAGGGTGCCGATCCCGCCGCCGAGCAGGCCGACCTGCCGCGCCAGGCGACGCATGGCATGCTCGCCTTGGGTCACATGCAGCCGCGCCAGTTCCGGATAGAGCGCGGGCGCCAGCAGCTGGGCGGGCTTGGCGAGCGCGTCGGCCACCTGGCGGCCGACGCGCCAAAGCGCGGCGGGGGAGGGTCCGGCGACGGCGCCCACCACCAGGGTGATGGCGTGGGTGAAGGCGGTGTCGAGGCTGCCGGAGACGTTGGTCGCCCAGGCGAAGCGCCAGGCGCCCGGCATGCCGGCGGTGAGCGGCCCGCGCCAGCGGAATCCTTCCAGGAGGTTGCGCCGCTTCAGCTCGGCGAGCGAGGCGGCGGCCAGGTAGAGGAATGCGGTCCCGGAGCCCACGGCCCAGACGGTCAGGAACAGGCCGAGCGTCGGGGCCGTCACCAGCGCCAGTCCGCTGCCCGCCAGCCTGACGGCCGAGCTGATCGGCGCCTGGGCCGCGATCAGGTCGAACCGGTCGAACAGCCGCAGGAGGCCGATCGGCGAGGCGGGGACCAGGAAGACGATCGACAGGCAGTAGAGGGCGGCGGCGGGATTCTCGGCCGCCCCCCAGCCCAGGCGCTGGCCGAACAGGTGGGCGGCGGCGATCGCCACGGCCACGCTCGCCAGGCCGCTGACCACGTCCAGGAAGACGGCGAACCGCACCACCTGCTGCAGCCGGTCCCGCCGTCCCTCGGCCAGCGCCGGCGCGCCATAGTGCAGCACCGCCTGCCAGGAGTTGAACTTCACCACCTCGCCGACCAGCTGGGCGAAGGCGTTGATCAGGATCAGCACCCCCACCTCGGCCACGCCCAGCAGGCGCGCGGCGGCGGCCATGTAGGCCAGGCTGACGACCGCGTTGGCCGTCCGCCCGCCCAGCAGCACGCCGGTATTGGCCAGCACGCGGCTCATTCCGGATCGGTGAGCGATCTGCATGGCGGCGTCAGTCGTCATGCGGGGCGCAGACTTGCAGCGGAGGGGGCGCCGGCGTTCGGCCCCGCGGGGTTGGGATAGTCGGAGATGACGTCGTCCTCGGGCCCGGCCCGGCCTCCCTCTGGGGCGTGGACGGTATACGGTCCGCCGCCATTGTTCCCCGATCGAAACGACGCAGGCGCACGCTTCAGCGACCATCGATGCGGCCGTGGACGCCGCCCTTGAACACCATCCGCTCGCCCTTGTCGTAGACGGTGTACTGGTCGGAGCTCACCTGGCCGGCGGGTCCCTGGCCCTGGACCCCCTGGCCCGAGACCTTGCCGGTGGTGGTGTCGATCACCGCGTCCTTGAAGGCGAACTTGAAGCCGGAGCCGTCGTCCACCCGCACGTCGCCCTTGAGCTGCAGCGTACGGTCGTCCTCGCGGAACACGCCGCTCTTCGACCTGGTGCGGGTCGCGGGCTGGCCGCCGTGGCTGATGGTCACCGTGGGCGCGTCCAGGAGGATGCGCGCGGCGTCGGCGGCGTCGCGCAGGCCCGACCGGGCGGTCAGCAGATAGCGCGAGCCGTCGCGGGACTGGCCGCTGAAGCTGGGATTGTCCATCCGCACCGTGGTTCCGGACGCCTGCGCCTCCGGCGCCACCACCACGGAGACCGCCCGCCAGACCACCTGGCCCACGACGCCGGCCATCAGCATGGCGGCGGTGACCGGCAGGGTGCGGCGCAGGAACCGGACCCAGACGATGCGCCGCCGGCGGCGCGCCATATTGGCCGGGGCGGGCGGGTTGCTGATCAAATCCGGTCGTCCGTCGAAGGCGCAGCGGCTCGTGGCCTGGAAGCGGCCGGCACATTGGGCTTGCCGGCGGGTTTTGCAACCCGCCGCGCGGCTTCACGACCGCTGTCCGTCCTTCGTCCCGGGCGGGCCCTCGGTGATGTCGAGGTCGGTCACCAGGCCGTTGGTGAGGGAATAGACCCAGCCGTGCACGTGGAGCGGCTGGCCGCGGGCCCAGGCGTCCTGCACGAAGACGTCCGAGGCGACGTTCCGCACCTGGCGCGCCACGTTCAGCTCCACCAGCCGGTCCCAGCGGGCCCGCTCGTCGGGCAGGGCCTGGAGCTCGCAGATGTGCTCCTGGTGCACCTCGCGGATCGGATGCAGCCAGTGGTCGACCAGGCCCCGCCGCTGGCCGTCCACCGCCGCGGCCACGCCGCCGCAGCCGTAGTGGCCCACCACCATGATGTGCTTGACCTGGATCACGTCGACGGCGAACTGCAGCACCGAGAGGTAGTTCGCGTCCTGAGGCGGCGCCAGGTTGGCGACGTTGCGGTGCACGAACAGCTCGCCCGGATCCAGGTCGACGATCTCGTTGGCCGGCACCCGGCTGTCGGAGCAGCCGATCCACAGGTACTCCGGCGCCTGCTGCCCCGCGAGGCGCGTGAAGAAGCTGGGATCGACCGCCGTCTTGCGCGCCGCCCAGTTCCGGTTGTTGGCCTTGAGGTTCTCCAGCATCGGCCAGCCCTTACGGACGTGCGGGCCGCACCGCAACCCCGCACCGCCGCCCGGCCCGCCTCCAGGCGCAGCTTGCCCGCCCTGAGGCGTCGAACACGCGCGGAACCGGCGCCGGGCGCCTGCCGATCGGCCTGCCGCAGCGGGACCGGCAGTTATTGCCCAGCTTAACCGAAGCTGAACTATACCCGCGTTATCTTGGCCGTGGGGGGCGTGAGAGACGATCATGCCAAGGTTCGATTTCTACCGGAGCCCGGAGACGGCGCCTCCGCGGTCGCGTAGCCGTTCCGTGGTCTGGGCCATGCTTTGCATCGCGCTGGAGCTCAGCGCGCTCTTCTGGCTGTGGGTCGTGCTCAATCCGTAGCTCTACCCTGGGCGCCGCGACGAAAGGCCATAGATCGCCGCCGCGGCGCTTCCCGTAGGTTGCCGGCGCTCCACGCGGCGAATGCGTTCGCGTGGCGCGCGGCGCCTGGCCGCGGAAAGGCGGCCTCCGGGCCGCCTTTTCCATGCCCGCCGCAGGGGGAACGGGCGCCGGCTGCGCCGACCGAGCGCGTCGTAGAGCCGTCCGACCGCGCCCTGGACCCGATCGCCGGCCGAATCACTCCGCCTGCGCCTTCGGGACCGGCCGCCGGGCGACCACGCCGGGCGGCGGGGCGCACTGCGACAGCTTGCCGCAGCGTGCGCCAGCTTCTGCAACCTTCAAAGACCCCTAGCGGTAATTCCAGGCCGACAGAGGGTTGTGGGGCGCGATGCTCAGACTAGCCAAGGCCGGGCCCGCGCCTCAGACTCCGCCCTCCGGCGCGCCTGGGCCGCCGGTGCGAGGGGCCGCATGAATTCCTGGACGCTTTTGCTTCTGCGCTGTGAGCGGTCGCAGCCATGACAGACGACCTGGCGACGTCGAACGCGCCCACCGCCTCCGAGGTGCGCCACCGCATGGCGAACACGCTGCAGCTGCTGGCGGCGCTCGCCCGCATGCGCAGCCAGCGGTCCACCGACCCGGACGCCCGACGCCAGCTCCTGTGGATGGCCGACGCCGTCGGCTCGCTCGGCGCGCTGGAGCAGAAGCGCAAGCCCGACGGCGTCGACTTCACCGCCTTCCTGGTGGACATGGCGCCGATCTGGCGCCGCCGCCAGGGCTCGCGCCCGGCCGAGCTGGTGGTCGAGGCCGAGCCTCTGTGGGTGCAGGACCACGCCGCCTCGACCCTCGGCCTGATCGCCCAGGAGCTGGTGGGCAACGCCCTGGCCCACGGCTTCGCCGACGGGCGGTCCGGCAAGGTCACCGTGCAGTTGCGGCGCCGTCCCGACGGCCGCTGCGACCTGCGCGTCGCCGACGACGGCGTGGGCTTCGACCCCGCCGCCGGGCGGGAGCGCTTCGGCCTCTGGCTGGTGCGCAGCCTCTCGGCCCAGGTGCAGGGCGAGTTCTCGCTGGTCAGCCAGCCCGGGGTCAGCGCCACCCTGACGTTTCCGGTCTGAGGGCGGCGTCGGGCGGGCGTCTGCTCAGGTCTGCAGGCGGCGCTCGATCCGAAGGTCCGGAACAACCCACATCAGCGCGACGAAGACGTAGATCGACAGGGAGACGGCCGGATTGGCGAACGCCGCCGCGATCCCCGCCGTGTAGAGCGCCACCGAGGCCAGGCCCTTGACGTCGCGGCCGAAGGCCGTCGCCAGGGTGGAGCCCGGGCCCTCGCGGCGGATCAGCAGCCGGGCCAGGATCGAATAGGCCAGGCCGTTCATGAGCAGCACCGCGCCATAGAGCGCCACCGGCGCCCGGGCCCAGTGGTTCTCGCCCATCCAGGCGGTGGCGAACGGGATGATCGACAGCCAGAACAGCAGGTGCAGGTTGGCCCACAGGACCCCGCCCGTCACCCCCTTCACCACCTGCAGCATGTGGTGGTGGTTGTTCCAGTAGATCGCGACGTAGACGAAGCTGAGCACATAGCTCAGGAACACCGGGATCAGCGGCCGAAGGGTCGAAAGCTCGGTCCCGTGCGGCGGCCTCAGCTCCAGCACCATGATGGTGATGATGATGGCGATGACGCCGTCGCTGAAAGCCTCCAGCCGTCCCTTGTTCACGACCCGTCCGTTCGCCCTAGCGGGGCGTGATGAACGCCGAGGACACCCAGCCGCGGTTGCCGTTCTCGTCGTCGACTTCCCACCAGATGCCGTTCTTCTGGCCGGTGGGATAGACGGTGTCGCCGGGGGTGAAGGTGCGCACCGACGCCCCGCCCGGCGAGGCGGTCTTCCGCAGGACGAGGTTCTGCTTCACCGAATAGCCCTGGATGCCGGCGTTGGCCGAGGCCTCGGCGCCCGTCGGCGCGCCGCGCTGCATGTAGCCCACCAGGTCCACGAAGGCGTTGAAGTAGGCCGCGGTGATCACCTTGCCGATCTCGGTGTTCGAGTAGCCGCCGCCGGCCGCGGCGCCGAAGCCGCCCCAGCCGCCGCCGCCGCCGCCGGCGCCGAAGCTGATGTCGGTCTTCTTGGCCACGCCTTCGGCCACGTAGAGCTGCTCGGTGGTCCGCGCGTCCACCAGGGTGATCAGCGCCTGGGCCTCGGACTTCTTGGTGCTGATGCTGCCCGCCAGCGCCCCGAAGCCGCCGAACCGCGAGCCGAAGGCGCCGGCCACGGCGCCCAGGGCGTTGCCGCCCGAGTTGGAGTTGGAGTTGGCGATGTCCGGCACGATGAAGAAATCGGCCGCCGCCACCTGGCCCTTGCCGATGTTGGAGCCGCGCCGCAGGTCGCCGGACGCGCCCAGGTCCTTTTCCATGTTGCGCATGGCCAGGCCGCCGTTGCGGTCGACGATCCGCAGGCAGCCGGAGCGGGCGGCGAACAGCTTCAGGAGGCTTTCCGGGCTCGAGAGGCCGAGCTCCGTCCACCACTGCCTCTCGGGCTCGCGGATGGCCGCGGTGCCCAGCGGCCGGTCGCAGCGCGGCAGTTCGGGAGTGGCCGCGTTCTTCGGCCCCTTCTTGTCCATGCCGTACTGGGCGGCGGCCGGCGTCGCGGCGGCCATGGAGGCGACGAGCCCGAGGGCTACGGCCGCAGTTGAAAGTTTAGGCATGTCATGGCCCCCGGTGGTGGATTCGAGTTCCCGACCCTAGTCCTGCCAAGGTTCCCGATCAATTGCGCCGAAGGACGGCGTTCGCTGATTTTTGCCGCGTCCGCTCAGCCGCCGGCGCGCACCGGCCGCAGCGCGCTCAGCCAGCGCCGCGGCGTGCGGAAGCCCAGGTCGCGCACCGCGCCGGGCTTCACCCCCTGCGCCGCCAGCAGCCGGGCCGGCAGCTCGCCTTCCGCCTGCACCGGCTCGACCCCGCCCACCGGGCTGGACGCCACCCGGCCCACCTTCATCGCCTGGTCCACCGCCGTCCACTCGGCCTGGGCGCGGTCGTCCTTGGCCACCGCGTAGTAACGGCGCAAGGGCAGGGGCTCGTCCGGCGTCTCCACCAGCACCCCGATCAGCCATCCCGCCGCCATCCTGGTCCTCCGTCGCAGCCTTGGTAGCGGCGGCCGCGGCGCACGCAAGGCCCCCGTTGACCGCGGGCTGCGGGCGCCTATCTCCGCCTTCTGCGCGTTTCGTGCGCCGTCAGCATTGCGAGGCCGCCGTGGCCGATCCCATCCAGGTCGTCTGCGTCCACTGCGACGCGGTGAACCGCCTGCCGCCCGGCCGCGACGCACGGGCCGGCAAGTGCGGCCGCTGCGGCCAGGCGCTGTTCGACGGCAGGCCCGCCGCCCTGACCACCGCCCGCTTCCGCCAGCACGTCGCCAGGAGCGGCATCCCGGTCATCGCCGACTTCTGGGCCGGCTGGTGCGGCCCCTGCCGGACCATGGCGCCGATCTTCGAGCGCGCCGCCGCCGAGCTGGAGCCCGGGGCCCGGTTCGTGAAGATCGACGTGGACGCCGAGCCGCAGCTCTCCGCCGACTACGGGGTGCGCGGCATCCCGGCGCTGTTCCTGTTCAGGGACGGCAAGGTGGCCGCCCACCACTCGGGCGTCGCCGACCCCTCTCTGCTGCGCCAGTGGGCGGGAGGATCAGGAGCCTAGTTCGTCGCCAGGATCATGTTGCGGACCTGCGGATAGATCTGCGTCGACCACTTGCGGCCGCTGAACACGCCATAGTGCCCGACGCCCGGCTGCAGGTGGTGGCGCTTGCGGTTGGCGAAGATGTTCTTGCAGAGGTCGTGGGCGGCCACCGTCTGGCCCACCGAGCAGATGTCGTCCCGTTCGCCCTCGACGGTGAACAGGCTGGTGCGGCGGATCGCGGCCGGGTCCACCCGGCGGTTGCGCCAGACGAGCTGGCCCTTGGGCAGCAGGTGTTCCTGGAACACCCGGCTCACCGTTTCCAGGTAGAACTCCGCCGTCAGGTCCAGGACGGCGAAGTACTCGTCGTAGAAAGCCTTGGCGGTGTCGGCCTCCGCCATGCGGCCCGCCGCCAGGTGCGTGTACATGTCCACGTGGGCGTCCACGTGGCGGTTCAGGTTCATCAGCAGGAAGGCGGTCAGCTGGATGAAGCCCGGGTAGACCCGCCGGCCGGCGCCGGCGAACCGCGCGGGCACCGTGTCGATCAGCTCCTTCTCGAACCATTCGATCGGCCGGGACGTCGCCAGGGCGTTGACCGTGGTGGGATTGATCCGCGTGTCGACCGGCCCCGCCATCAGGGTCATGCTGAGCGGCGTGGCCGGATTGTCGTCCTCGGCCATCAGCGACACGGCGGCCAGGGCGTGGGCGCAGGGCTGGCACACGCCGATCAGGTGCGAGCCCGGCCCCATCGTCTCCAGGAACGAGATCACGTGCGCGACGTATTCGTCGAAGCCGAAGGCGCCGGCGGCCAGCGGCGCGTCGCGGGCGTTGCGCCAGTCGGTGATGTAGACGTCGTTGTCCGGCAGCAGCGTCTGGATGGTGCCCCGCAGCAACGTCGCGAAGTGCCCCGACAGGGGGGCCACCAGCAGCACCCTGGGCTGCTCCGGATCCCCCGCCTTGCGGAACCGCACCAGGTCGCCGAACGGCGTGCCCGCCACCACCTCCTCGCGCACCGGCACCGCCTCGCCGCGGATCATCACCTCGGTGAAGCCGTAGTCCGGGCGATGGTGGGTCAGGGCGGCGCGGCTCAGCATCTCCCAGGCCGCCGACAGGTGCGCCAGCGGCGGCAGCTGGCGCATCCAGGGCGGGCCCAGGCCCAGGGCGGCGTTGGCCGCGCCGGCCGCGAGCCGGGCGGGGGCCATCATGTCCACCTGCGCCTGGAAGGCCTTGTAGCGCATTCGTCCTCGCGGTTCCGCCAACGTCGCCGTCGACATCCTGCATGCTTCAATTGCGCGGGCGGAGTCGCCGGGCGCGTCGCATTGCAGCATGCAAGATTCAGGCTAGGCCGTGGATGCGCCTGCGCGGGCGCCGCCGGCGCGCCGGCGCCCAAAAACGCGCCATTCGCCGGTCGTGCCGCGCCGGGGGCCGCCGTAGGTTGGGCCTGGCCGGACGTTCGGCTCTACGGCATGGTGATCCCGTCCGCTGAAGGGGCCGAAAGCGTCGATGGCCAAGACCTCTCTGACCATCTCGAGCCGCAACTACTCTTCGTGGTCGCTGCGCGGCTGGCTGCTCTGCAAGTTCGCGGGACTGGAGTTCGAGACCGTGCCGGTCCCGCTCGACGACGCCTCGGCGCGCGCCGAGCTCCTGCTGCTTTCGCCGTCCTTCCTCACCCCCTGCCTGACCTACGGCGGCGGCCAGGTGTGGGACACCCTGGCCATCGCCGAGTTCCTCAACGAGCTGCACCCCGAGGCGGGCCTGCTGCCGGCCGACCGGGCCGAGCGGTCGCGCTGCCGCTCCGTCTGCGGCGAGATGCACTCCGGCTTCGCCAATCTCCGCGCGGCCTTGCCGATGAACCTCAAGGCCAGCCACCCGGGCTTCAAGGTCTGGGCCGGCGCCCAGTCGGACATCGACCGCATCTCCGCCATCTGGCGCGAGAGCCTGGCCGCGTCGGCCGGCCCCTTCCTGTTCGGCGAGCTGAC
This sequence comes from Phenylobacterium sp., assembly GCF_036502675.1. GTDB lineage: Bacteria > Pseudomonadota > Alphaproteobacteria > Caulobacterales > Caulobacteraceae > Phenylobacterium. The sequence continues at coordinate 30,554 of NZ_DASXYF010000104.1, forward strand.
CGTGGCCGACGCCATGTACGCCCCGGTCTGCACCCGCTTCGCCACCTACGACGTGGCCCTCGACCCGGTCTGCGCCGGCTATCGCGACCGCATCCTGGCGCTGCCCTACATGCGCGAATGGACCGCCGTCGCCCTCACCGAGCCCGACGAGGTGGAAGAGCTGGACGTCGAGTTCTAAGGACGTCTACCTCCATCCTCCCCTGTCCCGAAGAGGACGGGGAGGGAGACCACCGGCCGAAGAGCCGGTGGTGGAGGGGCGTAGGTTCTGCAGTGCGTCGGCTCGCCCCCACCGTCCTCTTCGGGACAGGGGAGGAAAAGTCCGCGGACGGACCCCACCCTAGCGCGACGGGTCGGGCAGCCCCAGAACCCGCTTGGCGACCACGTTCAGGTTGATCTCCGAGGCTCCGCCCTCGATCGAGTTGCCCTTCGAGCGCAGCCAGCCGTGCACGGCGGCCAGCTCCGCCGGGGTGAAGCCTTCGCCTTCCCAGCCCAGTCCCTGATGGCCCAGGGCTTCGATCATCAGCTCGGACCGCTCCTGGGCGAAGGTCGCCGCGGCGTACTTGATGATCGAGGTGGTCGCTCCCGGTCCGCTGTTGGCGCCTGACTCCGACGCGGCCCGGGCGATGGTCAGGGCGAGCGCCTGCATGTCCATCTTGTTGCGGGTGATCCGGGCGCGCAGGTCGCCGTCCGCCAGCCGGCCCTCGGCGTCCACGCCGATGTAGCGCTTGGCGATTTCGCCCAGGTCCCCCGGCGCGCCGCCCGCGCCGCCGCCTGCGCCGAACAGGCCGGAGATGTTCTGGCGCTCGTATTGCAACAGCCGCTTGGCGATCTCCCAGCCGCCGTTCAGCCGGCCGACCAGGTTCTCCTTGGGGATCTTCACGTCGGTGAAGAAAGTCTCGCAGAACGGCGACTCGCCGGAAATCAGCCGGATCGGCCGGGCCTCCACCCCGGGCGAGGCCATGTCGATCAGCACGAAGGAGATCCCCTCGTGCTTGCGGGTCGCATCCGTCCGCACCAGGCAGAAGCACCAGTCGGCGCGGTCGGCGTAGGAGGTCCACACCTTCTGGCCGTTGATCAGCCAGTGGTCGCCCTTGTCCTCGCAACGGGCCTGCAGGGACGCCAGGTCGGAGCCCGCGCCCGGCTCCGAATAGCCCTGGCACCAGCGGATCTCGCCGCGGGCGATCTTCGGCAGGTGCTCGGCCTTTTGCGCCTCGCCGGCGTACTCCATCAGCGCCGGCCCCAGCATCCACAGACCCATGGAGGAGAGGGGGGTGCGGTAGCGGCCGGCGGCCAGTTCCTCGGCGATCACCCGCGCCTCGGCCTCCGACAGGCCCGCGCCGCCATAGGCCTTGGGCCAGGCCGGCGCCGTCCACCCCTTCCCGGCTGCGCGCCGCATCCAGACGACCTGCGGATCGCGGGCCTCGCCGGCGAACTTGCGGCCACCCCACACCGCGTCGGGGTCGCTCTCCACGGCCGGATCGCGCAGCTCCGCCGGATAGTTGGCCTCCAGCCAGTCCCGGACCTCCTGGCGGAAGTCCTCGAGACGGTCGTTCCCGGCCATGGCCTTCTCCCTGTCGCACGCGCAGGGCAACTTAGCGCCGGCTCGCCGGCCGGCAAGCGCAGGAAACCCCGGCTTCGCCGGTTGCATCGTGCGGCGTCCTGCAAGTCAGGCTATAAGCCCGGGCTTCCGGGGGCATTGGCGCCACGCATGCGGCTGATCCACGATTTGAAACCTGCCGCCGACGCCGCCGCGCCCAGCGTGGCCGCGGTGCTGACCCTGGCGGCCGGGGTCATGCTGCTGGCGTCCGGCGCCACGCCCTCCGTGCCCGGGCGGTTCGTGGAGCTGATGGCCGTAGCTCCCGTGCTGCTCATCGAGATCAGCCACTTCCTCTCCAGCGTCATGGGCCTGGCCCTGGTGCTGCTGGCTTTCGGCCTGCGCTCCCGGCTGGACGCGGCCTGGGCGGCCACGCTCACCGCCCTGCTGGCGGCCGCGCCGCTCGCCCTCCTGAAGGGCTTCGTCTGGGAGGAGACGACGATCCTGGCCAGCCTGGCGGTGCTGCTGCTGCCTTTCCGCAGCGCCTTTCCGCGCAGCGCCCGCCTCAGCCGGATGGAGATCACCCCCGGCTGGCTGTTCTCGGCGCTGGCGGCCGTCGTCGGGGCGGGGGCCATCGGCCTGTGGTCGTTCCAGCACGCCGACTACGCCGACCAGTCCTGGTGGCGGGTGATGGCCGACGCCGACGCCGCACGGGCCATCCGCGCCTGGGCGGGCGCGGCGCTCGCCCTCTTCGCCTTCGGCGTCTGGCGTCTCGTCTCCACCGCCGCCCCGCCGCCGGTGATGGGCGAGACCGACCCGGACTTCGGCCGGGTCCGCGCGATCCTGGCCAGCGCCGAGGCCGCCGAGCCCGGCTCCAACCTGGCGCTGCTGGGCGACAAGCGCTTCCTGTTCTCGACCTCGGGCGAGAGCTTCCTGATGTTCGGGGTGCGCGGCCGCTCCTGGATCGCGCTCGGCGCCCCCGTCGGCCGCCGGGACGAGCGGCTGGAGCTGCTGTGGCGGTTCCGCGAACTGGCCGACGCCCACGCCGCCCGGCCCGGCCTCTACAACCTGGGCGCCGAGGACCTGCCCGACATCGTTGAGCTGGGCTTCTCCATCCAGAAGGTGGGCGAGACCGCCGCCGTGCCCCTCGACTCCTTCAGCATCGAGGGCCGCAAGCGCGGCAACCTGCGCCGCGCCTGGCGCAAGGCCGGCGAGGACGGCTGCAGCTTCCAGGTGCTGCGCGGCGCCGAGGTCCAGGCGGCGATGGGCGAGCTTGCGGCCATCTCCGACGACTGGCTCGGCGCCCAGGCCGGGGGGGAGAAGGGCTTCTCCATGGGCGGCTTCAGCCCGGCCTACCTGACGGAGTTCCCGGTGGCCGTGGCCCGCTGCGAAGGGCGCGTCGTCGCCTTCGCCAGCCTGTGGATCACCGCCTCGCGCGGCGCCTATTCCGTCGACCTGATGCGCCACGCCCAGGATGCGCCCAAGAACGTCATGGACTACCTGTTCGTCGAGATCATCGAGTGGGGCCGCGAGCAGGGCTACGAGGCCTTCGAGTTCGGCATGGCGCCGCTCGCCGGCCTCGACGACCGGCCGCTGGCGCCGATCATGTCGCGGGTCGGCCGCCTGCTCTTCGAGCGGGGGGAGGAGATCTACAACTTCCGCGGCCTTCGCCGGTACAAGGACAAGTACGACCCGGTCTGGCAGCCCCGCTACATCGCCGCTCCCTACAAGTGGGCGATCCCGATCCTGATGGCCGACGTCGGCCTCTTGTCCTCCGGCGGCGTCGCCAACCTCGCCCGCCGCCCCAAACGCCCCGAGGAGCCGCCCGCGCTGTCCGCCGCGGCCTAGGCGCCGGATCTGAAGTTCGCCTGCGGATTCCGGAACCGGGACACAGGACGGGAGGCGCTGCGACCGCGTAGCGCAGGCCGCAGCGCCACCGCCTGTGCTGCGTTGCAACAACGGTTAACACCCCATTAACCACAATCACGTTTCCGTCCGTAGGAAGCCGGTCGATCGCGGCGTTTCAATCCACAGCAGACTGCGCGAGGCGCTACATCTTGTTATGACGCCGCGTTTACACCCCAGGAATCGGTCGGTAGCCTCGAACCCTGTCCTGGAGAGCGATTCGATGACGTCAGGGGCGCCCTGGAGCGTCAAGGGGATCGACCCTAAGGCCCGTGAGGTCGCGAAGGATCTCGCCCGGCGTTCGGGCATGACCCTCGGTGAGTGGCTGAACCGGGTGATCCTGGAGGACGACGGTCCCGACGAAGTCACTTCCCACGACCAGTTCGCCGAGCGCCCCACGCGCAGCTACTTCCAGACCTCCCGCGGCGGCGGCGAGGCGCCCGCGCGGTACGAAGCCCCCGAACATCCCGCCGACGAGGTCGCCCGGGTGGTGACCGCCTTCGACCGGATTTCCGCCCGCCTGGAGGAGGCCGAGACCCGCACCGGGCTCGCCATCACCGGCGTGGAGCATTCCGTGCGCGAGGCGCTGGCCCGCATAGAGGCCGGCGAGCGGGAGCAGGTCGCCGTCGCCGCCCGCTTCGAGGGCGCGGTGGAGGAGCTCAGCTCCTCCCAGGTCCGGCTGGCCGAGCGGCTGCGCAAGTACGACGGCGACTCCGGCCCGCGCTCGGCGGAGGCCCTGCGCTCGCTGGAGCAGGCGCTGGGCAAGGTCGCCGGCCACCTCTACGACGGCGAGAGCCGCACGCGGGCGATCATCGACGCCGTGGCCGAGCGCGTCGAGCGGATCGAGCAGCGGGGCTCCGGCGATCCGGCCGGGGTGGCCGATGCGGTCGTGGGCCGGCTGGGCGAGCGCCTGGCGGAGGCCGAGGCCCGCACCACCGGCGCCCTGGAGGGTCTGCGGGCCTCCTTCGCGGCCCTCGACGGCCGGCTGAAGGCGGTGGAGTCCGTGGGCGTGGGGCAGGGGGATCTGCGCCTGGAGGATCTGGCCACGGGCCTGAGCCAGCGGGTCGAGGCCGTCCGGGCCGAGGTGGCCGAGAAGCTGCGCGCCTCCGCCGACGAGCGCTTCGACCGCATGGAGCGCAAGCTGGGCGAGATGACCCAGCACGTGCGCACCGGCGAGCAGCGCTCGGCCCACGCCATCGAGCAGATGGGCCGCGAGGTGCTGACCGTCGCCGAGACCCTGAACCGCCGGGTGCAGACGGCCGAGGTGCAAAGCGCCCAGGCCATCGAGCAGGTGGGCGGCGAGGTGGCGCGTATCGCCACGGCGATGGAGACCCGGCTCGGCCGCACCGACAACGTCCACGCCCAGGCCCTCGAGCGGCTGGGCGGCGAGATCGCCCGCATCACCGAGCGCCTGGGCGAGCGCATCGGCGCCGCCGAGCGCCGTTCGGCGCAGGCCATCGACGAGGTCGGCGAGCAGGTCGTCCGCGCCACCGAGAAGCTCAACCTGCGTCACGAACGGGACTCGCAGGAGCTTTCCGACCGCATCCGCCAGAGCGAGGAGCGCACGGCCAAGCTGCTTGAGGAAGCCCGCGAGAAGATCGACCAGCGCCTGGGCGACGTGGGCCGCGGCGCCGGTCCGGCGAGCCATGTCGGCGCCCGCACCACCTTCACCCCGTTCGGCGCGGCGCCCTTCGCCGACTTCGGCCCGCCGGAGCCCGACCACAAGGCCGCCGAGCCCGCGTTCGAGCCGCCGCCGCTGAAGGCCTTTCCCGCCGCCGCCGAAGTCGAGGACTCCAAGGAGCCCGCCTTCGCCGAGGAGGACTTCGAGGCCGCCGACGGCTTTGGGCCGGTGGCCGCGGCCGAGCCGGAATTCGAACCCGAGCCCGAAGACATCCTGAGATCCGCGCTGCAGTCCGCCCCCGGGTTCGAGCCCCCGGCCGCGCCCGCCGCGCCGGCGCAGGGCCACGCCGCCTTCGTCGCGCCGGATGACGACGACTTCGACGCCGAGACCGAGTTCCTGGGCGATGCGCGCCCTTCCGCCTTCGCCCCGGACGCCGAGGCGCCGCGCGCCGAGGAAGAGCTCTCGGCCGACGACATCGACCTCAGCCTCGACGACGACGCCCGGGCGGACGACGCGGAACTGTTCGAGCCCGACGCCGACCTCGACGATCCGGAAGCGTTCAAGGCCGGCCAGCTTGAGCGGGCGGCGGACCTGGCGCCGGAGATCGAGGTCCCGGCGCGGCCGCTCACCACCCGCGAGGTGATCGAGCAGGCCCGGGCCGCGGCGCGGGCCAGCGCCTCCAACGGCGACAAGGCCAAGAAGGACGGCGGCCAGCGGCCGATCGGCCGTCCCACCCTGGGCTCGCTGTTCTCGGGCCTCGGCCGCAGGGGTTCGAAGAAGTCGCGCAATTCGACGCTGCAGACCGCCCTGCTGATCGCCGGCGGGGCCGCCTTCCTCAGCGTCGGGGCCGCTGGCCTGGTGGTGATGAGCGCCAGGCCGGGCGGCGCCCCGCCCCAGCGCGTGGCGGATCAGATCGCCCAGGCTTCCGCCCCGTTCGGCGACAATCCCCGGGCGGCCATCGCCCTGTCCCCGCAGAGCCTGTCGCAGGTGGGCGCGGGCCCGACGGCGCCGTCGGCCCCGGCGCCCGCCGGTCCGGAGCTGGAAGCCGCCTACCAGGCCGCCGTCGAGGCCGTCAAGTCGGGCCAGCCGGACGGACTCGAGACCCTGAAGAAGACCGCCAACATCGGTTACGGGCCGGCCCAGCGCTATCTCGCCAAGCTCTATGAGGCCGGCGGCTCCGGCGTGAAGAAGGACCCGGTCGAGGCGCGCCGCTGGACCGAGCGCGCCGCCCAGGGCGGCGACCGCCTGGCGATGCACGACCTGGCCCTCTATCACATCCGCGGCGTGGGCGGCCCGAAGAACGCGCCGCTCGCCGCCCAGTGGTTCCACAGGGCCGCCGACCTCGGCCTGGTGGACAGCCAGTTCAACCTGGGCCTGCTCTACGAAAAGGGCATCGGCGTGCCGCAGAACATGGCGGAAGCCTACAAGTGGTACCTGATCGCCGGCCGTTCGGGCGACGCGGAGTCCCGCTCCAGCGCCCAGCGCGCCCGCGCCGGCCTGTCGCCGGCCGGCCAGGCCGTGGTGGAGCGCGCCGCCGGCGGCTACCGCGCGGCGGTCCCGGGCCAGGTGGCGGCCGCCGGCGCGGACGCCATGGTCACCGCGCAACGGGCGCTTTCGCGGCTCGGCTACTATCAGGGCCCGCGCGACGGTAGCCCGTCGCCGGCGCTGACCATGGCCGTCGCCGCCTATCAGCGCGAACAGGGCCTGCCGCCCACCGGCGGCCTCGACGACGTCACCGTCGCCCGGCTCACGGTCTTCACGCGCTGACCGCTACGGGTTAGTCCCTGGCCGACAGCGGGTCTCCGCCAACGGAGGCGAGGGATTGGACATCTACCTGCCCATCGCGGACGTCTCGGTGAATGTCGCCGTGCTCGTCGCCCTGGGCGCGGCCGTGGGCTTCGTCTCCGGCCTGTTCGGCATCGGCGGTGGCTTCCTGATGACGCCGGTGCTGGTGTTCCTGGGGATTCCGCCGGTGGTGGCCGTCGCCAGCGAGGCCAACCATGTGGCCGCCTCCTCCATGTCCAGCGTGATCTCCTACGGCCGCAAGCGGGCGGTGGACTTCCGGATGGGCGGCGTCCTGGCCGGCGGCGGGGCCGTGGGCTCGGTCGTCGGGGTCGAGGCGTTCCGCTGGCTCCGGCTGCTGGGCCAGGCCGACCTGGTGGTCTCGCTCTCGTACCTGGTGTTCCTGGGCGTCATCGGCGGCCTGATGCTGATGGAGTCGGTCTCCACCGTCCTGCGCCGCCGCCGGGGCGAGGCGCCGAAGCGCCGCGCCGACCGCCGGCCGCCGTGGCTCTACGGCCTGCCGCTGAAGATGCGCTTCCCGCGCTCGCGGCTCTACATCAGCGTCATCCCGCCCCTGGCGCTGGGCGTCTTCGTCGGCGTGCTGTCGGCGATCATGGGGGTGGGCGGCGGCTTCATCCTGGTGCCGGCCATGATCTATGTGCTGAGGATGCCGGCGGCGGTGGTGGTCGGCACCAGCCTCTTCCAGATCATCATCACCACCGGCCTCACCAGCGTGCTGCAGGCCGGCCGCAACCAGACGGTGGACGTGGTGCTCTCGACCCTGCTGCTGGTCGGCGGCGTGCTGGGCGCCCAGGTGGGGGCCAAGGCCTCGTCCCGCTTCCGGGCGGAGGAACTGCGGGCGCTGCTGGGCCTGATCGTCCTGCTGGTCGGGCTGCGCATGGGCCTGGGCCTGTTCATCGTCCCCGACGAGCCCTTCGTCCTGATGCCGGGCGCCGGCTGATGGCCGCCCTCGACCCGCCGCCGGCCGTGGCCGCCGCCCTGACCGAGACCCACGTGCGGGTGACCTCCAGCTTCCGCGGCGCGCGCATCGTCCTCTACGGCGCCGTCTTCGACCCCGCCGCCCGGCCCGCCGACGTGGTGGTCATCGTGCGCGGTCCCGAGCAGCCGATCCGCATCGCCCGCAAGGTCCATGTGGCGGGACTGTGGATCAACAGCCGTCCGGTGGTCTTCCAGGGCGCGCCCGGCTTCTACATGACCGCCTCCACCCGGCCGCTGGACCAGGTCGCCGGCTTCTCGGCGCTGCGCCGCCTGGGGGCCGGGCTCGACCACCTGGCCATCGACGCCCCGGCCGAGCAGCGCGTGGAGACCCGCTACGGCGTCCGCGACATGGTGGTGAGCCGCCTGGGCGCCGACTACTTCGCCTGGCGCCGCGCCGTCGTGCGGCTGAAGTCCGCGGCCGGCCTCTACGCCGACGACGACCGCGGGGTGCGCTTCGTCGACCGTGGCCTGTTCCGCGCCGAGATCGCCCTGCCGGCGGCGGCCCCCACCGGCGTCTACCAGGCCAGGATCGTCCTGTTCCAGGCCGGCCGGCCCGTCGCCGAGCGCAGACGCACCCTGCTGGTGGAGAAGGCCGGCGCCGAGAGGGCCCTTTACCTTCTCGCCCATGACAGGCCATGGTCCTACGGCTTGGCTTCGGTCGCTATCGCGCTCGCGGCCGGCTGGGCTGCCTCAGCCGTCTTCCGCAGGAGCTGACCCCGATGGAACGTGAGGCCTCCGCACCGGCGCCGCTGTGGACCATCGCCGTCCTGGCCCTGGCCCCGTTTCCCGCCGCGGCCGCCCTCTACGCCTACGGGCCGGCGCGCTGGGCGCCCGTCGCGCTCACCGCGCTGCTGTTCTGGTCGTCCACGGTGCTGAGCTTCCTGGGCGGCGTGCGCTGGGGGCTGGAGAGCGCCAGGCCCGCCCCGCGCTGGACGCGGCTGACCACCTCGGTGATCTCGTCAGTGGCCGCCTGGGCGCTCCTGATGAGCCGCGGACGCCTGGGAGCCGTCGTGGTGATCGGCGGTTTCATGGCGGCCTTCATCCTGCAATGGCTGTTCGACCACACCGCGCCGGACGTGCCGTCCCGCTACCCCCGGCTCTCCACCCTGCTGGCCGCCGGCGCCTGCGTTTCGCTCGCCGTCGCCATGGAGCAGGCGTTGCGGATGTAGGGGGATGCTCAGGCTCAGTCGGGGCGCAGCGAGCGCCAGCCCACCGCATGCACCCGCTCGGTCCCCAGCGCCCCGGCCAGCGGCGGTTGCGCGAACAGCCCCCCGAACGCCCGGTCGCGCACGTTCAGTCCCCCCGCATAGGCCCCGAAGGCCGGCAGCACCGCGCGCTCGCCGTCGGTGACGAAGCAGCGCCGCCGCACCACCCCGCGCGAGGCCGCCACCTTGGCGCAGGGATGCAGGTGGCCGCTCACCTCGCCGGGCCGGCGCCCGCCCGTCGGCTCGTGCCGCAGGGTCAGCGAGCCCAGGGTCAGCGTCTGCGCCACCTCGCCCGGCGCCGCCTGCGGCCCGTCCGCATCGTGGTTGCCCACCACCCAGATCAGCCGCAGCCCCGCCGCCAGCGTCCGCAGCCGCTCGGCGTAGGTCGCCGCCAGCCGCGCCTCCGAGCGCCGGTCGTGGAACGTGTCCCCCAGCAGCACCAGCACGGCGGGCCGCAACGCCCGGGTCTCGGCTTCCAGCCGGTCCAGCGTCTCGCCCGTGTCGTAGGGCGGCAGCATCTGGCCGCGCTCGGCGTAGGACGAGCCCTTCTCCAGGTGCAGGTCGGCCACCACCAGGGCGCGCGCGGCTTCCAGCCACATCCCGCCCGACCGGCGCAGCAGCACCTCCTCGCCGTTGAGCGCCAGCCGCAGCCCCCCGCAGCCGCTCTGCGCGAAGCCATAGCCCGCGCCGGCCGGGGCGACGGCGCTCATGCCAGCGCCTCGGCGATCAGGTCGGCTTCCGCCTCGGCCAGGATCATTTCGCCCGCCGCCCCGGGCACCCGCTCCTTGCCGATCTCCAGCAGGATCGGCACCGCGAACGGCGACAGGTGGTCCAGCGCCGCGTGCCGGATGCGTCCGCGGATCCGGGCCAGCATCTGGCCCACCCGCGCCACGTCGATCAGGCCGGTGGCGGCGTCCTCGCGGGCGCAGCGGAGCAGCAGGTGGTCGGGCTGGTGGCGGCGAAGCACGTCGTAGATCAGGTCCGTGGAGAAGGTGATCTGGCGTCCCGACTTCTGCGGCTGGCCGGGAAAGCGCCGCTCGATCAGGCCGGCGATGACCGCGCAGCCCTTGAAGGCCCGCTTCATCATGAAGCTGTCGGCCAGCCAGTCCTCCAGGTCGTCGCCCAGCATGTCCTCGGCAAACAGCGAGTCGAAATCAAGGCCATCCAGCGGCTTCAGCGCCCAGACCGCCAGGGCGTAGTCGTTGCAGACGAACCCCAGCGGCGCAGCCCCCGCCCGCTCCAGCCGCCGGGTTAGCAGCATGGCCAGGGTGGTGTGCGCCAGCCGGCCCTCGAACGGATAGCAGACCATGAAATGCCGCTTCCCGCGCGGGAAGGTCTCCAGCAGCATCTCGTCCCCGTGGGGGATCGCCGAGCGGTCCCGCTGCGCCTCCAGCCACTCGCGCACGTCGAGCGGCAGCACCGCCCAGTGGTCCTGGTCGTACATCAGCTCGCGCACCCGCTTGGCCAGGTAGGTGGAGAGCGCGAACTTCGAGCCGCCCCAGGACGGCATCTTCGGGTCCCGGTCCGCCGCCGGGCTGACCAGCACGTCGAGGCTGGTCACTCCCACCAGCTTCCAGACCTGGCCGGCGAACACGAAGGTGTCGCCGGGCTCCAGCAGCTCCAGGTAGCCTTCCTCCACCTCGCCGATCTTGCGCCCGGGGAGCCCCCGGCGCCCGGCGATGCGCACGCTCAGCACCGCGGGCGAGACGATGGCGCCGACGTTCATCCGGTGGCGCTGGGCGGTGGCGGCGTCGCGCACTCGCCAGCGGCCGTCCTGGCCCTTCACGATGCGGCGGAAGCGGTCGTAGACCCTCAGCGCATAGCCGCCGGTGGAGACGAAATCGACCACCGCCTCGAAGTCCTCCCAGGCCAGGTCGCGGTAGGGCCCGGCTCCACGCACCTCCTCGTAGAGCGCCGTCAGGTCGAACGGCTCGGCGCAGGCGCAGCCCATCACATGCTGGGCCAGCACGTCCAGCGCGCCCACGCGCTCCGGATCGCCGTCCAGCCGGTTCTCGGCGATCGCCTCGCGGGCCGCCTGGCACTCCAGCATCTCGAAGCGGTTGGCCGGCACGAACAGCGCGCGGCTGGGCTCGTCCATCCGGTGGTTGGCGCGACCGATCCGCTGCACCATCCGCGACGCGCCCTTGGGCGAGGCCAGCTGGATCACCAGGTCCACGTCGCCCCAGTCGACGCCCAGGTCCAGGGTCGAGGTGCAGACCACGGCCCGCAAGCTGCCGCGCGCCATCGCCGCTTCCACCTTGCGCCGCTGCTCGGCGGCCAGCGAGCCGTGGTGCAGGGCGATCGGCAGGTTCTCCTCGTTCAGCCGCCACAGCTCCTGGAAGGCGAACTCGGCCTGGAACCGGGTGTTGACGAACACCAGCGCCGTGCGGGCCCGGGTGATCGCCTCATAGACCTCGGCCATGGCGTGCTGCGCCGTATGCCCCGCCCACGGCACGCGGCCCTCGGACAGCAGCAGGTCGATGATCGGCTCCGCGCCGGGCGGCCCGCGCACGAGGTCCACTGTTTCCTTCTCCCCCTGCGGGAGAAGGTGGCCTCCCGGAGGGATGTCGGATGAGGGGTCTCTCAGATCTGTCCGGGTGACGACGGCGTTCATCGCGGAGAGGCCCATCGACCCCTCATCCGACCCGCTTCGCAGGCCACCTTCTCCCGCAAGGGGAGAAGGACCATAGGCCAGCCACCGCCGGATCACGTCCGGGTCGTCGACCGTCGCCGACAGGCCCACCCGCCGCAGCCGCGGCGCGAGCTGCTGCAGCCGCGCCAGGTCAAGCGCCAGCAGGTCGCCGCGCTTGGAGGAATGGATCGCGTGGATCTCGTCGACGATCACGCAGGCGAGGTCCTCGAAATACCCCCGCGCGCCCTCCCAGGCGCAGAGCAGGGCCAGCTGCTCGGGCGTGGTCAGCAGAATGTCCGGCGGCCGCACCCGCTGGCGCTGCTTGCGCGCCACGCCGGTGTCGCCGGTGCGCGACTCCGCGACGACAGCCAGGCCGATCTCGCCGATCGGCGCCAGCAGGTTGCGCTCCACGTCCACCGCCAGCGCCTTCAGCGGCGAGATGTAGAGGGTGTGCAGCCCGGGCCGCGCGTTGCGCGGCGGCCGTTCGGCAAGCTCGATCAGGCTGGGCAGGAAGCCCGCCAGGGTCTTGCCGCCGCCGGTCGGCGCGATCAGCACCGCGTCGCGTCCGGCGCGCGCCTTGGCGATCATCTCCAGCTGGTGGGCGCGCGGGCGCCAGCCCCGCCGTTCGAACCAGGCGGCGAAGCGCTCGGGCAGCAGAGAGGGTGGGGCGCCCGTGTCGTCCATCGCCGCCATAAGATGTTCCCGTTCCGTTTCGTGCAAGCGGCTTGACGGCGGCCGGGCTGCGCCCCTCACTGGGACCGGGCTTGAGGAGGCGCGGCGATGCGGCGGGCGGTGGGGCTGATCGTGTGGGCGGCGATGGCGGGCGGCGCGGCGGCCCAGGTCGACACCCCGCCCGACTGCCACTGGGTCGCGGTTCCGGCCCGGCCCTCGACCATCGAGATGTGGTGCCGCGGCGAGGACGGCCGGGCCACGCCCACCGGACGGCTGATGCGCCAGGCGTCGCCCAACACCTGGGACGGCTGCCCGCGCGGCAAGCTCTATGACGGCGCCCGCTGCGTCACCGAGGCCCGGGCGCTGGCCGCCGCCGGCGAGGCCTGGGCCTCGGCCCCGCCGCCGGTCCCGGGCCCGGCCGCCGCCGCAGCGCCCGCCAACAGGCCGCGGGTGCTGATGTTCCAGGACCGCCGGGGCCGGCGCGGCCGCGGCATGGCCTGCATCGACCAGGACAACGCGACGATCTGCAAGCCCATCCCGCGCCACTGACCGCGCGGACGGACGAAGGAGGGGGCCATGGTTCGCATCATTCCCGCCGCGCTCGCCGGCGCGGTTCTGCTGGCCGCCGCGGCTGCGGCGGCCCAGGACGCCGCCCCGCCCGGCTGCCGCTGGCAGGGCGGCGGGACGCTGGCGTGCAAGGACGGCCGAGGCCATTGGCGGCGCTCCGGCGACGGCGAGATCGTCGGGAGCTATCCGATGGGCAGGCCCCAGCCGAAGCCCGTCGCCGCGCCTGCGCCCCCGCCCGCTGCGCCTGCGCCGCCGCCCCCGCCCGACGCACCGGTCCAGGCTGCGCCCCCTGCGCCGTCCCCGCCAGCGTCCGTCCCGCAACCGGCCCCGCCGCCGCCCGCCGCCGCGCCCCCGCCCCAGCCCGCCAGGTCCTGGTGGCGGCGCTGGCTCGACGACATCTGGAGCGACCTCCAGGCCTTCCTGCATCTCCTGGGCCTCAAGCGCTGAGCGGATTGCGACAACCCGCCGCATCCGCCACGGCCGAACGTTAACCGGAGCCTTGCCGCTCTCCGGCTACCTCAGGGAACTCGCACGTGAGGGAGCCTGACATGCGGGATGGTGTCGATTTGCCGGCTGCGGCGGACCCGCGCGATCGGACCGGCCGCCCCTTGCGCGTCCTCGTGGCTGAGGACAACGCGGCGAACCGCTGTGTGCTCAAGGCCTTGCTGCAGCCTTTCGACATCGAGGTCCGCCTTGCCGACGACGGCTGCGAAGCCGTCGCGGCGGCCAATGCGAGCGCCTTCGACGTGCTGCTGATGGACGCCAACATGCCGCGCATGGACGGGGTCGAGGCGCTCCGGCGCATCCGCCGCGAAGCTGGACCCTGCGTCGCGGCCCCCATCTACATGCTCACCGCCGACGTCTTCGACGACGACGTCCGCCGCTATATCGAAGCCGGCGCCGACGGCGTCCTCGGCAAGCCCATCGAGATATCCCAGGTCTTCGACGTCCTCTCCGCCGTCGCCCGGAAGGCGGCGTAAGCCCCTCGCCGGGGCTCCGCATCCGCCAGCCGTAATGTTCTCATTATGTTCTTGTCGCACGACGCCGTGTGAGCTACGCTTCGCAGGCGCCCGCTGGCACTGCTCCCAGGTGTTTTCCGCATCGTTGGGGATCAGAGCGCAACCCTGCGCCGCCGCCGTGACGGAGCCTTGCAAGGTGTTTACCGGTCAACAGCTCCAGAACACCTAAGATATCATATAAACCATTGATTACAATTATATTTTATCGGACCAAAAGGTGTTGTTCGCCACCCGGAAAAAGTGTTTACCGACGTAAGCGCCGGGTCATCCATTTCCTATGGAGGCGCGGTGTTCTTCTTCTCCCGCATGGGGAGAAGGATTCATCAGCGGCCCCCAGGATGTGTGCGTCCTTGGCCCGCAAGCGGGGCCAGGAGAGGAGAACTCGGCCACCCCAAGGCTTCCGTTTCGTTCGCGCCCGAATGCAGGTAGCAGACGCGGGTGAACGCGCCTTCGCCCACCCTGGATCTCGCGCCCGCGCTCATCGTGCTGCCCGGGCCGCGGGCGGCGGTGGCGGACGCCGCCGGCGTGCGCGCCGTCCGTCCGCCGGAGGCCCGCGACCTGTTCGAGCGCGGCCCGGTGCTCCTCGCCCACGCCGCCATGACCGCCCGCCGGCTGGGGCTCAACGCCCCGCCGCGCGCCCAGGGCCTGCTCGACGTGCTGGAGCTGTTCGCTTTCGTGCGGCCCGCCCGCTTCTGCGCCCCCTCGGCCGCCGGCCTGGCGCTGGCCGTGGGCCTGGCCGAGCCGGACGGCGCCCCGGTCCAGGCCGCGGCCCTGCTCGCCGTCACCCGCCTGCTGCTGGGCGAGCTGGCCGCCGCGCCCGAGCCTTCCCGCGAGGAGGCGCTGGCCGTGGCCGAGACCCTGGCCCGGGCCGGCTGGGCCTGGGGCCCGGCCGCCGTCGCCGCCCTGCGCTCGGCCCCGGTCGGCAACCAGTTCCGCACCTCCGGCCTCGACGCCTGGGGCCGTATCGCGGAGTGGGAGGACCAGGCGCCGCCCGGCGAACCGGGCACGCGGCCGGTCTCGCCGGAGGACGCCGCCGAGCGGCTGAAGGTTCTCCTGCAGCGCTCCGGCCTCGACGAGGCGCGCCCCGCCCAGGCCGAGTTCGCCGCCGAGGCCGCCTTCGCCTTCCAGCCCCGCGAGCGGGAGGGCGAGCCCAGGATGATGCTGGCCGAGGCCGGCACCGGCGTCGGCAAGACGCTGGCCTACCTGGCGCCGGCCTCCCTCTGGGCGGAGGCCAACGGCCCGGCGGTCTGGGTCTCCACCTACACCCGCGCCCTGCAGCGGCAGATCGAGCGGGAAAGCCAGTCGATCTTCCCCGACCCGCGCGTGCGGGCGCGCAAGGCCGTGGTGCGAAAAGGCCGCGAGAACTACCTGTGCCTGCTGAACTTCCAGGATGCGGTGAATGCCGCGCAGCTGGGCGGCGGCGACCTGATCGGCCTGGGCCTCGCCTCCCGCTGGGTGCGCGCCACCCGCGACGGGGACATGACCGGCGGCGACTTCCCCGCCTGGCTGCCCACCCTGTTCGCCATCGGCCCGTCCGCCCAGGCCAGCGCCGCCAACCTAGTCGACCGGCGCGGCGAGTGCATCCACGCCGGCTGCCAGCACTACCGCACCTGCTTCGTGGAGAAGGCGGTGCGCGGCTCGCGCCGGGCCGACATCGTCATCGCCAACCACGCCCTGGTGCTGACCCAGGCGGCCTTCGACGGGGCCCGCAAGGCCAGGGGCGCCAAGGCCGACGGCGAGACCACCCAGCTCAAGCGCATCGTCTTCGACGAGGGCCACCACCTGTTCGACGCGGCCGACAGCGCCTTCGCCGCCGCCCTTTCCGGGGCGGAGGCGGCCGAGATGCGCCGCTGGATCCGCGGGCCCGAGGGCCGCGGCCGCCGCGGGCGCGGCCTGGAGGCGCGGCTTGGGGAGCTGCTCGCCGAGCGGGAGGAGGCGCGCTTGGCCCTGATCGAGGCCACCCGCGCCGCCACCGCCCTGCCGGGCGAGGGCTGGTCCGGCCGCATCGCCCCGCCCAATGGCGAGGTGAATCCGCTGGGTCCGGTGGAGACCTTCCTGGTCGCCCTGCTCGAACAGCTCCGCGCCCGCGCCGCCCCCTCCGAGGTCGGTATGGAGTGCGCCGCGCGCCCTGCCGTCGACCGGGTGCGCGAGACCGCCCGCGAGGCCGCCGCGGCCCTGGGCAAGGTCGAGGCCCCGCTGCTGGCGCTCGCCCGCGGCCTGGAGGACGTGCTGTACGACGAGGCCGCCACCCTGACCGCGCCGGAGCGCGCCCGCATCGAGGGCGCCCTGCGCGGCCTGGACCGCCGGGCGCGGATGACCCTGCCGGCCTGGCGCTCCATGCTGCGCGCCATCGACGAGGACGCCGAGGACGACCCGGACTTCGTCGACTGGTTCGACGCCACCTTCCTCTACGGCCGGGTGGTCGACGCCGCCTGCCGCCGCCACTGGGTCGATCCCACCGAGCCGCTCACCAACGCCGTCATCGCCCCGGCCCACGGCGTGCTGGTGACCAGCGCCACCCTGTCCGACGGCGCGGCGGCCGATCCCTTCGCGCTCGCCGAGATGCGCACCGGCGCGGCCCGCCTGCCCGAGCGGCCCAAGACCGTCAAGCTGGCCTCGCCCTTCGACTACGCCGCCAACGCCTGCTGCCTGGTGGTCACCGACGTCGGCCGCGACGACCCCCGCCAGGTGGCCGCCGCCATGCGCGAGCTGTTCCTGGCGGCGGGGGGCGGCGGCCTTGGCCTGTTCACCGCCATCCGCCGGCTGCGCGCGGTGCACGAGCGGATCGCCGCGCCCCTGGCCGACCGCGGCCTCGCCCTCTATGCCCAGCACGTCGACCCGCTGGAGGTGGGCGCCCTGGTCGACATCTTCCGCGCCGAGCGGGACGCCTGCCTGCTGGGGACCGACGCCGTGCGCGACGGGGTGGACGTGCCCGGCCGCTCGCTGCGGCTGCTGGCCTTCGACCGCGTGCCCTGGCCGCGGCCGGACATCCTGCACAAGGCTCGCCGGGTCCGCTTCGGCGGCAAGGGCTATGACGACGCCGTCGCCCGCGGCCGCATCGCCCAGGCCTTCGGCCGCCTGATCCGCCGCGCCGACGACAAGGGCGTGTTCGTCATGCTCGACGCCGCCGCTCCCAGCCGCCTGTTCACCAGCCTGCCCGAGGGGGTGGCGGTGGAGCGGGTCAGCCTTGTCGAGGCCATCGAGGCGACGGCGGCGTTCCTGGGGGAGTAGGTTTGCGAAGCTGCGCCCTACAGGCTATCGAGCGCCGATGAAGAGCCTGGGCCTTGTCGGTTTCGGTCAGTTCGGCCAGCTCGCGGCCCGGACCCTGAAACCTCATTTCGACGTGCTGGTCACGGACCTGGCCCCGGGCGCCGAAGCCGCCGCGCGAGAGGCCGGCGTGGCGTTCGGATCGCTGGAGGACGCCGCTCGGCAGGATGTCGTGGTCGTCGCCGTGCCCGTGGCGGCCATGCGCGCGGTTTTCACAGCGCTGGCGCCGCATCTCCAGCCCGGCGCGCTGGTCGTCGACGTGGGATCGGTGAAGATGCTGCCCGCGCAGTGGATGAGCGAGATCCTGCCCGCGCACGTCGACCTCGTCGCCACCCACCCGCTGTTCGGCCCGCAGAGCGCCAAGGCTGGCCTGGAAGGCCTGCGCTTCGTCGTCTGCCCGATCCGCGGCGAGCGCCACGAGCGGGTCGCGGCGTTCGGCCGCTCGCTCGGCCTGACCGTGACGGTCACCAGCGCGGAGGAGCATGACCGGGAGATGGCCTATGTGCAGGCCCTGACTCACCTGATCGGCCGCTCGCTGGTCAATCTCGGCATTCCCGACGAACAGCTGAAGACCGTCTCCTATCAGCACCTGCTGGAGCTCTGCTCGCTGATCGGCGCCGACACCTTCGAGCTGTTCACCGCGATCCAGACGCAGAACCCCTTTGCGGCGGAGGTCGCAGGCGCCTTCGTCGACCAGGCGCGCAGCCTGCTGGATCAGGTCGCGGCCAAGCGGTCCTAGCGGTGCATGAAGGCGGCCAGCGCCTCGATGACGGCGCGGTTGTGCTCTTCCAGCCCGATGGTGATGCGGATGTGGTCCGGCAGGCCGTAGTTGGTCACCAGCCGCACCAGCAGGCCGCGGGCCGACAGGAAGGCCTCGGCCCCGCTCGCCGTCTTGCCGGCCTTCGGAAAGCCCACCAGCAGGAAGTTGGCCGCCGAGGGCCGCACGACGTCCAGGCCCAGCCCGCCCAGCTGCTGGTCCAGCCACGGCCGCCAGCGGTTCACGTGCTCTATCGAGCGGCGCTGGAACTCCTCGTCCCTCAGCGCCTCCACCGCCGCCAGCTGCGCCGGGATATTGATGTTGAATGGCAGGCGGATGCGGTCCACCGCCTCGGCGATGGCGGCCGGCGCATAACCCCAGCCGACCCTCAGCGCCGCCAGCCCGTGCAGCTTGGAGAAGGTGTGGGTCACCACCACGTTCTCGGAGCCCCGCGCCAGGTCGATCCCGTCGTCGAACGTCGGGTCGTCCGCGAACTCGGCGTAGGCGCCGTCCAGCACCAGCACCACGCTGGGCGGCAGGTTTTGGTGCAGCCGCTCGACTTCGGAGAACGGGATCCAGGTGCCGGTCGGGTTGCCGGGGTTGGCCAGGAACACCAGCCGGGTGCGCCCGTCGACGGTCTGCAGGATCTCGTCCACGTCGATACGGTAGCCGGGCTCCCTGGCCACCTTCACCTGCGCCTGGCAGGCGTGCGCCCCGATGGCGAAGGCGGCGAAGGCGAACTCGCCCTGCACGATGTTGTCGCCCGGCTCCAGGAAGGTCTGGCAGAGCAGCTGGAACACCTCGTCGGAGCCGCAGCCGAAGATCAGCCGCTCCGGTTCCAGGCCGAACCGCTCGGTGATGGCCGTGCGCAGGATCGTCGTGCGGCTGTCCGGGTACATGTGCAGCTGGCCGGCGGCCGACGCGTAAGCCGCCCGCGCCTTCTCGCTCGACCCCAGGATGTTCTCGTTGGCCGACAGCTTGATCGGATCGGCCACGCCCTCCGCCGTGGCCTTGCCCGGCACATAGGCGTGGATGTCCATGATCCCCGGCTTCGGCTGGGGACGCGCGGCGGCGCCGCGATCAAGGGTGGGCGGGACGGGAGGCTGGGACATGGGCTTTTGGCTTACACGTCGAGCGGCGCCGGCGCAGCCCCGATCACGCCGGCGAGGCTGCCGGGCGCACGGGCCAGCCGCGGGTCGTCCGGCTGGTGGAAGCCCGCCAGGCTGAACAGTTTCAAGCCCCCTGCGGCCATGAGGAAGGTCGCGGCGACCCCGTCGCGGCCCAGCGTCTCCTCGATCGCCGCCGGCGCCTGGGCCGCGTCGGTGACCCAGAAGGTCTGGTCCGATCCCGTGGGCTCGACGGCGATCTCCGCCACCGCCAGGGCGGTCATCGGCCCCCAGGCGGCCAGGCAGGGCAGGGCGGCGAACACCTTCAGCCTCGGCTCGGCCAGCAGCCGGCCCCACCAGGCGCTGTCGGGCGCCAGGGCCAGCACGCCCACTCCGCCCAGGGTGCGGGCCGCCGCCAGCGCGTCTTCCGGCCGGGCGGCCAGCGCCAGCGGCGGCGCGGAGCCGAAGCGGTTGCGGGCGAAGTCGACCACCCGCGCCGCGTCCCGGTCTCCCCACACCGACAGGTGGAAGGGCCCCTGCCGGGCCAGGCTGTCGCCGATCAGCTCGCGCCACAGCCGCACCACCAGGGCGTCGCCCGCGCCGCGTCGCGCCTGGTCCAGCAGCTTGCGCAGGATGGCGTTCTCCCGCGCCGGGCGCAGGCCGAACTTGCCGGCGTCCCCCGCCGCGGCCTTGGCCGCCGCCACCTGCGCGGCCAGCGACGCCCGCTCGTCGATCAGCGGCAACAGCTCGGCGTCGATGGCGTCCAGCCGCGCGCGCACCGCCTCCAGCGAGGGCGGGCGTGCGGACTTGGAATCGGCCTTCGCCATTTCGCCCCCGAAAACGAAGGGTTGCGGTTAAGTCATCGGCGGCGGAGAGGCAAGCCGCGGGCCAGGTCCCCTTAGTACACCCGCGGCGCCGGCGCGACGGCCACGGGACCGAACGTCGTCTGGCCGGCCTGGAAGGTCAGGGTGGCCCGGGCCGTCTCCCCGTCCCGCCGCGCGGCGGCCACCACGGCGGCGGCCTGCGCGGCCTCCGGCGAGATCGCGCCGGTGTCGGCCAGGGCGGTGATGGCCTTGGGCGCCTGGCGCAGCGTCAGGTCCAGCGATCCGCGGATGCGCCCGTCCGGCCCGACGCTCAGCGTGCCCGGCTGCACACCCAGCACCGCGTCTCCCGCCGTGAGGCCCGCGTCGCGCACGCTGATCTGGCCGCCGGCGTCGGACCAGGCCCGCACCGCCTCCGGCCAGGTCGCGCCTGCGAACCGGCCCATCTTCGACAGGGTCGAGTTCCAGCTCAGCGACACCGGCCGGTCCCCCGCCACCCGGGCAAACAACCCCGCCAGCCTGGCCTTGCCGCCGTCCACCCGCAGGAACACCCCGCCCTGGTCGTCCGGTCCGGGCCGCAGGTGGAACTCCACCCGGTCGGCGGCCGTCAGCGCGAAGGGCTGCGCCCCTGGGGCCGGCTGGAAGGCCAGCTTCACGCCCTCGAAGGAGAAGGCGGGCGGCGTCTTCTCCAGCCCGCTCAGGCTCGCACGGATGATCTCGCCCTTCACCGACACCGGCCCGCCGACCGGCCGGGTGAACACCACGCCCTGCGGCGCGGCCATGATCCAGCGGCCGGGGCTCAGCATGTTGGCCTCCGCCTCCAGCCGCGGCGCCGCCAGCGCCCAGCCGGAGGGGTCGCGCACCCGCGCGTCGGTCAGGGTCACGTCCATGCGGAACGGATAGCCGCCGATGCTGCGCGAGCCCCAGGCCACGTCGTAGCCCGTCTTGCGCAGGGCTTCCGCGCCGGCGTCCAGGCGCCGGCCCAGCTCCATGCGCGCCTTGAACCAGACCCCGCTCCAGACCGCCGCCGCCGCCAGCAGCAGCACGAACGGCAGGTAGAGGCCGAGCCGCCGGGGTTTGCGGGGCGGCAGGGGATCGGGCACAGACATGGGAGGCTCTTCGAAGGTGCGCGGCGGATGGCGGACGAGCGGTGGGTGTTCGGCTACGGATCGCTCATGTGGCGGCCGGGGTTCCGGTTCGTGGAGCAGCAGGCCGCCACCCTACACGGACGCCGGCGGGCCTTCTGCATATATTCCGTGCACCATCGTGGGACCTACCCGCGCCCCGGCCTGGTGCTGGGCCTGGCCCCGGGCGGCGCGGTGCGCGGCAGGGCCTTCCGCATCGCCGACGCCGACTGGGACGAGGTCTACGCCTACCTGCGCGAGCGCGAGCAGCCCACCGAGACCTATGTGGAGGCGCAGGCCCACGTCCGCCTGGCCGACGGCCGCCGGGTCCCCAGCCTGGTCTTCCTCTCCGACGTTCACCACCCCCAGTGGGCCGGTGTGCTCAGCCTCGATCGCCAGGCCGAGCTGATCGCCGGCGCCTCCGGCCTCTCCGGGCGTAACGTCGACTACCTGCGCGACCTCGTCGAACACCTGCGCGAAGCCGGCCTCTGCAGCCGCGACATGCAACGCCTGCTGGCCCTGGTGGAGGCCAGGGAGGCCCAGGCGGCGTGAGCCGTAATTCGGCGGCGGTTCACCCAATTGCTTCGCGCGGCGGCGAGAAAGCTAAAGCTCGAGCAGCCGGTTCGACGCCGCCTCGATCCGCTCCTCCAGCGTGCGCATGAACTCCGCGCGCTTCAGCCCCGGCGGGATCGGTTCCAGGTACTCGAACACGATGGTTCCGGGCCGGCGCAGGAAGCCGTGCGCCGGCCAGTGGACGCCGGAGTTGGTGGCCACCGGATACACCGGCAGGCCCAGTTCGCGGTAGAGCGCCGCGACGCCTGGCTTGTAGTCGCCGGCCACGCCGGGCGTCCCCCGGGTGCCTTCCGGGAAGATCACCACCTGCCGGCCGTCCTGCAGCCCCGCGACGGCGTCGCGAACCAGCTTCTTCAGCGCCGTGGCCTGGCCCCCGCGGTCCACCACGATCATCCCCGCCTTCAGCCCGTACCAGCCCAGATAGGGCACGCGAACCAGCTCCTTCTTCATCACGAAGCAGAAGTCCGGCAGCCACTGGAACTGGCCGAAGATGTCGAACATGCACAGGTGCTTGCAGGCCATCACCGCGGCGCCCGTCGGCATGTGCTGGGCCCCGCGCCGCTCCACCCGGATGTCGCAGACCGCCGCCAGCAGGAGCGAAATGCCGCGGCTGTAGATGTCCAGGCCCCGCATCACCCAGCGCCGCGGGAAGACGAACAGCGGCGTCATCGCCAGGCAGACGATCAGCGACCACAGGTAGAACAGGGCCACGAAGGCCAGGGAGCGGACGACCAGCATGTTCAGGTCCTGTCCGCCGCCGCCGGCGCGGCCCGGGGACCCAGGCTCAGGACCGCCTCGCGTCCGAGGATCGCCAGATACTTGCAGTATTCCAGCGCGATCAGCCGCGCCCCGCGGCCGGTCTTCCACCAGTTGTGCGCGTCCACCACCGAGGTGGCGACGGGATAGGATTGCAGCGCCAGGTCCGGCAGGCCGGCGTGCAGCTCCAGCATCGCCCGCGGCATGTGGTAGTCGGCGGTGACCACGATCAGGCTGCGGTAGCGCATCGCCCGCGCCCAGGCGTAGGTCTCCCGCGCGTTGCCCACCGTGGTGGCCGCCTCGAAGCCCAGGTCGACGCAGCAGTCGTAGAGCCGGCGCACCGCGCGCGCCGCCGTGCGGATGTCCTCGCGGGAGGCCTCGCGGTTGACGCCGGAGACCAGCACCCGCTTGCCCTTGCCGTCCTCCAGCAGGCTCATGGCCGCCTTGATCCGCTCGTTGGACCCGGCGCCGGTGAGCGCCACGATGCCGTCGGCGTCCTGCGGGTCCTGCGCCGGCGTGGAATGCTCGATGCGGCCTGCGAACGCCAGGAGGCCGGCCGCCCAGATCAGCGCCGTGACCAGGATGGCCGCCAGCCCCTTCACGTCATTTCCCCGATCAGCGACGAGGCGGTGAGCCGCGCCGCCACCGCCGCGACGCCGGCGGCGATCAGCGGGCAGGGGAGCACGGCCAGAACGTCGATCCAGGCGAAGGGCAGCACCGGGGTGATCCCCTGGCCGCCGCCGACCAGCCGCAGCACAGCCCCGGTGACCATCGCCGCCGCCGCTCCGAACAGACCCGCCGTGGCGGCGATGCGCGCGAACCTCGCCTGGAACAGCCGGGCGATCAGCACATGCTCGGCGCCGGCGAGGTGCAGCACCTCCACCACGTCGCGTCGCGCCGCCAGCCCGGCCCGGGTGGCGAAGGCGATCACCGCCGCGGCCGCGCCCGCGATCAACAGGAACACCCCTCCGCCCAGCCAGCGCGCGACGCTCGCCGAGCGCTTGATGTCGTTGATCCACAGGCTGTGGTCGTCGACCGTGGCGTCCAGCCCCT
Organism: Phenylobacterium sp.; assembly: GCF_036502675.1. GTDB lineage: Bacteria > Pseudomonadota > Alphaproteobacteria > Caulobacterales > Caulobacteraceae > Phenylobacterium. The sequence continues at coordinate 53,947 of NZ_DASXYF010000104.1, forward strand.
GCGCTTTCAGGGCGGCGTCCAACACCAACACGCTTGGCGGCTGCTTGCGGTTCAGCTCCACCGCCACCAGCCGGGGCACCGGCAGGTCCTCCAGGTCGGCCACGTCCCCGAGCCAGGGCTTGATCAGGTCGTAGGCCTGCTCCCGCTCCAGCGCCCGGGCCTCGGTGACGCCCGGGATGCCGGCCAGGGTCTCGGCCGCCCTCGCCGCGGCGGAATCCGGGCTCTCGCTGCCCTTGGGCCGCACGATGACGGTGGCCTCGCCGGTGAGCTGGTCGGCCCAGCCGCGCGCCGCGCGGTCGGCGGCGATCACCGCCAGCGCGGTCATGCAGGCCAGGAAGCACAGCACCGCCACCACGAAGATCAGCGAGCCGTCGCGCGCGTCCGCCTCCGGCAGGAACGGAGCCGGCTTCCACTTCGGCAGGTCGAACATCTCGCTCAAGCCGCGCCTCCCGGCCCCAGGGCGGTGAGCTGGCCGTCCTCCAGGTGCAGCACCGGCCGCCCGGAGCGGGCCACCAGGTCCTGGTCGTGGGTGGCGATGAGGATCGTGGTGCCCAGCCGGTTCAGCTCCACGAACAGGCGGAAGATGCGCAACGCCATCTCGTGGTCGACGTTGCCGGTGGGTTCGTCGGCCAGCAGCACGTCGGGGCGCCCCACCACCGCGCGCGCGATGGCCAGCCGCTGCTTCTCGCCGCCGGCCAGCGTCGCGGGCATGGCGTGCATGCGGGCCTTCAGGCCCACCCAGGTGAGCAGCTCGGCCACGTCGGTGCGGTAGTCGTCGGCCCGGCCGCCGGCGATGCGCAGGGGCAGGGCGGCGTTGTCGAAGGCGGTCAGATGTTCGAGCAGGCGGAACTCCTGGAACACCACGCCGATCCGCCGGCGCAGGAACGGCTGGTCCTTGGCCGCCACTCGTGAGATGTCCTGGCCGAACAGATGAACGAGCCCCTTGCTCGGCTTCGCGGCCAGGTAGATCAGTTTCAACAGCGAACTCTTGCCCGCCCCCGACGGACCGGTGACGAAATGGAACGACCCCGGCGTGAGCGAGAAGGTCAGATCCTGCAGGATCTCCGGACCGCGGCCGTAGCGCATGGACACGTCGTCGAAGCGAACTACGGCCTGATCGGCGGGCGTCGCCGTATCGGCGTCTGGGTTTCTGGACATGGGGACCGAAATCGGCGACCTCGAGGGAGGTTGCTGGAGCGTCCGATTCGACTGTCATGATACTGACCTGTCCAGAGTGCGCCACCAGCTATTTTGTGGACGACGGCAAGATTCCGCCGGACGGCAGGACGGTCCGCTGCGCCAATTGCGGGGCTCGCTGGCTTGCGAAGGTCGAACCTGACCTGCAGTTGGTCGCCGCCGGCGACGAGGGCGCCGTCGCTCGGGAATCCCCGCCCCCCAGGGACGAGCCGCCCAAGGCGGTCAGCGACCTGCCGGGCGAGGACCTGCCCAAGGTGTTCCGCGCCAAGGCCGACACCGAGCGCAAGGTGCGCCAGGCCGCCGTCGTGGGCGTGGGTTGGGCCGCCGCCGCCGCCGTGCTGGCCATCCTGGCGGCGCTGGCCATCGTGTTCCGCGCCGACGTGGTGCGCGTGTGGCCGCGCTCGGCCGCGGCCTACGCCACCATCGGCATGCCGGTGAACAGCCTGGGCCTGGTGTTGGAGGCGGTGAAGGCCGAGCCCGCCCTGCAGGGCGGCCGCGCGGCGCTCTCCATTTCCGGCCAGATCCGCAACATCGAGGATCGGCCGCTCGTCGCGCCGCCCCTGAAGATCAGCCTGCTCAACAAGGCCGGCATGCCGGTGGCCACCCAGATCGCCCGCGCCGCCGACCCGCGGATCCCGCCCGGCGAGACCCGCCACTTCGCCATCGACATGTTCGACCCGCCCTCCAGCGCCCACGACCTGGAGGTGACCTTCGCACCCGAAAAGAAGGCCGGGGCGGGGGCGGCGCCCAAGGCGTCGGCGCGGGCGGCGGACGCCCGCCACGCCGCCCCGGCCGCCGACGCGCCGGAGGGCCTGCGCGCCGCCGCGCCGCCGCCGGTGGACGCCAGGCCGCTGCCGACCAGTTCGCCATACGCCCTGGAGCACCCATGACCACCCCCGCCATCCTGTTGAGCGAGGCCGAGGTGGCCCGGCGGGTCGAGGCGCTGGCCCAGGCCGTCGCGCCGCGCATCGACGACGATACGGTGGCCGTCTGCCTGCTCACCGGCGGCCTCTGGTTCTGCGGCGACCTGATGCGGGCCCTGGCCCGGGCGGGCCGCAACGTGCGTTTCGACGCCCTGTGGCTGGCCTCCTACGGCGACGAGCGCGCCAGCCTCGGCCGCTGCGAGGTCCGCGCCGACCTGCAGCGCCCGCTCTCCGGCCGCCGCGCCCTGATCGTCGACGACGTGTTCGACACCGGCCTGTCGCTCAGCGAGGCCGTCCGCCTAGTCCGCGACGCCGGCGCCGGCGAGGTGCTCACCGCCGTCTTCGCTCGCAAGCCCTGGCCCAAGCCCCGCGCCATGGACCCCGACTTCGTGGCCTGGGAGGCGCCCGCCCGCTTCCTGGTCGGCTACGGCATGGACCACGCCGGCCAGTTCCGCGGCCTGCCGTACGTCGGCGCCCTCGACTGAAGCTCGGCGCCGAAGCGGGGTTTTCTTCCTCGACCCGGCGTCAGAGCCAGGACGCCGGCCGCTCCGCCGCCAGCATGTCCTCATAGCTCGGCCGCGGCCGGATCACCGCCCATTCGCCGCCCTTGACCATCGCCTCGGGGACCAGCGGCCGGGTGTTGTACTCGCTGGCCATCGCCGCCCCGTAGGCGCCGGCGGTCATGAAGGCCACCAGGTCGCCGGCCTCCAGCGGCGGCAGCAGCCGGTCGCGGGTGAAGGTGTCGCCGCTCTCGCAGACCGGCCCCACCACGTCGTAGAGCACCGGCTCGCCGGGCCTGGGCTTCACCGCCCGGATGTCGTGGAAGGCGTCGTACATGGCCGGCCGGATCAGGTCGTTCATCGCCGCGTCCAGCACTAGAAAGTTCCGCCCCTCGGGCCGGCGGTGGACGTGGATCACCCGGGCCACCAGCACGCCGGCGTTGGCGCAGATCATCCGCCCGGGCTCGAAGGCGAACTCCACGTCCAGCCCCTGCATCACCCGGGCGATCATCGCCGCATAGGGCTCGACGCCGGGTGGGTCCGGCTGGTCGAAATAGGGCACGCCCAGGCCGCCGCCCAGGTCCAGGCGCCGCACCGGCAGGCCTTCGGCGCGGAGCTGCTCGACCAGGCCGCGCATCTTGCGGCAGGCGGCCTCCATGGGGCCCAGGTCGACGATCTGGCTGCCGATATGGTAGGCGACGCCCACCGGGTCCAGGTGGGCGTTGACGGCGGCGGCGGCGTAGAGCCGCGCGGCCTCGCTGAACGAGACGCCGAACTTGGAGTCCGCCTTGCCGGTGGAGATCTTGGCGTGGCCGCCGGCTTCCACGTCGGGGTTGACCCGGATGGCGATGGCGGCGCGCACCTTCAGCTCGGCCGCGATGCGGGCCACCGCCTCCAGCTCCGGCTCGGACTCGACGTTGATCTCCGCGACGCCCGTCTTGAGCGCAAAGGCGATCTCCCGCGCCGTCTTGCCGACTCCGGAGAAGACGATCCGCTCCGGCGGCACGCCGGCGGCCAGCGCCCGGCGGATCTCGCCCTCCGAGACCACGTCGGCCCCGCAGCCCAGGCGGGCCAGGGTCTTGATCACTGCGACGTTGGAGTTGGCCTTCACCGCAAAGGCGATCAGCGGCCGGCCGAGGCCCGCGGCCATGAGCGCGTCGCGCAGCACCTCGTAGTGCCGCTCCAGGGTGGCGGAGGAATAGACGTAGACCGGCGTTCCCACCGCTTCGGCGATGGTTGGGAGCGGGACGGACTCGCAGGCCATCACGCCCTGCGAGGGCTCGAAGTGGTTCATTGCGGGTTGGCGTAGGGATCGGGCAGCGCGCCTGAAGGCCCGGCGCTCAGCGGATCCTGGCCGGAGCCCTGGACCGGCCGCGAGCGGATGGGCGACAGGTCGGTGGTGTCGTCCGGATCCGGGTCGCGGTCGCGCCGGTCGAGGGTCTTCAGCGGGCGGTTGGGGTCCTGGTGGGAGGCGGCCGCCGCATCTGCGGCCGCGTTGCCGTGGCCGAACAGCGGGCCGGGCCGATCGAGCGCGCCCATCTTCCCGCAGCCCGCCAGCGGCAGGGCTGCGGCCAGGGCGACGAGCGCCAGGCGGATCGGGGTCATCGGAGGATCTCCTTCCAACGCGCAACCTGGGCGCGCACCTGTTCGGGGGCCGTCCCCCCATAGCTCATGCGGCTGGCCGCCGACGCCTGCGGCGTCAGCACCCCGTAAACGTCCGCGGTGACCCGCGGCTCCAGCGCCTGCAGCTCGGCGAGCGGCAGGCCGGCCAGGTCGCAGCCCAGCGCCTCGGCCCGGCGCACCGCGGCGCCGGTCACATGGTGGGCGTCGCGGAAGGCCATGCCCAGCTGGCGCACCAGCCAGTCGGCGAGGTCGGTGGCGGTGGAGAAGCCCGCGCCCGCCGCCGCGGCCATCCGCTCCACGTCCGGCTCCAGGTCGCCGACCATCCCGGCCATTGCGGCCAGCGAAAGCTCCAGGGCGTCGAAGGCCTCGAACACCGGGAGCTTGTCCTCCTGCATGTCCTTGGAATAGGCGAGCGGCAGGCCCTTCATCACCACGGCGAGCTGGGTGAAGGCGCCCAGCAGCCGGCCGGCCTTGGCCCGCACCAGCTCGGCGGCGTCGGGGTTGCGCTTCTGCGGCATGATCGAGGAGCCGGTAGTGAAGGCGTCGGTCAGACGCACGAAGCCGAACTGCGGCGTCATCCAGATCACGATCTCCTCGGCCAGCCGCGACAGGTGGATGGCGCAGATCGAGCCCGCCGCCAGGGCCTCCAGGGCGAAGTCGCGCGCCGAGACCGCGTCCAGCGAATTGGCCATGGGGGCGTCGAAGCCCAGCGCGCTCGCCGTCGCCTGCCGATCGATGGGGAAGGGGGAGCCGGCCAGCGCCGCGGCGCCCAGCGGGCTCTCGTTCATCCGCCGCCGGGCGTCGGCGAACCGGCCCGCGTCGCGGCCGAACATCTCCAGATAGGCCATCAGGTGGTGGCCGAAGGTCACCGGCTGGGCGGGCTGCAGGTGGGTGAAGCCCGGCATCAGGGTGGCGGCGTGCGGCTCGGCCCTGGCCAGCAGCGCCCGCATCAGCGCTTGGATCTGCGTCCCGGTCCGGTCGCAGGCCTCCCGCACCCAGAGGCGGAAGTCCAGCGCCACCTGGTCGTTGCGCGAGCGGGCGGTGTGCAGCCGGCCGGCCGCCGGCCCGATCAGCTCGCGCAGCCTGGCCTCCACGTTCATGTGGATGTCCTCGAACTCCTCCCGGAAGGGGAAGGCGCCCGAGGCGAGCTCGGCGGCCACCTGGTCGAGCCCGCCCTGGATGGCGGCTTCGTCCTCGCTTGTAATCACGCCCTGCTTGCGCAACATCGCCGCGTGCGCGCGGGATCCGGCGAGGTCCTCACCGGCCAGCCTCCGGTCGAAGCCGATGGAGACGTTGATCGCCTGCATCAGCGCGTCGGGCCTGGCCTGGAAGCGCCCGCCCCACATGGCCTGACCGCCGGCGGGGGCGGCCGGGTCTGGGCCCGGGGCGTCAGGAGCGGTCGGAGAGGCGTCGGACATATGAGCGATCAACCAGCGGGCAAACCGAAGGGCGGGGTCTTGAAGTGGTCCTTATGGGGCGTCGGCCTCGCCGGCGTCGCCGCGGTTGTCTACATCATGGCGCAGGCTTCCATCCACCCCGCAGGTGGGCTGAAGCCGTTGGCGAAGGGCGAGATGGCCAAGCTGGACTTCGGGTCCGAGGCGGCCGCGCCCCCTGCCAACACCTTTTACGACGCCCGGGGCGCGCCCAGGCGCATCTCGGATTTCAAGGGCAAGGTGGTGGTGCTGAACCTCTGGGCCACCTGGTGCGCCCCCTGCGTAATCGAGATGCCGACCCTGGCCAGGCTGGCCCAGGCGTATGCGGGCAAGCCGGTCGTCGTGCTGGCGGTGAGCATCGACAAGGGCGACGACGCGGTCGGTAAGGCCCGGGCGTTCATCGCGACCCACAAGCCCCTGGACTTCTATAGCGATCCCAACGGCAAGCTGCCGTTCGCGCTGAAGCCGATGGCCGCGGGCGCGCCCACCACGGTGATCTACGGCAGGGACGGAACCGAGCGGGGGCGCGTTTCCGGCGGGACCGACTGGTCGGGCCCGGACGCCCGCGCGGTGATCGATCGACTTGCGGGCGAGAGCTGAGCGCACTTGACCGCGCCTGCGGGGCTGGCGCAGATTTTGACCGCAATCCGTGATTTGGGTCCGCAGATGCTCTATTTTGCCGCCCCGGCGGACTGGACCAGCCGCTCCCCAGACAGAAGAGATTGTGACCGGGCGGGGCGTTCGCGCCGACAGCCCACCTGAAGAGGCTTGTCAGGGAGACATCGAGACATGGCCAACGGCACGGTCAAATGGTTCAATTCGACGAAGGGCTTCGGGTTCATCCAACCTGACGATGGCGGCAAGGACGTTTTCGTCCACATCTCTGCGGTCGAGCGGGCGGGTCTTGGCAATCTCAACGAAGGCCAGAAGGTCAGCTTTCAGACGCGCGAGGAGCGCGGCAAGATCGCAGCGGTCGATCTGAAGGCGCTCTAAGGGCGTCCACCAGCATGACACCCGGGCGTCGGCTCCGAAAGGCGCCGGCGCCCGTTCCGTTTGGGCCTCAGGCCAGCACCTTGGGGCGGGCGGAGGCCTCGGCGTCGCGGCCCACCAGGGCGCGCAGGAAGCTTATCAGAGAACTGCGCGCCTCGGGCGCCAGGCGCTCATAGACGGCCAGCAGCTCCAGGGCTCCGGGCGTACGCATGCGGGTGAGCAGGTCCAGGTCGCCGCTGGTTTCCCGGTCCGGAGTGTCCAGCACGTCCATCAGGTCCACGACGCGGCAGCGCAGGGCGCGGGCGATCTGCACCAGGCGCGAGAAGGAGATGCGGTTCGCGCCGTTCTCGTATTTCTGGATCTGCTGGAAGCTCACGCCGCACTGTTCGGCCAGGGATTCCTGCGACATGCCGATGGTGCGCCGGCGAATCCGAACGGCCGCGCCGAGCGCGATATCCATCGGATCCGGGGCCTTGGTTGAGGAATCAACCAAATTCTTCTCCTAACCTCGTTGATCGACGCTCCGGGCACGGAATTCCGGATGACGCTCGAATTAAGGCATTTGTTACGATCTTGCAAAGTAGGCGTTTCGCCGCAGGCTTGGCTATAGGGTTAACGGCGCCGAAGCCCGATCACCGCACCTCACGACCCGCACGTCCGCCAAAAACGACATGCTACTCCGGCAGGAGGATCCGGCGGCGCCTGGATTTCGCCCCGCAGGACAGGCGGCGAGGGCGGACCTCGCCGCCTTCGACGAGGTGGACACGCGGGCGCTTGAGGCCATCCTGCGGCAGGCCTTCGTCAGGATTTGAGAAAAACCGGCGTCAGGGCGGGGTTGCGCCTGGAAATTTGCCAATCCCTAACCCGCGGGCTCTATCAGCAAAGCGCGATGCTGCGCGCCGAAACCATTCATCCCGCTGAGCTCGACCCGGCCGACGCCCAGGCCTGGCGGGCGATGTGCGCCGGCGAACCGGCGTTCGCCAGCCCATTGCTGGGTCCCGATTTCGCCGCCGCCGTCGCCCGGGTGCGCGACGACGCCCGGGTCACAGTCTGGCGCGACGGCGATCGTCCGGTGGGCTTCCTGCCGCACCACCGCCGCCCCGGCGCCTTCGCCCGGCCAATCGGGGCGCCGCTGTCGGACTATCACGCCCTGGTGGGTGAGCCGGGCCTGAACCTCGCCGAGGCGCTGGCCGCCGCCGACCTGACCGCCTTTCGCTTCGCAGGCCTGCTCGACCCCTACGGGGCCTTCGAGCGCCATGTGACGGCGCGCCAGCCGGGCTTCCGCATCGAGCTTCAGACGACGGCCGAGGACTATCTGGAGGCGCTGCGGGTCGCGAGCCCGAAGCGGTTCAAGAACTGGCGGCGGCTCGACCACAAGCTGGACCGCGAAGCGGGGCCGTTGCGGATCGCCGCCCCCGACCGCTCCCGCGCCGCCTTTGACACGCTGATGACCTGGAAGCGCGAGCAGCTCGCCCGCACCGGCGCCCACGATTTCCTGCACCCGGACTGGACGCGCGAGCTGATCGGCGCGCTGTTCGAGCTGCGGGAGGGCGACTTCCGGGGCCTGATGATCTGCCTCTACGCCGGCGACCGGCTGGTGGGCGGGCATTTCGGGGTGCGGCTGGGCTCGGTCTTCCATCCCTGGATCGCCTCCATCGACCCGGCGCTGGCGGCCTGGTCGCCGGGCCAGCTGTTCTTGCCGCGGGCGATCGCGGCCATGCCGGACCTGGGCCTGACCGACTACGACCTCGGTCCGGGCCACGAGCACTACAAGCGCCCCTTCGCGCCGCCTTCGCGCACCGTCGCCGAGGGCCTGGCCGCGGCGGAGAGCGCCGCGGGTCGCGCCGCCCAGGCCGCCGAGCGCGCCTGGATGCTGGTGGGCGGCTCGCCCGGCGGCCCGCTGGACCGGGTGCGCCGTCGCCTGGACGCCATCGCCACCGTCGAGCTGTCGGTGGCGGGCCGAGCCCGCAGCCTCGCCGCGGCCGTGGTCGCCGGGACGCGCCGGTCGCAGGCCGAACCGGCCTGACCGATGGCTGGACCTCGCGTCAGCATCGTCATTCCCACCCAGCGCCGGCCGGCCGGCCTGCGACGCGCCGCCCTGTCGGCCTTCCGCCAGACGGGGGTCGACGCGGGCGAGCTCGAGCTGGTGGTGGTCGACAACGACGTGGGGCCTTCGGCCCGCCCGGTGGTCGAAGCCTTGCGCGCCCAGGCGCCGTTCCCGGTGGCCTATGTGCACGAGCCGGAGCCCGGGGTCGCCAACGCCCGCAACGCTGCGCTGGCCCGGGCGACGGGGGCGTTCATCGCCTTTCTCGACGATGACGAAGAGGCGCCGGAGGGCTGGCTCGCCGCGCTCACGCAGGCGCAGGCCCGTTACGAGGCTGACGTGGTGTTCGGCCCGGTCCGCGGCCGCGCGCCGCCGGGCGTGGGCAAGCACCGCGCCTACCTGGAGCAGTTCTTCTCCCGCGAGGGGCCGGCGGAGGCCGGCGTCATCGACCGCTACTACGGCTGCGGCGACAGCCTGGTCCGCCGCGCCGCCCTGCCGGACCCGGAGCGGCCGTTCTCCAACCTGCGCAACCACATCGGCGGGGAGGACGACCTGCTGTTCGCCGGCATGAAGGCCGCCGGCGCGCGCTTCGCCTGGGCGCCCGAAGCCTGGGTCTGGGAAGACCCGGCGCCCAGCCGGCTCTCCCTGCGCTACACGGTGGCCCGCGCCTTCGCCTACGGCCAGGGCCCGTCTTCGGCCTGCGCGGCGGCGAACCCGCCGGACCGGCTCGGCGTGGCGCGCTGGATGGCGGTGGGCCTGGGGCAGGCGGCGGCCTTCGGCCTGCTGGCGGCCGGCAAGTGGCTGGTGGGCGCGCCCGACTTCGCCTTCACCCTCGACCGCGCCGCCCGCGGCCTGGGCAAGACCTTGTGGTGGGGCCCGTTCAAGCTGAGCTTCTACGGCCTGAGGTCGGCGGCATGAGCATCGTCGCCGACTGGAGCGCGGAGAAGGCCCGCGCCTTCACCCGCGAGAACCTGGCCTTCACCCATGACCTGCACCAGCGGGAGATGTTCTCCGACGAAGGCCTGATCGAGGTGCTCGACCGCTACCCACGCGACCGGCTGGGCGTCTTCACCATGGGCCGCGACCCGGTCGCCTGGACGAGCTGGCGCCGCGGCTCGGCCGGCGATCTTTCAGGGGCCCAGCTGCTGGACGCCGCCAAGCAGGGCCGCATATGGCTGAACCTGCGCGAGACCAACCGCCACCTGCCGGCCTATGCGGCGCTCTGCGAGGAGATCTTCGCCGAGAAGGCCGCCCGCGCGCCCGGCCTGAAGACCTTCAAGCGCGATCTGGGCCTGCTGATCTCCTCAGCCGAGGCCCAGGTCTTCTACCACCTGGACGTGGCGCTGGTGTCGCTCTGGCAGATCCGCGGGGGCAAGCGGGTGTGGGTCTATCCGGTCGAGGCGCCCTTCGCGCCGCAGGAAACCCTGGAGCGCATCGTCCTGCGCGAGACCGCCGAGCAGTTCCCCTTCGATCCCGCCTGGGACGCCGCGGCCGAAGTCTTCGACCTCACGCCCGGCCGGATGGTCACCTGGAAGCAGAACGCGCCGCACCGCATCGTCAACGGGCCGATGCTGAACGTTTCGCTGTCGATCGAATTCATGACGCCCGAGGCGCTGATGCGCGCCAACGTGATCTACGCCAACGCGGTGCTGCGCCGCCGCCTGGGCGCGCGGCCGCGAGTGCAGGCGGGCTTCACGCCCCTGGGCCTGGGCAAGGTGGCGCTGGCGCGGGGCGCCAAGGCCATCGGCCTGCAGAAGCCCGACGAGCGGGTGCTTCCCGCCAGCTTCCGGCTGGACCCCGCGGCGCCGGGCGAACTGCTGCCGGCGTAGGCGCCGGGCGCAATCCGCGCGCCTGCGCCATTGGCTTCCCTGGCGGCGCCCCCTTAGTATCCCGCCGAAGCATCGAGGCTTCGGGAGGTCGACCGGATGACGCAACGGAATTACGCCATCACCGGCGCCTTCGGCGTGCTGGGCGCGGCCGTGGCGCGCGCCGCCGCCAAGGCGGGCGGGCGCGTCGCCCTGATCGACTACGCCCCGGCGCCGCCTGCGGGCCTGATGGAGGAACTGGGCCCCGGCCATGTGGCGCTGGGGGGGGTGGACCTGGCCGACGACGCCGCCGCCAAGGCGGCTTTCGACCAGGCGGCCGCGAAGCTGGGCGGCCTCGACGTGCTGATCAACGTCGCCGGCGGCTTCAGTTGGGAGACGCTGGAGGACGGCGCCTCCGACAGCTGGAACAAGCTGTATCGGATCAATGTGCTCACCGCCGCCAACGCCAGCCGCAGCGCCATCCCGCACCTGCGCAAGAGCAAGTCCGGCCGGATCGTGAACATCGGGGCCGGCGGGGCGGTGAAGGCCGCCAAGGGCATGGGCGCCTATGCCGCCTCGAAAGCCGGCGTGCACCGCCTGACAGAGAGCCTGGCGGAGGAGCTCAAGGACGAGGGAATCACCGTCAACGCCGTGCTGCCCTCGATCATCGACACCCCGACCAACCGCGCCGACATGCCCGACGCCGACGCCTCGGCCTGGGTGGCGCCCCCCGACCTGGCGGCGGTGATCCTGTTCCTGGCCTCGGAGGAGGCCCGCGCGGTCACCGGCGCGCTGGTGCCGGTCAGCGGGCGGATGTAGGCGGCCCGCCTTTTTCCGCTGCAGGATGGAACCGGAACCTGCGCGCCGCATAGTGGCGGTCTGGCGCGTAGCTCAGCGTGCGGACGGATCATCATCATGGCGGGCGTAGCGGCGGCCTGGCGGCGCTTCCTGACGGATCGGCTGGAATTCCGGGCGCTGGGGCTGATCATCGCCCTGGGCGGCGCGATCCTCGCCTTCCTCGGCCTGTCCGACGAGGTGGGCGAGAACGCTACGGCGGCGTTCGACCGTGCGATCCTGCTGTGGTTCCGCAATCCGGCCAATCCCGCCGACCCGATCGGTTCGCGCGCCGTCGAGGAGGCCATGCGCGATGTGACCGCCCTGGGCGGGGTCACGCTGCTGACCCTGTTCGTGGTGATCGCGGCGGCCAGCCTGCTGTTCTTCGGAAAATGGCGGCAAGCCGTCGTCCTGACCGTCACCATCATCCTGGCGGAGGTCTGCAACGACACCCTGAAGGTGGTCTATGACCGCCCGCGCCCGGAACTCGTGCCGCACGGGGTCTATGTCTACACCCACAGTTTCCCGAGCGGGCATTCGATGCTCTCGGCGGCCACCTATCTGACCGTCGCCGCCATCCTCTCCAGCCTGGACCGGCGCCGCCGCTTCAAGGCCTTCGTCTTCACCCTGGCGATCCTGGTGATCGTCGCGGTCGGGGTGAGCCGGGTCTACCTCGGCGTCCACTGGCCCACCGACGTGCTGGCCGGCTGGACGCTGGGCGCAGCCTGGGCGCTGCTGGCGCGGCTGGTGCTGGGAATCTGGCGCGGAGAGGCGCCGGCGGCGGGCAAGGACGAACGGCGGTAATCCGCGCACATGGTGGCGGGCGAGGGCGCTCGGCCGCGCTTGACCAATCCACTGGCGCCCATTAGTAAAGTACTTACTTAAGTTTTTGTCGCCTCAGGGGCGGCCACACGCGCATCGCAGGAGGACGCCCGATGAACCCGCCCGCCGACCTTCCCCTCGCCGTGCATGGCGATTTCCGTATCGAGCGGCTCTATCCCCATTCGCCGGCCAGGGTGTTCCGGGCCAACGCCGACGCCGTGGCCAAGCGGCGCTGGTTCGCCGAAGGAGAGGGGTTCGAGGTGCTGGAATACGCGCTCGATTTCCGGGTGGGCGGCTGGGAGACATCGCGGTTCCGTTTCGGCGACGGGCCGGAGATCTGCAACGACGCGCAGTTCCACGTCGTGGTCCCGGACCGGCGGATCGTGTTCACCTGCCGGATGGCCATCGGCGAGGCGCCGATCTCCGTTTCGCTCTCCACCATCGAGATCGAGCCGGCCGGCGACGGAGCGCGGTTCGTGTTCGTCGAGCAGGGCGTCTATTTCGGCGACCCCGATGCGCTCAAGAACCGCGAGGCGGGCAGCCGCGAGTTGCTCGAGGCCCTGGGCCGGGAACTCGACCGCACGGCGCCGTAGTTTCGCGTTCCCGGCGCTCCGGCCCCATTTCTCCTTGTCGCGCGACGTGTGGTATCGCGGCCCGGACGCTTGCAGTTTCCAGGACCTTCCGATGCCTGCCTATCGTTCCCGAACCTCGACCCACGGCCGCAACATGGCGGGCGCGCGCGGCCTGTGGCGCGCGACGGGCATGAAGGACGCAGACTTCGGCAAGCCGATCATCGCCGTGGTCAACTCCTTCACCCAGTTCGTCCCGGGGCATGTGCACCTGAAGGACCTGGGCCAGCTGGTCGCCCGCGAGATCGAGCGCGCCGGCGGCGTGGCCAAGGAGTTCAACACCATCGCGGTGGACGACGGGATCGCCATGGGCCACGACGGCATGCTCTACAGCCTGCCGTCGCGGGAGCTGATCGCCGACAGCGTCGAGTACATGGCCAACGCCCACTGCGTGGACGCCATGGTCTGCATCTCCAACTGCGACAAGATCACGCCCGGCATGCTGATGGCCTCGCTGCGGCTGAACATCCCGAGCGTCTTCGTCTCGGGCGGTCCGATGGAGGCGGGCAAGGTCGTCCTGAAGGGCAAGGAGGTGGCGCTCGACCTGGTGGACGCCATGGTCGCGGCGGCGGACGAGACCCTCAGCGACGCTGAGGTGGAGACCATCGAACGCTCGGCCTGTCCCACCTGCGGCTCCTGCTCGGGCATGTTCACCGCCAACTCGATGAACTGCCTGACCGAGGCGCTGGGCCTCTCGCTGCCGGGCAACGGCTCGGTGCTGGCCACCCATGCCGACCGCGAGCGGCTGTTTCTCGAAGCGGGCCACCTGATCGTCGACATCACCCGCCGCTACTACGAGCAGGAAGACGCCTCGGTGCTGCCGCGCTCGGTCGCCAGCTTCAAGGCGTTCGAGAACGCCATGTGCCTCGACATCGCCATGGGCGGCTCGACCAACACGGTGCTGCACCTGCTGGCCGCGGCGCACGAGGCGGAGGTGGATTTCACCATGGCCGACATCGACCGCCTGTCGCGCAGGGCGCCCTGCCTGTGCAAGGTGGCGCCGGCCAAGGCCGACGTGCACATGGAGGACGTGCACCGCGCGGGCGGCGTGATGGCCATCCTGGGCGAGCTCGACCGCGCGGGCCTGATTCACATCGAAGAGCCCACCGTGCACAGCGCGACGCTCGGCGAGGCGCTGGCCCGCTGGGACGTGCGCCGCACGGAGAGCGAAAGTGTCGAGACCTTCTACCGCGCGGCGCCCGGCGGCGTGCCCACCCAGGTGGCGTTCAGCCAGGAGCGCCGCTGGGAAGCGCTGGACCTCGACCGCGAGACCGGGGTAATCCGGTCGTCGGAACACGCCTTCTCCCGCGACGGCGGCCTGGCGGTGCTGAAGGGCAACCTGGCCGAGGACGGCTGCATCGTGAAGACCGCGGGCGTCGACGAGGGCAGCCTGGTCTTCGCCGGCCCGGCCCGGGTGTTC
>NZ_DASXYF010000105.1:0-21179 GCF_036502675.1 Phenylobacterium sp.
GCTGGACGAGATCGAGGTGGTGACGCGGCTTGAGGGCTTCCGCGAAGGCACCGGCGCGCTGAAGGACCTGTCCTTCGACACTATCGCCGGGGCGGCGGGCAACGGCGCCATCGTGCATTATCGCCCGACCGAGCGACTGAACCGCAAGGTGGAGCCCGGTTCGCTGCTGCTGCTGGATTCCGGGGCCCAGTACCTCGACGGCACCACCGACGTCACCCGCACGGTGGCGATCGGCCGGCCGTCGGCGGAAATGATCGAGCGCTTCACCCTGGTGCTGAAGGGCCACCTGGCCCTGGCGAGGGTGCGCTTCCCGGCCGGCGCCACCGGCTCGGCGCTGGACGCGCTCGCCCGTGCGCCGCTCTGGGCCCACGGCCTGGACTACGACCACGGCACCGGCCACGGGGTCGGCTCCTACCTCGGCGTCCATGAGGGGCCGCAGCGGATCTCCAAGCTGCCCAACCCGGTGGCCCTGCGCCCGGGGATGATCGTGTCCAACGAACCCGGCTACTACAAGGAAGGCGCCTATGGCATCCGCATCGAGAACCTGCAGGTGGTGACGCCGCCGCAAGGTCTGGAGGGCGGCGAGCGGCCGATGCTGGGTTTCGAGACCCTGACCCTGGCGCCCTTCGACCGGCGGCTGGTGGACGGCGCCCTGCTCACGCCGGAGGAACGCGCCCAGCTCGACGCCTACCACGCCCGGGTGCTGGCGGTGATCGGCCCCAAGGTTCCGGGCGACGTGCGGGCCTGGATGGCGCTGGCCTGCGCGCCGATCTAGCGCCGCCACAGGCCGGCTCAGGCGCCGACCAGGGCCAGCCATTCGTCTTCGGTCATCACCTGGACGCCCAGCTCCGCGGCGGTCTTCAGCTTGGAGCCGGCGCCGGGGCCGGCGACCACGATGTCGGTCTTCTTCGAGACCGAGCCCGACACCTTGGCCCCCAGGGCCTCGGCCTGGGACTTGGCCTCGTCGCGGGTCATCCGCTCCAGGGCGCCGGTGAACACCACGGTCTTGCCGGCCACCGCGGTGTCGCGCTTGGGCTGTTCGGCGTCGCGGATGTCGAGCTGCTCGACCAGGGCCTGCACCAGGGCGCGGTTGTGGTCCTCGGCGAAGTAGGCCGCGGCCGCCTCGATCACCGCGGTCCCGACCTGGTCGAGGGCGTCGAGCTCTTCCATCGCCGCGGGGTCGCGTTCGGCCACCTTGTCCATGGCCTCCAGGAAGGCGGCCGCCGAGCCGTAGCCGCGGGCCAGCACCACGGCGGTGGTCTCGCCGATGTGGCGCACGCCGAGGGCGTAGATGAAGCGGTCCAGGGAGATTTTGCGCCGGGCCTCGACGCCGGCCACCAGGTTGCGGACGCTGACCTCGCCGTAGCCGTCGGTGGCCAGGAGCTCGGCGAGCTTTTCCTCGTCACGGGCCAGGCGGAAGATGTCGGCCGGCTCGCGCAGCCAGCCGCGTTCCACGAAGGCGGTGAGCTGCTTCTCGCCCAGGCCCTCGATGTCGAAGGCCCGGCGGGAGACGAAGTGGCGCAGGTGGGCGAGCTTCTGGAACGGACAGGCGAACTCGCCGGTGCAGCGGCGCACCACGGTCTCGGCGCCCGAGGCCGTGGTCTCGCGCGCCAGCGGCGTGGCCAGGCTGCAGGGACACCGGGTGGGAAAGACGAAGGGCTGCGCGCCCGCCGGACGCTCGTCCGGCACCGGACCCACCACCTGGGGTATCACGTCGCCGGCCCGCTGGACGATGACGGTGTCGCCGATGCGGACGTCCTTGCGGGCGATCTCGTCGGCGTTGTGCAGGGTGGCGGCGACCACCACCACGCCGCCTACCGTCACCGGCCGCAGCCGCGCCACCGGGGTGACCGCGCCGGTGCGGCCCACCTGGATGTCGATGGCCTCCAGGACGGTGCGGGCCTGTTCGGCGGGGAACTTGCGCGCCACCGCCCAGCGGGGCGAGCGGGAGACGAAGCCCAGGCGCTGCTGCCAGTCCAGGCGGTCGACCTTGTAGACCACGCCGTCGATGTCGTAGCCGAGCCTGGGCCTGGCCGCCTCCATCTCGCGGTAGGCCTCCAGCAGGCCCTCCGGCCCCTCGACGCGACGGCTCTGGGGCGTGGTCTGGAAGCCCCAGGCCTTCAGGCTCTGCAGCGCGCCCCACTGGGTCTCGGCGAACGGGGCGCTGAGCAGGCCCCAGGCGTAGGCGAAAAAGCGCAGGGGCCGGCCGGCGGTGATCTTCGGGTCGATCTGGCGCAGGGAGCCGGCGGCGGCGTTGCGGGGGTTGGCGTAGGTGCGCTGGCCGGCCGCCTCGGCCGCCGCGTTCAGGGCCGCGAACTCGGCGTGGCCCAGGTAGACCTCGCCGCGCACCTCGATCACCTCCGGCCAGCCGGAACCGGCCAGCCGGCGGGGGACCTCCTTCAAGGTGCGCAGGTTCCCGGTGACGTCCTCCCCCACCCGCCCATCGCCGCGGGTGGCGCCCTGGACCAGCACGCCGTTCTCGTAGCGCAGGGAGGCCGAGAGCCCGTCGATCTTCGGCTCGGCGGTGTAGGCCACCACCTCCTCCAGCCGCAGGAAGCGGCGGACGCGGGCGTCGAACTCCAGGGCGTCCTCGTCGGAGAAGGCGTTGTCCAGCGACAGCATGGGCACGCCGTGCTCCACCGGCGCGAACTGCTCGGAGCGCGCGGCGCCCACCTTGAACGACGGCGAGTTCTCGCGCACCAGGTGCGGGAAGGCCGCTTCCAGCTCGGCGTTGCGGCGCTTCAGCGTGTCGTAGTCGGCGTCGGAAACCGCAGGCGCGTCGTCGCGGTGGTAGCGGATGTCGTGGGCGGCGATCTCGTCGGCGAGGCGCGTGAGTTCCTCGACCGCCTCGGCCTCGGTCATCACCTTCAGGTCGGTCATGGGACGGGCCTTCCCGCGCGCGCTCCCTTCCCCCTGGAGGGGGGAAGGGCCGGGGATGCAGGTGGCGCCCCAGCCAATGCGCTCCCTTGCGGAGCTATCGTCCGCCCGCGCCAACGCAGAACAGCAGACGGGGGAAACCCGCATAAACCCGCGTAGAGCCGTCGACGCATCAGCGGCGGAAGCCGCCCCACCCCCATCCCTGACCCTTCCCCCCTCCAGGGGGAAGGGAATCGGTGGGCGCCGCTGGACGGGCCGCAAACCCAAGCCGCGCAAGGCTCGAACCGCAGACACTCCCTAAGGCGGTTAGCGGTTTTTCGGGTGGAAACAGCGGATCGTGGGGCGGCGCGCCTCAAACTCGGTTCCATTCGACGTGCAGATTCCATCGCCATCCTTTGCAGCGTCACCTTAGCATGAGAGGGGTGGACGAAATGGAACAAAAGACGAACAATATTGCCTTCGTCACGCATGCATCAGCGCCCTGGCGGCGGCGCGGGCGGCGTCGGTGATGCGGGCGCCGGCCAGCATGCGGGCGATCTCCTCTTCGCGGTCGGCGGGGGCCAGCACCTCGACGGCGGTGCGCAGGCGCTCGGCGTCGCCGGTCTTGGAGATCCGCCAATGGGCGTCGGCGCGGGCGGCGACCTGCGGCGAGTGGGTGACCACCAGCACCTGGGCGTCGGCGGCCAAGCGCCTGAGCCGGAGGCCCACGGCGTCGGCCACGGCGCCGCCCACCCCCTGGTCCACCTCGTCGAAGATCATCAGCGGCTGGACGCCGCCGCGACCGGCCAGCGCCGCCTTCAGCGCCAGGGCGAAGCGGGCGAGCTCGCCGCCGGAAGCGATCGCGCCCAGGTCGCCGAACGGCGCGCCGGGGTTGGTGGCCACCTGGAACACCACCCGGTCGAGGCCGGCGGGACCTGCGCGGTCCTCGTCCAGCGGCTCCACGGAAACGCGGAAGCGGGCCTTGTCGAGCTTGAGGGGCGCGAGCTCGGCCGTCACGACTTCAGCGAGGCGCTCGCCGGCGGCCTGGCGGGCGGCGGTCAGCGCCCCGGCGTCGGCCAGGTAGGCGGCGCGGGCGGCGGCCAACTCGGCCTGGGCGGCGCGCAGGGCTTCCTCGGAGGACTCCACCGCCCGCAGGCGGGCGGCGAAGCGGACCCGGAGCTCGGCGAGCTGCTCCACCGGCGCGCCCAGCTTACGGCCCATGGCCCGCAGCTCGAACAGCCGCTCCTCGACCCTCTCGAGCTGGTCGGGGCGGAAATCGAAGGCCAGGGCCGCGCCGTCGATGCCGGCCTCGGCCTCGGAGGCCTCGGTGAGCGCGCGATCGACAGCCTCCGAGGCGGCGATCAGGCGGCTCACCGCAACCCCCTCCTCCGCGGCGCCGGCCGCCACAGCCCGCTCGCGCGCCCGCTCCAGCGCGCGGATGGCGCCGGCGAGCTTGCCGGTGAGGCCGTGGAAGGCGCCGCGGGCGCTCTGGATGTCGGAGAGCGCCTTTTCCGAGGCGCCCAGGACGGCGCGCTGTTCGGCCAGCGCGGTCTCCTCGCCGCTCTGGGGATCGAGGCGGTCGAGCTCGGAAAGGCGCAGGGTCAGTTCCTCGGTCTCGGCGGCGGCGCGGCCGACCTGGTCCTGCAGGGCCTCGGCGGCGGCGCGGGCGGCGCGCCAGGCGCTCCAACGGGCGGCAAGCGCTTCACGCCGGTCGACGAGGCCGCCGAAGGCGTCGAGCAGGGGCCGGTGACGGCGGGCGTCGAGCAGGCCCACGGTCTCGTGCTGACCGTGCACCTCCAGCAGGGCCTCGCCGATCTCCTTCAGGACGCCGACGCCGGTCGCCTGGTCGTTGACGAAGGCGCGGCTGCGGCCTTCGGCGCCGAGCGTCCGGCGCAGCACCAGGTCCTCGTCGCGGGCGTAGCTCAGGCCCTTATCCTCCAGCAGGTCCCAGACGGAATGGTCGGCGGCCGGGGCGAAGACGGCGGAGACCACCGCCTGGGCCGCACCCTGGCGCACCAAGCCCGCCTCGGCGCGGGCGCCCACCGCCAGGCCCAGGGCGTCCAGGATGATCGACTTGCCGGCCCCGGTCTCGCCGGTGAGCGCCGTGAGGCCGGGCCCGATGGACAGGTCCAGGGCCTCGATCAGCACCACGTCGCGGATCCACAGTCCGATCAGCATGGGTGGCAGGATCGCCTGAAAACGCCGGGGCCGGAAGGGCGCACGGCCGCCTCCGGCCGGCTCAATTGGCCTGGGTCGGTCCCGAAGCCGCGGGAGCGGCGGCCTCGGCCGCGGGCGACGCCGTCGTCGCCACCGGCGGGGCCATCGCCGCGGCCGGCGGCTTGATGGTCTCGGCCTTGTTCTTGCGGAACGGGATGTGGAAGAGCCTGCCCACTCCCTTGCCCGAAGGCTCCGTCGCGGGCCGCAGGCCCTTGCTGGTGAGCAGGCGGTAGGCCTCGGAGTACCAGACGTCGCCGGGATAGTTGTAACCCAGCACCGCGCCGTTGCGCCCGGCTTCCTCCAGCAGGCCCATGGTGAGGTAGGCTTCCACCAACCGGTAGAGCGCCTCGGGCGTGTGGCTGGTGGTCTGGTAGCGGTCGATGACGGTGCGGAAGCGGCCGATGGCGGCGAGCGTGTCGCCCTGGCGCAGGTAGTAGCGGCCGACGGTCATTTCCTTGCCGGCCAGCTGGTCGTTGACCATGTCGATCTTCAGCCGGGCGTCCTGGGCGTATTCCGTGCGCGGATAGCGCTGGGTCACCTCGCGCAGGTTATCCAGCGCCTGGCCGGTGGCGGCCTGGTCGCGGCCCACGTCGACGATCTGCTCGAAGTAGCAGATGGCCTTCAGGTAGTGGGCGTAGGCTGCGGCGGGGTTGCCCGGATAGAGCGAGATGAAGCGGTCGGCGTCGGCCACCGCCTCGGTGTAGTTGTTGCCCTGGTAGTGGGCGTAGGCCTGCATCAGGATCGCCCGGCGCGACCATTCCGAATAGGGGTGCTGGCGCTCCACCTCCTGGAAGTAGTCCACCGACTGGGACCATAGGCCGCGGTCCATCCGGTTGGCGCCGGCGGAATACAGCAGCTCCACCGGCCGCTCTTCGTAGGCCAGCTTGGGCTTGTGCTTCTTGCCGGCGCAGCCGGTCACGGCGATGGCCAGGATGACGGCGACGACAATCGGGCGGGCCGTCGAAATTCGGAGCAGGGACACCTTCACCTCAAGACCAACCCGCGCCCTCGGCGCGAGGCGCCCCTTAGCAGGGTGGGGTGGTTCTACACCAGCGCATGGTTCGCGCAAATCGAACGGCGCGGTCAGCCGGCTTCGGCAAGATCCAGGACGAGGCTGCGCCAGCGCCAGGCCCGCGGCCGGGCCAGGAGCGCCCGCACCAGGGCGTTGTTCACCCCGTGCCCGGCCAGCACGCCTTCGAATCGGCCGATCATCGGGCCGCCGAGGACGTAGAGGTCGCCGATGGCGTCGAGCGCCTTGTGGCGGACGAACTCGTCGGGACGGCGCAGGCCCTCCGGATTGAGTATCCGGTCGCCGTCGATGACCACGACGTTGTCCAGCGAGCCGCCGCGGGCCAGGCCGATGGCGCGCAGCGCCTCGACGTCCTGCAGGAAGCCGAAGGTGCGGCAGTCGGCCAGCTCGCCCCGGAACGCCCGCTCGTCCATGGCCATGTCGATACGCTGGCGGCCGATCACCGGGTTCGCGAAATCGATCTCGAAGGCGAGCTCGAAGCCCTCGGCGGGCGACAGGCGCGCCCATTTGCCGCCGTCCGCCACCTCGACGGTCTCAAGGATCTCGACGTAGCGGCGCGGCGCGTCCTGCGCGCGGCGGCCGGCGCGGTCCAGCTCCTGGACGAACGGCAGGGCCGAACCGTCCATGATCGGCATCTCCGGCCCGTCGACCTCGATGCGGGCGTTGTCGATCCCCAGCATGGCGAGCGCCGCCATCAGGTGCTCGATGGTCGAGACGGTCACGCCGGCGTCGTTGCCGATGACGGTGCCGAGCTGAGTCTTGCAGACCGCCTCGCCCGAGGCCGGGACCAGGTTGCGGGTGAGGTCGGCGATGTCGGTGCGGGCGAAGACGATGCCGGTGTCCGCCGCCGCCGGGCGGACCCGGACGCGCGTGTAGGCGCCGGTATGGACGCCGACGCCGGCGAAGACCGCGGGCCCCTGAAGGGTGTGCTGAAACGCCGATGCGGCCACGTCGCCACCTTCCTGCACTCGAATGCCGTCCGATCGGACCGCGCGCCCCGTCTTTGGGGATAGAACCTCTGCTGCGGCGCCACAAAACACTTCCTGTTTCGGAATGTTTCGCCGCGGCTTGCGGTCCGGATGGGTCTTCAGGTCGACGTTCAGCGGCCCGCGCCACAATCGCCGATCGGCCCGAACGCAAATTCGAGCTGATCGGAAGACGCGATCTTTCAGAGGTTTGCAGCCAAACCCTTAAGACCGGTTAACGCTGTTTGCAGCGCGGGGCAAGAACCACGCTGCGCTGCAGCATCAATCAGGGCGGAAAGGCCTCAGTTGGCCAGGCGACGCAGGAAGGACGGGATCTCCAGGTCCTCGCCGCCTTCGGCCGCCACATCCTCGGCCGGAGCTTCGGCGGGCAGCGCCCCGCCGCGGTGGGCGGCGGCGCGCGGCGCGGGCGCCGGGGTCTCGTAGCGCGGACGGCCGCCGAACAGGCTGAGGAATCCGCCCCGTTGCGGACGGCGCTCCTCGTAGGCGTGGGCGGGGAACAGCGGCTCGTCGGACTCGTCGGCCACGGAGGGATCGACGATGCGGGCGATGGGACGGCTGATCTGCGGCTGCGGCGCGGGCATGGACGCAGTAGCGGCGGAGAGCAGGTCGCCCTGCTCGGCTTCGTCCTGGGCGCGTACCGGCTCGGGCGCGGCGACGGCGACCGGAGCCGGCTGCTGCGGGGCGGCGGGCTGGGGCTCGTAGGCCGCATAGGCCGGCTGCGGCGCGGGGGCCACCGGGCGGGACTCGGCGAAGACGGCGCGCTCGAAGGAGCGGACCGGCTCGGACGCCGGGACCGCCGGCGCGGTACGCAGCGGCGGGGCGGCGAGCGGCGCGCGCTCCGCCTTCGGCTCCATGGCCGCCATGGCGGCGCCGTCCATGCCGGTGGCGACGACGGAGACGCGGATCATGCCCTCCAGGGTGGGGTCGAAAGCCGCGCCGAAGATGATGTTGGCGTCGCCGTCCACCTGCTCGGAGATGGCGTTGGCCGCTTCGTCGACCTCCAGCAGGGTCATGTCGAGACCGCCGGTGACGTTGACCAGTACGGCCTTGGCTCCCTTCAGCGACACTTCGTCCAGCAGCGGGTTGGCGATGGCGTTCTGGGCGGCCATCAGGGCGCGGTCGTCGCCGGTGGCCTCGCCGGTGCCCATCATCGCCTTGCCCATCTCGGTCATCACCGTGCGGACGTCGGCGAAGTCGAGGTTGATCAGGCCGGGCAGCACCATCAGGTCGGTGATGGAACGGACGCCGGAGTGCAACACCTGGTCGGCCATGCCGAAAGCTTCGGCGAAGGTGGTCCGCTCGTTGGCGACGCGGAACAGGTTCTGGTTCGGGATGACGATCAGGGTGTCCACGTAGCGCTGCAGCTCGCCGATGCCGGCGTCGGCCAGGCGCATCCGGTGGCGGCCCTCGAAATGGAACGGCTTGGTGACCACGCCGACGGTCAGGATGCCGCGCTCGCGGGCGGCCTTGGCGATCACCGGCGCTGCGCCGGTGCCGGTGCCGCCGCCCATGCCGGCGGTGATGAACACCATGTGGGCGCCGTCGAGGTGCTCGCCGATCTCGGGAATGGATTCCTCGGCCGCGCTCATGCCGACCTCGGGGTGGGCGCCGGCGCCGAGGCCCTGCGTCACCTGCACGCCGAGCTGGATGCGGCGGTCGGTCTTGGAGAAGGACAGTTGCTGGGCGTCGGTGTTGGCGACCACGAATTCGACGCCTTCCAGGCCCGCCTCGATCATGTTGTTCACAGCGTTGCCGCCGGCTCCGCCGACGCCGAAGACCACGATGCGCGGCTTGAGTTCCGTCGCGCGCGGCGCTGAGAGTGCGATTGCCATGAGAGCCTGCCGTCCTTCGCCAGTCTGTGCATGCACCGGCGCCCCAGCGCGCCGACGCGTCCTTTCAGGATGGGTTAACTAAGGCGCTTCCATCCTTAATCGAGGGTTAACCCGCATACCTTGAGTCGTGCCGGGGTCGACCGTCAGTGAATCCAAAACCCCTGCGGCACAAGGCGTCCCGCGCGGTTGCGGCGACGAATGCGACAACCTGACTCAGATGTGATCGCGGCCTAGCTTCCGCTGCGGCGACCGCCCGGGATCCGACGCCGGCGCCGGCCCTCCGCTACAGGTTGTCGCGCAGCCAGGCGGCGGCCTTGGCCACCGGGTTGGCGCCCGGATCCAGCGGTTCGCGGCGGAGCTTGGCCGAGGCCAACGCCTTGGCCGAGACGGCTTCGCGCGGACCGAAGGCCGAGCGGTGCAGGACGCCCGCCGCGGCGCAGAAGGCCGGGCCGGAGGCGGCGTCGGCCAGGTGCGGCACCCGGCGCGGGCGGCCCAGGCGCACGGGGCGGTCGAACACGCGCACGGCCACTTCGCGCACGCCGGCGAGCTGGGAGGCGCCGCCGGTGAGCACCACGCCGGCGCCGGGCTCCACCGGCGCGCCGGAGGCCTTCAGCCGGTCGCGCAGCAGCTCCAGCGTCTCCTCGACGCGGGGCGCGATGATGCCCTTCAGCAGCGACCGGGGCGCGATCACCGGGCCCGCGCCGGGATCGTCGCCACGGGGCGGCGCCTCGATCATCTCGCGGTCCTCGTTGGCCGAGGCGATGGCCGAGCCGTGCAGGGTCTTGATGCGCTCTGCGCCGGCGATGGTGGTCGAAAGGCCGCGGGCGATGTCCTGGGTCACGTGCTGGCCGCCGACCGGCAGGGTCTCCACGTGAATGGCGCTGCCGCCGGAGAACACCGCCGCGGAGGTGGAGCCGCCGCCCATGTCGATGCAGACGGCGCCCAGGTCCATCTCGTCCTCCTCCAGCGCGGCGAGCGCGGAGGCGAAGGGAGCGGCGACGACGCCCTCGAACTGCAGGTGCGCGCGTTCGACGCAGGCGCCCAGGGTCTGGAACACCGCCTCGCTGACCGAGACGACCAGCAGCTCGACGCCGAGGGTGCGGCCGAACATCGCGCGCGGGTCGCGCACGCCCCCCTGCCCGTCCACGGACCAGGCGATGGGAAGGATATGGGCGGCGCGGCGGCCGGGGAGCTTGATCTGCGAGAGCGCCTGGTGAATGGCGCGCACCAGGTCGGTGTCGGTGATCGGACGCGCGCCAAGCGAGACCTTGCCGGAGACCCGGCTGGACCTGAGCTGGCCGCCGGCGGTGGCGACCGTGACGCCCTGGACGTTGACGCCCGCGACGTTCTCGGCCCGCTCCACCGCCTGGGCGATGGCCTCGGAGGCCTCGTCCAGGTTGACGATGGCGCCTCCGCGGACGCCGCGGGACTGCACATAGCCCACGCCGGCGCAGGCCAGGGTGCGGTCGGACTGGCGGACGCCGTCGGGCTTCATGATGAAGCAGGCGACCTTGGAGGCGCCCAGATCGACGGCGGCCACCACGGGGGTGCGGCCGAGCGCGGCCTTCAGGCCTTCGCGCCCGGCCTGGGCGCTGTCGAGGCGGGCGGCGGTCTTGACTTGTCTGGACATGAATTCCTCACGCACCGCCGGCGACCAGCTGCCCCGGAAGGGCCGCGTCCCTCAGGCGAACCGCCACCGAGTCTGGATTGCGCAGGTCGATGCGCTCGAAGCCGAGTTCGAGGATCCGCGTACGCTGATCAAGCTGTTCCAATTGGATCAAGGCCTCCTCTTCGCCCACCGCCGGAAGCTGCACGAGGGAGCCGTCCTTCAGGCGCAGGTCCCAGCGCCGGTCGTCCACGCGGACGAGGGCCTCGAGGCGCTCCATCAGCCGCGGACGCTGCTCGACGGCCGGCAGGATGTCGGCGGCGTGCTGGTTGGCCGCAGCGCCGACGATCAGCGGCAGGGTCGGGAACCGGCCGGGATCGGCTTCCGGGATCACCTGGCCGTGCTGGTCGATGACCACGCTGCGGCCGTGGTTCTGCCAGACGGCGAGCTGGCCGCGCTCGACCACGGCGATCACCAGGGTGTCGGGCAGCAGGCGGACGATCCTGGCTTCCTTGACCCAGCCCACCTGCTCGACGCGCTTGCGCAACGCCTCCAGGTCCATGCCGAGCAACGGCTGGTCCTTGTAGAGGCCGACGGCCTTCAGGATGTCGGCCTCGGCCATCGGCGAGGCGCCCTGCACGTGCACGGCGGCCAGCTTGAAGCCCAGGGCGGCGGCGCCGTTCTGAAGGCGTTCGCCGAAGCCTTCGGCCACGTGCTGGGCGCGATGGCCGGTGGCCAGGGTGACGGCCAGCGCCAGGCCCAGCACCGCGGCGGCGGCGCCCAGGGCGTGCTGCGGCGAGAGCCCGATCCCCTGGGCGGCCTTCAGCTTGCCGGGCGCATAGCCCGCGCCCTTCCCCTTGCTCTGGGAAGCGCGGGGCGTGGATGCGTTTGCGGGCGTTTTAGCCCGGGGTTTCGCCTGCGTTCGCGATCCCCCCCGCACAACCGCGGGCATAGGCGTCCTCCGTGATCCAAAGCACAAGTCGGTCGAAGTCCACGCCCAGCGACGCCGCCTGCTCGGGGACGAGCGATGTGGGCGTGAAACCGGGCTGCGTGTTGACCTCCAGAAGGACCAGAATGTCGTTAATGTCGTCATAACGCAGGTCGGATCGGGTAACGCCCCGGCAACCAAGCGCCGCGTGGGCGGCCTCGGTCATTCTCAGCGCCTTTTCAAAGACATAGGGCGGAAGGTCGGCCGGAATGACGTGCCTGGATCCTCCGTCCCCGTACTTCGCTTCATAGTCGTAGAAGCCGCTCGCGGGCACGATGTCGGTGACGGTCATCGCCTTGCCGTCCATCACCCCCACGGCCAGCTCCTTGCCGCGGATGTAGGGCTCGACCATCACCTGCTCGCCGAAGGTCCAGTTCTCGGCCGCCAGTTCCGTGGGCGGGCCGTTGGCGCCTTCGTGCACGATGATCACACCCACCGACGAGCCCTCGGCGTTGGGCTTGACCACGTAGGGCGGCGGAATGACGTGGCGGGCGGCGACGTCGAAGCGGTTGAACAGGCCACCCCCGGGAACGGCGACGCCGGCGGCGGCCAGCACCGCCTTGGCCTTGTCCTTGTCCATGGCCAGGGCCGAAGCCAGCACGCCGGAGTGGGTGTAGGGAATTCCCAGGGTCTCCAGAACCCCCTGGACGCAGCCGTCCTCCCCCCAGGCGCCGTGCAGGGCGTTGTAGCAGGCGTCGGGCTGCAGCCGGGTCAGCACCTCGGCCAGGTCGCGGCCTGCGTCAATGCGGCTCACCCTGGCGCCGAGGCGCTGCAGGGCGTCGGCGCACTCGCGGCCGGAGACCAGACTCACCTCCCGCTCGGAGGAGAGGCCGCCCAGCAGGACGGCGACGTGGCGGCCGGCAAGGGGAAGAGCCATGGGAATCACCGTGGATTGGTTTGCATCTGAGGTTGGATGGAAGCGGAACAGCTTTCCCTTCCCCTTTATGGGGAGGGACGAGCCGGCGCCAGCCGGCGCGGGGCTGGGATAGGGTGGACGCAGATCCTCGGCGAACCCTGGTCGGTAGTGGGCTCAGGCCTTCCGTGGGCCGCTTCGACGCTGCATCGCACCCGTCCCGCCCGTATCGGGCGGCAGTATGGTTAGCGAACGGTTACTTTCCGGCCAGGGCGCGGAAATCGATGTCGCTGTCGGCCACGGTGTACAGAAAGGCGGCCCAGACCGCGACGCTCTGCGCCAGGTCCCGCGGGTCGATCTTGTCCCGGGTGTCGTCGGCGGAGTGGTGCAGGTCGAAGTAGCGGCTGGTGTCGGGGGTGAGGCCCACGGTGGGCGCGCCCAGCGCGATCAGCCCCGCCACATCCGAGCCGCCGACGGTGGCGGGCTCCCGCGAGACCACCACCTTCAGGGGCGCGAGAACGGTCGCGAAGGCCTTCATCGCCGGGTGGTCCAGCGCGCCCTTGGGCAGGCGCGCCTGCCAGACGGGACCTGCGCCGGCGTCGCTCTCGGCGGCCAGCACGATCTTGCCGATCTCGGCCTTGTGGGCCGTGGCGTAGGCCTCGCCGCTGGAGTCCATCTCCTCCGCGCCCCACAGCACCACCCGGACCGTGCGGCGGGGCGCGCCGCGCTCGCCGACCAGCTTCGCCGCGGCGGTGGTGACCGCCAGGCCCGCGCCGTCGTCGACGGCGCCCGTGCCCGGGTCCCAGGAATCCAGGTGGCCGCCAACCACGACGACCTCGTCCGGCGCCTCGCGGCCGGGGATCTCGCCCACCACGTTCCAGGCGGGCGCGGCCGGGTCGCTGCGGGAAGCCAGCGACAGGCGCACGCGCACCGGACGCCCGCGGGCGACCATCCGCTCCAGCAGCTGGGCGTCGGGCACGGAGAGGGCCGCGGCGGGGATGGCCGGCGCGTCGCTGGCCTGGCGCATGGCGCCGGCGTGCGGCAGACGGGCGTCGTCGGTGGAGAGCGATCGGACCAGGTAGGCTACGGCGCCGCGGCGGGACGCCTCGGCCGCGCCCTGGGTGCGGTTGCGGTTGATCGCCCCATAGCCCGCCCCGTCCATGGTGCGGGTCATGGCCTGGGTGACCACGGCGATCTTGCCCTTCAGGCTCCCGGGGGGCTGGGCGAGGAGCTCGTCGAAGGACCTGAACAGCGCGATCTCAGCCTCGATCCCGCCCCTGGGCGTGGGCGCCGAGCGGCCGAGTCCCAGGACGTGCAGCGGCTGCGGAAACGGCGCGACCACCTCGGCGGACTCCGGCCCGCGCAGCCAGGCGTCGGCGGCGAAGGGCTCGAGGTGGACGTTCTTGAAGCCCAGCGCCGCCAGCTTGGCCACGGCCCAGTCGCGGGCCCGCAGCATGGCGGGGGAGCCGGCGGGCCGGGGGCCGACTTCGGTCGTCAGCGACTCCACGATGGACCAGGCGGTTCCGTCGGCCAGCGCCCGGTCGCGCAGCTCGGCGGCGCCGGCGGCCAAGTCCTGGGCGTAGGCCTGACCGCCGGTGAGGAGCGCCGCGGCGGCGGCGGCGGAGGCGAGGCGGCGGCTCACGCCGGGCGACCCGGGAAGTGCGCCAGGGCGAGGGCGCGCACCGCCGCCTGGTCGAGGCCCTTGGAGCCCACGGCCCAGAGGTCGAAGAACTTGGGGCGCGCCATGCCCGCCACCTCCTTGAGGCCCGCCGCCTGCATCGCCGACAGCAGCAC
Source organism: Phenylobacterium sp. (assembly GCF_036502675.1). Classification (GTDB taxonomy): domain Bacteria; phylum Pseudomonadota; class Alphaproteobacteria; order Caulobacterales; family Caulobacteraceae; genus Phenylobacterium. The sequence continues at coordinate 14,163 of NZ_DASXYF010000105.1, forward strand.
CTTCAGTGTGAAACCGCAACGGTGGGCCATGTGGAGGTTGCCGCGCGCCATCAGCGGCCTGTGGCCGTAGAGGATGTCGAGGGGCGAGATCGGGCCGGCGGGCGACTCGTAAGCCGGCTCCAGCAGCTTGTCCTCCGCCACCAGGGCGGCGACCGACTGCAGGTCGGGACAGGTGACGATGACGAAGCCCTCGGGCGTCAGCACCCGGGCGAACTCGGCCAGGGCGACGGGCGCCTCGAAGGGATAGAGGTGCTCGATGTTGTGGCTGGAGAACAGGGCGTCCACCGAAGCGTCGGCCACCGCCGAAAGGTCGGTCATGGTCCCCAGGATGTCCGGCTGCGCCGCCGGGTCGATGTCGAACCTGATCTCGCGCCACTCCTCGCCCTGGAAGCCGCGCGTGGTCTGGGCCTTGCGCTTGGGTCCGCAACCGACGTGGAGAAGGGTGGGCATGGGGGAGTCGTGGCGCATCGGGGGTGTGGAGGCAAGGCGCCGAGCCTTAGATCCTCCCCCAGCGCGTAGCGCGATTGAGGGGGAGGTGGATCGCGGCGCAGCCGCGAGACGGAGGGGGGTGACGCCCACGGCGCTAGCCGCCGCCAGAACCTGCAGCTTCGAAATGCCCGAGAATTGTGCGTGTGGCGTCGTCGACATCTTCAAGGATCAACGCAGCGCTCAAGCGAAGGGTGGTGACCCCCTGGGCACGGAGCCAAGCGTCGCGCCGCTCGTCGCGCCCAGGCCGATCGCCGAAATCATGACTGGCCCCATCAACCTCGACGGCGAGCCGCAGGGCCTCGCAGTAGAAGTCCAGAATGTACGGCCCCATCGGATGCTGTTTGCGAAAATGCAGGCCCTGCAGCTTTCGGCCCTTGATCGCCTTCCAGAGCAGGACTTCCGGCAGGCTCATACGGCCGCGAAGAGCTTTGGCGTGGTCCTTTGTCGTGCGCGGCGCATCCATTCGCCAACCTTAGGAGATCGCCGATCATCAAAACGAGCGGTCTTTTGAATCGCCCTGATACGGACCTGCCGAAGTTCTGACAGGGGTGGGGCGCGCTCATTGGCATTTCGCTGGGAAGCGGACTTTCGTCGCCCGGAATGCCGGGCGCCAACATGCAATGCGACCCAGCAGATCCTGCGGCCGCCGAAGCGGGCAGCGGAGTGGGCTGCAACCCCCTCCGTCTCGCAGCTCCGCCGCGAGCCACCTCCCCCTCAACCGGGCTTCGCCCTGGGGGAGGATCTAAGGCGGCCGTCCGATGCGCTTGATCTCCCATTCCAGGGCGACGCCCTGTTTCGCCTGCACCTCGGCGCGAACCGTTTCGCCCAGGCCCTCGAGGTCGGCGGCCGTGGCCTCGCCGCCGTTGATCAGGAAGTTGGCGTGCAAGGGCGAGAACATCGCCCCGCCATGGGGCTTGCCGCGGAAGCCTGCGGCGTCGACCAGCTTCCAGGCGGAATGGCCGGGCGGGTTCTTGAACGTGGAGCCGCCGGTCTTCTCGCGGATCGGCTGGCTCTGCTCGCGGCGGGCGGTGATCCCGGCGATGCGGGCCTCGACGGCGGCCGGATCATCGGGCCGGCCCTGGAAGGCGGCGCGGGTGACCACCACGCCCGCCTCCGCGCCCCAGCCGTGGCGGTAGGTGAAGGCGCCGGGATCGCTGAATCGCACCGGCCGCCCCCGGCGGTCGAGGCCGGAGGCTTCCACCAGCACGTCCCTGGTCTCCGCGCCGTAGCAGCCGGCGTTCATGGCCACGGCGCCGCCGACGGTCCCCGGCACGCCGGCCAGGAACTCCAGGCCGGCGATCCCCGCCTGGGCGGCGGCCCGGGCCACGGCGGAGTCGAGGGCGGCGGCGCCGGCCGAGAGGCGTGATCCGCCCTCGGGCGCGACGGCGGCGAAGGCCTTGCCCAGACGCACGACCACGCCGTCGACCCCGCCGTCGCGGACCAGCAGGTTGGAGCCGACGCCCAGGGTCATCAGCGGCACGCCCGGATCGAGGGCGGCCAGGAAGGCGGCGAGGTCCGCCGCGTCGGCCGGCATGAACAGCACGTCGGCGGGCCCGCCGACCCGCAGCCAGGTGAGCGGGGCCAGCGGCTGGTCGCGCACCAGCCGTCCGCGCACCTCGGGCAGGCGGTCGCGCCAGGTCATGGCGCCTTGGCGGCCAGGGCCTCGAGCTCGGCCGGCAGGGCGTAGGCCCAGGCGGTGATGTCGCCCGCGCCCAGGCAGACCACCACGTCGCCGGGCCTGGCCTCTTCGGCGATCATCCGGGCGAGATCTGACGGCGCCTCCAGCGGCAGGGCCCGCCGGTGGCCGTAGCGGCGCAGGCCCTCCACCAGGGCGTCGCGGCTGACGCCCTCCAGCGGCGCCTCGCCGGCCGGGTACACGTCGGCGACGATGGCGGAGTCGGCGTCGTTGAAACAGGCGCAGAACTCGGGGAACAGGTCCCGCAGGCGGCTGAAGCGGTGCGGCTGCACCACCGCGACCACCCGGCCCTCGGTGACGGCGCGGGCGGCCTTCAGGACCGCGGCGATCTCCACCGGATGGTGGCCGTAGTCGTCGATGACCCGCACGCCGTTCGCCACGCCGGTGGTGGTGAACCGGCGGCGCACGCCCTCGAAGCCCGCCAGGCCCTGGCGGATCTGCGCTTCGGAGACGCCCAGCTCGCGCGCCACGCCCACGGCGGCGAGCGCATTCTGCACGTTGTGCTGACCGGCCATGGGCAGGTGCAGGTCTTCCATCCGCACCGCCTCGCCCTCGCGCGGGGCGATGACCACGTCGAACCGCGCGCCCTCCGGCCCCATGCTGATCCGCTCCGCGCGGACCTCGGCCTGCGGGCTGACGCCATAGGTCACCAGCCGGCGGTTCTCCACCCGCGCGGCCACCGACTGCACGTCCGGGTCGTCGATGCAGACCATGGCGAAGCCGTAGAAGGGGATGTTCTCCACGAAGGCCGCGAAGGCCTGCTTGACCGCCTCGAAGTCCCCGTAGTGGTCCAGGTGCTCGGGATCGATGTTGGTGACGATGGCCACCGTCGAGCGCAGCTTGAGGAAGGTGCCGTCGCTTTCGTCGGCCTCGACGACGATCCAGTCGCCCTCCCCTACCTTGGCGTTGGTCCGGTAGGCGTTGATGATGCCGCCGTTGACGACGGTGGGATCCAGGCCGCCCGCGTCCAGCAGGGCGGCGACCATCGAGGTGGTGGTGGTCTTGCCATGGGTGCCGCCCACCGCCACCGAGAACTGCAGGCGCATGAGCTCGGCCAGCATCTCGGCCCGGCGCACCAGCGGCAGGCGCCGTTCGCGGCCGGCGGCCATCTCCGGATTGTCGGGCTTCACGGCGGTGGAATAGACGATCGCCGAGGCGCCCTCGACGTTGGCCGGATCGTGGCCGATGAACACCTTCGCGCCCAGCTCGCGCAGGCGATCGACATTGGCGCTGGCCTTGGCGTCGGAGCCCTGCACCGTGTAGCCGATCCGCAGCATGATCTCGGCGATGCCGCTCATGCCGATGCCGCCGATGCCGATGAAGTGCACGGGGCCGATGTCGAAGGGGACGGGACGTCGGTTCATGGTTCCCCCTCTAGCGGGTTTGCGCGGTTTGCTCCACGACGTCGGCCAGCCTTTCGGCGGCGTCCGGCCTGGCGACGCTGCGCGCGGCGGCGGCCATGCGGGCGAGGCCGGCCGGATCGCTCAGCAGGCGCTCCAGCGCGGCGTTGAGGGTCTCGACGGTCAGCACGTTCTCGCGCATCACCTCCGCCCCGCCCACGTCGGCCAGCAGCCGGGCGTTCTGGCCCTGGTCGTCGTCCAGCGCGATGGCCAGGGGGACGAGGATGGCGGGGCGGCCGGCGACGGCCAGCTCGCAGACGGTGCCGGCGCCCGAGCGGCCGACGACCAGGTGCGCCTGGCCCAGGCGGCCGGCCATGTCGCGGAAGAAGGGGGCGACCTCGGCCTCGACGCCGGCCTCGGCGTAGGCCTGGCGGGCCAGGTCCATGGATTCCGGCCGCGTCTGCTGCTGCACCCGCAGGCGCAGGCGCAGCGCCTGGGGCAGGCGCGCGACCGCCTGGGGCAGGCGCTCGGAGAGCAGGCGCGCGCCCTGGCTGCCGCCGGTCATCAGCAGGCGCAGGGGACCGTCCGCCGTGGGGGCCTCGTAGGCGAGGTCGGCCAGGGCGCGGATCTCGGGCCGCACGGGATTGCCGACCACGACAGCGCGGGCGGCGATCTTGGCCGGCGCCTTCTGCAGCACCGGAAAGGCGCAGGCGACGGTGCGGACGTGGCCCGCCAGCCGGCGGTTGGCGCGGCCCATCACCGCGTTCTGCTCGTGCACCACGGTGGGGCGGCCCTGGGAGATGGCGGCCAGCAGGCCGGGCACGGAGGGATAGCCCCCGAAGCCCACCACCACCGCCGGCCTGATCTCGGCAAAGGCCTTGCGAGCCTGCATGACGCCCTCGACGATGGCCAGGCCGGCGCGGGCCATGCCCAACGGGTCGCCTGAGCGGAAGGTGCGGGCCGAGAGGCCGATCTTGCGCTCGGCCGGGAAATCGCCGGCGAAGGCCGCCACCCGCTGGTCGGAGGCCAGCACGATCCGCCAGCCGCGGGCGATCAGCGCCTCGGCCAGGGCCTGGGCGGGGAACAGGTGGCCGCCGGTGCCCCCGGCCGCGACGACGGCGATCCTGTCCATGGCGCGGTTAAGTGAGGCCGCCGGAACTGGTCAGGCCCTCGCCCTGCGAATAGGCCCCGGGCCGGCGGCGCGTGAGCGCCAGCGCCATGCCCAGGGTCAGGCCCATGGCCAGCATCGAGGAGCCTCCGTAGGAGATGAACGGCAGGGTCATGCCCTTGGTGGGGATCAGGTTGAGGTTCACCGCCACGTTGATGAATGCCTGCTGGCCCACCAGGACGAACAGGCCGGCGGCGGCCACCTGCTCGAACGGGTCCGACAGCTTCATGGCCTTGTAGAGGCCGCGGATCACCACGACGGCGAACAGCGAGATCAGCAGCAGGGAGAAGACCAGGCCGTACTCCTCGGCGCCCACCGAATAGATGAAGTCGGTGTGCAGGTCGGGGACGTGGCGCTTCATCACCCCCTCCCCCGGCCCGCGGCCGAACAGGCGGCCGGCGGCGATGGCCTCGGCGGCCCGGTCCACCTGGTGGGTGTCGGCCTTGTCGGGGCTCAGGAACCGGTCCACGCGGCTGGCGACGTGCGGCATCAGGAAATAGGTGGACGAGAGGCCCGCGACCGCCGCCCCGCCCAGCAGCATCACCCAGGAGAGCGGCACCCCCGCCATCCAGAAGCAGGCCCCGAAGGCCACGGTGATCAGCACCGTCTGGCCCACGTCGGGCTGGATCAGCAGCAGGCCCGCGGCCAGGGCGTAGAGGCCGAAGGCGATGGAGACGCCGGGGACGCCATTGCCCTTCTGGCCCTCGGCGAACATCCAGGCCACCAGGATGACCAGGGCGGGCTTCATGAACTCCGACGGCTGCAGGCTGAAGCCGCCGAACTCCAGCCAGCGGGTCGCTCCCTTGGCGTTGTGGCCCGCGAAGGGCAGCGCGATCATCACCAGGATGGCCACGAGGTAGATGCAGAAGGCCGCCCTGCGGATGGTCTTCACCTCGAGCATCGAGACGCCCAGCAGCACCACCGTCGCGCCGACGGCGAAAACGCACTGGCGCACCGCGAAGTGGAAGGGGTCGCCGACGTTCATCCGCTGGGCCGCCGCGGGGCTGGCGGCGAAGGACATCATGACGCCGAGCGCGATCAGCACGGCGACCACGCCCAACAGCCAGCGGTCGACGGTCCACCACCAGACGCCCAGCGCCGTGCGGTCGCTGCGGGCGAAGGCGTGGGCGTTGGAGGTGAGGCTCACGGGCGGGTCCGGGAAGGAGAGGACGAGCGACGATCGACCCCTCTCCCCGCTTGCGGGGAGAGGTCGGGCGAGGGGCCTCGCCGCAGGCGAGGACGGCGGCGAGGCCGCCGTTGAACCAGGATCCTGTCCCCGGCGCCATGCGGCGGAGAGACTCCCCTCGCCCATCCTCTCCCCCCGCAAGGGCGGGTGGAGAGGGGTTGCCGCGGCGACGTCATGCGCGGGCCCCTTGCGGGGTTGCGGCCGCGAGGCCGTGGACGGCGGCGCGGAAGGCCTCGCCGCGCGCCTCGAAATCGGTGAACTGGTCGAAGGAGGCGCAGGCGGGCGACAGGAGCACGATGGCGTCCTGGCCGCCGGCCGCGGCGTCGGCGTAGGCGCGCGCCACGGCCGCGTCGATGGTCCCGCAGTCGGCGAAGTCGGCCTTGCCCTTCAGGGTGCGGGCGAACTCGGGGGCCGCCTCGCCCACGAGGTAGGCCTTCTCCACCCGCGGGAAGAGGTCGGCGAGACCGTCGATGCCGCCGCTCTTCGGCTGGCCGCCGACGATCCAGTAGACCTTGGGATAGGACGAGAGCGCCTGGCGCGCGGCGTCCGAGTTGGTGGCCTTGGAGTCGTTGACGAAGCGCACCCGGCCAAGCTGGCCCACGGTCTCCATACGGTGCGCCAAGCCCGGGAAGCTCATCAGCCCCTCGGCGGCGTCCTCCGGCGAGACGCCGATGGCGCGCACCGCGGCGTAGGCGGCCGCGGCGTTCTGCCAGTTGTGGCGGCCCGGCAGCGAGCGGGCGCGCAGCAGGTCGGCGATCTCCATCGCCCGCTCGCCGGTGGCGTCGTACAGCAGGCCCTGCAGGGCGTAGACCCCCCGGCCCATCGCCTTGCTGGCGGAGATCGGCACGATGGTGCGACGGTTGGCGGCGGTGATCTCGGTGCAGATCCGCTGGCCCCAGGCGTCGTCGACGCCGATCACGGCGGTGTCGCCCTTGCCCTGGTTCATCAGCACGCGGCGCTTGGCGGCAACGTAGCCCTCCATGCCGCCGTGCCGGTCCAGGTGGTCGGGAGAGATGTTGAGGATGACCGCGGCGTCCGGCTTCAGCGTCGAGGTCAGGTCGAGCTGGTAGGAGCTCATCTCCAGCACATAGACCGAGCCGCCGTGCATGTCGTCGAGGCCCAGGACGCCGTAGCCGAT
>NZ_DASXYF010000106.1:0-16931 GCF_036502675.1 Phenylobacterium sp.
CGGCGCCCCGCCTTCGGTGAGCAGCAGGGCCGCCTCGCCGCGCGGGTCGATCTGCACCTTGGCCGCCACCCCGCGGCCCTCGCCCACCACGATGGCGGCGGTCTTGCAGCCGTCGACCACGTGGCGCGCAGTCACCCAGACCCCATCGTCGTTCACGGAAAAGGCGGTGCCGGCCCCCGGCCGGGCCTGGCCCGGCACGTCGACGACCACGGACGGGTCGAACGGCGAGGCGGGCCCGAGCGGCGTCCCCTCGCCGGCGTCCGGCGGCGCCGGCGGGGCGTCGGCCCGCTCCTGCCGGCCGATGGCGGCGGCCAAGAGGCCCGCCACCACCGCCGAATAGAGCAGCCAGTCCGGCAGCCGGGGAAAATGCACTTGAGGCGCGCCTCAGCCCGCCACGGCCGCGGCGAGGATGATGGCTGTGGCGAGCTTGGCGCCGACCAGCAGGGCTGCAGCCGCCGTCTCGCCCTCCTGGATCCGCTGCGGCAGGCCGCGCAGCAAGAGGTCGACCACCCGGAACACCAGCAGCTGCACCACGACGGTGGAGGCGCCCCAGACGCCGATCTCGATCATCGAGGTCGAGGCGTTGAGCGACACCGCCAGGGGAATGGACAGGCCCACCAGCACGCCCGCCAGCGACACCGCCGCGGCGGCGTTGCCCTCGCGGATCAGGGTGATCTCCCGGTGCGGGGTCAGCATCACATAGGCCAGCGCGCCCAGGACCAGGATCAGCGTCGTGACGCCGGCGTGCAGCAGGGTGAGCGGGAAGCCCGTGGCGAAGGCCTGGATCTCGGGCGACTGGAGCTGGGTCGGCATCAGGCTCTCAGGTGTGGCGGCTGGGCTTGCGGGGTTAGCACGGCGCCGGGCGCCGCGGCCAACCCCTTCAGGCGTCGGGCGGAAGCGCCGTGCTCCGCCGGGCGCTGGCGCGCAGCTTCTCGCTCTCGGATTTCAGCTGGCCGCAGGCGGCCAGGATGTCGCGTCCGCGGGGCGTGCGGATCGGCGAGGCGAAGCCCGCGCGGTTCAGGATGGCGGCGAAGGCCTCGATCGTTCCCCAGTCGGAGCACTGGTAGTCCGTCCCCGGCCAGGGATTGAACGGGATCAGGTTGATCTTGGCCGGGATCGCCTTGAGCAGCTGCACCAGGGCGCGGGCCTCGGCGGGGCTGTCGTTGACGCCCTTGAGCATCACATATTCGAAGGTCGCCCGCCGGGCGTTGGACAGGCCCGGAAAGGCGCGCACCGCCGCCATCAGCTCGGCGATGGGATACTTGCGGTTCAGCGGCACCAGCACGTCGCGCAAGGCGTCGTTGGTGGCGTGCAGCGAGATGGCCAGCATCGCCTGGGTGCGCTGGCCCAGCGCCTGGAACTCCGGGATCACCCCGGAGGTCGAGACGGTGATCCGCCGCCGGGAGATGGCGATCCCCTCGTTGTCGGCGATGATGTCGATGGCGTCGGCCACCGCATCGAGATTGTACAGCGGCTCGCCCATGCCCATGAAGACGATATTGGACAGCCGGCGGTCCTCCTTCGGCGAGGGCCATTCCTCCAGGTCGTCGCGGGCGACCTGCACCTGGGCCACGATCTCGGCGGCGGTGAGGTTGCGCACCAGCGCCTGGGTGCCGGTGTGGCAGAAGGTGCAGTTCAGGGTGCAGCCGACCTGGCTGGAGATGCAGAGCGCGCCGGCCCGGCCCACGTCGGGGATGTAGACGGTCTCCACCTCCACCCCCGGCGCCATGCGGATCAGCCACTTGCGCGTGCCGTCGCGGCTCACCTGCCGCTCCACCACCTCGGGACGGTCGAGCCTGAAATGCTCGGCGAGCGCCGCGCGGGTCTCCTTGGCGATGTCGGTCATCCGGCCGAAGTCGGTGACGCCGTAGTGGTGGATCCAGCGCCAGGCCTGGACGGCGCGCATCCGCGCCTTCTCCGGCGACGCCACGCCCGCGTCGACCAGCGCCGCGGCCAGGGCCGGCCGGGTCAGGCCCGAGAGGTTGGGCCGCACCGGCGTCACGGCGCCCGCGCGCGAAAGGTCGAGTGTGACGCCCAAGGGAAATCCGCCGGTTCAGAAGGGGCCGCGAATATAGGCGCGCCGGCCCGGCCCGCCAAATCGATATATTACCCGGACGATATTGACGACCGCATATCACCCGGGTAATATCCTCCGCCGCACAGGAGTCCAAGCCATGCAGCCTCCCGGCGACGACGACGCCTGCACCGTCTTCGACGGCCCCCGCCGGATCGCCGCCGGGCCGCTGGAGCGCGCGTCCGTCGCGGCGCGCGCGGCCCTGGCGCGGGGCGGCCAGGTGCTGATCTTCGACGACGCCACCGGCGGGGTGATCGACCTGGACCTGCGGGCTGCAGCGCCGCCGGCGCGGCGGCCGGGCCGCCCGAAACTGGGCGTCGAATCGCGGGAGGTGACGCTGCTGCCCCGCCACTGGGCGTGGCTGAACGGCCAGCCCGGCGGGGCCTCGGCCGCCCTGCGCCGGCTGGTGGAGGCCGCCCGGCGCGAAAGCGCAGGGCCGGACGCGGCGCGGCGGGCGCAGGAGGCGGCCTACCGGTTCGTCACCACGATGGCCGGCGACGCGCCGGGCTATGAGGAGGCGACGCGGGCCCTCTTCGCCAAGGACCGCCGGCGCTTCTCGGAGATGTCGGAGGCCTGGGCGCCGGACGTGCGCGACCATGCGCGGGCGCTGGCCGGCCGGACGTTCGACGCCTTCGAGGCGGTTGGGTCCTAGCCCGCCTTCGCCGCCGCCGCTTGTGAATGGCAGCCGGCTTGTCGATGGGGAAAGTCACGATGGCGAAGGCCGGCGTCCTGCACTAGGTCGGTGACCGCGCCACCCGAGGGAGACTGCGATGACCCTGCAACTGTTCGCCCACCCGTTCTCGTCCTACTGCCAGAAGGCGCTGATCGCGTTTTACGAGAACGACATTCCGTTCACCTTCCGCATGCTGGCGCCTGAAGAGCCGGCCACGGACGAGGAATTTGCGGCGCTTTGGCCCATCAAGCGCTTTCCGCTCCTGCGCGACGGCGACCGCACGATCCTCGAGGCCAGCCTCATCATCGAGCACCTGCAGATCCACCACCCGGGGCCGGTGCGGCTGATCCCGGAAGATCCGGACACGGCGCTGGAGGTGCGGATGCTGGACCGCATCTTCGACAACTACGTCATGACCCCGCAGGGCAAGTGCGTGTTCGACGCCCTCCGCGCCCCGGAGGCCCGGGACCGCCAGGGGGTCGCAGAGGCGAAGGCGATGCTGGAGACTGCCTACCGCTGGCTGGACGCGCGGATGCAGGGCCGCACGTGGGCGGCGGGGGAAGCCTTCAGCCTGGCCGACTGCGCCGCGGCGCCCTCGCTGTTCTACGCGGACTGGACGCAAGAGATCGCGCCGCAGTTCGCCGACCTCCGCGCCTATCGCGCCCGCCTGCTGGCCCGGCCGTCCTTCGCCCGCGCCGTGGACGAGGCCAGGCCCTACCGCCCGTTCTTCCCGTTGGGCGCGCCGGATCGCGACTGAGTCGCCGGAACCGGCTTCCCCTTCCGGCTATCCGGCTCTAGCGTCCGCGCCGTTCGAGCGCACCCGGGGAGGACGGATATGAAGGCGTTGCTGAGCAAGGTGGCCGGCGGGCCAGAGACCCTGGTGGTGGAGGACATCCCCAGCCCTACGCCCGGGCCCGGCGAGGTGCTGGTGCAAGTGAAGGCCTGCGGCGTCAATTTCCCGGACGTGCTGATCATCGAGGATCGCTACCAGATGAAGCCGCCCCGGCCCTTCAGCCCCGGCGCGGAGATCTCCGGGGTGGTCAAGGCGGTGGGCGAGGGGGTGACGGCCCTGCGCCCCGGCGACCGGGTGCTGGGCAACGCCAGCTGGGGCGGCATGGCGGAGGAGGTGGTCACCGAGCCGCATCGGCTGATCAGGATGCCGGACGCCATGCCCTTCGACGAGGCCGCGGGCTTCATCCTCACCTATGGCACCTCCTACTACGCCCTGAAGTGGCGCGCGCGCATCCGGCCGGGCGATACCCTGCTGGTGCTGGGCGCGGCGGGTGGAGTGGGCCTGGCCGCCGTGGAGCTGGGCAAGGCCCTGGGCGCGCAGGTGGTCGCCGCCTGCTCCAGCCAGGAGAAGCTCGACTTCTGCAAAACCTACGGCGCCGACGAGGGGCTGGTCTATGACCGCGGCCCCCTCGATCACGACGCGCGCAAGGATCTGTCCGAGCGCTTCAAGGCCGCCTGCGGGCCCGGAGGCCCCGAGGTGATCTACGACGCCGTCGGCGGTGACTACGCCGAGCCGGCGCTGCGCAGCATCGCCTGGGGCGGCCGCTACCTGGTGATCGGCTTCGCGGCCGGCGACATCCCACGCATTCCGCTGAACCTGCCGCTGCTAAAGAGCTGCGACATCATGGGGGTGTTCTGGGGCAGCTGGATGGACCGCGACGCCAAGGGCTACGCCCAGCACGTGGACGAGCTCCTGCAGCTCTACGCCGACGGCAGGATCAGGCCGCGAATCTCCGCCCGCTATCCGCTGGACGACGCCGCTGCGGCCATCGCGCACCTGGGCGAACGCCGGGCGCTGGGCAAGGTGGTGGTGACGATGGACTGAGGTTCAGCGGTCTTCCTTCAACCGGTCGAGGAAGGCCTTGGCCTCGGCCTTGTGCCGCGGCTTCAGGTGGCGGCCGACGGTGGCCAGGAGGGCGGCGAACACCGCCGCGTCGTCGGTGAAACCGACGCCGGCCAGGACGTCGGGGATCGCGTCCATGGGCAGGACGAAATAGGCGAGCGCCGCCATCATCAGCGCCTTGGCGGTGCGCGGCGTGTCCGCGTCGCGGGCGCAGTACCAGACCGACAGGGCGTCGGCGGCGAAGGGCGTGCGCGCCGCCACCTTGCGGATCTTGGGCCAGAAGCCGCGGGCCACCCGCTGCTCGTTCAGCTTCACCACGGACGGGACCAGCGCCCGGCTGGGATCGAGCGGCCTGCCGCCGTCGAAGGCCCCGCCGTCGGCGTCGGGTGATGCTTTGGAGTTGGCGCTCATCGTCTAGGACCTTTGGCGGGTTCCCCCGGCAAACAGGACCGGGAGCCGAAGGTTCATGCAACTCAATTCGGTCGCAACAGCCGTCCCCACGGCGAAAGTGCGGCCTGGATCAATAGTTTGCCGACCTTCACCATCGCTGCGCGCTTTACGCGGCCTGCAAACCGGGGTTCGTTGCGCACTCGTCGCGAGCGGGTGGGAAACAGATGATCGGCAGGTGGGCGCAGCGGTTCGCGACGGCGATCGAACGCCCCCTCGTAGCCTACGGCCTGGTTTTCGCCGCCGTCGGGGTCGCCGCCGCCCTGCGGTGGGGCGCGGGCCTGGTCATGCCCGACCCGCCGCCGTTCATGCCGTTCTTTCCCGCGGTGCTGTTCGCCACCCTGGTGGCCGGCGCCCGCGGCGGCGTCGCGGCCATGGCGCTCAGCACCGTGGCGGTGGCGGCGCTGTTCGTGCCGGACGCCGCCGGGCGGGACCTGTGGACGACGCAGCATGCGCAGCTGGCCATGTTCGCCGTCACCGCCATGCTGATGGTGTTCATGGCCAAGGCGCTGCGCCTGGGCATCCTGCACGGCGTGGCGGCCGAGGAGCGGTTCCGCGCCGCCCAGGACGCCGCCCTCGACGCCTTCGTCATCCTCGAGCCGCTCCGGCAGGACGGCCAGGTGACGAACTTCCGCTGGGTCTACGCCAACCCCGCCGCCGACCGCACGAGCCCGGCGGCGATCCACCGCCTCCGCGGCCTGAAGGTCACCGAGGTGTTCCCGCCCGACGGGGCGGCGGACATGATCGGCCGCCTGAAGGAGGTGCTGGAGCACGGTGGGCCCGACGACATGGTGGTCCGCCGGACGATCGACGGCCAGGAGCGCTGGATGCGCTCCTCCGGCGTGCGCCTGCGCGGCGGGGTGGCGGTGACCTACCGCGACGTCACCGCCGAACGTGAGTCCGAACAGGCGCTCCGCGACACGGAGGCGCAGCTTCGGGTGCTGATGAACGCCCTGCCCCAGCTCCTGTGGTCCGCCCGCGCGGACGGCTGGTGCGATTATTTCAGCCCCCAGTGGACGGCGTTCGCCGGCGGCGAACCCGGCGGGCGCCTCGGGCGGGGCTGGCTTTCCGCGGTGCATCCCGAAGACCGCGACGACGTGGAGCGGGCGTGGGAGCAGGCGGTGGCGGGCCTGCTGCCGTTCGACATCGAGTACCGCCTGCGCCGGCACGACGGCGTCTGGCGCTGGTTCGCCGGCCGCGCCACCTCGGTGCGGGGAGAGAACGGAGCGGTGGGCCGCTGGTACGGGGCGGCCACCGACATCAGCGAGATCATCGAATCCCGCCGCGACCTGGAGGAGCGGGTGGCCGAGCGCACCCGGGAGCTGGAGGCGAGCCTGGAGGAGCGGGCCCGCGCCGAGGCGACGCTGGCCCAGGCCCAGCGGCTGGAGACGGTGGGCCGGCTGACCGGCGGGGTGGCCCACGACTTCAACAACCTCCTGACCGTGGTGATCGGCGGCCTGGACATGATCCTGCGCGCGCCCGACGACCCGGTCCGGGTCAAGCGGCTGGGCGAAGCGGCGCTGGCGGCGGGCCGGCGCGGGGAGCGCCTGACCCGCCAGCTGCTGGCCTTCTCGCGGCGCCAGGAATTGAAGCTGGAGGTGATCGACGTCGCGGGGCTGGTCCTGCAGGCCGAGCCCCTGGTGCGCCGGGCGGCGGGCGAGGCGCTGGACCTGGTCCTGCATTGCGCCCCGGGCCTGGCGGCCAGCCGGGTCGACGCGGCGCAGTTCGAATCCGCCTTGCTGAACCTGGTGGTCAATGCGTCGGACGCGACCCCGGCGGGCGGCTGGATCCGCATCGAGGCCTCCCCCGTCCGGCTGGCCGAGGGCGAGGTCGCCGGCGCGGCGGCGGGCGACTACGTGCGGGTGAGCGTGGCGGACAACGGCGCGGGCATGGCGCCGGAGGTGCTGGGGCGGGTGTTCGAGCCGTTCTTCACCACCAAGGAGGTCGGCAAGGGCACCGGGCTCGGCCTGGCGCAGGTCTATGGCTTCGTCAGCCAGAGCGACGGGGCGGTGGCGATCGACAGCGCGGTCGGGCGCGGCACGACCATCTCCCTCTACCTGCCCGCCGTAACCGAGACCCCGGCCCAGCCGCAGGCGGCGGCGCCCGCGCCCGAGGACGACTGGAGGCGCGGCGCCCGGGTGCTGCTGGTGGAGGACGACGCCGCCGTGCGCGCCGTCACCGAGTGCCTGCTCGAGGAACTGGACTGCCAGGTGGCCTGCGAGCCGGACGGCGTCTCGGCGCTGCGCCGGCTGGAGCGCGACGAGGCCTTCGACCTGGTGATCTCCGACGTGGTGATGCCGGGCGGCATGACCGGAATCGACCTGGCCCGCGCCGCGGCCGCCGTCCGCCCCGGCCTGCCGTTCGTGCTCACCACCGGCTACGCCGGCGGCCAGGCCGGCGAACTCGACTGGCCGGTGCTGCGCAAGCCCTTCCGCGCCGAACAGCTCGCCGCCGTGCTGCGCCAGACCCTGGGACGGACCCCGGAGCGGGCGGACTGAGCCGGCGCTATCGCCGCCGCAGGCTGCCCAGCACGCCGCGGATGATCTCGCGGCCCACCTGGCTGCCGATGGTGCGCAGGAGGGACTTGGCGAAGGCCTCGCCCATGCCCTGGCGGTTGGAGGGCCGCGGCGCGGCGCGGGGCGCAGGCTGGGCTTTCTGCGCCCTGGCCGCCTCGGCCGCCTCCTGTGCCGCGGCGGCGTCGGCCGTCGTCTTACCCGCCCGGGACCTGAGCATCTCGAAGGCGGATCGCGGTCCTTGGCCTGGTCGTAGAGCCCGCGCACCGGGCTCTGGGCGGTGACCGCCGCCCGCTCGGCCGGGGTGATGGGCCCCAGCCGGGAATCCGGCGGCCGGATCAGGGTCTTCTGCACCACCGTCGGCGCGCCCTTTTCGTCCAGCACCGAGACCAGGGCCTCGCCGACGCCCAGGCCCTGGATCGCCTCGGCCGTGTCGAAGGCCGGGTTGGGCCGGAAGGATTCCGACGCCGCCTTCAGGCCCCGCTGCTCGGCGGGGGTGTAGGCCCGCAGCGCGTGCTGCACCCGGTTGCCGAGCTGGCCCAGCACCGTATCGGGGATGTCGGCGGGGTTCTGGGTGACGAAGTAGACGCCGACGCCCTTGGAGCGAATCAGGCGGACCACCTGCTCCACCTTCTGCAAGAGGCCGCTGGGGGCGTCGCGGAACAGCAGGTGCGCCTCATCGAAGAAGAACACCAGCTTGGGCTTCTCCGGGTCGCCCACCTCGGGCAGCTCCTCGAACAGCTCGGAGAGCAGCCAGAGCAGGAAGGTGGCGTAGAGCTGCGGCGAGTTGATCAGCCGGTCGGCGGCCAGCACATTGACGTAGCCCTTGCCGCCGGGATCGGTGCGCATGAGATCGGAAAGCGACAGCGCCGGCTCGCCGAACAGGCTCTCGCCGCCCTGGTTCTCCAGCACCAGCAGCTTGCGCTGGATGGTGGCCACCGTCGCCGGCGCCACCGCCCCGTAACGGGCGCCCAGGTCCTGGGAGTTCTGCGAAGCGTAGGTCAGCGCGGCCTGCAGGTCCTTGAGGTCCAGCAGCAGCAGGCCCTCGGCGTCGGCGGCCTTGAAGACCACGTTCAGCGCGCCCTCCTGCACGTCGTTCAGCTCCAGCATCCGCGAGAGCAGCACCGGCCCCATCTCCGAGATGGTGGCGCGGATCGGGTGGCCCTTCTCCCCGAACAGGTCCCAGAACACCACCGGCGCCGCGGCCGGATGCAGCTCGAGGCCCATGGCCTTGGCCCGGGCCAGCATCTTGTCATTGGGGGCGCCCGGCGCCGCCACGCCGCACAGGTCGCCCTTCACGTCGGCGGCGAACACCGGCACGCCGGCGTCGGACAGGCCCTGGGCGATCACCTGCAGGGTGACGGTCTTGCCGGTGCCGGTGGCGCCGGCCACCAGGCCGTGCCGGTTGGCGCGGTCCAGCCGCAGCAGCTCGAAATGATCGGAGAACCCGATCAGCACGCCGTCTTCCGCCGCCATCCGAAACCTCCGCATCGCCGATCGGACGAAGCTAGCGGGGCCCTCGACGCGCCGCCAGGGGGAGTCCACCATGCGGCCCCCGAAGCGCGCCGTTTCGCGAACAGCCAGCGAGCCCTATGCCCGAAGACCGGTCGTCCGCCATTTCGCGCAATGCGCTGTTGATCCTGGCGGTGATCGCGTCCGGCGCGGCCCTCTACTGGCTGCGGGGCATCCTGACGCCCCTGGCGCTGGCCATGTTCCTGGCCGTGATGATCGACGGCTTCGCCCGGATCCTGCGCGCCAGGACCCGGCGCCTCGTGCCGGATGAGGCGGCCATGCCGGTGGCGATCATCCTGTCCATCGCGCTGTTCGGCGGGGCCGCCTTCGTGGTGGCCGACAACGCCACCGCCTTCGCCGGCCAGCTGGTCAGCTACACGCCCCGGCTCAACGGCCTGATCGCGCGGGTGGCGGGGTTGGCCGGCGTCGACGTGCCGCCCACGATCGACCAGCTCTTCCAGCAGCTCAATCCCACCCGCTACCTGGGCGACGTGGCGAAGATGCTGCAGGACTTCGCCTCGAACGCCGTCTTCATCCTGATATATCTCGGCTTCATCATCGCCTCGCGGCGCGGGTTCGGGCGCAAGGTCGTGGGCCTGTTCCCCCAGCGGGAGGAACGCCAGTACGCGGTCGACGCCTTTCACCGCATCCGCGACGGCGTGGAGCAGTACCTGTGGGTGCAGACGGTCACCGGCCTGATGATCGCCCTGGGCTCCTGGGCCGTCATGGCGGCGGTGGGCCTCGACAACGCGCTCTTCTGGGCGTTCCTGATCTTCATCGCCTCCTACATCCCGGTGGTGGGCGGGCTGGTGGGCATCCTGGCGCCGCCGCTCTTCGCCCTGGTGCAGTTCGACACCTACTGGCAGGCGATCGTGCTGGTGGCGGTGTTGCAGACCCTGCAATTCGTCGTCGGCAACGTGGTGCTGCCGCGGATGCAGGGCCGCAGCCTGAACATCGATCCCGTCGTCGTCCTGCTGTCGCTGGCCTTCTGGGGCGCGATCTGGGGCGTGGCCGGCATGTTCCTGTCGACGCCGCTCACCGTGATGCTGATGGTGATTCTCGCCCAGTTCCCGGGAACGCGATGGGTCGCCGTCCTGTTGTCGGCCGATGGCGAGCCCGATCGCCTGAAGGACAGCCGGCCGGTCGAATCACCCGACCAGCCGATCGAGCCGAAACCGCGGCGCAAGTCCGTTAAAAGAGAGTGACAGAGGGGACTTCACTTTGCGATGGCCGTTCCTATCTAAGTCCTGCTCGGATCCGATTGGATCATTCAGGCGCGCCCGGTCCCCAAGCCCACGGGCGCTGCGAGCAAAGAGTGTTCCGCCGCCCCCCCACGGCGGAGCAACGCGCCGCCGGAATCTCTCCTCCGGCGGCGTTCTCGCATCCAAGGGCCAGCCATGAACCGTCCCTTCCGTCCGGCCAGGACCGCGCTGGCCAAGGAAATCTCCAAGGCGTTCAACGAGGCGCTGGGCGACGACCCCGCGCCCGAGGCCGCCCAGGCCTTCATCGAGCAGGCCGCCGCCGACGCTGCGCCGGACGAGCTTCGCGAGCTGTCGCCGGCGGAGCTGGGCCGGAACCTCGCCGATTTCTGGCGGTTCGGCGCCCGCCGGCCGGCCGGCAAGGCGCTGGTCCGCGTCGCGCCCGCCCTGGGCGAACAGGGCGAGGCCCTCGACCGCGTCGAAGCGGTCCAGGATGACGCGCCGTTCCTGGTGGACAGCCTGATGGCCGAGATCGCCGACCAGGGTCTCTCGGTCCGCGCCATGTTCCACCCGCTGATTCCGATCGCCCGCGACCGCAGGGGCCAGCGCACGGCGGCCAGGCCGGCGCATCCGGAGTCGATGATCCAGGTGATGCTGGACTCCGTCGGCGCCCACCGCGAAGCGGCGCTCCTGGCAGGGATCGCGGAGACCCTGGCCGACGTCCGCGCGGCGGTGGAGGACTTCCAGCCCATGCTGGCGCTGATGGGCGGGGCCATCGCCGAGCTCAAGCAGGGCGCGGGCCCGGCGCGCGACCGCGACGAGCAGGTGGCCTTCCTCGCCTGGCTGCAGCAGAACCACTTCGTGTTCCTGGGCGCGCGAACCTACGAATACCCCAAGCTGAAGAACGGCGAGTACGCGGCGGAGGAGCCGCTCTACCGTCCGAAGGGCGGCCTGGGCGTGCTGCGCGACCCGGCCCGCACGGTGCTGCGCCGGGCGAACGAGCCGGCGGTGCTGGCCGCCCAGGTGAAGGACCGCGTCCTCAACGACCCGCCGGTGACGGTGGCCAAGTCCAACGTCCGCTCGCGGGTGCATCGCCGCGTGTACATGGATTACGTCGGGATCAAACGCTACGACGCCGACGGCCTGCCCTGCGGCGAGATCCGCTTCGTGGGCCTGTTCACGTCGGAGGCCTATGACGAGCCGGCCAGCGCCGTGCCGCTGATCCGCGCCAAGCTGGCCCACGTGTTCGAGCGCGCGGCCGTGGCGCCCGGCAGCCACAACGAGAAGCGGCTGCGCAACATCCTGGAGAACCACCCCCGCGACGAGCTGTTCCAGACCAGCGAGGCGGAGCTGCTGCAGCTGGCGCTGGGCATCCTGCACCTCTACGACCGCCCGCGCGTGCGGCTGTTCGTGCGGCGCGATCCCTTCGACCGCTTCGCCTCGGTCCTGCTCTACGTGCCGCGGGAGCGCTACGACTCCGACCTTCAGGACCGTGCGGGCGACATCCTGGCGCGGGCCTACGGCGGGCGGCTGTCGGCGGCCTATCCAAGCTTTTCCGACACCCCGCTCGCCCGTGTCCACTACATCATCGGCTTCACCCCGCACGAGCACCTGCAGCCGGACCTGCCCAAGCTGGAGGCGGAGATCGCCGAGGCCGCCCGCACCTGGGCCGACCGCTTCGAATCCGCGGTGCGCGCCGCCGGCGGGACGGCGGAGGCGGTAGCCGGCGCGCTCGCCCGCTACGCCGCCGCCTTCCCGGCCGGCTACCGCGACGCCTACGGCGCGCCCGAGGCCCTGGCCGACGCCGCCGAGATCGACGGCTTCGCCGCCGGCGAGACGGTGCGGGTGCGCGCCTATCGCATGGCCGACGACCCGGCCGGACGGTTCCGCTTCAAGCTCTACAGGCCCGGCGGCCCGGCGCCGCTGGCCGACATCCTGCCGATCCTCGACAACATGGGCCTGAAGGCGATGGCCGAGCAGGGCTTCCCCGTCCGCCGCGCCGGCGGCGAGCCGGTGTGGGTCCACGAGTTCGAGATCGAGGACGTGCGCGGCGAGCACCTGGCCTTCGCCGAGGTGAAGCACGCCTTCGAGGCCGCCTTCGTGGCGGTGTGGAACAGCCAGGCCGAAAACGACGGCTTCAACCGCCTGGTGCTGGAGCTGTCGATCCCCTGGCGCGAGGCGGCGCTGATCCGTGCGCTCGCCCGTCACCGGCAGCAGGCCGGCCTCGACCCCAGCCAGCGGGTGCAGGAAGAGGCGCTGTCCGCCCATCCGGGGATCGCCCGGCTGATCCTCGACATGTTCCGCACCAAGTTCGATCCGGCGATCGCCGCGGACCTGGCCACGCGGCGGACCCAGGCCCGCGCGGTGATGGAGGAGATCCTCGCCGCCCTGCAGCACGTGGACAGCCTGGACGAGGACCGGGTGCTGCGCCGCATCGCCCTGCTGGTGGACGCCGCCAAGCGGACCAACTTCTACCAGACCGGCGCCGACGGAGCGCCGAAGCCGTACATCAGCTTCAAGGTGGCCTCCAGCGAGGTGACCGACCTGCCGGTGCCCAGGCCGTACCGCGAGATCTTCGTCTCCGCCGTGGGAGTGGAGGGTGTGCACCTGCGCTTCGGCCCCGTGGCCCGCGGCGGCCTGCGCTGGTCCGACCGCCGGGACGACTTCCGCACCGAGGTGCTGGGCCTGGCCAAGGCGCAGCAGGTGAAGAACGCGGTGATCGTGCCGGTGGGCTCCAAGGGCGGCTTCTACCCGAAGCAGCTGCCCAAGACCGGCGCCGACGCCATCCGCGCCGAGGGCGTCAGGGCCTACACCACCTTCCTGCAGGGCCTGCTCGACCTCACCGACAACCTGACGCCGGAGGGCGCGGTGGTGCGGCCGGACGCGGTGATCGCCCACGACGAGGACGATCCCTACCTGGTGGTCGCCGCCGACAAGGGCACGGCCACCTTCTCCGACATCGCCAACGGGGTGGCGCAGTCCTACGGCTTCTGGCTGGACGACGCCTTCGCCTCGGGCGGGTCGGCCGGCTACGACCACAAGGTCATGGGCATCACCGCACGCGGCGCCTGGGAGGCGGTCAAGCGCCACTTCCGCGAGATCGGCAAGGACATCCAGTCCGAGCCCTTCACGGTGATCGGCGTGGGCGACATGTCGGGCGACGTGTTCGGCAACGGCATGCTGCTGTCGAAGGAGATCCGGCTGCTGGCCGCCTTCGACCATCGCCACGTCTTCCTGGATCCCGTCCCGGACCCGGCCGCCTCCTGGACGGAGCGGGAGCGGATGTTCGCCCTGCCCCGCTCCTCCTGGGACGACTACGACAGGAACCTGATCTCCACGGGCGGCGGGGTGTTCGCCCGGACGCTGAAATCGATCCCCCTCAGTCCCGAGGTGCGGGCGATGCTTGGGGTGGAGGCCGAGGAGCTCCCGCCAACCGACCTGATCAAGGCGATCCTGAAGACCAAGGCCGACCTGCTCTACCTGGGCGGCATCGGCACCTACATGAAGGCCCGCATCGAGAGCCACGCCGACGTGGGCGACAAGGCCAACGACCCGGTCCGCATCAACGGCTCGGAGCTCCGCGTGCAGGTGGTGGGCGAGGGCGCCAACCTGGGCCTCACCCAGCGCGGCCGCATCGAGTTCGCCACCGGCGGCGGGCGGATCGACACCGACGCCATCGACAATTCCGCCGGGGTCGACACCTCCGACCACGAGGTGAACATCAAGATCGTCACCGGCATGCTGGAGCGCGGCGGCCAGCTCACCCGGCGCCGGCGGGACACGCTCCTCAAGGAGATGACCGACGAGGTGGCCGCCCACGTGCTGGCCCACAACTACGGCCAGACCCTGGCGCTGTCGCTGATGGAGATGGATTCGGTGGGCGAGCTGGAGCCGCACGCCCGGTTCATGAGCCAACTCGAGGCGCTGGGCCGGCTCGACCGCACGGTGGAGGCCCTGCCGGACGCCGCCGAGATCGCCGAGCGGGCGGCGGCGGGCCGCGGCCTGACCCGGCCGGAGCTGGCGGTGCTGCTGGCCTACGGCAAGCTGGAGCTGTCGCACCAGATCGTCGCCTCCGCCGCGCCCGACGACGACTTCTTCGAGCGCGTGCTGGAGGACTATTTCCCCAAGCCGCTCCGCAAGCGGCGCGAAGCCATCGCCCGCCACCGCCTGCGCCGGGAGATCATCGCCACGGTGACGGCCAACGACCTGGTCAACCGTTGCGGCCCGAGCTTCCCGTCGCGCCTGATGGCCGCGGCGGACTGCGACGCCGGCGCCCTGGTCATCGGCTACGAGGCGGCCAAGGCGGTGCTGGACCTGGACCGCATCTGGGCGGCGGCCGAGGCGCTGGACGGCAAGGTCCCCGCCAGCGCCCAGATGGCGCTGTTCCGCCGACTGGCCAGCGTCCTGCGGGGCGCCACCTTCTGGCTCGCCCGGCGCGCGGCCCGCGAAGGCCTGACCGTGGGCGCGCTCACCGCCCGCTACGGCCCGGGCCTGAAGACCCTGCGCGCCCTGGCGCCCGGAGTGTTTTCCAGCGTGGAACGCGCCGGCGTGGAGGCGCGCGCGGCGGAACTTCTGGACGCCGGCGCGCCCCAGGACCTGGCCCGGGAGGCGGCGGTGCTGCTGTCGCTGACCACCGCCGGCGACCTGGTGGACCTGGCCGAGGCCTCGAGCTGGCCGCTGCCCAACGTGGCCCGGCTCTACCACCGGACGGGCGAGGCCTTCGGCTTCGACCGGCTGCGCGCGGCGGTGGGCCGCTACACCGCCGGCGACCACTTCGAGCGCACCGCCGTGCGGCGGCTGGTGGAAGACCTGCTGGCCGAGCAGACCGAGCTCACCCGCGCCCTGATGGCCTTCGCCGCCAGCCCGCAGGCCGGCGACAGCGTCGAGGCCGCCGAGGCCGCGGTGGCGTCCTGGTCCTCCATGCGCCGCGAACAGGTCGGCGTCGCCCGCCGGACCCTCGAGGAGATCGAGGCCTCCCCGGGCCCCTGGACCTTCGCCAAGCTCACCATCGCCAACGCCGCCCTGCGCGAGCTGGCGAGCGCCGGCGCGGCGCGCGCGAAGCGGCGGAAGTAACCCCCCCCGATTCGGGGGGAGAGGAATCCGGGCCCTCAGTGGCGGAACACCCGCACGCCGGTGAACACCATAGCCACGCCGCGTTCGTCGGCGGCGTCGATGACTGCCTGGTCGCCGATGGAGCCGCCGGGCTGGATCACCGCGGTGCAACCCGCGTCCGCCGCCTGCAGCAGGCCGTCGGGGAAAGGGAAGAAGGCTTCCGACGCGCAGGCCGATCCTTTCAGGTCGAGGCCGAAGTCGGCGGCGCGCAGGGCGGCGATGCGGGCGGAGTCCTTGCGGTTCATCTGGCCGGCGCCGACGCCCAGGGTCTGGCCGGCGCGGGCGTAGACGATGGCGTTGGACTTCACGTGCTTGGCGACGGTGAAGGCGAACAGCATGTCGCGCACCTCCGCGTCGGTCGGCGCGCGCCTGGTGACCACCTTGAGGTCGGCGGGCGTCAGCCGCGCGTCGTCGCGGCCCTGCACCAGGAAGCCGCCGGCCACCGACTTGAAGGTCATGCCCGCGGCCAGCGGGTCCGGCAGGCCGCCGGTGGTCAGAAGGCGCACGTTCTTCTTTTTCTTGAACAGGGCGACGGCGTCGGCGTCCACCTCGGGGGCGATCACCACCTCGGTGAGCAACTTGAGGATCTCGGTCGCGGTGGCCGCATCCAGGCGGCTGTTCAGAGCGATGATGCCGCCGAAAGCGCTGACCGGATCGCAGGCCAGCGCGCGGTCATAGGCCTGCTTGACGGTCGCGCCACGGGCCAGTCCGCAGGGGTTGGCGTGCTTGATGATCGCGCAGGCCGGGCCGTCCTTCGGATCGAACTCGGCGATCAGCTCGAAGGCGGCGTCGGTGTCGTTGATGTTGTTGTAGCTGAGCTCCTTGCCCTGCAGCTGCGCAGCCGTGGCGACGCCGACGCGGGGCTGCTCGAAGCGGTAGAAAGCCGCCTTCTGGTGCGGGTTCTCCCCATAGCGCATGGTCTGGACAAGGGACCCGGCGATGGCCTTGCGCGGGGGAAAGTCCTCGCCCAGCCGGGCGGCGAACCAGTTGGAGATGGCCGCGTCATAGGCGGCGGTGCGGGCGTAGGCGCGGGCGGCCAGGCGGCGGCGCAGCCCGAAGCCGGTGGTCCCGGCGCCGGTCAGCTCCGCCAGCACCGCGTCGAGGTCGGCCGGCTCGGTGCAGACCGCCACATAGCCGTGGTTCTTGGCCGCCGAGCGGATCATCGCCGGGCCGCCGATGTCGATGTTCTCCACCGCGGTGGCGTAGTCGGCGCCCGAGGCCACGGTCGATTCGAAGGGGTAGAGGTTCACGTAGACGAGGTCGATGCCGCCGATGCCGTGCTCGGCCATGGCGCGGGCGTGCTCGGGCGCGTCGCGGACGCCGAGCAGTCCGCCGTGCACCGCCGGATGCAGGGTCTTGACCCGGCCAGCCATCATCTCCGGAATACCGGTGAGGCTGGCGACGTCGTCTACCTTGAGGCCGGCATCTTTCAGCGCCTTGGCGGTGCCGCCGGTGGAGACCAGTTCGATGCCAAACTCGGTCAGCGATTGCGCGAAACCGATAAGCCCGGATTTATCGGACACCGACAGCAGGGCGCGGGTGATGC
>NZ_DASXYF010000107.1:0-121540 GCF_036502675.1 Phenylobacterium sp.
GAGGTCTCCGAGCGTCACGGCACAGACAAGATCCACCTCCTCTTCAACAATGCCGGTATCGGCGGCGGCGGCAGCATGTTCGCCCATAGCCGCGAGGAGTGGGAAAAGACGTTCAATGTGTGCTGGGGCGGGGTCTACAACTGCACTCGCGCCTTCCTGCCGATGATGCTGAAAGCGGAAGAGGGCCACATCGTCAATACCAGCAGCGTCAATGGTTTCTGGGCGTCGGTCGGGCCGCGTCTACCGCATACCGCCTATTCGGCGGCAAAGTTTGCGGTGAAGGGCTTCACCGAGGCGCTGATCACCGATCTCAAGATCAACGCGCCACACATCAAATGCTCGGTCGTCATGCCCGGCCATATCGGCACCTCGATCCCGCTCAACTCGCGCAAGGTTCAAAGCGGCAACTTGTCCGACGAGATCGATGCGAGGCAGATCGCGCAAGCCCGGGCGCGCATCGCGTCGATGGGCCGCGATGTCTCCAGCCTGTCGGATGACGACATTCGCAAGATGGTGGCCGAGCGCGAGCGCCGCTTTCGCGAGGACGCGCCGACGAGCGCGGCCGAGGCGGCGACAATCATTCTCGACGGGGTCAAGGCCGACAACTGGCGCATCCTGGTCGGCAACGACGCGCATCAAATCGACGATTTGGTCCGGCAGTCCCCGGAGCGCGCCTACGATCTCGACTTCTTCGAGAGCTTTGCCGCTAAAGCCGGCTGGCGTATCCCGTAATCGCTAATCGAAGGTCAGCACGGTGCGGGCGACTTCGCCCGCTTTCATTGCGCGGAAGGCTTCGTTGATGTCGCCGAGATGGCCGCGCTTGGTGACCATGTCGTCGAGCTTGAGGCGGCCCTGGCGGTAGAAATCGAGATAGAGCGGGATGTCGTAGCGGAAGCGGTTGGAGCCCATGCGCGAAGTCTGCACCTTGCACTCCGGGCGGATCGCCATCCACGGGAACTCGATCATCGCGTCGGGCGGCAATACGCCGACGATCGTCGCGGTGCCGCGGATCGCGAGGCTCTCGATCGCCTGCCGCACCAGCTTGGCGTTGCCGACCGCCTCGAAGGCGTGGTCGACGCCGGCGCCGCCAGTCAGTGCGCGCACGGCCTTGACGGGGTCGTCCTCGGCACTGTTGACAAAATCGGTCGCGCCGGCGCGCACCGCCATTTCGCGCTTCGATTCGAACATGTCGACGCCGATGATCTGGCGGGCGCCGCCGATCCGCGCGCCCTGGATGATCGACAATCCGACACCGCCGCAGCCGAAGACCGCCACGGTCTGCCCCGCTTCGAGCCCCGAGCTGCGCAATGCCGCGCCGACGCCGGTCAAGACACCGCAGCCGACCAGCGCCGCGCGGTCGAGCGGCAATTCGGGGTCGATCTTCACCAGCGAATTCTCGTGCAACAGCATTTTTTCGGCATAGCTGGAGATGCCGATGAACTGGCGCAGCGGCTGACCCTTCTGCGACAGCCGCGGGGCCGCATTGTCGGGCCGCGTGACGATGCCGCCGGTGCACAAATTCGGATGCCCCGAAAGACATTGCGGACAATTGCCGCAAAAACCCGAAAGGCACGCGACCACGTGATCCCCCGGTTTGACCGTGGTCACATCCGCGCCGACCGCCTCGACGACACCTGCGCCCTCATGGCCGAGCACGATCGGCCGGTCGAGCGGGAACCTCCCGACGCCGTCGACGACGTGCAGGTCGCTATGGCAGACGCCGGTGGCCGCCGTGCGAACCAGCACCTCGCGACCCCACGGCTTGTCGATCTCCACCGCCTCGATCGTCAGCGGCTCCTGAACTCTGCGAAAGACGGCGGCCTCGATCTCCATGTCGTCCCTCCCCGAAATTTTAATCAGCGGCGGCGCTCTGCGGCTGCCGCTCATAGCGTCGAGCCGGCGTGTTGACCGGCTCCGTTAGCTCGGGGGCGCCGAACGAGGCGGCTTTCCGCTCGGCCGGGGCGTCGGCATAGAGCGTGGTGCGCTGGCGCGGACCTCGCCCCAAAGAGCGGATCAGCGCCTCCATGTTTTCGGGCGGCATCTCCTGGCCGTGCACCGCGCCGGCGGCGCGGGTAATGCTCTCGTTCATCAAGGTGCCGCCGAGATCGTTGGCACCCGCCGCCAGACACGCGGCGGCGCCGCCGGCGCCCATCTTGACCCATGAGGTCTGGATGTTGGTGATGACCGGGTGAAGCACGAGGCGCGAGACGGCGTGCATCAGCACCGCCTCGCGATAGGTCGGGCCGCGACGGGCGCGGCCCTTCAGGTATATCGGCGTCTCCATTGGCACAAAGGGCAACGGCACGAACTCGGTGAAGCCGCCCGTGCGGGACTGCAATGCGCGGATCCGCAAGAGGTGGCGCGCCCAGTGCTCGTAGTGGTCGACATGCCCGTACATGATCGTGACGGTGCTGCGCAGCCCGACCGCATGGGCGGTTTCCATGACTTCGAGCCATTGGCCGGTCTTGATCTTGTCCGGGCAGATCACGGCGCGGACCTCGTCGTCGAGGATCTCGGCTGCAGTGCCAGGCAGGGAGCTCAACCCCGCCGCCTTCAGTTCGCGCAGGAAATCGGGGAGCGTGCGGCCGAGGGTCTTGGCGCCTTGCCAGATTTCGAGTGGCGAGAAGGCGTGGATGTGGATGTCGGGCACCGCCTCTTTGATCGCACGGCAAATCCTCAGATAGGTGGCGCCGGTATATTCCGGGTGGATCCCGCCTTGCATGCAGACTTCGGTGGCGCCGCGGTCCCAGGCTTCCTCGACCCGCCGCCGGATCTCAGGGAGGTCGAGGTCATAGGGCCGGCCGCGGAGGTTTTCGGTGAGCTTGCCCTTGGAAAACGCGCAGAACTGGCAGCGGAAATAGCAGACATTGGTATAGTTGATGTTGCGGGTCACGACATAGCTCACCGTGTCGCCGTTTACCCGTTGCCGCAGCTCGTCGGCTGCCCGGCAAACTCTATCGAATTCCGACCCGCGCGCCCTGAAGAGCTGCACGATATCAGCCTCGCCGAGCATCTCTCCAGCCGATATCCGGTCCAGGATCCCGGCGAGCTGCCCCTCACCCTCCCGCTTCGCGGGCCCCTCCCTCTCCCCGCTGAAGCGGGGCGAGGAGCCTTTCGCTGCCTCCTCCCTCGCCCCGCTTGCGGGGAGAGGGCCGGGGTGAGGGGCTACTGGTGATTCGATACCGGCGCCGGGCACCCAATCATCGGCACGCGCGAACCCTTGAGCATCGATTGCGCGAAGCGCCGCAGTGCGGAGAGCTGGGTCGACCCAACGCTCCACGTCGCGCGCATATGTCGGGTAGATCGCAAGACGCTCGACCAGAAATTTGCCGGCTGCGGCGGTCTGCTCGGCCAGCCGGTCGAGCGTCGGCCACGGCCTCTCTGGGTTGACGTGATCGGGGGTGACCGGGGAGACGCCGCCCCAATCGTTGATGCCAGCAGCGACCATCTCGGCGAGCGCGCCGGGGTTCAGATTGGGCGGCGCCTGAATGTTCATCTCCGGCCCGAAGATCAGCCGCGCGACGGCGATCGTCCAGAGGTGGTCGTCGAGATTGGGCTCGGGCGCTTGCGCCATACGCGTACCCGGCTTCGCCCGGAAGTTCTGGATAATAATTTCCTGCAAATGTCCGTGGCAGTCGTGCAGGTCGCGCAGCGCCAGCAACGCCTCGATGCGCTCGCGCCGGGTCTCGCCGATGCCGATCAGAATCCCGGTGGTGAACGGCACCGCCGCTTCGCCCGCGACTCGCACCGTCTCGAGACGGAGCACGGGGTCCTTGTCGGGTGAGCCAAAATGTGGCCCGCCGCGGCGGCGCAGCCGCTCCGAGGCGCTCTCCAGCATGATCCCTTGAGAGACCGACACGGTGCGCAGCCGGTCGATGTCGGCGCGGGTCATGACCCCGGGGTTGAGATGTGGCAACAGCCCGGTCTCGCGCAGCACCAGCCCCGCCATCTCCGCAAGATAGGACAGCGTGGTCTCGTGACCGAGCCGCGCCAGCGCCTCGCGGGCCGCGCCATACCGCAATTCGGGCTTGTCGCCCAACGTGAACAATGCCTCGCGGCAGCCGGCGCGCGCGCCAGCGCGAGCGATCTCCAGCACTTGATCGGCGCTCAGATAGGCGGGCTCGCCAGGGCGCGGCGGATGGGCAAAGGTGCAGTAATGGCAGACGTCCCGGCACAGCTGGGTCAGCGGGATGAACACCTTGCGGGAGTAGGTGAGCAGCCGGCCCGCGTCGGCGTCGCGCTTGGCGCGGGCGGCGGCGGCCAGCTCGTCCGTCGGCGCGGAAAGCAGCCTGTCGGCGAGGCGCCGGTCGGCGGGGTCAAGGGTCATGCGGCGGTTCCGGTTGGGGCGGCGAGGCGCGACATCAGTTGAGCGGTGGCGCCGTTCGGGCGGTGGGCCAGCCAGGCGCGCAGGTCGCCTGGCCGGTCGAGGTCGTGGGCGAGGCTGGGGGCCTCGGCGATCAGCGGCTGCAGCCCGGCGGCGCGGGCCAGCGCCAGGTGGCGCTCGAAACTCTGCGGGCCGTAGGCCAGGGGCAGGTCGACGCGGGCCTCGAACGCCAGCGCCCCGGTGCCGCCGTCCTGGGCGGCGCGGACCATGACGATGCGGCCCGGCGCGTGGCGCGCGGCCACCGCGTCCAGCTCCGCGGGCTCCAGCCCCGGCAGGTCGCCGGGCAGCAGGACGACGGCGGCCCCGGGATCGCGCGCGGCCACGTGCCGGCGGCCGACGTGGAAGGCGGCGTTGACCCCGGCGGCGCGGGTCTCCAGCAGCGCGTTGGCCCCGAAGCGGCGGGCGAGGTCGGCGATCTCCGGCGTGGGCGTGACCACATGCACCGCGGTGATGGCGCCCGCGCGGGCGATGGCGCGCAGCATGTCGGTCAGCATCGCCTCCACGAAGGCGGCGCGGTCCTGCGCGTCGACGAACTCGCAGCACCGCGACTTGGCGTCGCGACCCCCGCGCACCGCGATCAACACCTCCGCCATCAAGGGCCTCCGTGCGCCGCGACCGCCCGCGGCGGGGCCGACAAGTCCGCGGCGAACCGCAGCGTCTCCTGCGCCAGCCGGGTCCGATCCTCGTCGGAATGCATTATCGTCCCTGTGACATGTGGCGTCACGCCCATCGCGCGCAAGGCGGCCGCATCGCCTGCGTCGGCCTGGTCGATGACCAGGCCGGTCGCCAGGCCCCGGTAGTGCCGGGCCACGGCGAGCACCCCGGGTTCTGCGCCCAGCTCGGCCATCAGCTTGGCGGCTGGCCCCTTCAGCGCCTGGCCGGCGATGATCGGCGAGACGGCGACGACCGGCGCCCCCAGCGCGGCCAGCCGGTCGCGCACGCCGGGGACGGCCAGGATCGGATCGACGCTCAGGTAGGGGTTGGAGGGGCAGACGACGACGGCGGCGACGTCGCGGCGGTCGAGCGCCGCTGCGAAGGCCGGCGAGGGGCGGGCGGCCTCGGCGCCTTCGAAGCGGATGGCGCGGGCCCGCGGCTCGGCGCGGGCCTCGACGAAGTAGCGCTGGAAGCTGAGCGGCCCCTGGGCGGTCTCGACGACGGTGCGGACCGGGGCGTCGGACATGGGGACGATCGCCGTGCCGATCCCCAGGGTCCGCGCCGTGCGGGCGGTGACCTGCGACAGGCTCTCCCCGGCGCGCAGCCGCCAGGAGCGCTCCACGTGCATGGCCAGGTCACGGTCGCCGAGATTGAACCAGTCCTCGCCGCCGAGCTGGCGCAGGGCCGACATGAAGCCCCAGGTCTCCCCCGTCCGGCCCCAGCCGCGCTCGCGGTCGGAGAGGCCGGAGAGGGTGTAGAGCACGGTGTCGATGTCGGGGGAGACGCTGAGTCCCAGGTGCTCAAAGTCGTCGCCGGTGTTGACGACGATGGTCAGGTCCTGCGGCGCGACCGCGCGGGCCAGGCCGAACGCCAGCTTGGCGCCGCCAACCCCGCCGCACAGCGCGATCACATGGCTCAACGGAACAGGTCCTGCGCCAGCGGCCGGACGATCTCGCCCACGCCCGCCGTCTCGTCGCGGACATAGGTCGCGCCGCGGACGATGGCGGCCGGCAGCCCCTCGGTGGCCTCGCCCATCACCAGGGAGGCGGCGGCGGCGATCTCGTCGGCCACGCCGATGACGGTGGCGATCAGGGTGCGCCCGAACAGATCGGTCTCGCCCCGCCGGTCGCGGATCGGGCGCAGGCCCGAGACCCCGATCGCCGTGCCGGTGGTGCCCATGCGCCAGGCGCGGCCCAGGCTGTCGCTGACGATCACCGCCAGCTTGATCCCGAAGCGGGCCTCCAGCGCCCGGCGCAGGCGGGCGGCGCTGGCGTCCGGGTCGGCGGGCCAGAGCAGCACCCGTTCGCCGCCCTCGTGGGAGATGTTGGAGGCGTCGATGCCGGCGTTGGCCAGCACCTGGCCGGAGCGGTGGCGGACGATCACCACGCCGGGCGCCACACGCATGATCTCGGAGGACTCCTGCTCGACGAGCTGCAGCACGGCGGGGTCCTTGTCCGCCTTGGCTGCGGCCGCGCGCGCACTGGCGCCGGGCTCGACGCCGGCCAGGGCCACCAGCCGGCCCTCGACCTTGGAGACCACCTTCTGGGCCACCACCAGGACGTCGCCGTCCTGCAGCCCAAGGCCGGCCGCGGCGACGCCGTCGGCGATGGCGCCGGCCAGGTCGTCGCCCGGCTGGAACAGCGGCAGGCCGGGTAAGCCGGTGACGGTGACCGAGGGGGCCACGCCGCCGCTGATCGAAGAACTCGTCAACACTCCACTCCCAGATCCTGCGCGACTGGCCGGTTGCTAGACCTTCACGCTTGAGAAGGGCGCGGCGTCAAGGTGTCATCGGCCTCGGCTCCGGCGGCGACCGCCGCCTTGAACAGATCCTCCGCCTGCTCCGGGCTCTTGCAGAACGCCGCGGGGGAGATCTCCACGACGGTGGCGCCCGCCGCGGCCAACTCCGGAATGCGGTCCAGGGCGGCGTTGAGGTCGCTCCTGCGCCCCGGCGGCCCGTGCAGGCCGGCCCGCACCTGCAGCCTGTCGGGGTCGCGTCCCTTGGCGGCCATGGCGTCCTTGATGCGCCTGATCCCCTCGGCCATCTGGGCCGGCGTCTCCCGCGCCGGCAGCCAGCCGTCGCCCAGCTCGGCGATGCGGTCGAGGTTACGGTCGTTCAGCGCGAAGCCGAACCAGATCGGCACGCCGCCCGGCTGCACGGGGAACGGCGTCGAATAGACGTTGTCGAAAGAATAGAACTCGCCGTGGTGGCTGGCCGGCGCCTGGGTCCACAGCGCCTTGCAGGCCCGCAGCTGGTCGGTCATCCGGCTGAACCGCCGCTCCCAGGGGATGGACGCGGCGTCGTACTCCGCCCGCTGCCAGCCCGGGCCGATACCGATGTCCACCCGCCCGCGGGAGAGGTTGTCCAGGGTGGCGAGCTGCTTGGCCAGCAGCGGCGCCGGGCGCAGCGGCGAGATCATCACCCCGGTGGAGAGCCG
Organism: Phenylobacterium sp.; assembly: GCF_036502675.1. GTDB lineage: Bacteria > Pseudomonadota > Alphaproteobacteria > Caulobacterales > Caulobacteraceae > Phenylobacterium. The sequence continues at coordinate 7,474 of NZ_DASXYF010000107.1, forward strand.
GATGTTCCGGGTCACCGCGGCGATGGCGGAGAGCACCGAGATGGTCTCGAACCAGGGGTATTCCGGCCCGACCCCGAAATCGCCGTACGGGTAGTTGGAGAAGTCGGTCCCCATCAGGATGTGCTCCACCATGTTGACCTGGTGGACGCCCAGCTCGTCGGCGCGCCGGGCCAGCTCGACGACGCCCATGATGTCGCCGCCGAACCACTCCTGCACCTTGTAGGTCTGGAACGAGATCTTCATGCCGGCTCCCCCCTTTTGCGGTCAGGCTTCGGCGGGCCCGGCCAGCATCGCCTGGGTGTAGGCGACCCGGAAGAACCCGGCGCCGTCCGGCCCCGCGGTGAGCGGGCCGTAGAGCGTGCCGCGGCCGACGAACAGTACGGCGGGCGCCCGATGGGTCTTGCCGTCCACCTCCAGTTCGCCGGAGAAGATCGACAGCACCTCGTCCTCCGGATGGCGATGGCGCGGCTCCACGTGGTGCGGTTCGTACTCGGTCATGAAGACGGCGGGCAGGCCGCCGCCGCCCCGCATCACGGTGCGGTAGCGGATGGCCGGCGCGCCGGCCGGGTCGCCCGGACGGGAGACCCCGGCCCATTCGAGGGTCTCGCAGTCGACGGCGACGAACTTGTCCTGGCGCTTCATGGCGGACGTCTCCTGTCGTTCAGCGCGGATCGTGCACGGAGGTGTTCATATCGATCTGCCTGTCCCGGCCCCGGCGGGCCGATGTGGCGCTGCCCAGGCCCGATCCTGCGAGGCGGCGCGCGTTCCTTCCGCTCCATTTGCCGAGGGGGGCGCAGCGGCGTCAATCGCCATACGGGGACTGCGTCAGGCGAGGCTTTTGTCGATGGCCAGCAGGATCTTGCCGCGGGTGTGGCCGCTGCGCAGGCGCCTGAGCGCCTCGCCGGCCCGGTCGAGGGGCAGGATCTCCAGCTGCGGCGCCTTCACCCGGCCGGAGGCCATCAGGGCGCCGATCCGGGGCATGTCCGCCGGGCCGTCGGGCCGCGAGGCGACCAGCTGTGTGACGCGCACGCCGCGCGCGGCGCCGTCCTGCGCGGCGCGGGTACGCGCCGAGGCGTCGAGGGTCTCGACGCCGACGAACACGCCGCCCGGCTTCAGCAGCGCCAGCGGGTCGCCGGAGCTTCCGAGGTTGAAGAGGTCGATGAAGGCGTCCACCCCCTGCGGCGCCCAGGCCCGCAGCCGTTCGGCCGCGTCGCCCTGGCGGTAGTCGACGGCCAGGTCCACGCCCAGTCCCTGCAGGTAGGAGACGTTGGCCGTGCTGCAGCTCGCCGCCACCCGGGCGCCCAGCTCCTTGGCGAACTGCACGGCGAAGCTGCCCGTGCCGCCGGACCCGCCCTGGACGAACAGCGTCTGGCCCGGCCGCAGGTCCGCGCCGCGGGGACCGACGCATTGCCAGGCGGTGAGGCCGGCCGTGCCGACCGTAGCCGCCGCCGGCAGGCCGAGGCCGTCGGGAACCTTGGCGACGCCCTCCAGATCCACCCCGGTGAACTCGGCGAAGGTCCCGTCACGGCCGATCATCTGCTTGGCGCGCACGAACACCCGGTCGCCCCTGCCGAAGCCGGAGCTCTCCGGCGCCTGCTCGATCATCCCTGCGCCGTCGAAGCCGGGGATGAAGGGCCGCCCGGGCCGGAAGTCCTCGAAGCGCTGCATCCAGCCGGAGCAAAGCTTCCAGTCGGCGGGGTTGACGCTGGCGTAGGCCATGCGGACCAGCACGTCGTCGGCGGCCAGGACGGGCAGGGGCACGTCCGCCGGGCGGATCTGCATGTCGTCGTCCAGCCGGTCCAGGACCATCGCGTACATGGGCCGTTCCTCCTGAAGGTTGTCGTCGCGGCGCTCAGCGGCGACGCAAGCGGTTGCGCCACGATGTCCAACAGTCTTATGGGTCGAGGAACTATTATAACGAATGGGAGGAGGTCCGAGATGGCGCAACGGCCGTTGGAAGGACGTGTGGCGGTGGTGGCGGGAGCCAGCCGCGGCGTCGGCATGGGCTGTGCGGTGGAGCTGGGGGCCGCGGGGGCCTTCGTCTACGCGCTCGGCCGGACGCTCAAACCCGGGACGGGCGACGCCAAGGGGTCGCTGACCGAGACCGTCGAGCAGATCGAGCAGCTCGGCGGGCGCGGGGTGGCGGTGGCCTGCGACTGCACCGACGAGCAGGCGCTGGCGGACATCCTCGCCCGGGTCAAGGCCGAGCAGGGTCGGCTGGACGTGATCGTGAACAGCGTCTTCGCCGCGCCGCGCTTCGGCGCCGCCATCGGCAAGCGGTTCTGGGAGACCTCTACCGACCTGTGGCGCGAGGTGGTCGACCTGGGCGCCAAGTCGGCCTACCTCGCCAGCTACTACGCCGCCCCGCTGATGATCGACACCGCCGGGCGCGACCGGCGGCCGACGCTGATCGTCAACGTCAGCGGCCGCGGCGCGGTGCGCTACCGCTACAACGTGGTCTACGGCGTGGGGAAGTCGGCCACTGAGCGGCTGACCCGCGACATGGCGCTCGACCTGAAGGACCATAACGTCGCCGTGACCTCGATCTGGCCGAACGGCCACACGGTCCCTCCCGCCGAGCCGGAGACCCCGCGCTACAACGGCCGCGGAGTGGTGGCGCTGGCCGCCGATCCGAAGATCATGGACAAGTCTGGCGCCCACTTCTGGACGGCGGAGCTGGCCCGGGAGTACGGCTTCACCGACGAGCTCGGCCACGCCCACCCGATCGCGGACCTGACCGACACCTTCAGCCTCGATCAAGCCTGACGTTCAGGGTCTTCAGGCGGCCGCGCGCGCCAGGTCGGCCGTCAGGCTGCGCGTGGCCAGGTGGAAGTGCAGGGCCGCCCAGAAGCCCAGGGCGGTCACCACCAGCAGCGCCGCCCGCAGCGACCCTGCGCCGAGCTGCGCGGCCAGACCGTCGCTCAGGGCGCCAACCACCACCGGCCCGAGGCCGAAGCCGATCAGGCCGTTCACCACATATACGATCGACGCCACCGTCGAGCGTATCCGGGGCTGGGCGAGGTTCTGGGCGGTGGCGATGCCGGGGCCGAGCCAGACGCTCAGGAGCAGGACATGGGTCAGGTAGAGCGGCAAGGCGAGCGGTCCCGGGATGACGTAGCTCGTCATCACGATCGGGGTGCCGGCCACGAGGGTCGCCACCACCACCCAGAGCCTCAGGCGCGGATCGCGCCGGCCCAGCCGGTCGGAGATGAGGCCGGCCGTGAGGATCGAGGCGAGGCCGATGGCCCCCGAGCTCACGCCCAGGAGCGGTCCCAGCTCCCGCAGGTCCATGTGGTGGTAGCGCATGAAGAACGCGTAGCCGAACGCCCCCTGTCCGGTGACCACCAGGGTGATGATCGCCAGGGCGGCCATCAGGTGAAGCAGCGACCGCTGGGAGGCGATGAAGCGTAGCGCTTTGCCGAGGCCGGGGGCGTCGGATCTCGGCGCCAGGCGCGGTGACCCCTCCCGCGGCGTGTCCTTGCCGACCAGCAGCAGGAGCAGGGCCAGGACCACGCCAGGGGCCGCGGCGACCAGCATCGCGGCGCGCCAGCCGTAGGTGGCGGCCGTCAGGCCGCCGACCCCGCCGGCGAACATCAGGCCGAAGGGGCCGGATAGGTAGTAGATCGAGATCGCCGTCGCGCGCTTCTCGGCCGGGAACAGGTCCGAGATCGTGGACAGCGTCGCCGCCTGGCCGCCGGCCTCGCCGGCGCCGACGCCCATGCGGGCCAGAATGAGCTGGGCGAAGTTCTGGCCCAGGCCGCAAAGCGCGGTCATCGCGCTCCAGCCGACGAGGCAGACTGCGATCAGCTTGCGCCGGTTGACCCGGTCCGCCAGCATGCCCAGCGGAATGGCCACTACGGCGTGCGCCACGGCGAAGGCCAGGCCGGAGGCCATGCCGAGCTGGGAATCGCTCAGGCCGAACTCGTGCTTGATGGGCTCCAGCACGGTGGAGATGATCGAGCGGTCGATGGCGCCGCAGAAGCCCACCATGGTGAGCAGCGCCAGCATGAGGTTGCGCTGCGCGATGGTCAGCGGCTGGGCTTCGCCGGCGGCGAAGCCGGCGGTCCGTCTGGCGTCCATGCGCGCATCCTTCCTGGCGCGGGGCGGCCCGCTGGTTCCGCTCCGGTGGAAGGCCGAGACTGGCGGCTCGTCGCCGGACTGGCGAGCCCCAAAACGGGGACCCTGCGCCGATTTCCGGCTCAGGCCCCGACGCCTTGCAGGCGGGCCAGGTCGGCGCGCAGGGTGCGGCTGGCCAGGTAGAAGTGCAGGGCGGCCCAGACGTTCAGGCCGGCCACCATGATCAGCGCCCAGCGCAGGGATTCCTTGCCCAGGTGGACGGCGAGCGCGTCGCTGAGGCCGCCGACGATCACCGGCCCGAAGCCGTAGCCCAACAGGCCGTTGACCACGAACATGATGGCCGCGACCGTCCCGCGCATGCGCGGCGGCGTCAAGCTCTGCGACGTGGCGAAGCCCGGTCCCATCCAGACGTTCACCACCAGCAGGTTGGTCATGTAGAGCGGCAGGGCCGCCGGCCCGGAGACCGTGTAGGCGGCCAGCAGGAACGGCGTCGCCGCCAGCAGGGTCAGCGAGACGATCCACAGCCGCCAGCGCGGGTCGCGCCGGCCCAGCCCGTCGGCGACCAACCCGCTGCCGAGCATCATGGCGACGCCGATCACGCCCCCGGCGACGCCGAGCGTCGGGCCGATCTGCTTCAGGCTCATCCCGTGGTAGCGGATGAAGAAGGAGGCGGCGAACGCGCCCAGGCCGGTGATGGTGAAGGTGACCAGCCCCAGTCCCGCGAAGAGATGCAGCAGCGCACGCTGGGCGCGGATGAAGCGGAGCACCTCGGCGAAGGACGGGCGCTCGCCGCCGGCGTCGCGGGCCGCGATCTTCTCCCGCGGCGGCTCCCGGCCCAGCAGCAGCAAGACGACCGTCATGAGGAAGCCGGGCGCGCTGGCGACCAGCAGGGCGGCCCGCCAGCCGTAGGCGGCGGCGACCAGGCCGCCGATGCTGCCGGCCAGCATGCCGCCGATCGGCGACGACAGGTAGAAGATCGAAATCGCCGTCGCCCGCTGCTTTTCGGGATAGAGGTCGGAAACCGCCGACAGGCAGGCGGACTGGCCGCCGGCCTCGCCGGCGCCGACGCCCATCCGCGCCAGCAGGAGCTGCGGGAAGGTCTGGGCCAGGCCGCAGAAGGCGGTCATGGCGCTCCACGCCAGGAGACAGGCGGCGATCAGGTTTCGGCGGTTCACCCGGTCGGCGAGCCGGCCGAACGGGATGGCCACGACGGCGTGGGCCAGGGCGAAGGCCAGCCCCGCGATGACGCCCATCTGCAGGTCGGGCAGCCTGAACTCGTTCTTGATGGGTTCGAGCAGCGTCCCGATGATCGCCTTGTCCATCAGGCTGCAGGTGCTGACGATGGTCAGCATGGCCAGCATGCGCGCCCGCTGGCCGCTGGTGAGGCCGGCCGCGTCGGCCGCGGCGGACGGGCCGGCGAGGGTCGGCGAGTGGTTCACCCGGGACCGCCTTTCTCGGGGTCATGAAAAGAACCCGGGCCGCGCTCGCGCACGGCCCGGCCGCATTCAGTGCGATCCGAACGCATACCGCAGCTGAACGCCGATCTCCCGCGGGATGGTCGCGCTCACCCAGAAATAACCCGACTGACCGAACTGGGCGGCGGTCGTGCCGCTCGCCGGCAGCAGGTTGCTGGTGATCACCGTCCGGGTCAGCTCCACCTTCTTGTTGAAGGCGTTCTTCACATAGGCGCCGATCTCCCAGGTCCCGCTCGCGTCGCGCACCCCGGCGAACAGGTCCACCAGGGTGTAGGCCGGGACGCTGGCCAGGAACCCGTAGTTCGGGTTCTTGCCGCGGTAGGCCACGTTGAAACGGGCGTAGCCGTTGAACTTGTCCATCGGCACGACGTACTCGCCGTTGAAGGTCGCGGTGAATTTCGGCGAGGTGTTGAGCGTCACGCCGGAGGGCTGCGTGCAGAAGTTGACCTCGTTGGTGGCCGTCAGGGGCACGCTCGGGTTGTTGCACGGCACCAGGCCGCCCTTCGACGTGATCTTCGCATAGGCGGCGTTGCCGGCCAGGTTGAGGTTGCGGACCGGCTCGAAGGCGACTTCGGCCTCGAAGCCGCGCACCCGGCTGTCGGCGTTCTGGTAGAAGGCCGGCGAGGTCTGGGCGGTCGCCCCGGTGGTCACGTTGCGGTAGTTGGTGCCCGGGAATTGCGCGAGCTGGCCGCTGTAGTTGATCTGGAAGATGTCGGCGTTCAGCCGCACACGGTTCTCCAGCCAGGTGGTCTTCAGGCCCGCCTCGTAGGAGGTGGAGCGTTCCGGCCGCGGGAAGCGGATCGTCTCGCTGGCGACGAAGACGCCGATGTTCGTGCCGGGCGTGCGGTAGGAGCTGCCGACGGTCACGTAGCCCAGCAGGTCCGGCGTGAATTTGTGCGAGAGCGAGACGTTGTAGATCGTGGGCGTCCGGGTCTGGTCGGAGGGGAACTGCAGCGGCGCGAGCTGCTGAACCAGGATGCGGTCGCAGTAGCCGGCGCCGTACACCTGGCTGACCGCCGCGCCGGTGCAGACGCCGCCGGCCCCGGCCGCGGTCACGCCGAGGCCGGGGCCGATGATGATGATGCTGTTGCTCGCGCGGTGGTCGTGGATCTTGCGGATCCCGCCGGTCAGTTCGGTGTCCCAGGGCAGGTGCAGGGTCGCGCTGGCGTAGACCGAAGAGGTCATCTGGGTGGTCGGTATGACCACAAACTGCGGCAGGCGATAGCGGTCCGCGGCCGCCGGACTGGCGTAGGGGCTCTGCGTCAGGCCAGGCGCGCCGAAGGCGCCCGGGAGGTACGACGAGGTGGTGTAGAGGTCGGTCTCGCTCTTGTTGTGGTAGAGGTAGCCCCCCACCACGTAATCCAGCATGTGGCCGCCGGGAATGGAGGAGAGCCGCAGTTCCTGGGTGGTGAGCTCCTTGCCCGTCGCGGTGATGCCCTGGGCGGGGTCGTAGCCGATCAGGTTATTGCCCGGGTCCTGCGAGTTCGGGCCGCTGAACTTGGTCTGCTGAAAGCCGCCGATATACTGCAGGGTATGGCCCGCCACGTCCCATTTGGCGTTGAGCATCCAGATGTCGGCGCGGCTCTTGAGGTCCGACCGCAGGTCGTTGACCGCCAGGTAGTCCTCCGTGCTGATCGGCGGCCCGTTGTAGTTCGGGGGCAGCACGCGCGTGGTCTGGCCGGGCGTCGCGCCCGCTGGCGTGGTGAAGCCCGGGCTGCCCGTCCCCGCCACATGGTCGTAGGTCTGGTTGATGTTGCGCAGGTACTGGTAGGACAGGTTGACCGACAGGTTGTCGGTCGGCTCGTAGTACACCGTGACGCGGGCGCTCTTGGCGCCGACGTGCGGCGGCAGCCGGTTGTTCAGGCTGTGGACGCGGTTGCCTTGGCTGTCCTCGGCCAGCCCGGCCACCCGGATCCCGAGCTTGTCGGTGATGATCGGGATGTTCAGCGCGCCCTGGAAGTTGGTGTGGTCATGATTGCCCACGAGCGCGCTGGCGTAGCCGCCGAACTCGCTGAGGTTCACCGCCCGCGGCGTCACCGTGATGGCGCCCGAGATCGAGGGCGCGCCCCGCGCCGTGCCCTGCGGCCCGCGCAGGATTTCCAGCTGGCCGACGTCATACAGGCTCAACAGCGCAAAGTTCGGGTCGACCGCGACTTCATTGATGTAGATCGGGATCGCCACGCTGCCGGATGCGGACGACCACCGGACGCCCCGTAGCGTCACCTCGGCGTTCGACCCCCGGGAACCGGAGGCGAACGACAGCTGCAGGCCGGGCGCCAGCTTGGTGACCTCGGTGAACTGGGTGACGGCGTACTTCTGCAGCCCCTCGCCGTTGATCGCCTGCACCGTCACCGGGATGCTCTGGACGTTTTCCGAGGTGCGGCGGGCGGTGACGACCACTTCGCCGAGCGTGGCGCCTTCGCCGGCGCCCTGCGCGAACGCCGGGACGGCGGACGTGAGCGCAGTGGCGCCCAGCAACACAATAAGTATGCGATTGTCCATGTTTCCCCCATGTCGTCGGAACACGTGTAATTATGCGTCGCTCACAGGCGCGAAACCTTCGCGACCTGCGGAACGTCATTATCGACGAAACCGAGGCTTCTTCGTTTCTGCAGGATTGTCAACCGCCGCGGTCGCGCGACAGGCGCGGGCCGGACCGGCGGATTGTCAGCTTGCGGCGCGGGTTACGGCACGACCGGGTGCAGCGGATTGACGATGTCGGCGATGAGGTGGGCCAGGGCGCGGTTGTTTTCCCCCCAGCGTACGCCGCGGCTGGTTTCTTCCCGGCGCGGGCCTCCGCGGACGTCGGATTCCAGCGCCATCACCGTCGCCAGGCGTTCCAGGGCGGTGATGATCGCGCCCGACAGGCTGACGGCGGTGATCACGTCGCCCGTATCGATGCGCCGGATGTTGCGGAACTTCTCGCCGAGCGCGTCGGCGAACTGCATGGCGTTGCCGTAGCGGATCTTCACGAACCGGGGGTCGCCCTGGTCGGCCATCTGGTTGCGGGCCCGCAGCAGGGCGCCGTGCTTGATCCACAGCTCGAAATAGGCCTGCACGAACTCGAACGCGCAGGCGTAGGTGCGCTCGGTCGGCCAGGGCGTCTTCAGCATGGCGAGCACGCCGTCCAGTTCGTGGGCGAGGTCCTCCAGCACCGCCAGCAGCACCTCGCCCACGTCCTCGAAGTAGAGGTAGAAGGTGGGCGCGGAGATCTCGGCCTGCTTGGCGATCGCCGCCACCGTCAGGCTGCCCATCGGTGTCTCGCGCAGCAGGTGGCCGGCGCCGGCGACGATGTTCGCGCGCGTCCGCCGGCCCTTGCGGCCGAGCGCCTGGCCCGACTTGTTGACGGTGATCGTCTCGTTGACGGTAATGGTCTCGGTCATCGCAGTTGCTTCCGGCCGGCTCCGGCCTGTTACGTCGGTTCCAACTCTAAGACAGAAATCTTAATTCTGGATTCGCGAAAGGCCGGCCGGCCACAACTCCCGTCGGGCGAGCCTAGATGCTGAACGAGTAACCGCCGTTCACCGGATAGGTCTGGCCGGTGACCCAGCTCGCCTCGCGCGAGCAGAGGAACAGCGCCATCGCGGCGATGTCCTCCGGCTGGCCGAAGCGGCGGATGACGTAGCGCGACAGCTGCGCCTTCACCCGTTCGGAGGACATCACGGTCTCGCGCTGCTCGTCGGTCATCGGCGGCCGGACGGTGCCCAGCGCGATGTTGTTGGCGGTGACGTTGTAGCGCCCGGCGTCGCGGGCCAGGCCGCGCATGAAGCCCGCGGCGCCGGCCTTGGCGGCGGCGTAGTCGGCCATCCGCGATTCGCCGACCCGGCCGGCGTCGGAGACGATGGTGACGATGCGGCCGTACTCCTTCTTGACCATGGCCGGCGCGGCCACGCGGCAGCAGTTCATCACCCCGAACAGGTTCACCCGGAAGAAGCGGTCCCAGTCCTCGGGCTCGGTCTCCCAGAACAGCGGGAAGGCGGAGGCGAAGCCGTCCGGCCCGGCGTTGCCGGCGTTGTTCACCAGGATCGAGGGCGCGCCCAGCGCCGCCTCGGTCTTGGCGAAGGCCTCCCTGACGGCGGCGATGTCGCTGACGTCGGCCTGCACGGCGAAGGCCTTGGCGCCGTCGGCTTTCAACTCGTCCGCCACGGCCTCGGCGCGGTCGAGGAAGTAGTCGTTCACCGCCACCGCGGCCCCGTGCGCCGCGAAGAGCCGGGCGATGCCGCGGCCCACCCCCTGGCCGGCGCCGGTGATGAACGCGGTCTGGCCCGTGAGGTCGAAAGTGTTGGGTGTGCCGGTCAAGGATGTTCCTCCGATGGCGTGAAATCTGTTGTCTGTTCGCGGCTCTACGCTCGCCGCGGCGGTTCGCCAAGCGCCCGCGCCCCCGACGGGCGGCCCCGAGCCCCTGCGCCGCCCAAGCCGGGCCAAAAGCTGACAGACGATAGGTTCTTGTTCCGGGGCGCGCAACGGCTTTGAGCGCCGCGCGGCCGCGGCCCGGCGACTCGTCCCTTTACGCGGCGCGCCGCGATCGACCTTTCCGGCTTCGCGCCCATCCTCGACTACGTCCGCCAGGCGTTGCGTCCGCCGCCCGCCGCCCAGCGTGGCCGGAGGTTCTGCTGGACGGGCGATTTCCGAGGGAGTAGAGTGAAATGACGGTGTATCAGTTCTTGGGTGCGCCTCAGCCGCCCCGCGCAAGACGGGCGGAATCGAGACCTTTAGCGAGGAACCGGCCATGCAGATGAACGATCTCATCCTGGTCAGCGTCGATGACCACCTGGTCGAGCCGCCGGACGTGTTCGAGAACCACGTCCCCGCCGCCTTCCGGGACAGCGCGCCGCGCCTGATCCGCGAACCGAACGCCGACTACTGGATGTACGGCGACCGCAAAATCCGCAACGTGGCCATGAACGCCGTCGCCGGCCGGCCGCTGGAGGAATACGGCTTCGAGCCCGCCAAGCTGAGCGGCATGCGCCGCGGCTGCTGGGACATCCACGACCGCATCGACGACATGAACGCCAACGGCATCCTGGGATCGTTGTGCTTCGGCTCGTTCACCGGCATGGACGGCTCGGTGTTCCTGGCCAACCCGGACAAGCGGGCGGCCCTGGCGCACCTGAAGGCCTACAACGACTGGCACATCGACGAATGGTGCGCCGCCTATCCCGGCCGGATGATCCCGGTGGCGGTGCTGCCGCTGTGGGACATGGCGGAGACGGTGGCGGAGATCAGGCGCGTCGCGTCCAAGGGGTGCCATGCGGTCAGCGTCTCCGACAACCCGACGGTCAAGGGCCTGCCCAGCATCCACAACCAATACTGGGCGCCGTTCTTCAAGGCCTGCGCGGAGCACGACGTCACCATCTCCTGCCACATCGGCACCGGCAACGCCCCCAGCCACACCTCCATGGATTCGCCGATCGAGGTCTGGACCACCACCTTCCCGATCGCCATCGCCATGGGGGCGGCGGACTGGCTGCACCTGCCGGCCCTGAAGCAGTATCCGAACCTGAAGATCTCCCTGACCGAGGGCGGCATCGGCTGGATCCCCTACCTGCTGGAGCGGGCGGACTACGTCCACTGGCGCCACCACTCCTGGACCAATTCCGACTTCGGCGGCGAGAAGCCGTCCGACCTGTTCAGGAAGCACTTCTACACCTGCTTCATCGACGACCGCTTCGGCCTGCAGAACCGCGACGCCATCGGCGTCGATACGATCTGCTACGAGTGCGACTACCCGCACTCGGACTCGGTCTGGCCGGAAAGCCCCGAACTGCTGTGGAAGTCGTTCGACGGGCTGGGGATGACCGACCTGGAGATCAACAAGGTCAGCCACCTGAACGCCATGCGGGCGTTCAATTACGACCCCTTCAAGCACATCGCCAGGAAGGACGCGACCGTGGGCGCCCTGCGCGCGGCGGCCACGGCCAAGGGCGTCTCCACCGCGCCGGTGTCGTTCGGCGCCGCCGAGCGTCCGGTGGAGGAAGGCGTCACCCGGGTGGTCACCTCGGGCGACGTCGTCAAGCTGTTCCAGGCGGGTTGACGGCCCTGGGCGAGGTCTCCGAACCCGGGGCCGGGGCCCGGCGCGGCCCCGGCGGCGCCTACCGCCGCTGCGTGCGCATCACCGGCGCGCCCGGGCGGCAGCAGGCGGAGATGGAGGACGACTTCCACCATTTCGTCACCGCCGTCCGCCACGACGGCGGCGTCATCCAGGCGGTGGAAATCGAGAGCGTGCGCACGCCCTGGGCCACTTGCTTCATGGCCGCCAGGGCGCTGGAGACGCTGGCCGGCCAGCCGCTGGAGGCCGGGGCCCGCCTGGCCGCCGCCGTGCGCAACGCGGGCTGCACCCACATGCTGGACCAGGTCGCCCTGGCCATCGCCCACGCGGCGCGGGCGACGCCCAGGCTGGACTACCGCATGGAGGTGGAGGCCGGGCCCGACGGCGCGATCCGCGCCCAGCTGTTCCGCGACGGCGCGCCGCTGCTGGACTGGCGCGTGGAGCAGGGCGCCATCGTCGGCGGGGTGCTGGACGGCGTCTCGGTCACGGCGCTTCCCAGACAGGCGGCGGACCGCCTGGCGCCGGACCTTCTGGAGGCCGCGATGGTGCTGCGCCGGGCAGTGCGCATCTCCGGCGCGCGGTCCCTCGACCTGGACGACTTCCCCACCGCCGGCGCGATCGCCAAGGCCCAGCCGGCCACCTGCTATTCCCTGCTGCCCGAGATCCGCGACCGGGCGCACCGCAACAAGGGGACGATGAAGAACTTCTCCGCCGAGGGCCGCTGGCCGCTGGCGGAGGCGCGAGGAACGCCATCCTGAGGCCACGTCTGTTCAGTGCATTGCCATCCAGTCCTGGATTCCGAGGGAGAGCGCCGATGCCGAGCCACCAGGACCAGAACGCCGCCGTCCTCGACCAATTCACCCGACAGGCGGAATCCTACGCCGCCCTGGTCGGCCAGTCCGCCGGCCGCGCCGGGCCCGGCGACCCGGTGGCGCTGAGCGGCGTCTCGCCCGAGGACGAGGTGCTGGACGTGGCCTGCGGGGCGGGCTCGATGACGCTGGACTTCGCCCGTGCGGCCCGGCGGGTGACGGGGATCGACCTCACCTCCGCCATGCTGGCGCAGGCCCGCGCCCTGCAGGCCGAGCGGGGCGTCGACAATGTCGCCTGGGTGCAGGGCGACGTCCTGCCGCTGCCGTTCGCGGACGCCGCCTTCGACGTGGTGGTGACGCGGGCGTCCTTCCACCACATGGCCGACCCCGCCGCGGTGCTGGGCGAGATGCGGCGGGCAGCCAGGCCCGGCGGCCGCATCGTGGTCTCGGACCTGACGCCGGCGGCGGACAAGGGGCCGGCCCTCGACCGGCTGGAGATCCTGCGCGACCCCTCCCACGTCCACGCCCTGCCGGCCGACGACCTGCGGATCCTGGGCCGGGCGGCGGGGCTGCAGGAGCTGCACGTCGCGCCCTATGCGGCGGAGCTGCCGCTGGAGGCGGTGCTGGCCACCTCCTTCCCGGGGCCGGCCGCCCTGGACGAGGTGCGGGCCCTGGTGGCCGCCGACGCCGACGAGGGCGCCGACCGCCTGGGAATGGCCGCCCGCCGCGGGGACGGCGGCCTCTACATCACCTATCCGATGACGACCCTGGTCTGGCGCAAGCCGCAGGGGTGAGCCGGCCGACGAGCTCCGCCGGCGCTTCGCCGCCGCGGGGGATCGCGAACACCGGGACGTCCAGGAACCGCGCCAGCGCCTCGACCGTCTCGCCCAGCGGCGGGGCGTCCAGGCTTTCGCTGACCGCCACCGCCGCCAGGTCGACGCCGGCCCCGCGCAGGGCCGCGGCGGCGGTCAGGGTGTGGCTGATGGTTCCGAGATAGGAGCCGGCGACCAGCAGCGCAGGCGCCTGCAGGGCGGCGGCCAGGTCAAGCATGGTGGCCGTCTCGTCCAGCGGCGACATCACCCCGCCGGCGCCCTCCACCAGCAGCAGGCGGTCGTGCGCCGCGCCGGCGCGCTCCCGGCAGAGGCCGATCACCTCCGTCGCCGAGAGGGCGCGCCCCTCGCGCCGGGCGGCCAGGGGCGGGGAGAGCGGGGCCGCGAACCGCCAGGGGGAGAGGGCGGCCAGCGCCTGCGGCGTCACCGGCCGGCCCAGCGCGCGGAGGAGCACGGCCGGGTCGCTGTCCTCCAGGGCGGCCGGATCGAAGCCGCTGACCACCGGCTTCAGCGCGTCGACCGCATGGCCCCTCGCCGCCAGCGCCCGCAGCAGCGCGGCGCAGACGTAGGTCTTGCCGACGTCGGTGCCCGTGCCGGTGACGAAGAGGGCGGGCAAGGCTCAGGCCCGGATCAGCGGCCGCACGGCGCGGGCGAGGCGGGCGACCTCCTCGTCCGGGTGGGCGGCGCTGAAGGCCACCCGCAGGCGCGCCGTGCCCTCGGGCACGGTCGGCGGGCGGATCGGGACCAGCAGGAAGCCCTGTTCGAGCAACAGGCGCGAGGCTTCCAGGGCCGCGGTCGCTCCGCCGATGATCACCGGCACGATGGGGCTTTGCGCCTGCGGCAGGTCGAGGGCGGCGGTGAAGGCGCGGGCCTTGGCCAGCGGCCGGGCGCAGAGTTCCGGGTCGCCGGCGATGATGTCCAGGGCGGCGATGGCCGCGGCCGCGGCCGAGGGCGGCAGGCCGGTGGAATAGACCACCGTGCGGGCGCGGGTCTTGATCAGGTCGACGACGGCCTGGGAGGCGCAGAGATAGCCGCCGTAGCCGCCCGCCGCCTTGGACAGGGTGCCCATCTGCAGCGGCACCTGCGCGCCGGGGAAGGCGTGGACCGAGCCGCGGCCGTCGGCCAGCACCCCCAGGCCGTGGGCGTCGTCGCTGAGCAGCCAGGCGTCGTGGGCGGCGCAGAGCTCCGACATGCGGTCGAGGGGGGCCAGGTCGCCGTCCATGGAGAAGACGCCGTCGGTAGCCACCAGGGCATGCTCGGCGCTCGCGCGGTTCGCCGCCAGCAGGGCCTCGAGGTGGTCCAGGTCGTTGTGGCGCATCGTCTCGACCTTGGCGCCCGAAAGCCGCGCTCCGGCCCAGATGCAGGCGTGGGCCAGCTCGTCGACGATCACCAGGTCCTTCGGCCCGGCGAAGGTCGGGATGATGCCGGTGTTGGCGAGGTAGCCGGAGCCGAACACGCAGGCCGCCTCCGTGCTCTTCCACGCGGCCAGCCTGCCCTCCAGCACGCTGAGCAGCGGATGGTCGCCGGTGATCAGCCGCGAGGCGCCCGCGCCCACGCCATAGGTCTCGATGGCGGCGGCGGCGGCGGCCTTCACCGCCGGATGGTGCGACAGGCCCAGGTAGTCGTTGCAGGAGAAGGAGATCAGCCGGCGGCCGCCGCGCTCCACCCAGATCTCGTCCATCCGGTGGGTCGGCGCCAGGGTGCGCCTGAGGGTGCGGGCCTCCAGGGCGGCGAGCTTGCTCTCGGCGAAGCTTTGCAGGCTGTGCATCTGATCCTCGGTGGCGGGCGGCGCGCGGAGGGCATAGCAAGGCGCGCCGGGCTCGTAACCCCCGACGAGCCCGCCCGCCATGCTTGATCGGAGTTCACCGATGCCTTCGCCGCCTTCCTGGCTCGCCGCCGGCGCGGAAAACGTCTGGCGGCCCTATTGCCAGATGAAGACCGCAGCCCCGCCGCTGGCGGTGGCCCGCACCTACGGGACGCGGATCGTGCTGGAGGACGGCCGCGAGCTGGTGGACGGGATCGCCGCGTGGTGGACCGCGTGCCACGGCTACAACCACCCGCACATCGCCGAGGCGGTGAGGCGCCAGCTGGACGCCGCGCCGCACGTGATGTTCGGGGGGCTGGCGCACGAGCCGGCCTATCGGCTGGCGCGGCGGCTGGCGGCGCTGCTGCCGGGGGATCTGCAGCACGTCTTCTTTGCCGAGTCGGGGTCGGTGGCGGTGGAGATCGCCATGAAGATGGCGCTGCAGTACTGGATCAACCGCGGCGTCGCGGGGCGGACGCGGTTCCTGGCGTTCCTCGGCGGCTACCACGGCGACACGCTGGCCACCATGACGGTGTGCGACCCCGAGGAAGGGATGCACGGCCTGTTCGCCGGCGTGCTGCCCGCGCAGGTGATGGCGACCCTGCCGACCGACACGGCGGGCTTCCAGGCCCTGGACGCCCTGCTGGCCGCGCGGGGCCGGGAGATCGCGGCGATCATGGTCGAGCCCCTGGTGCAGGGGGCGGGAGGGATGCGGTTCCATGACGCCGAGACGTTGCGGCGCCTGCGGACGCTGGCCGACCGGCACGAAGTGCTGCTGATCTTCGACGAGATCTTCACCGGCTTCGGGCGGACGGGCACGTTCTTCGCCATGCAGGCGGCGGGGATCGAGCCGGACATCGTCACCCTGTCGAAGGCGCTGACCGGGGGGACCCTGCCGCTGTCGGCGGCGATCGCCAGCCGGCGGGTGTTCGAGGCCTTCTGGTCGGACGACCCCGGGGCGGCGCTGATGCACGGCCCGACCTACATGGCCAACCCGTTGGCCTGCGCGGCGGCCAACGCCTCGCTGGACCTCTTCGAGCGCGGCGAGTGGGCGCGGGACGTGGCGCGGGTCGCGGCGGGCCTGGAGGCGGGGCTGGCGCCTTGCCGGAACGCGGCCGGCGTCGTGGACGTGCGGGTGCGGGGGGCGATCGGGGTGGTGGAGTTCGAGCAGCCGGTGAATGTCGGGCGGCTCTGCGCGGCCTTCGCCGAGGAGGGGGCGTGGATCAGGCCGATGGGGAAGGTGGTCTACCTGACGCCGGCGCTCTGCATCGGCGATGCGGACCTGGAGCGGCTGACCGGAGCGTGCCGCAAGGTGCTGGCCTCAGGCGGGTGAGCTCAGGTTACCGGGCGACGCCGATCGCCAGGTCCATGACGTTGGTTCCGGTGGGCCCGGTGACGAACAGGTCGCCGAGGGCGGCGAGCGCGGCGTAGGCGTCGTTGCCGGCCAGGGCGGCGGCGAGGTCGACTCCGGCCTGGACGGCGCGGGCCGCGGTGGTCCCGTCGGCGAAGGCTCCGGCCGCGTCGGTAGGGCCGTCGGTGCCGTCGGTGCCGGCGGCGAGCAGGGGGACGCCGGGGACGCCTGAGAGGGCGCGGGCGGCGACGAGTGCGAACTCCTGGCAGCGGCCGCCCTTGCCCTTGCCCTGCACCTTGAGCGTGGTCTCGCCGGCGGCGAGCAGGATCGTCGGGCGGCCGCGTGGGCGTCGCAGGTCCGCGGCGAAGGCGCGGGCCGCGGCGTGGGCGTCGCCGGTCATGCGGGGATCGACGACCTCGACGGCGTAGCCGAGGGCGGCGGCCCGTTCGGCCGCGGCGGCCAGGGCCGCGGCGCTGTCGGCCAGCACGAGGTGGTCGGCGCGGCCGAGGGCTGCGGAAAGCGGCGCGGGCTCCGGCGGCGCGGCCAGACGGCGCAGCACGGCGGGCGGGGCTTCACGCTCGAGGCCGTGGCGCCTGAGGATCTCCAGGGCTTCGCCGGGCGCGGAGGGTCGGGCCAGGTGGGGCCGGAGCCGATCAGGGCGAGATCGCCGTCGGGGATGTCGGAGATCATCAGGGTCAGGCTGGGCGCCGGGCCGATGGCGCGGGCGAGGCCGCCGCCCTTCACCGACGAGAGCCGGCGCCGCACCGTGTTGATCTCGCGGATGTCGGCGCCCGAGCGCAGCAGCAGCCCCGTGACCGCCTGCTTGTCCTCCAGGGTGAGCCCGGGCGCGGGGGCGGTGAGCAGGGCCGAGGCGCCGCCGGTCAGCAGCACGAACACACGGTCGTCCGCTGTCAGGCCGGCGACGCACTCCAGGACCTTGCGGGTGGCGGCCTGCCCGGCGGCGTCGGGGGTCGGATGGCCGGCCTCCAGCGCCTCGATGCGCCGCAGCGGCGCGCCGTGGCCGTACTTCACCACCAGGCGCCCGGCGTCGATGCGCTCGCCCAGCACGGCTTCGAGCCCTTCGCCCAGGGCGGCGGCGGCCTTGCCGGCGCCCACGACGAGCACGCGCCCGGCGCCCGGCAGGTCCAGCCGGGCGTGGACGCCGCCGCGACGGTAGCTCCAGGCACGGCCGTCGAAGCGGGAATGGGCGGCCAACAGCCGCCCGCCGTGCGCCGCCGCCACGCCGGCCCGGAAGATGTCGGCCAGGACAGTCCTCACCCCATCCCCCGGCTCATGTCGCCTCACGGGTCAAACTGCGTAACCGAATCGCCTTCAGCACTTGATCCGGCCCCCTGCTTCGTGGCCAGATTGCCGGAGACCTTCCCGCGCCGGGCGTGGGCCGGCCGTGCAATTGTTCCAGGGCGTGCTTACCTGCATGCCCAAGTCATACTTCGACACCAGAGGATGGAAGGGGGAAACTTGGCCCAGCGGGATTACATCGCGCCCACCAGCGTCGAGGCGGCCGTAGGCGCCCTGGCCGGCGCCGGCGGCGAGGCGCGCGTCCTGGGCGGCGGCACCGACCTGCTCGTCCAGATCCGCGGCGGACGGGTCAAGCCGTCGCTGATCGTCGACCTGAAGGCCATTCCGGGCGCCGTCGGCGTCCGCCAGGGCCCGGACGGCGGCTTCATCATCGGCGCGGCCACCTGCGGCGCCGTGCTCGCGGAGACGGCGGCCCTGGTGCGCGCCTGGCCGGGCGTCGTGGAGGGCGCCAACCTGATCGGCTCCACCCAGGTGCAGGGCCGCGCCTCCCTGGGCGGCAACCTCTGCAACGCCTCGCCCGCCGCCGACAGCGTGCCGGGCCTGGTGGCCGCCCGCGCCACAGCCGTCGTGGTCGGCCCGGGCGGCCAGCGCGAGGTTCCGGTGGAGGCGATCCCCACCGGTCCCGGGCGCACCTCGCTGGCCAACGGCGAGTTCGTCATGGAGATCAGGCTGCCGCCGCGCCCGGCGAAGTCGGGCGACGCCTACCTGCGCTTCATTCCGCGCACCGAGATGGACATCGCCGTGGTGGGCGCGGCCGTGAACCTGACGCTCGACGCCGCCGGCGTGGTGACCGAGGCCCATGTGGCCCTGGGCGCCGTGGCCCCGACCGTGCTGCTGGTCGCCGACGCCGGCCAGGCGCTGGTAGGCTCGAAGGTGGACGAGGCGGCGCTGGCCAGGCTCGACGCCGCCGCTCGCGCCGCCTGCCGCCCGATCAGCGACAAGCGCGGCACCGTCGAATTCCGTACCCAGATCGCAGGCGTGCTGGCCCGGCGCGCCGCCCTGATCGCCTACCGCCGGGCAAGCGAGCGCGCATGAGCAAGAAACACATCACCGCCGTGGTGAACGGCGACGTCAGCGAATTCCTCAGCGACCCGGGCACGACCCTGCTGGACGCCCTGCGCGACGAGCTGGGCCTGACCGGATCGAAGGAAGGCTGCGGCACCGGCGACTGCGGGGCCTGCTCGGTCATCGTCGACGGGCGGCTGGTCTGCTCGTGCCTGATGCTGGCCGCCGAGGCCGAGGGCAAGCGCATCGAGACCATCGAGGGCATGGCCCAGGACGGAGTGCTGCACCCGCTGCAGCAGAAGTTCCTGGAGCACGCCGCCCTGCAGTGCGGCTTCTGCACGCCGGGCCTGCTGGTGGCGTCCAGGGCCCTGCTGGAAACCAATCCCGACCCCACCGAGACGGAAGTGCGCTACTGGCTCGCCGGGAACCTCTGCCGGTGCACCGGCTACGACAAGGTGATCCGCGCCGTCATGGATGCGGCCGCCGAGATGCGACAAGTTCGGAGAGCGTCATGACCGACACCCTTGACCGTCCGGCGACAAGGCCGGACCTCGCCGTCGTGGGCACCCGCCCGATCCGCCCGGACGGGGCCGAGAAGGTGACGGGCCGCGCGCGTTACGGCGCTGACTTCGTCATGCCCGGCGAGCTGCACGGCCGCATCAAGCGCAGCCCGCACGCCCACGCCCGGATCGTCTCCATCGACACCCGCAAGGCCCGCGCCCTGCCAGGCGTCAAGGCGGTGGTGACCGGGGCCGACTTCCCCGACATCGCCAACGAAGTCCACGACGGGGGCGAGGCCCTCTCGAACCTGCGCGACCTGGCGCACAACGTCATCGCCCGCGACAAGGCGCTCTACGACGGCCACGCGGTGGCCGCCGTCGCCGCCGTCTCGGCCGCCATCGCCGATGAGGCGCTGGACCTGATCGAGGTGAAGTACGAGGTGCTGCCGCACGTCATCGACGTGGAGGCGGCCATGGCCCCGGACGCGCCGGTGCTGCATGCCGACATGTTCACCGAGGGCCTGGGCTCCAAGCCGGACAAGGCCTCGAACGTGTTCAAGCGCTACCAGTTCGCCCGCGGCGACCTGGACGCCGGCTTCGCCCAGGCCGACGTGGTGGTCGAGGGCAAGTACCACACCCAGGCGGTGCACCAGGGCTACATCGAGCCGCACGCCTGCGTCTGCGCCATCGCCCCGGACGGCCAGGCGACGGTGTGGGCCTCCAGCCAGGGCGCGTTCATGGTGCGCACCAACTGCGCCAAGATCCTGAACATGGACATCTCCGACATCCGCGTGACGCCGGCGGAAATCGGCGGCGGCTTCGGGGGCAAGACCACGGTCTACCTGGAGCCGATCGCCCTGGCGCTGTCCAAGCAGTGCGGCGCGCCGGTGAAGATGGTGATGAGCCGCGAGGAGGTGTTCCGCGCCACCGGCCCGACGTCCGCCTCCGCCATGAGCGTCAGGCTGGGCGCCAAGGCCGACGGCACGATCGTCGCCGCCGACGTCGAGATGAAGTTCCAGGCGGGCGCCTATCCGGGGTCGCCGGTCGGCGCCGCCTGCATGACGGTGCTGGGCTGCTACGACGTGCCCAACCTGCGCATCGTCGGCTGGGACGTGGTGACCAACAGCCCGAAGGTGGCCGCCTACCGCGCCCCCGGCGCGCCCATCGCCGCCTTCGCCCTTGAAAGCGCCGTCGACGACCTGGCCCTGAAGCTGGGCATGGATCCCATCGCCCTGCGCGAGAAGAACGGCGTGCGGGACGGGACGGTGGCGGCCTACGGGGCGACGTTCCAGAACATCGGCTACCTCGAGACGCTGGAGGCGCTGAAGGAGACCGCGCACTACACGGCGCCGCTGGGCCCGAACCAGGGCCGCGGCCTGGCCGTGGGCTTCTGGTTCAACTTCGGCGGCGAATCCTCCGCCTCGGTGCACCTGGGCGACGACGGCACCGCGACGGTGGCGACCGGCAATCCGGACATCGGCGGCTCGCGCGCCTCCATGGCGATGATGACCGCCGAGGTGCTGGGCGTGCCGATGGAGAAGGTCCGCTCGATCGTGGCCGACACCGCCTCGATCGGCCACGGCATGGTCACCGGCGGCTCGCGCACCACCTTCGCCACCGGCATGGCGGCGATCCAGGCGGCCGAGAAGGTGGTGGCCGAGCTGAAGCGCCGCGCGGCCCTGCTCTGGGACGCGCCCGCCGACGAGGTGGAGTGGCGCAAGGGCGAGGCGGTCTGGCGCAACGGCGAGAAGACCATGAGCCTGAAGGCGCTGGCCGGGGCCTCCGGCCGCACCGGCGGGCCGATCGGCGCCGAGGTGTCGCTGAACGCGCAAGGGGCCGGCCCGGGCTTCGCCGCCCACCTCTGCGACGTGGAGGTCGATCCCGAGACCGGCGCGGTGACCATCCTGCGCTATACGGCGGCGCAGGACGTGGGCCGGGCCATCCACCCCTCCTACGTGGAAGGCCAGATCCAGGGCGGCGCGGTGCAGGGCGTCGGCTGGGCGCTGAACGAGGAGTACATCTTCGACGCCGCCGGCAGGATGGAGAACGCCGGCTTCCTGGACTACCGGGTGCCGGTGGCCTCCGACCTGCCGATGATCGACGCCATCATGGTCGAGGTGCCGAACCCGCGGCATCCCTATGGAGTGAAGGGCGTGGGCGAGGTGCCGATCGTACCGCCGCTGGCCGCCGTGGCCAATGCGGTGCGCGCGGCCATCGGCGTGCGCATGAACGCCCTGCCGCTGTCGCCGCCGCGGGTGCGCGCGGCGATCGAGGCCAAGGGCGGCTGATGGTCCATGTGGTCTCCACCACGTCGGACCTGGCGGCCCTCACCGGAGGCCTGACCGAGTTCGACGTTGCGGCGGACAGCGTGCGCAAGCTGATCCGGGCGATGGACGTGCGCTTCCCCGGCCTGGGCGAGTTCGTCCAACGGCGGATGGCGCTGGCCATCGACGGCGAGATCCACCAGGACGCCTTCGAGGAGCCGCTGGCGCCGGACAGCGAAGTCTGCCTGATCCCGAAGATCGGCGGCGGTTGAAGGATGACGTCCATGAATTCGCAATCGGGCCTCGCCGTGGTGACCGGCGCGGCAGGCGGGATCGGCGGCGCCTGCGCTCGCCGGCTGGCGCAGGCGGGATACTCCCTGTTGATCACCGACGTGGGAGCGGCCTCGCTGGAGGCCGTGGCCGAGGGGCTGCGCGCGGACGGCGCCGGCGTCGAGGCGCTGGCGGGCGACATGGCCGATCCGGCGTTTCCGGGCCGGATCGCGGCGGCCGTCGGCGCCCGGCCGTTCAAGGCGCTGGTGCACGCGGCGGGCCTGTCGCCCACCATGGGCGGGCCGGAGCGGATCCTCGATGTCAACCTGTTCGCCAGCGCCCGGCTGCTCGACGCCCTGCTGCCTAAGGCGGAGGCCGGGACGGCGGCGGTGCTGATCGCCTCGATATCCGGACACATGCCGGCCTCGCCGGAGGCCGCCGCGGCCTATGACGCGCCGCTGGCGCCCGACGGCCTGGCGGAGCTGCTGAAGTTCGCGCCCACCGCTGAGGCGGCCTATGCGCTGTCCAAGCGCGGCGTGCTGCGGTTGGTGAAGCACCGGGCCTCGGCCTGGGGCGCGCGGGGCGCGCGGATCGCCTCGATCTCGCCCGGCATCATCGACACCGGCATGGGCCGGGCGGAGCTGGCGTCCCATCCGGTCATGACCGGCATGATCCAGGGCTCGCCGCTGGCCCGGATGGGCCGGCCCGAGGAGATCGCGGCGGCGGCGGCGTTCCTGTGCTCGGCGGACGCGAGCTTCGTGACCGGCCGCGATCTGACGGTCGACGGCGGTGAACTGGCGGTGATGGGGCTCTGAACCGGAGGCGCCGGCAGGCGTCATCGGGCCTTGCGATCCGGCCCGGCTGGGGGAGAATGCGGCCGGGCGTTGGGCCGCCCGGCACGGCGAGGCCTGAGGATGGACGACGGCGCGAGACAGAACCCGGCCTATTTCCTCAAGGGCGTCCAGCCGGTCGCCACCGAGAGCAGCGCCCTGGTCAGCTCGTCGAAATACCTGAACGATCCGGCGATCCGCGAGTGGCTGGCGCTGCATTTCCTGCGCCGGAACGGCCCCGACCTGCCCACCGCCGGCGACACGTCGAACGGCCTCGTCCAGGCGCTGCACCGCATCCGCGACTTTGCGGCCCTCGACCGCCTGATCGCCGCGGAGAAGGAGAAGAACCCGAAGTTCAAGGCCTGGCTGGACGCCAAGCCCGTCTGCCGCCACACCGTCGAGGACTTCGGCAGGTACGACCCGGCAAGCTTCGGCGGCGTCTATTATCGCTACGTGGTCGACAATGACTTCCAGCTCAACCTCGGCTGGTCGTTCCCGAAGACCGACGCGGATCGCGAGTACATCCTGTTCCGCTCCGGCCAGATCCACGACTTCGAGCACATCGTCACCGGCGGCCAGTTCAACACCCTGGGCGAGCTCCTGCCCTACTTCGCGCGCCTGTCGAACCTGCACGCCAACCTGAGCCCGGAGCTGGCTTCGGCCCTGTTCACGCTGCACGTGTTCGGCGGCTTCCGCATGGTGATGCGCGCGGCGCTGCACTACCCGGCGACCTGGCTGACGGTGGTCGACCTGATGCGGCGCGGGGTGTCGATCGGGCTCGACTCCGAGTGCATCCTGATGGGGCGGTTCGAGGAGATCTTCCATCTGACGCCGGCGGAGGCGCGCCAGGCGATGGGCGTACGGAACGCCGAAGACCTGGACACGTCGGAAGCCTCGCGGATCTTCGACGGGGAGATGGCGGCGGAGCGAAACGGAGCCCCGACCGGGCCTGATTACGGCGCGTAGGCCCGCATGAAGGTGTCGACCGCGCGGTCCACCTGCACGTCCATCTCCTCGGGCGTCAGGTCGCCGATCACGCCCCACAGGCGGGGCTGGTAGACGCCGGAGATCGCCAGGTCCTTGAACTGCTGCGCCGCGACGATCGGATCGGCGCGGCGCAGGGCGCCCTGGTCCATCAGTTCGGCGAGGTAGGCGCCGATGCGGCCCATCACCAGCCGCGGGCCGGACTCGTAGAAGGCGCGGCCCAGCTCGGGGAAGCGCTCGCTCTCGGCCACCACCAGCCGGTGGATCGCCATCGGCATGGGCGACAGCAGCAGTTCCAGGAAGTTGCGGGCGTAGTGGGTGAGGCGCTGGTGCGGCTGGTCGCCGACGCTGGAGACGTCGAACAGCACTTCCGACAGTTCGCCGCACTGCCGCTCCATCATGGCGGCGAACAGCTCGTCCTTGGAGCGGAAGTAGTTGTAGAGCGTGCCTTTCGAACCACCGAGCCGGGCGGCGATCGCCGACATCGAGGTGGTGGCGTAGCCCTCGGCCAGGAAGCATTGGCGGGCGACGTCGAGGATCGCGTCGCGACGCTCGTCGCGCTTTTCTTCCCTTCGGCTGAGGCCGACGCCCACGCTCATGCTTGAATCTCTACGGTCAGGACTTGACGCCGTCCAGATGGTGTCCCCATAATATGACCGTACCGTACGGTAATTCAACCTTGACGGATCGCCGCAGGCGGTCCGCGACGTTCTCCCCGAGGCGCGGATGCACCGCTCGATGATGCCCTTGCTGGCCAGCGTGCTTTTGGCCGGATGCGCCGCCGTCCCCAAGCTGGGCGAGGCGCCCAGGCCTGCGCCGGCTTCCGCCTATGCGACCGCCGGGAGCTTCCAGGCGCCGGCGAGGGATTGGCCCGCCGACCTCTGGTGGAAGGCCTATGGCGACCCGCAGCTCGACGTCCTGATGGACGACGCGTTGGCGGGCTCGCCGACCCTGGCCCAGGCCGCCGCCCGCCTGCGGGCCGCTGAGGCCGCCGCCCGGGCGGCGCGCGCCGCGACCCTGCCGCAGCTCAGCGCCAACGCCGAGGCCGCCGAGGCGAAGCAGAGCTACAACAACGGCTTCCCCGCCCAGTTCGTGCCGCAAGGCTACCAGGACACTGGCCGCGCGACGCTGGATCTCAGCTTCGACCTCGACCTCTGGGGCCGCAACCGCGCCGCGCTCGCCGCCGCCACCTCCGAGGCGGAGGCCGCGCGGATGGACCAGGCCCAGGCGCGGCTGATGCTGACCACCAACCTGGCGGCGGCCTACGCCGACTTCGTCCGGCTCACCGCCGAGCACGACGCCGCCGAGGCCGCCGCCCGCAACCGCGGGGCCTCGTCGGAGCTGGTGGGCCGCCAGCTGGCCGGCGGCCTGGCCAACCGGGGCGAGGCCGACCAGGCCCGCGCCGCCGCCGCCGCCTCGCAGCAGGACCTGGCCGCCCTGGACGAACAGATCGCCATCGCCCGCAACCGCCTGGCGGCGCTGGCGGGCGCCGGCCCCGACCGCGGACTGCAGCTGAACCGGCCGGCCGCCGCGCCCAATTCCGCCTTCGGCCTGCCGCAGAACCTGGCCGCCGACCTGCTGGGCCGCCGGCCGGACCTGCAGACCGCCCGCCTGCGGGCCGAGGCCGCCGCCAAGCGGATCGCCGTGGCCAAGGCGGGCTTCTATCCGGACCTGAACCTGGCGGCCTTCATCGGCGTCCAGTCGCTGGGCCTGGAGAACCTGACGAAGTCGGGCTCCGACATCGGCCAGGGGGCGCTGGCGTTCAGCCTGCCGATCTTCCAGGGCGGCCGGCTGCAGGCCAACTACCGCGGGGCCCGCGCCAACTACGACGCCGCCGTGGCCGACTACGACCAGACCCTGGTCACCGCCCTGCAGGACGTGGCCGACGCCGCGGCGTCCCTGCGCGCCCTGCAGACCCGCCTGGCCGCCGCCCGCGAGAGCCTGGCGGCGGGGGAGGCGGCCTACCGGGTCGCCCGCCTGCGCTACGAGGGCGGCCTGACCACCTACCTCACCCTGCTCACCGCCGAGGATGCGGTCATCGCCCAGCGCCGGACGGTGGCCCAGCTCGACGCGCGCGCCCTCGCCCTGGATGCGAACCTGGTCCGCGCCCTTGGCGGCGGGTTCCGCGCCTGAACGCCCTGCTGATCATCCGGATGTAAGCCCATGCCGCTCGACGACGACAGCCCGACCGCCCAGGCGCAAGCCCAGGCCGCGCCTCCGCCCCGCCCCGCGCCGTCCCGTCCCGACCCGGTGAAGCGCCGGCGGCGCGTGCGCCTGTTCGTCATCCTGGGCGTGGTGGTGGCCGCCGCGGCGATCCTGTACCTCGTCTACTGGCTGCTGGTGGGCTCGCGCCACGTGGGGACCGACAACGCCTACGTCCAGGCCTCCACCGCCCAGGTGAGCGCCCTGGTGGACGGCCAGCTGGTCTCGGTGCCGATCTACGAGACCCAGGCCGTCAGGAAGGGGCAGGTGCTGGCGGTGGTCGACCCCGCCGACTTCCGCCTCGCCGTCGACCGCGCCCGCGCCGACCTCGACCAGGCCGAGCGCCGGGTGCGCCAGTACTTCGCCAACGACCAGGCGCTGGGCGCGGCGGCCGCCGCCCGCGACGCCGAGATCGTCCAGGCCCAGGCGGAGCTGCGCCGCGCCGAGGTGGACTACGCCCGCCGGCGCAACCTGGCCGGGGCCGGCGCCGTCTCGGGCGACGAGCTGACCGCCGCCGAGGCCGCCCGCACCTCCGCCCAGGCGGCGCTTGTCCAGGCCCGCGCCAACGCCGTGGCCGCCAGCGAACAGCAGCGCGCCGCCAATGTGCTGGTGGCCGGCTCCGACCTGGCCGGCAACCCCGAGGTGGCGACCGCCCGCGCCCAGCTGGCCCAAGCCGAACTGGAGCTTTCCCGCACGGTCATCCGCGCGCCTGTCGACGGCGTGGTCACCAAGAACACGCTGGAGGTGGGCCAGAAGGTGGAGTCCGGCTCGCCGCTGATGAACATCGTGCCGGTGCAGAGCGCCTATGTGGACGCCAACTTCAAGGAGGTGCAGCTGCGCAAGGTGCGCCCCGGCCAACCGGTGACCCTGACCAGCGACCTCTACGGCAAGGGCGTCGAGTTCCATGGCAAGGTGGTCGGCTTCTCCGGCGGCACCGGCTCGGCCTTCGCGGTGATTCCCTCGCAGAACGCCACCGGCAACTGGATCAAGGTGGTGCAGCGGTTGCCGGTGCGCATCTCGCTCGACCCCCGGGGGCTGGCCCGCCATCCCCTGCGTGTCGGCCTCTCCATGAAGGCCGACATCGACGTCGGAGGCTGAGCCGTGGCCGATGCGCAAGCCGCTCCCCCGCGGGAGCCCGAGCCGCTGACCGGTGCGGCGCTGGTGATCGCCGGCGTCTTCCTGGCGCTCGCCAACTTCATGGTGGTGCTGGACACCACCATCGCCAACGTCTCGGTGCCGCACATCGCGGGCTCGCTGGCCGTCTCGCCGTCGCAGGGCACCTGGGTGATCACCTCCTACAGCGTGGCCGAGGCGATCACCGTGCCGCTCACCGGCTGGCTGGCCGGGCGCTTCGGGTCGGTGAAGGTGTTCGCCGTCAGCATCGCCGGGTTCGGGCTATTCTCCATGCTCTGCGGCCTGGCGCCCAGCTTCCCGCTGCTGGTGGCGGGCCGGGTGGCGCAGGGGCTGTGCGGCGGACCGCTGATGCCCATGTCCCAGACCCTGCTGCTGCATATCTTCCCGAAGAACCGGGCGCCGCAGGCGCTGGGGCTGTGGAGCATGACGGTGGTGGTGGCGCCGATCGCCGGACCGCTGCTGGGGGGCTTCATCTCCGACAACCTGCACTGGAGCTGGATCTTCCTGATCAACGTGCCGGTGGCGGCGGTGATCTGCCTGTTCGTGACCCGTTCGCTGGCCAGCCGCGACACGCCGACCCGCCGCGTGCCCGTGGACTATGTGGGCCTGGGCCTGCTGGTCGTCTGGATCGGCGCGCTGCAGGTCATGCTCGACCGCGGCAAGGAGCTCGACTGGTTCGACTCGCCCACCATCGTCATCCTGGCGGTGATCGCCGCCATCGGCTTCGCGGCGTTCCTGATCTGGGAGCTCACTTCGGAGAACCCGATCGTCGACCTGCGGATCTTCCGCCACCGGGGCTTCACGGTGGGAGTGGTGACGCTCAGCCTGACCTTCGGCGCGTTCTTCTCCACCGTGGTGCTGCTGCCGCTCTTCCTGCAGACCAGCATGGGCTACACCGCCTCCTGGGCGGGCTATGCGGGCTGCCTCAACGGCATATTGGCGGTGGCCCTGTCGCCGGTGGTGGCGCGGCTGGTGGGCCGGATCGACGTCCGCGCCCTGGTGTCGTTCGGGGTGTTCTGGATGGCAGGGATCGCCTTCTGGCGCAGCACCTTCACCACGGACGCCAGCTTCTGGCAGTTCGCCTTCCCGCAGTTCGTGCTGGGGGTGGCGGTGCCGTTCTTCTTCATCCCGACCACCAGCCTCACCCTGTCGTCGGTGCTGCCCGAGGAGACCGCCTCGGCGGCGGGCCTGCAGAACTTCCTGCGCACCTCGGCCGCGGCCTTCGCCACCTCGATCATGACCACCGCCTGGGACAACGCCGCCACGGCCAAGCGCACCGTGCTGGCCGGCGCGCTGCCCAACCCGCAGGCGACGCTGGACCTGCTCACCGCCCGCGGCCTCACCCGCGACCAGGCACTGCAGCAGCTCGACGGCATGGCGCAGTTGCAGGCGGTGATGCTGTCCACCAACCAGATGTTCCTGGCCGTCGCGGTGGCGCTGTCGATCGCCGCATCGTTCATCTGGCTGGCTCCCAAGCCCAGGCGTGCCGCCGCCGCCGGCGGCGGGCATTAGGGGGAGGCGGACCTAGCTAGGGGGCCGCCGCCGCCAGCTTGCGATGGTCCCAGCTGATGGTCTTCTCTGGGTGGACGACGATCGCCACGCGCTTGCGGGCCATGCCGGCGACGTGCCTGTCCAGGGCCTCGCCGGCGAACCGGGGCGCGTTTCGGGCCATCACCTGCCGTATCAGCGCCAGCAGCCGGGGGCCTTCGCCGACGATTTCGGCCCGTCCCTGGACGGTGACGCCGCGCAGCTCGCCGTACTCCGTTCCCGCCTCCCACATGAGGCTGATCCGCGGGTCGCGGCGCAGGTTCACCACCTTCTGCGAGGTCCCGTAGGTCTCGAAGATGTAGGTTCCATCCTCGACCGCGAACCAGAGCGTGGTGAGGTGCGGCGCACCGTCCTTGCCGAGGGTGGCCACGACCATGCTGCGGCATTCCTCGATGAAGGCGGCGGTCTCCGCCTCGGTCATGCGGATCAGGTCGCGCTGCTTGGCCATCTTCGGTCGGCGTCCTCAAGTTCGTCGGCGTCCATCCTAGCTAGCGCCCGGGGCGGCGTCCGCAGGTCCCGGGCGGGGTCATGCTGCCGACCCGCGGCCAGGGCTTGGATCGAGGCCTCCCGGTGCGACGCTCACTCCAGCGCCTTGGGCGTCATGCCTTCGGAGACGCCGCCGCGGGCGGTGGTGTGCAGCACGCCGCCGTCGGAGATCACGATGTGGCCGGTCATGTAGGACGAGAGCTTCGAGCCCAGGAACAGGGCCGCGCCGGCGGTCTCCCAGGTCTCGCCCATCCGCTTCAACGGCGTCTGCTCGCGCACCCGCTCGGCGAAGGCGCGGATGCGGGCGCCGGTCTCCGGGTCCGTGGCCTGGCGCTCGATCCCGGCGGTCCAATGGGTGCCCGGGACCACGCAGTTCACCCGGAT
Source organism: Phenylobacterium sp. (assembly GCF_036502675.1). Lineage (GTDB taxonomy): Bacteria > Pseudomonadota > Alphaproteobacteria > Caulobacterales > Caulobacteraceae > Phenylobacterium. The sequence goes on from NZ_DASXYF010000107.1 coordinate 36,796, forward strand.
GCCGTACTCCGCGTACTCCAGCGCCACGGACTTGGTCAGGTGCATGACCGCCGCCTTGGCCGCGCCGTAGTGGACGATGGAGGGCGAGGCCGCGATCCCGCTCGAGGAAGCGAAGTTGACGATCCGGCCCTGGGTTCCGCGCCGCGCCATGGCGATCCCCTCGGCCTGGCAGCACAGCATGGTGCCGGTCAGGTTGACGCGCAGCGGCATCTCCCACTCTTCCAGCGGCAGGTCCATGAACGGCCTGGGCTTCGCCCCGCCGAACCCGCCCACCACATTGACCGCCACCTCCAGCGGGCCCAGGCGCGCTTCCGTCTCGGCCACCATGGCGCGCACGTCCGCCTGACGGGTCACGTCGGCGTGCAGGACGATCGCCCGGCCGCCCTTGCCGGCGATCTCCGCCACGGTGGCGGCCGCCGCCGCCTCGCCGATGTCGCAGCAGGCCACCTGCGCCCCGGCCTGGGCGTAGAGCAGGGCGGTGGCCTTGCCGATGCCGGAGCCCGACCCGGTGACCAGCACCACCGCATCCTGCAGGCCCAGCAGTTGGTCCGCGCCGCTCATGCGACCCTCTCCTTCGTAGCGTTGGCCTCGCACGGCCCGCGGCGCGGACCATGGATCTAGCCCTTCGCCGCCCGCCTGGCCGAGGCCTCGACCAGGGCCCGGTGCGAGGCGTCGCCCCACTTCAGCGACATGGGCTCGGTGTCGATGTCGGCCACGCCGCGAATGCCGAGCGCCTCCCGCGCCTCCGGTACGGACAGGTGCAGGTAGGGCTCGAAGTTGGCCATGTAGGTGAAATCGGACTGCTCGCCGGCCCGGATGCCGCGCGCGATGCATTCCATCGCCGTCGGCCAGGTCTCGGGATAGTGCAGCACGGTGCGCACCGTGTAGCGCAGCGAGATCAGCATGTAGAGCTGCGACAGCTCGCCGGCGAGCTCGGGGCTGAATTCCTTGTGCAGCTGGGTCAGGCAGTAATAGGCGGGGACCAGCTCGCCCAGGTAGTCGAAGCCCGCGCCCAGCAGGATGTGCTCGATGTCGTGGCTGCGCGCGCGCATCAGGCGGGTGAGCGCATACATCGTCTTCGGCATCGGCGGGTGGAAGTCGAGCTCGAAGTTCCGCTCGACGATATAGTCGTAGAAGATCTTGCCCAGGGACGTCTCGGGCAGGTCCTGCAGATCGGCGGCGGTGAAGGTCGGGACGTAGGCCCGGTCCAGCCAGGCGTCGAGGCCGGGGTGGACGCGGCGCTCGGCGGCCAGCAGGTCCTCGACCCGGGCGTCGCCCTGCAGCTCGTCTTCCAGGATGCGGATCATCTGGTAGCCGCCGGCCGGCGAGGCCTGGTCGGGGCCGTTCTTGCGCAGCATGTCGCGCGCGCACCACTCGCGCAGACCGGGGTGGTTGAGGAACTTGGAGCTGCTGCGCAACCGGCTGTGGCCGGCCGGAGGGACCTCGGTCATCGCGTCTTCGTCGCCTCCCTTCGCGAGGGTTCGCTCGAATTCGGCCAAGGCTGGGAGCCCGGGTCCCGGGACGCAAGCTTAAAATTACTGGCGAACGTCAGTTTTCGGGCTCGCCCGGGCGATGAAGGGCGTCGGGTTTCAGCCGGAGCGCCGCGGCGGGGCCTCGCGCAGGTAGGCGATCGCGCGCGAGGCGGCCAGGTCGTAGACCGCGGCCATCGCCTGGTGGGTGACGCCGGCGGTGTGGGGCGAGAGCACGGCGTTGGGCACGTCCCGCCAGCGGTCCGGCGGCGTGGGCTCCTGCTGGAAGACATCGAGGGCCGCGCCACCCAGCCGGCCGTCCTTCAGCGCCGCGATCACTGCGTCCTCGTCGGCGACCCCGCCGCGGGCGATGTTGACCAGCAGGCCCTGCGGCCCCAGCGCCTCGATCACCTCGGCGCTGATCAGGCCCTCGGTCTCCGCGTTGAGCGGCGCGGCCACGATCAGGGCGTCGCTTTGCCGGGCCAGCTCCAGGAGGTCGGGCACATAGGGGATCTCCACCTCCGGCTTCGGCCGCGGCCCGGTCCAGGCGAGCCTGCAGCGGAACGGCGCCAGCCGGGCGGCGATGGCCTTGCCGATATGGCCCATGGCGACGATCCCCACCGCCGTCGCCCCTACCGAGCGGACCGGCTGCAGCTCCCTGGGGAGCCAGCCGCCGGTCCGCACGCGCGCGTCGTTGCTGACGATCCGCCGCGCCGCGGTCAGGAACAGGGCCACGGCGGCGTCAGCCACGTCCTCGGCGTTGACGCCGCTGCCGGTGGCGATGCGGACGCCGCGCGCGGCGGCGGCGGCCTGGTCCACCCCGTCTATGCCCGCGCCGATGGCGACGATCAGGCCCAGGTTCGGCAGGGCGTCCATCTGCTGCGGCCCGAGCCGCTGCACGCCGCTGGTGACGACGGCGCGGATGCTGGCGCGGTCCTCGGCGTCCAGGGTGGATTCGTCGGTCGCCTCGATGAAGCGCACCGCCGACAGGCGCTGGCGCAGCGGTTCGCGGGGCAGGTGCAGCAGGACGGCGTCGGGGCGTGGGGCCATGGTCGCGGACGTTGCCTCACGGCGCACGCCGCCGCAACCGCCGCCGGGCTCCAATCCTCCGCTGAAGGCTGGTCATCGGCGGGCCCTGGGAATTAGGATGCCTGCAAACCGCGTGGCATCCCGCGTAGGAGAACAGCCCGGGAGGCGAGATGTCGGACCTGCTCAGCTCAAAGGTCGCGGTGGTGATGATGGCCACCGGCGGCATCAATTTCGAGGTGGCCCGCCAGCTCGGCCAGGTGGGCGCCCGGGCGGTGATCGTCAACGGCCGCACGGAGGCCAGCGGGGCGGCGGCGGTCGCGCGGTTGAAGGAGTCCGCGCCGGCGACCGACTACCTGTTCGTGGCCGCCGACGCCAGCGACGGGCCCTCGCAGAAGGTGCTGTTCGACGTGGCGCAGGAGCGGTTCGGCGGCGTCGACATCCTGGTCCACGCCGGCCGCTCGCCCAACCCGTCGGGCGGGGTGAAGCCGTTCACAGAGCTGGGGCCTGAGACGTTCGAGGGCGCCGCCAGGGGCTATTTCCTGTCGCTGGTCTACGCCTGCCACTACGCCGTCCCGCAGATGATGGGCCGGGGCGGCGGGGCGATCCTGGCGGTGCTGTCGGACGCGGCCAAGATCCCCACCCCCGGCGAGTCGGTGGTGGGCGGCGCGATGGCCGGCGCGGCCATGTTCATCCGCACTCTGGCCCGGGAGATGGCCCGCCACCAGATCCGCGCCAATGCGCTGACGCCCTCGCTGGTGCGCGACACCCAGGCCTATGACAACGTCATGCGCCAGGAGTTCAGCCGCAAGATCTTCGAGAAGGCCGAGCGGCGGGCGGGCCTGGGGCTGCCGGGGCCGGAGGACCTGGCGCCCATGGCCGTCTTCCTCTGCGGGCCGCAGTCGGCGCACCTGACCGGCCAGACCATCACCATCAACGGCGGTCTCGCCGTGGCGTGACCCCTGTGGCAACCTGTGGCCGCCCGGCCGGGCCGAGGCCCCGTACACCCCAGGAGCGCGCCATGTCCTACGGCCCCGTCGTCGACGCCGACGCCCATTTCATCGAGCCGGCCGAGACCTGGTCGGCGAAATACCTCGACCAGCGCTACGCCTCGGCCGTGCCCAGGCGGGTGGTCGACAGCCGCGGCCGCACGCGGCGCATGGTGGGCGACAAGCTGCTGCCCTACATCCCGCTGCCCCCCGGCAAGAAGCCCGAGCGGCTGCCGGGCGCCGCCGACCCTGCGGCCCGGCTGGCCGACATGGACCGGGCCGGCGTCGACGTGATGGTGATCTATCCCACCGCCGGACTCTATTTCTTCAGCCTGGAGGACAAGGACGCCTGCGTCGCCATGTGCCGGGCCTACAACGACTGGGCGGCGGACTTCTGCGCCCACGACCCGCGCCGGCTGGTGGCGCCGGCGGTGATCCCGCAGATGGACGTGCAGGCGGCGATCGCCGAGGCCCGGCGCGGCGCCGGGATCGGGTTGAAGGGCGCGTTCATGCGGCCCAACCCCATCGGCGGCCGCACCCTGGAGCATCCGGCCTATGAGCCGCTGTGGGCGGTGCTGGCGGAGAACAACGTGCCCGTCGTGCTGCACGAGGGCACCACCCAGGACCTGCCGCAGGTGGGCCTCGACCGCTACGACAACTTCCTGTTCCGCCACATGGTCTCCCATCCGTTCGAGCAGCAGATGGGCCTGCTCAGCCTGATCATGGGCGGGGTGCTGGAGCGCCACCCGAACCTGCGGGCGATGATCGTGGAGTGCGGGGTGGGCTGGGCGCCCTACTGGCTCGACCGCATGGACGACCACGCCCATCACTGGGGCCACGCCAGCGCGCCGCTGGCCCTGAAGCCGTCGGAGTATTTCAAGCGGCAGGTGTTCGTGGGCGCGGAGGGCGACGAGCGCCTGCTGCCCTTCACCGTGGAGGCGATCGGCGACGACAACCTCTGCTTCTCCACCGACTATCCGCACCCCGACCACGACTTCGACGGGGTGGTCGACGGCCTGAAGGCGATGAAGGGCCTCAGCGAGGAGTCCAAGCGCAAGATCCTGGGCGCCAACGCCGCGCGGCTGTTCGGCCTGGACCTCTCCTGGTGGAAGGCGCCGCGGATCGCGGCCGAATAGGTGGCCGGCGCGGCGGAGCCCGCGGGCGTCCTCCACGGACTGCGGGTGCTGGACCTGGCCCGCAGCGCGGCCGGCCAGCTCGCCGCCCGCCAGCTTGCCGAGTCCGGGGCCGAGGTGGCGCGCCTCGCCGCGGCCGGCGGGGACGCGGCGGCGGTGCGCCAGCGGTCGAAGGCGGTGCTCGACCTCGATCCCGAGGCGCCGCAGGACCGGGCGCGGCTCCTGGACCTGCTGGCCGGCGCCGACGTGCTGATCCACGACTACGGCCCCTCGCACGCCGCGGCCCTCGGGCTGGACGACGCCACGCTCACCGGGCGCTTCGCGCAGCTCGTGGTTTGCGCGGTCACCGCCTTTCCGGGCGCGGGTCCCGAGGCCGACGGCCCCTGCGCCGACAGCCTGGTGCTGGCGCGCGCCGGCATGCTGGACGAGTTCACGGGCCTTTCGCGGACGGAGGGGCCGGTCTATGTCCGCGCGCCCTTCGCCACCCTGGGGGCGGCGCGGCTGGCGCTGATCGGGGTGCTGGCCCGGCTGATCGCCCGACGGCGCGACGGGCGCGGCGGGACCGTGCGCACCAGCCTGCTGCAGGGAGCGCTGGCCTCGATGGGCTGCGTGTGGGCGCGCGCCGAGGCCCCGGCGTTCGCCTACATGTCGCGCACGCTCAGCCGCCGCGGCCCGGCGGAGGGCGGCTTCGGCAATCCCCGCTACCGTTGCGCCGACGGGCTGTGGATGCAGGTGATCGGCGTGGCGGACTTCCTGCCGCTTATGGCCGAGGCGCTGCGGGAGCTGGGCGAGACGCCGCCCGCGCCCCCCGACCGGCCCGTGCGCGGCGCGGGCCTGGGCCACGTCGGCCTGCCCGAGCCGCTGAAGGCCCGCGCCTTCGCGCGCCGTCCCCGCGCCGCCTGGCTGGAGGCGCTGTGGGGCGCCGACGTGCCCGCCTTCCCCTGCCTGGAGCTGGGCGAGATCTACGCCGACGCGCAGGCCCGCGTGAACGGCTTCTCCGTGCGGGTGGAGGACCCGGCCGGCGGGGCGAGCTGGCAGCCCGGCGCGCCCTATCTCACCGCACCGCCCAGCCGCATCCGCACGCCGCCGCCCGGACCGCCGGACTGGCCGCCGCGACCGCCGGCCGAGGTCGCCCGCGGCCCCGCGCGCCCGCCGCTGGACGGGGTCAGGGTGCTGGACCTCGGCCAGTACATCGCCGGCCCCTTCCTGGCGATGATCCTCGCCGATCTGGGCGCCGAGGTGATCAAGCTGGAGCCCGTGGGCGGCGACGGCCTGCGCCCGCCGGCGTCCGGCTTCTGGCGCCCGGCCAAGTCCTTCGCCTCCGGCAACCGCGGCAAGCGCGCCCTGGCCATCGACCTGAAGGCGCCGGAGGCGCGGCCGGTGGTGGACGCGCTCGCCGCCTGGGCCGACGTGGTCTGTCACAACGTCCGGCTGGGCGCCGTGCGCCGGCTGGGCCTGGACTACGAGACCCTGTCGGCGGACCGCCCGGAGCTGGTCTACTGCCACATCGACGCCTACGGCGCGAAGGGCCCCCGCGCCGACTGGCCGGGGTTCGACCCGCTGGCCCAGGCGGCCTCCGGCTGGCAGATGGAGGCGGCGGGCGAGGGCAATCCGCCCATGTGGATGCGCAACGCCTACATGGACTACCACTGCGGGCTGCAGGCCGCCGCCGCGGCGCTGCTGGCGATCCATCACCGCCAGGCCACCGGCCGGGGCCAGTTCTGCGGCGCCTCCCTGCTGGGCGAGTGCCTGCAGTCGATCGGCGAGGTGACGATGGACGACGCGGGGAACGTCACGCCGCGCCCGCGGCTCGACGCCGCCCAGACCGGCCTCAGCCCGTTCGACCGGCTGTACCGCTGCGAGGACGGCCGGTGGCTGGCGCTGCTGGCCAGGACGCCGGCCGAGCGGGCAGGACTGCTGGCCGCCTTCGACGCCGCCGCGCCCGAGGCGCTGGAGGCCGCCGTGGCCGCCTGGCCGCGGGAGTATGTGCTGGCCCGCCTGCGCGACGCCGGCGTCCCCGCCGAGCCGGCGCGCCAGGACCAGATGGACGCCTTCTTCGACTCCGCCGAGGCCCGCGCCCAGGGGCTGGTGGCCGCCTACGACAGCCGCGACTGGGGCCGGCTGGAGCAGGTGGGCGCGCTGTGGGACTTTGGCGACCTGCCGCTGCGCCTGGACCGCCCGCCGCCGGCGCTGGGCGAGAACACCGCCGGCGTCTGCGCCGAGCTGGGCGTGGACCCGACGCTGACGGCCCGCCTGCTGGAGCGGGGCTCCCTGAAGTAATGCGGCGCCGGCCTGCTTCGTAAGCTCCTGAAAAACAAGCCGGCGTCTGTTACGCCAGCCGGCTTTCCCTCGCCGCCGCCGCGTTCTACCGTCGCCGCAAGGCTGCGCAGCGGCCGGAGGGAACGCCATGGACAAGCCCATTCTCGATGCGTCGGTCTTCGGCGGCCGCAAGGTGATCGACGTCGACACCCATCTGACCGAGCCCCACGACCTCTGGACCAGGCGCGCGCCGGCCAGCTTGAAGGATCGCGTGCCACAGGTGAAGGTGATCGACGGCAAACGCTCCTGGGTGATCGACGGCGACAAGGTTATCGGCCTCGGCGCCAGTCCGTCGAGCACCGTCAAAAGGGACGGCGGCAAGTGGCCGGGGCTGGATTACCTGAAGCAACAGATCGAGGACGTGCACCCGTCCTCATACAGCGCCAAGGAGCGCGTGGAGCTGCTGGACGCCACGGGGGTGGCCGCGCAGGTGCTCTATCCCAACATCCTGGGCTTCGGCGGCCAGAAGGCCGCGCGGGTGGACGACGAGTTGCGCCTGGCCTCGGTGCAGATCTTCAACGACGCGATGGGCGAGTTCCAGGCCGAGAGCGGCCAACGGATCTTTCCGATGGCGCTGTTGCCCTGGTGGGACCCGAAGCTGGCCGTCAAGGAGATGGAGCGCGCCCGCGCCATGGGACTGCGGGGCGTCAACATCAATTCCGACCCGCATACCTTCACCGGTTCCGACGGGAGCAAGCTGCCGGATCTGGGCCAACCCTTCTGGGACCCGATGTGGGAGGCCTGCGAAGCCCTCGACATGTCGGCGAACTTCCATATCGGCGGCTCGGAGCAGTCGATGGACTGGTTCGGCGACCAGGGCTGGCCGGGCCTGCCGAACGACCTGCGCATGGCGCTGGGCGGGGCGATGCTGTTCATGAACAACGGCCGGGTGATGGGCAACCTGGTCCTCTCGGGCCTGATCGACCGTTTCCCGAAGCTGAAGTTCGTCTCGGTGGAGAGCGGCCTGGGCTGGGTGCCGTTCATCCTTGAAGCCCTCGACCACGAGTACAAGGAAGTGGGCGTCAACGTGGGCACGCTGCAGCGCCTGCCCTCCGAGTACTTCGCGACCAATTTCTATACCTGCTTCTGGTTCGAGCGCCGCGACCTGACCTACATGATCCGCACGGTGGGGGTCGACAACGTGATGTTCGAGACCGACTTCCCGCACCCCATCTGCCTCTATCCGATCGACGACATGGACAAGGCGATGAGCGGCCTGACCGAAGAGGAGAAGGTCAAGGTGCTCTCAGGCAACGCCGCCAGGGTCTACAACATCGAGGTGTGAGGCGAGGGGGCCGGCTCTATCCCTTCAGCCGGAGCGGCAGCCCGGCGATCACCGCCACCACCGTGTCGGCGGCCCGCGCCAGCCGCTGGTTGGCGAGGCCCGCGGCGTCGCGGAAGCGGCGGGCCAGCGCATTGTCCGGCACGATGCCGGCGCCCACCTCGTTGGAGACCAGGAACAGCGCCGCCGGCGAGGCCGACGCCGCTTCGGCGAACGCCTCGACCTCGGCGTCGACGTCCGCGTCCGCCCCCATCAGGTTCGAGAGCCACAGCGTCAGGCAGTCGATCACCGCCACGTCGGCGGGCCCCAACGCGCGCACGGCCCCGGCCAGGCCCAGCGGCGCCTCCACCGTCGTCCAGCCGCCGCCGCGTTCGGCCCGGTGGCGGGCGATGCGGGCGGCCATCTCGGCGTCGAGCGGCTCGGCGGTGGCGATCATCACCAGGCGCCCGCCGGTCTCCGCGGCCCGCGCCTGGGCGGCCGCCAGCGCATGGCGGGTCTTGCCCGATCGGGCGCCGCCCAGCAGCAAAGTCAGCCCCATGGCCGTGCTCCCGCGATTGACGCGCCCGCCGGCTGCGCCTAAGGCGGCGCTGCGACAGGTCCCCGCAAGGGGTGAAAAGGGAACTCAGGTGCGACACCTGGGCTGCCCCCGCAACTGTAAGCGGCGAGCCCGCGCGTCATAGTCCACTGGACCTCGGTCTGGGAAGGCGACGCGCACCGGCTGCGACCCGCGAGCCAGGAGACCTGCCTGACGCAGTCGTCTTTCGACCGGCCGGGGTGCGCCGGGCGAACGGGTCTTCCCGACAGGCGACGTTTGTTGGCCGCGCGCGGCGCGGGCCGGACAGGCGTGCGTCAAGCCCGCCCCGTCCTGCCCGAGCTTCGCCGGTCGCCGTCATGAACCAGGGGATGACCCATGCGACCTATGCTGCTTTCCACCGCCGCCCTCGCGGCGCTTTCCAGCTTCAGCCCGGCCTTCGCCCAGACCGCGACGCCCGCCGTCGCCGCCCAGGCGGTGGGCGAACTCATCGTCACCGCCAACCGCACGCCCCAGCGCGCCGACCGCATCGGACAGTCGGTCACCGTCATCGACCACGACGCGATCACGGCCAGCCAGGCGCTGCTCGCCAGCGACCTGCTCGCCCGCGTCCCCGGCGTCAGCGTCACCCGCAACGGCGGCCCCGGCGGCGTGACCTCGGTACGCATCCGCGGGGCGGAGGACGGCCAGACCGTGCTGGCCATCGACGGGGTGAAGCTGAACGACCCGGCGTCCACCAGTGGCGGCTACAACTTCGCCAACCTGATGATCGGCGACGCCGACCGCATCGAGGTCCTGCGCGGCAGCCAGTCGACCCTGTGGGGCAGCCAGGCGATCGGCGGCGTGGTCAACATCCTCACCGCCCGGGCGACGAAGCCGTTCGAGGCGACGGTGCAGGCGGAAGGCGGCTCCATGAGCACCGCCGACGTCCGCGCGACGGCGGGCGGCGCCGGGACCTGGGGCGACTGGCGGATCGCAGCCGGCCGCTTCAGCACCCGCGGGGTTTCGGCCTATCGCTACGGGACGGAGAAGGACGGCTACCGCAACACCGGCGCCACCGCCCGCGGCCGGGTGCAGCTGAGCGAGGCGGTGAGCCTCGACTTGCGCGGCTATTATTCCAAGGGCCGCAACGAATTCGACGGCTTCCCGGCCCCGGCCTTCAGCTTCGACGACACCGCCGAATATGCGCTGACCCGCGACCTCGTGGGCTATGCCGGCGTCAACTTCGACCTGCTGGGCGGCGCGCTGAAGAACCGGCTGGGGGTGAACTACACCCGCACCGACCGCGACCAGTTCAACCCCGCCCAGACGGTGACCACCAAAACCTTCGACGCCCGCGGCCGCAACCGGCGCTTCGAGTACCAGGGGGTCTGGACCTTCTCCGAGGCCTGGGCGGCCACCTTCGGGGCGGAGTCCGAGGATGCGTCCATGCGCACGGCCTCGCCCTCGTCCTTCGACGCCAACCCCGCGCCGGTCCGCGGCAAGGCGGGGATCGACAGCCTCTACGCCCAGGTGCGCGGCATGGTGCTCCAGGGCCTGACCCTGACCGGCGGCCTGCGCCGCGACAGCCACGACACCTTCGGCGACCACACCCTGGGCCAGGCCGACCTCGCCTGGTCGCTGAACGACGGGAACACCGTGCTGCGCGCCAGCTACGGCCAGGGCTTCAAGGCCCCGACCCTCTACCAACTCTACAGCATATACGGAAACCTCGCCCTGGCCCCCGAGCAGGCCGACGGCTGGGACGCCGGGATTGAGCAGCGCTTCGTGGACGGGCGGCTGCGCCTGCGGGCGACCTGGTTCGAGCGGGCGACGAAGAACCAGATCGACTTCGTCTCCTGCTTCGCCAGCGCGGCCAGTCCGGTCTGTTTCGTGAACGGCGTGCGCCGCTCGGGCGGTTACGACAACGTCGCCCGCACCAAGGCCGAGGGCGCCGAGCTGGAGGCCTCCGCCGACCTGGGCCCGCTGACGGTGGAGGCCAGCTACACCTACACCCACGCCCGCAACGCCGTGGCGGGCTCGGCCAACGACGGCAACCGCCTGCCGCGCCGGCCGGAGCAGCAGGCCGACATCGCCGCCACCTACACCTGGGCCAACGGCGCGGCGCTGGGCGGGGAGATCCGCTACGTCGGCCGCAGCTTCGACGACGCCGCCAACGCCACGGTGCTGCAGGCCTACACCCTGCTGGATCTGCGGGCGTCCTACCCCGTCAACGACGCCATCGAGGTGTTCGGCCGGGTGGAGAACGCCTTCGACGACGACTACGAGACCGTGCGCAACTATGGTTCCACCGGCAGGGCGGCCTACCTGGGCGTCCGTGGGAGGTTCTGATCCGGTGACCACGGCGCTGGAGGTCCTGTTCCGCCACGGCGGCCGGCTGGCCGCGGCGAAGGCCGCATTCCCGGACGCGCCGCAGCCGTGGATCGACCTCTCCACGGGGATCAACCCGCGTCCCTGGCGCGGGGCCCGTGCGGCGTCCGCCGACCTGCGGCGCTTGCCGGACCCCGAGGCCGTGGCCGCCCTGGAGGCCGCCGCCGCCCGGTCCTTTGGGGCCGCGCCGGCTGCGGTCGCGGCGGTTCCGGGGGCGGAGGCGGGGCTCAGGCTGCTGCCCCGCCTGACCGGCGCGCGCTCGGCGGCGATCGTCGCGCCCACCTACGGCGGCCACGCCGAAGCCTGGGCGGCCGCCGGCGTGGCCGCCGCCGCCGTGCGCGACCTCGACGACGACCGGGCGGCCGAGGCCCTGGTGGCGGTCAATCCCAACAACCCCGACGGATCGGCGATCCCGCCTGGCCGGCTGGCCGCCCAGGCCGCCCGGCGCTGGGTGATCGTCGACGAATCCTTCGGCGAGACCGTCCCGGACCTGACCCTGGCCTCGCGCGCCGGCGGGCGGCTGGTGGTGCTGCGTTCGTTCGGCAAGTTCTACGGCCTGCCCGGCGTGCGCCTGGGCTTCGTGGTCGCCGAGCCCGCCCTGGCCGCCAGGGTGCGGGCCGCCTTCGGAGACTGGCCGGTGGGCGCGGAGGCCCTGGCCGCGGCGCCCGGCGCCTACGCCGACGAGGCCTGGCGCGCGCGCACGGTCCGCCGGCTCGCCGGCGACGCCGCCCGGCTCGACGCCCGTCTGGCCGCCGCCGGGTTCGAGGTGCTGGGCGGGACCTCGCTGTTCCGCCTCGCGCGGCGCCGCGACGCCGCCGCCGCCTTCCGCGCGCTGGCGGGGCGCGGCGTGCTGGCGCGCCCTTTCCGCGACCATCCCCACTGGCTGCGCTTCGGCCTGCCCGCGCCCGGCCAGTGGCCGCGGGTCGAAGCCGCGTTGCAGGAGCTGCGCCCATGACCGACGAGGACGCGAAGAACCGCGGGCACGCCGACGCCATGAAGGCGCTGCAGGCCGAGCGCGAGGCGCTGATGGCGACCAAGACCGCCGAGGGCGCCGGCCTGCTGCTGGTGCACACCGGCGATGGCAAGGGCAAGTCCACCGCCGGCTTCGGCATGGTCGCCCGCGCCCTGGGCTGGGGCCAGCACGTCGGGATCGTCCAGTACATCAAGGGCAAGTGGATCACCGGCGAGCGGCAGTTCTTCCGCCGTTTCCCCGACCTGGTCCGCTACGAGGTGATGGGGGAGGGGTTCACCTGGGACACCCAGGACCGCGCCCGCGACGTCGCCGCCGCCGAAGCCGCCTGGGCCAGGTCGCTGGAGATGCTGCACGACCCGGCCATCGACTTCCTGCTGCTGGACGAGCTGAACATCGCCCTGCGCTACGACTACCTGGACATCGCCGCGGTGGTCGCCGCCCTGCAGGCCCGGCCGCGCGACAAGCACGTCTGCGTCACCGGCCGCAACGCCAAGCCGGAGCTCTTGGCCATCGCCGACCTGGTCACCGAGATGACCCTGGTCAAGCACCCCTTCGAGCAGGGGATCAAGGCCCAGCGCGGGATCGACTTTTGAGCCGGGCCCCCACCCGCCGGGCCGCCGCCGCGGGGCTCGCCGCCGGCCTGCTCTCGGGGGGCGCCCGGGCGGCCGCGCCGGCGCCGAAGCGGATCGTCTCGCTCAACCCCTGCCTGGACGTGATCCTGGTCCACCTGGCCGACCGCGCGCAGATCGTGGCGCTGAGCCACTGGTCGCACGATCCGGAGACCTCCAGCCTGGGCCCGGTGGGGCGCACCTTCCCCTACACCTACGAGTCCGCCGAGGAGGTGGTGGCGCTTCGGCCCGACCTGGTGCTGACCGGCGGGCATTCCTCCGCCGCCTCCCGTGCGGCCCTGGCGCGGCTGGGCGTGCGCACCGCGCTGTTCGCCGCCCCCGACACCGTCGAGGAGAGCCTGGCGCAGGTGGCCGAGGTCGCGCGCGCCGTCGGCCGCCCGCAGCGCGGCGACGCCCTGGTCGCCCGCATCCGGGCCGCCATCGCCCGGGCCGCGCCGCCGCCGGGCGAGCGGCGGCTGACGGTGCTGGTCTACCAGTCCGGCGGGTTCGCCGCCGCCAAGGGGGCGCTGATGGACGACATGCTGACCCGCGCGGGCTTCGACAACGCCGCCACCCGCTACGGCCTGAAACGCACCGGCGACGTGCCGCTGGAGCGGGTGATCGCCGACCCGCCGGACGTGCTGCTGGCCGGTGAGCCCCGCCCCGGCGCGCCCAACTGGGCCGACCGGGTGCTGACCCATCCGGCGCTCTCGCATGTGCGCGGGCGGATGCACCGCGCCGTCTTCCCCCAGCGCCTGACCTTCTGCGGCGGGCCGGTGCTGATCGAGACCGCCGCCATGCTGGCCCGCGTCCGCCGCGAAGCCCTGCAGGCCCTCGCGTGAGCGTCCGCCATCGCCGCCTCGCCCTCGCCGTCCTGGCGCTGCTGATCGGGCTGCTGGCGCTGGCCAGCCTCGCCGCCGGCCGGGTCTGGGCGCCGCTCAGCGCCTGGAGCGACCCGGACGACCCGCGCTGGGCGATCATCTTCGAGCTGCGCCTGCCGCGCACCGTGCTGGCCGTCTTCGTCGGCGGGTCTCTCGGCATGGCCGGCGCGGCGATGCAGGGCTACACCCGCAACCCCCTGGCCGACCCCGGCGCGCTCGGCGTCTCCTCCACCGCGGCCCTGGGCGCGGTGCTCACCCTCTACCTGGGTGCCGGGGCGCAGGCCTCCTGGGTGATCGCCGTAGCGGCGATGGGCGGCGCCCTGCTCGCGGTGTTCTTCCTGCTGGCGCTGTCGGGCGCGGCCTCCAGCATCGTCACCTTCGTCCTGGCGGGCGTGATCCTGCAGACCGTGGCCGCCGCCGGCGTGGCCCTGGCGCTCAGCCTCGCCCCCAACCCCTGGGCGGTGAACGAGATCATCGACTGGTTGATGGGCTCGCTGGCCGACCGCAGCGTCGCCGACGTCGCCCTGGCCGCGCCGCTGATGGCCGTGGGCTGCGCGCTGCTGCTGCTCACCGGCCGCGGCCTCGACGCCCTCACCCTGGGCGAGGACGGCGCCCGCTCGCTGGGCGTCGACCTGACCCGCCTCCGCTGGGCCCTGGCGCTGGGCGTGGCGCTCACCGCCGGGGCCAGCGTCGCCGTCACCGGGGTGATCAGCTTCGTAGGCCTGATCGTGCCCCATCTGCTGCGGCCGCTGGTGGGGTCCAGGCCGGGCGGCCTGCTGATCCCCAGCGCCCTGGGGGGCGCGGCCCTGGTGCTGGCGGCCGACATCCTGGTGCGCCTGACCCCGGCCGCCGGCGAGGTGAAGCTGGGGGTGGCCATGGCGATCCTCGGCGGGCCGTTCTTCTTCGCCCTGCTGCTCTCCATGCGCCGGAGGCTGGCGTGAGCGGCCTGTCCGCCCACGGCCTGCGCTTGAGCCTCGGCGGCAAGCCGGTGCTGGACGGCGTCGACGCCGCCTTCCGGCCGGGCCAGGTCACCGCCGTCCTCGGGCCCAACGGGGCCGGCAAGTCCACCCTGCTGGCCTGCCTCGCCGGCCTGCGCCGTCCCGACGCCGGAGAGGTCCGGCTGGACGACGAACTGGTGGCCGCCCTGTCGCCGCGCGCGCGGGCCCGGCGCATCGGCTTCCTGCCGCAGATCGCCGAGGTCGCCTGGGCGGTGGAGGCGCGCATCCTGGTGGGCCTGGGCCGCACGCCGTTCATCGGCTCCCGCGGGCTCTCGGACGAGGACGCGGCCGCCGTCGCCGAGGCCATGCGCGCGGCGGGGGTCGAAGGCCTGGGCGAGCGCCTGGTCACCACGCTCAGCGGCGGCGAGCGGGCCCGGGTGCTGATCGCCCGCGCCCTGGCCGGCCGGCCGCAGTGGCTGCTGGCCGACGAGCCGCTCACCGGCCTCGACCCCGGCCACCAGCTCGACGCCGCCGAGCTGTTCCGCACCCTGGCCCACGGCGGGGGCTGCGGGGTGGTCGTCACCCTGCATGACCTGTCGCTGGCCGCCCGGCTGGCCGACCGGATCGTGGTGATGGCGCAGGGCCGCATCCTCGCCGACGGCCCGCCGGAGCAGGCGCTGGCGCCGGAGGTCCTCAGCCGGGCCTATGGGGTCGAAGCGCGCCTCACGGCCGGCACGGCCGGGCCGCTGGTCGAGGTCATCGGCCGTGCCGGCTGACCCCTGGCTGGTGCTGGCCGCCGGCGCGGTGGAGGCGGCGACCGGTTATCCCCAACGCCTGCACGCGCGCCTGCCGCATCCGGTGGCCTGGATCGCCGCCGCCCTGCGCGGCCTGGAAATACGCCTCAACCGCGGCGGTGCGCGGACCCGGCGGCTGGCCGGCGCCGCGAGCCTCGCCCTGGTCGCCGGCGGGGCGGCCTTGGCCGGCCATGGCCTCGAGCGCCTGCTGGCCGGCCCCGCCTGGGGTTTCGCGGCGGCCGCCGTGGCCGGCTCGCTGGGCCTGGCCGCGCGCAGCCTTCACGACCACGTGGCGGCCGTCGACCGGGCGCTTTCCGCCGGCGATCTGCCGGGCGCCCGCGCCGCCGTGGGCCGCATCGTCGGCCGCGATGTCGGCGGCCTCGACGAGACGGGCGTCGCCGCCGCGGCCCTGGAGAGCCTGGCCGAAAGCTTCAACGACGGGGTGGCGGCCCCGCTGGCCTGGTTCCTGGTGGGCGGCCTGGCCGGCCTGTTCGCCTACAAGGCCGTCAACACCGCCGACAGCCTGATCGGCCACCGCGACGAGCGCTATCGCTGGTTCGGCTGGCCCGCGGCCCGCACCGACGACCTGATGAACCTGCTCCCCGCCAGGCTGGCCGGCGGTCTGCTGGCGCTGGCGGGCGGTGGCGGTTGGCGGGTCATGTTCCGCGACGCCGGCCGGCACGCCTCGCCTAACGCCGGCTGGCCGGAGGCGGCGATGGCCGGCGCGCTGCGCGTGCGGCTGGGCGGCCCGGTGGCTTACGACGGCGAGCCGCACCACCGCGCGGCGCTGGGCGAGGGCCCCCCGCCGACGCCGGCCGACCTGCGCCGCGGCCTGGCGCTCTATCGCCGCGCGCTGGCGCTGGCGGCGCTGGCCCTGCTGGTGGGAGGCCTCGCATGGCGGCGCTGATGATCCAGGGCTGCGGCTCGGACGTGGGCAAGTCGGTGCTGGTCGCCGGCCTCTGCCGCCTCTACGCCAACCGCGGCCTGAAGGTGCGCCCGTTCAAGCCGCAGAACATGTCCAACAACGCGGCGGTCACCGCCGATGGCGGCGAGATCGGCCGCGCCCAGGCGGTGCAGGCCATCGCCTGTCGCACCCCGGCCAGCGTCCACATGAACCCGGTGCTGCTCAAGCCGCAGAGCGACACGGGCGCCCAGCTGGTGGTGCACGGCAGGGTGGCCGGGACCTGGGCCGCCGCGGCCTTCCAGTCCCGCAAGGGCGAACTGCTGGATGTGGTGCTGGAAAGCTTCCGCACGCTGCAGGCCGAGGCCGACCTGGTGCTGGTGGAGGGCGCCGGCAGTCCTGCCGAGATCAACCTGCGGGCCGGCGACATCGCCAACATGGGGTTCGCCCGCGCCGCCGGCGTGCCGGTGGTGCTGGTGGGCGACATCGACCGCGGCCATGTGATCGCCGCGCTGGTCGGAGCCCACGAAGTGCTGGATCTCGCGGACCGCGCCATGGTCCGCGGCTTCCTGATCAACAAGTTCCGCGGCGATCCGGCCCTGTTCGACGCCGGCCGCGCGGCCATCGCCGCCCGTACCGGCTGGCGCGACTGCGGCGTGGCCCCCTGGCTCGCCGCCGCCCGGCGCCTGCCGGCGGAGGACGCCGTCGTGCTGGACGAGGCCCGCGCCGCCGCCGGCGGGAAACTGCGCATCGTCGTCCCCATGTTCTCGCGCATGGCCAACTTCGACGACTTTGACGCCCTGAGAAGCGAACCGGCCGTGGCCTTCGCCTTCGTCCCGCCGGGCGCCGCCCTGCCGGGCGACGCCGACCTCGTGGTGCTGCCCGGGACCAAGGCGACGTTGGCCGACCTCGCCTTCCTACGCGCCCAGGGCTGGGACGTGGACCTGGCCGCCCATGTCCGCCGCGGCGGCCGGGTGCTGGGGATCTGCGGCGGCTACCAGATGCTGGGCCGGCGCATCGCCGATCCCCTCGGGCTGGAGGGGCCGCCCGGCGAGGCCGCGGGCCTCGGCCTCCTGGACGTGGAGACCGTGCTGCAGCCGGAGAAGGTGCTGCGCGCCGCCGCGGGCCGCCTGACTTCCGGCGCCCGCTTCGCCGGCTATGAGATCCACGCCGGCCGCACCCACGGGCCCGACGCCGCCCGGCCCTTCCTGGTCCGCGACGAAGGGACGGGAGAGGGGGCGGTCTCCCTCGACGGCCGCATCGCCGGGGCCTATGTCCACGGCCTGTTCGACGTCGGCGAGGCCCGCGCCGCCCTGCTGGCCGAGTGGGGCGCGGCGTCCGACGGCCTCGACCAGTCCGCCCGCATCGACGCGGCGCTCGACGAACTGGCCCTGGCGCTGGCCGACGCCTTCGACATCCCGGCGCTTTCGGCCATCGCCGGACTGGAGCCCCGATGACCCTGCCTGACATCCCCGCCCTCGACCGCGCCGCCGAACCGGGGTTGCGCGCCCGCCTCGACGGCAAGGCCAAGCCGCCCGGCGCGCTGGGCCGCGTCGAGGACCTGGCCGTCCGTCTGGCGTTGATGACCGGGCGCGAAGATCCGGTCATCGACCGCTGCCGCCTGCTGATCTTCGCCGGCGACCACGGTCTCACCGCCGAGGGCGTCTCCAGCTATCCGTCCGAAGTCACCGCCGCCATGGTCGCCACCTTCCTGGCCGGCCGCGCCACGGCCAACGCCTTCGCCGCGGCGGTGGGCGCCGAGGTGCGGGTGGTGGACGCCGGCGTCGACGCCGACCTCGCGCCGCATCCGGCGCTGATCGACGCCAAGGTCCGCCGCGGCGCGCGCAACGCCGCCGTCGAGCCGGCGCTGACCTGCGGCGAGGTCGAGACGGCGCTCGCCCGCGGCGCGCAGATCGCCGCCGGCGCCGCCGAGGCCGCCGACGTGATCGCCATCGGCGAGATGGGCATCGGCAACAGCGCCGCCGCCGCCCTGGTGGTCCACCGCCTGGCGCCCGCGCCGCTGGCCGACTGCGTGGGCGCCGGCGCCGGCCACGACGCCGCGGGCCTGGCCCGCAAGGCCGCGGTGCTGCGGCGGGCCGCCGCGCGCACCGCCGCCGCTGCGCCGCTCGACGTGCTGGCGGAGTTCGCCGGGCTGGAGATCGCCATGATGGCCGGCGCCGTGCTGGGCGCGGCCGGCCGGCGCAGGCCCGTGCTGGTGGACGGCTTCATCGCCTCGGCCGCCGCGCTGGCCGCGATCCGCCTGGTCCCCGCCGCGGCGGACTACTGCATCTTCGCCCACCGCTCGGCGGAGCGCGGCCACGACATCCTGCTGCGCAGCCTGGGGGCCGAGCCATTGCTCGACCTCGGCCTGCGCCTGGGCGAGGGCTCCGGCGCGCTGCTGGCCCTGCCGCTGCTGCGCGCCGCCGCCCGTCTGCTCACCGACGTCGCCAGCCTCGACGACGTCATCGCCGGGCGCCTCTAGATGCGTCGCCAGCTCCAGCTCGTCGCCTGCGCCGTCCAGTTCCTGACCCGCGTCCCCATGCCCGCCCAGGCCGGCTTCGAGCCCGGCTGGATCACGCGGTCCGCCCGCTACTTCCCGCTGGTGGGCCAGGGCGTGGGCGCGATCAGCGCCGCCGCCTGGCTCGCGGGCCTGCAGGTCTGGCCCCCCGCCCTGGCCGCCCTGGTGGCGGTGGGCCTGGGCATCCTGGTCACCGGCGCCTTCCATGAGGACGGCCTGGCCGACACCGCCGACGGCCTGGGCGGCGGCCGGACGCCCGAACGCCGGCTGGAGATCATGAAGGACAGCCGCGTCGGGACCTACGGCGTCCTGGCGCTGGGCCTGGTGGTCGCGCTGCGGGTCGCGGCGCTGACCAGCCTTTCGCCCGGCTTCGGCGCGGTGGCCCTGGTGGCCGGCCACGGGGCGGCGCGGGCGACGGCGGTGATGGCCATGCGCGCCACGCCCTACGCGGGCGACCGCGACGCCGCCAAGTGGACGCCGTCGCCCGCCCCGCCGGGCTTCGCCGATTTCGCCGTCGCCGGGCTGATCGCCGTCTGGCCGTTCGCCTTCATGCCGCCGGCGGCCACCGTGGCGGGGCTCGGCCCCGCCCTGGTCGCCGCCTGGCTGACCATGCTCCTGGCGCGGCGGCTGGTCGGCGGCCACACCGGCGACGTGCTGGGCGCGGTGGAGCAGGTGTTCGAGGCGACGTTCCTGGTCGGCCTGGCGGCGGTCTTCAGGCCCGGTTGATGTCGCCCATCCAGGCTTCGGCCCGGTGCATGATGAACGAGACCACCTTCCAGCCCTCGGGCCACTTGAAAAGATGATAGGCGCCGGCTTGCTGGGTGAGAATTTCGCCCTTGTCGTTCACCCGGTCGAAGACCACCGCGGCGGCGGCCGTGTCGTCGTCCAGCGGATAAACCTTCAGCTTCGAGATCCGCCCGTTGGTGATGTAGCTGCTGCGCATCTTGGCGTGCGTGGCGCTCCAGTGGGAGACGAACTTCTCGGGGGTGTCCAGGTAGAGGACCCGGCCGAAGCTCGTCAGGGTGCAGGGAATCGCGAAGTACCGCAGGCAGCCCTCGATATCGTCTTCGTTGAAGGTCTTGCGGTAGTCCGCGAAAAGCTGGGCGACTTCGGCCTCGGTGTTCTGGGTCATCAGTTTCCTCCGTGGGGCGGCCGCACGATCGTTCGCCGCGCGCCGGCTCCGGACACTATGAAGGCGCCGCGGCGTGGCCGCTACTCCGCGAGGCTCCGGGGCGGCGACTTTGCCGGTCATGCCGGCTGGACGCAAACCCCCCCGGCCGTCACATTCGGCGTGCGCGGGCGTCTCGCCAAGGCTCCGTGCTCAAACGCCAGGGGAGGTGCGAGCGTGCTGGATTTCGGGCTTGAGGGGCGCGCCGCCCTGGTCACCGCCGGCGCGGGCGGCATCGGCGAGGGGGCGGCCATCGCCCTGGCGCGGGCCGGCGCCGACGTGGCCATCGCCGACATCGACGCCCGGAACGGCGAGCGGGTGGTCGGCGAGATCCGGGCGCTGGGGCGCCAGGCCCAGTTCATCGACATGAACGCCCTGGAGACCGGGCAGGTGCGGGCCGCGGTGGCGTCCGCCGCCCAGCGGTTCGGCCGGCTCGACGTGCTGGTCAACAACGTCGGCGGCGTCCGGTCGCGGCCTTTCCTCAGCCAGAACGACGGCAACTGGAAGCGGGTGATCGACCTGAACCTCATCAGCATGCTGGCCGCCACCCAGGACGCGATCCCGCACATGATCAAGGGCGGCCGGGGCGGGGCGATCGTCAACGTCGCCTCCAGCGAGGCCTTTCGCGCCGCGCCCAACTACAGCGTCTACGCCGCCTGCAAGGCCGGCATGACCGAGTTCACCAAATCCATGGCGCTGGAGTTCGCCGAGCACGGCGTGCGGGTCAACTGCATCGCCCCCGACGGCATCGAGACGCCCGGCGCCCACCCCTCCGGCGACCCGGTCGAGCGCAGCCGGCACATCCCCCTGGGCCGCTGGGCCTCGATCCACGAGGCGGGGAACACCATCGCCTTCCTGGCCTCCGACCTGGCCAGCTACGTCACCGGCGCGACCCTGGCTGTGGACGGCGGCATCGGCGCCGCCGGCGGCTGGATCCGCCGCAAGGACGGCGGCTGGGGGCTGACGTGACCGGACGTCGCCGGAGAAAGCCCGCAGCGGGTCGGACGGCCGAACGCGCGGCCGGACAGGCTCAAACGCTCTGGGCCTGGGGTTCCGCAGCGCGCCGTCGTGCGATCGTCCCGCCTTTCAGGTCCACGAAGCTTATCAGCACGACGGAGAGCACGACACACGCCATCAGGGTCACGAACGCCAGGGTGTAGGCGCCCGTCCGGTCGTACATCACCCCCGTGTAACGCAACGCTATGATGGACAGGGGCTGGGTGCCCAGATGCATCGCCCCCCAGGCCAGGCCGAAGCTGCGCGACCCGAACACGCTGGCGGTCAGGAGCAACTTGACCGGATAGACCCCGCCGATGGCGACGCCGATGATCGAACAGGCGGCGACCATGACCCAATAGCCCGGCCAGACCACGTAGAGCGCCAGCAGGATCAGGTGGAACAGCACGACGACGGCGAACAGGCGCCGGAGGTCGAACCGGTCCGCGAGATAACCCACCACCAGCTTGCCGCAGAGCGCGGACGCCGACTGGCAGGCGACGATCAGCGAGGCGGCCTTTAGGTCCACGCCTCTGTCCAGCATGTAGGGCACCTTGCTGGCCAGAATCACCTGGTCGCTGGCGAGCAGCAGGCCGATGCCGAACATGATCAGGTGGAAGTTGCGATTGCGAGCCAGCTCGCCGAGCGTCCAGGTGCGGTCTTCGACGTTGGGCTTGCGGCTCTCCTCCGGCTGAGTTTCGCCTGCGGCCTCCAGTTGGTCCTCGCTCGGGCGGTCACGCATGACAAGCGAGCCCAGCACGACCACCACCGCCGTAAGTGCGGACCCCATGATCAGCAGCGCCGTGCGCCAGCCGAACGTTTCGATCAGCGCCGCCGCCGCGGGGCTGACGACGAGGCCGGCGACGGACGAGTTCATGGCCATGACGCCCAGGGCGCGCCCGCGCCGACGCCTGAACCAGCGCGTGACGACCGTCGTGCTCGAAAGCAGGCCCGCCAGCGTCCCGCCCATGGCCAGCGGGCCGAAGATCATGGCTGCGATCAGCCAGAGCGAATTCGTGTTGGCGATGGTCAGAAACCCGGTCAGCATCAACACTGCGCCGACAGGCATCACGAGCCTCACCGGCAACCGGTCCACGAGCCAGCCGCCCAGGGGCGCCCAGAGGGTCATGCCGAGCATGAAGGCGATGTAGCCGTTGTTCGCGTCGGCCCGGGACAAACCGAATTCCCTGCTGACCGGCGCCACGAGCAGACCGAACAGATAGATCGTCGACCCGATCACCAGGGCGGCGTTGACGAAGCCGGCCGCCACGATCCACCAGCCGGGATAGACGCGCTGGGGAAAGGGGCGCGGAAGGGCCTCGGGCGTCATGTCGTGTTCCTCTCCTGCCGCTTGACCGCTCCTCTGCAGGAAGCCGCTGTCAAGCCCGGCCGGTCTTTTTGGACGGTCCACGTCGCGACGGCTTGGTTGACGAAGGTCTCAATCGTGGCGGCGTCCCGCCCAGCCGGTCGCCTCTTGCAACCTATATCCCCGGGGATCGCGGCGCCGAGCAAAATTGTGGTGCGATAGGCCGTGCCTGAACCGCCTGACGCCATGACCGATCGGAGATCTCGGTCGGCGGGGTCATCACCGCGACCGTGGGCTTCGCAGTTCTCGTAGCGGCGCGGTTCCGCCTTCTATGACGGCGTGCGGCTTAGGGCGCGATCCGCGGGTCAGGCGGCGGCGGCCGGGGTCAGTTGCGGATCGGCCAGTCGCAAGCCCGGGCCGGCGCCGGACCGCAGGTCGAACACGATGCCCCGCTGGTGGAAAGCCTGGACGACGGCGGCGACCGTGCGGGTGTTGGCCTCGACCGGCCCGCGCATCCGCTCCAGGCGCTTGATGGTCTCCAGGCTGACGCCGGCCGCGGACGCCAGCTCCGCCTGCTCCAGCCGCAGGAACGCCCGGCCGGCGCGGATCTGTTCGCCCATGAGCAACAGAGCGGTGAACGACATTTGGTCCTCGACACTTCCCAAGTCGCCAACGCGGTAAATAATGCGTTGAGCATTTCGGATCAGGGCGGGTAGTTCGCAGTCTGTTCTATCTAACGAACTCGATGGATAATGACACATTATGGGACAGTTTTTGTTTCGTCCAGTGTCCGCCGGAGCATGCGACAATCTGGCATCAATAACACTGGTATATGAGCGCCCCGATTAATCGTCCATTTTGCATTACTGGTGCATGTTGACCAGGATATCGCAGTTCTCGTTCCGCGTTTACTAAAGGTGTCGGTTGTCTGCGCTGAAGACGTGCATCGAGGGCGGCGCACCCCGGTCGCGGGTCGCGCGACCGGCCCCGGCCGGTCCCCTGGTTCGCGCCCCGGCGGCGCGGGGCTACGCCTTCGGAGGCCTCTAGCGATGGATGCGACCCGCAAGATCGACCAGGTCCGCGACGAGATCCAGCGGGTGGCCGGCCACCCGCTGTTCGCGGGGCTGCAACTGCCGGCCGCCGCGGCGAAGGCCGAACGTGGCGCACCCGCGCCGCAGCGGTTCGACCTGCGTGCGCTCAAGATCGCCGTCGTCGACGACAGCAAGCTGTCGCTGGACATCATCGTGACCACCCTGCGGGGCTTCGGCGTCACGCGGATCCAGCCGTTCGCCTCCGTGGCCGTCGCCATGGCCCGGCTCGAGACCGAGGCCTTCGACCTGGTGGTCGCCGACGCGGAGATGCCGGGCGAGGACGGCTTCGACCTCACCCGGCGCCTGCGCGCCAGGGCGGACGGGCCCAACCAGACGGTGGCCGTGCTGCTCGCCAGCGGCCATGCCCCGCTATCCAAGATCGCCCGCGCCCGCGACATCGGCGCCAACATGGTGATCCTGAAGCCGATCGTGCCGGTCGTCCTGCTCAGCCACATCGAATGGCTGGCCAAGACCCCGCGGCCGTTCGTCGTCAGCCCCGGCTATTGCGGTCCCTGCCGCCGCGTCCGCCAGTCGCCCCTGCCCCCCGGGGTGGAGGAACGCCGCGCCGACGCCGACATCCTCCAGGATTGAGTCCCGTCATGACCCCCGTTCGTGTCTTCACCCCGCCCAACCGCCTCGCCAAGGTGCTGATCGAGACCGGCGGGCGCACCGCGGACGAGGCCGCGGCCACCGCCGGGGCGCACATCGAGGAACTGGGTCCATCCCTGCGCCGCGCCGTCGATATCCAGGTCCTGCGGCTCATCGAGCTGCATCGGACGGGTGAACCGGCGCTCTCCTGGCGCGCGCCGGAGCTTTCCGACGCGGCCATGCAACTGGCGGAGATCGCCGGCGCCGCCGGCCGGTCCGACCTCGGCGAGGTCGCCCGCGGCGTCCTGGCCATGATCGGGCATCAGACGGGGGGCCCGCGGGCCGATGTCATCGATCTGCACCTCTCGGCCCTGGCCCTGCTGCATGGCGGCTCGGGCGCCGCCGGCCAGGCGTCCGACGTGATCCTGAGGCGCCTGCAGGACCTGCGCGCCGCCATCGGCGTCAGCGAGTGACGCCGCCGCGTCCCGCGCCCGCGGCCGGGACGTAGGCCGTCAGGCCGGTGCGGCGAGGCCGGGCCCTGGAGACCCGGCGTCAGGCGGTCATTGCATCCAGGTCGGCGTCGTGCCGCCCGTGTTCATGATGCCGTAGATCAGGATCACCCCCAGCACCACGATGGCGGCGACCATGGCGATGCCCAGGTAGCCTTCGAACTTCTCGGCCAGGTGGCGATTTTTATGGGGATGGCGTCCGACTTCAGGTTGCATGGCTTTCCCTCCGGAGTCTGTACAGGAGGCCAGGTGGCCTCCGCGCCAGACTGCGGCAGGCGCCGCGATGGGAGCTCTCCGGGGTCGCAAAGGCCGCCGGAGGGGCCTCTCCGCGCCTGCGACAGCAGCGCGACAGCCAAAGAGTGCGCTTCGCTGACGGACCCGTCAAATCCTAATCTGAGCAGGATTAAGATTCACCATGACGGGCTTTTCCGCGACGGGCTTTTCCGCCCCGTCGCGCGCTCGCGCGGCGGCGAAGCCGTGTTCAGGCCGCCATGCACCGCTCGACGAACGCAACGAATGCGCGCGCCTTGGTGCTGGCGAGGCGGCCTGTCGGGTAGACGGCGGACAGATTGGTCGGCGGCAAGGCCCAGTCCTGCAGAATCGCCACGACCTGTCCGGATTTTAGTTCGGGCGAGAAAAGCCACTCCGCAGACACCGCCAGCCCCAGGTCGCAATTTACCGCCTCCCGCAGGCCCTCGGCCTGGGTCACTTTCAACCGCCCCTGGAGAGACACGGACACCTCTGCGTCGGCCTTTCGAAATGTAAAGGAATCACGCCCACCACCCCGCGTAAGGATGATGGCCTGATGGCTCGCCAATTCGTCCGGTGATGTCGGGACGCCATGGCGCTGCAGATAGGCAGGCGTGGCCACGACCATGCTGCGCCCCTCCGCGATCCGGCGCGCGGTCATGTTCGAATTCGGCATCGCCCCCGTTCGCAGCGCAACATCAACGCCTTCGTTGACCAGATCCACCAAGCGGTCATCGAGGACAAGCTCCAGATCGAGGTCAGGGTGTTGGGCTAGGAACGCCGCCAGTTTCGGAATGACATGGAGCCGTCCAAAGCAGATCGATGTCGACACGCGCAGCTTCCCGGAGAGGTTGTTCGCGCTCCCTTGCGCCGCCATCACCGCCTCGTCGGCTTCCTCGATCGTCCGCTTCGCGCGCTCATAGAAGATCCGGCCGGCCTCGGTCGGGACCACGCTGCGCGTCGAACGCAGCAGCAGGCTGACTCCCAGCCACCGCTCGAGCTGGACGACTGCCTTCGAGACGGCCGGCTGGCCGATACGTTGATGCCGGGCCACCGCCGAAAACGAGCCGGTGTCGACGACGCGCACGAAGATCTCCAAGGCCGCGAGTCTGTCCATTTGGCGCTCTGCTGGAATAAGGCGTCTCCCTTCATGCGCCTTCCACCAGCGATACGGAATAGATGGGTTCATCCAGGGCAGGCGAATGGCAGCGCCGACACCGGCGCGAGCCTCGAAGCCGGGCTGCCGGTTTTGATTAGCTGATCTCGTCGACACGGTCCGGGTAGAAGGCGACGTAGTCCTTGATCTGCGCCATCGCTTCAAATGGGGTCTCGTAGGTCCACACCGCATTGAGGGAACGGTCCCCGCCAGCCGGAATGCCGTAGTAGGAAGCGTCGCCCTTGTAGGGGCAGTACGTCGTGTGCGCGCTCCGCGTGAGCGCGGCCATATCGACATCCCGACGCGGGATATACTGAACGGCCGGATAAGCGGCCTCGCGAAGCGTCAACGCATCGCGGGTGTCGGCGATTACCCTTCCGCCGACCGTGACCACGACGCGAGACGAATTCGCTTCGATCGTGATCGGGTGGTCGGGACCCGGAACCTTGATGGGCTTGTCAGCCATGATCGGCCTCCTCCTGTGTTGGGAACGGCGCCTCGGAGAGCCGCCCTTGCCCGGGCGCGGCGCCAAACCCCGCGCCCGGACAGGATCAGTTGGATTTGCCGCCGTCGACGTTGAGGACGTGGCCGGTGATGAATGACGCTTGGTCCGACGCGATGAAGACGATCGCGTCGGCAAGCTCCTCCGAGAGGCCAAGGCGACCCATCGGAACCGTCGTCACCAGCGCCGCCTTGTTCTCCGCCGTTTCTGTGAAGCGGGTCAGCATGCCGGTGTCCGTGGGACCGGGCGCGACAGCGTTCACGCGAATGCGCGAACTGGCGAGTTCGAGCGCAACCGACTTGGTGACGCCTTCGACGGCGTGCTTGCTGCCGACATAGACGGAGGCCCCCGCCGCACCCTCGTGCCCGTAGGTCGAGGAGATGTTGATGATGCTGCCGCCCTGGCCCTGCATGGCGCGCACTTCGTGCTTCATGCTCAGGATCACGCCGAGGACGTTGGTGTCGAACGTCGCGGCGTAGCTTTCTGCGGTCTGGTCGATGATCGGGCCGCGGTCACCCTCGGTGCCGGCGTTGTTCACCGCGACATCGAGCCGGCCGAACCGCGCGACGGTCTTGTCCACCAGGGTGCGGACATCACTTTCCTTGCGGACGTCGGCGTTGATGAACTCGGCCTCCGAACCGAAAGACCGCAGCTCCTTGACGAGCTCGTGGCCGGCTTCGTCGCGACGACCGGAAACGACGACCTGGGCGCCCTTCTTGGCGAAGGCGACGGCGGCGGCCCGCCCGATGCCGGTCAACGCGCCGGTGATCAAGACAACTTGAGTACTCATTCTGTGGTCCCTCGTTGAGCCGCCGGAAACCCGACGGCGTTTCGCTGGAGCAGAGTTGTCTATTCCGCCTCGCTGGCGGAAGGCCCAGAAAGGGATATGGCTTATTCCAACAAAGCGATAAATGACGGTCGCGACGTCAGGCGTAGCTCTGCAGCGGCCGCACCTCGAGGGGGCCGGCGGCCAGGGCCTGGATCGCCTGGGCCGACGCCAGCGCGCCGGCGGCGGTGGTGAAGTAGGGGATCTTCATCATCAGGGCCGTGCGGCGCAGCTCGAAGGAGTCGGCCAGCGACTGGCGGCCCTCGGTGGTGTTGAACACCAGCTGCACCTCGCCGTTCTTCATGGCGTCGACGATGTGCGGCCGGCCCTCCAGCACCTTGCGCACCCGCTCCACCTTCAGGCCCTCGCCGGCCAGGTAGGTCTCGGTGCCGCCGGTGGCCAGCACCTTGAACCCCAGGCCGAGCAGGATGCGCACCGGCTCGACGATCCACGGCTTGTCGGCGTCGCGCACCGAGACGAACACCGTTCCTGCCTCCGGCATCCGCGTCCCGCCGCCCAGCTGGGCCTTGGCGAAGGCCCGCGCGAAGGCCGGCGCCAGGGTCTCGCCCGGCCGCACCCAGTCCAGGCCCATCACCTCGCCGGTGGAGCGCATCTCCGGACCCAGCACGGTGTCGACGCCGGCGAACCGCGCGAAGGGGAACACCGCCTCCTTCACCGCGATGTGGTCGTAGGGCTTTTGCCTGAGGTCGAAATCGGCCAGCGCCTTGCCGGCCATCACCTTGGCCGCGATCGCCGCCAGCGGCTGGCCGATGGTCTTGGCCACGAAGGGCACGGTGCGGCTGGCGCGCGGATTGACCTCCAGCACGAAGATCCGCGGCTCGTCGGCGTGCGGCTCCTCGATGGCGAACTGCACGTTCATGAGGCCCCGCACGCCCAGCGCCCGGGCCATGGCCTCGGTCTGCCGCTTCAGCTCCTCGATCGTCTCCGGCTTCAGGGAGAAGGGCGGCAGCGAGCAGGCGCTGTCGCCGGAATGCACGCCGGCCTCCTCGATGTGCTCCATGACCCCGGCCACGAACACGTCGCGCCCGTCGCACAGCGCGTCCACGTCCACCTCGGTGGCGCGCGACAGGTACTGGTCGATCAGCACGGGTGAGTCGCCGGACACCTGCACGGCGGTGCGAATGTAGCGGTCGAGCTGCTCGTCGTCGCGGACGATCTCCATCGCCCGCCCGCCCAGCACGTAGGAGGGCCGGATCACCACCGGATAGCCCACCTGGTGCGCGCCGGCGAAGGCCTCGTCGCGGGAGCGGGCGATGGCGTTGATGGGCTGCTGGATCTTCAGCCGGTGCAGCAATTGCTGGAACCGCTCGCGGTCCTCGGCCAGGTCGATGGCGTCGGGCGAGGTGCCGAGGATCGGGATGCCCGCATCCTCCAGCGGCTGGGCCAGCTTCAGCGGCGTCTGGCCGCCGAACTGCACGATGACGCCCAGAAGCTCGCCGCGGCTGGCCTCCACCTCGATCAGCTCCAGCACGTCCTCGGCCGTCAGCGGCTCGAAGTACAGCCGGTCGGAGGTGTCGTAGTCGGTGGAGACGGTCTCCGGGTTGCAGTTCACCATGATCGACTCCACCCCGATGTCGTCGAGGGCGAAGGCCGCGTGGCAGCAGCAGTAGTCGAACTCGATCCCCTGGCCGATCCGGTTGGGCCCGCCGCCCAGGATGATCGCCTTGCGGCGGTCGGACGGGTCGCTCTCGCACTCGGGCGCCTGGCCCAGGGCGCCGGTCTCGTAGGTCGAGTACATGTAGGGCGTCTCGGCGCGGAACTCGCCGGCGCAGGTGTCGACGCGCTTGAACACCGGCCGCACGCCCAGCGCCCGCCGCGCCGCGCGCACCGCGGCCTCGCTCCCGCCGGTCAGCGCCGCCAGCCGGGCGTCGGAGAAGCCCTGCGCCTTCAGCGCCCGGAACCCCGCCGCCGTCTCGGGCAGGCCGGCCCCGCGCACCTGCGCCTCCTGGGCGACCAGCGCCTGGATCTGGCGCAGGAACCAGGGCTCGTAGGAACAGGCCGCGTTGACGTCCTCGACGCTGAGCCCGTGCCGGAACGCCTGGGCGATCACCCGCAGCCGGTCGGGCGTCGGCTGGGCCAGGGCGCGCAGGATCGCCGCATGGCCCATCTCCGGGTCTTCCGCGTTCTCGATCTCCACCTCGTCCAGGCCCGACAGCCCCGTCTCGAGGCCGCGCAAAGCCTTTTGCAGGCTCTCGGCGAAGGTGCGTCCGATGGCCATCACCTCGCCCACCGACTTCATGGAGGTGGTCAGCGTCGCTTCCGCGCCCGGGTATTTCTCGAAGGCGAAGCGCGGGATCTTGGTGACCACATAGTCGATGGCGGGCTCGAACGAGGCCGGCGTGGCGCCGGTGATGTCGTTCATCAGCTCGTCGAGGGTGTAGCCCACCGCCAGCCGCGCCGCGACCTTGGCGATGGGAAAGCCAGTGGCCTTCGACGCCAGCGCCGAGGACCGCGACACGCGCGGGTTCATCTCGATCACCACCATGCGCCCGTCGGCCGGGTTGACCGCGAACTGCACGTTGGAGCCGCCGGTCTCCACCCCGATCTCGCGCAGCACGGCGATCGAGGCCCGCCGCATCCACTGGTATTCCTTGTCGGTGAGCGTCAGCGCCGGGGCGACGGTGATGGAATCGCCGGTGTGCACCCCCATCGGGTCGATGTTCTCGATGGAGCAGACGATGATGCAGTTGTCCGCCTTGTCGCGGACCACCTCCATCTCGAACTCCTTCCACCCCAGCACGCTCTCTTCGATCAGCACCTCGGTGGTGGGGGACAGGTCCAGGCCACGCTCGACGATCTCGCGGAACTCCTCGACGTTGTAGGCGATGCCGCCGCCGGTGCCGGCCAGGGTGAACGACGGCCGGATGATCGCCGGCAGGCCCACGAACTCCAGCCCCTCCAGGGCCTCGTCCATGTCATGGGCGGCCTTGGACTTCGGGCTCTCCAGGCCGATGGCGTCCATGGCGTTGCGGAACTTCTGCCGGTCCTCGGCCTTGTCGATCACCGCGGCCTTGGCGCCGATCATCTCCACGCCGTAGCGGGCCAGCGCGCCCGAGGCCTCCAGCGCCAGCGCGGTGTTCAGCGCCGTCTGGCCGCCCATGGTGGGCAGCAGCGCGTCCGGCCGCTCCTTGGCGATGATCTTCTCCACCATCTCCGGGGTGATCGGCTCGATGTAGGTGGCGTCGGCCACCTCCGGATCGGTCATGATCGTGGCCGGGTTGGAGTTGACCAGCACGATCCGGTAGCCCTCGGCCCGCAGCGCCTTGCAGGCCTGCACCCCGGAATAGTCGAACTCGCAGGCCTGGCCGATGACGATGGGGCCGGCGCCGATGATCAGGATGGATTTGATATCGGTCCGCTTGGGCATCGGGCTCTCGTCTCGCGCGGCAAGGCCCCGGCTCGCGCAAGGGCGCGGCCGCCGCCGACCGGTCATGCAGGTTAAGCCGCCCGTTTAGAGACCGCGCAGGGCGCGCGCAAGGGCAGGCCTCGCTGATCGGGCGCCGGCGTGGCCGGCGTGCGTCATCTGGGCGTCGGCTTCACCAGGACCATCATCATGTCGTCCCCGGCCTCGTTCTTCAGGCTGGCGTACATCACCAGCCTTAGTCGACCGCTCCGGGCCTCTTGTTCCAGCGCCTTGTCATCGTGAAGGTCGATGCGCCTGGCGCCTGCCTCGTCCGCCGCGCAGGCGATGGATTTGCTGCCGTCCCGTGCGGATTCGCCGGCGCCAAGACCCAGCGAAGTCTCCAGGCGCTGCAATACGCCGGGACGCCGGGCGATAGGAAGAAGTGGCAACTTTCGGAGTCGAGGTCGTCGAAGCCCGGGAAGGGGCCGCTGTCCAGGAACATCATCAGCATGCGGCCCTCGATCGCCTTCCACAGCTTGACGCCGCCGCTGGCGGGCATCGAGCCGATGTAGGAGGCCGGCGGCGTGACAAAGCCTTGCGCGCGGGCCGCCGTCACGGTCTCCGCGGCGTCGGCCGGGCGCGCGCAAACCGCGTCGAACAGCTGGACGACATCCGGTCCTCGCCCGCAAAGGCGCTCTGCGGCGCCAGCAGAGCCATGGCTGCGAGGGCGGGCATCGCCGCCTTCGCACGGCTGATCCGAAAATCCGTGACGGCTCGCATGGGAGGTCCTTCGCTGATGCCGAAAAATGATCACCACCATAGTACAGCTTGTTTATAGGAACAATATGTGAACACGGCTGCGTGGCGAGCGACACGCCAACGATCTTCCCGCTGTCGGCGCGCCTTCCCGCATCCGCCGCCGCGCGCTAAGCTCTCCCCGTCGAAAAAGACTGGCCGGTATGGTTAGTCCGGCCCCCGCGCCTGTCGCGGGTCTGTCCGTCGCAATGCGGCGAGTCCCATGGCCTTCACCGCCGGCGCATCGGGCGCCGGGGACCTGAAAGGACGTGGACCATGCAGCAACAGATTTCCGTCGTGACCCTGGGCGTCGCCGACCTGGCGCGCTCGCGGCGCTTTTACGTCGACGGCTTCGGCTGGACGCCGGTGTTCGAGAACCCGGAGATCGTCTTCTACCAGATGAACGGCCTGATGCTCGGAACCTGGCTCGGCTCTGCGCTGCAGGCCGACATGCTCCGCCCCGCCGGCCCTGGCCCGGCCGCCGTCGCCCTGGCCCACAACGTGGGCTCGCAAGACCAGGTGCAGCCGCTCCTCGACCGGCTCGCCGCGGCGGGCGGGCGGGCGCTGCGGCCGGGCGAGGCTCCGCCGCACGGCGGCTTCCGCGGCTATGTCGCCGACCCCGACGGCCACGCCTGGGAGATCGCCTGGAACCCGGGCTGGGCCATCGACGCCGAAGGCCACGTCACGTTCGGGCTGTAGCGCGGCCGCTCAGAGCAGCGCCGCCGCCAGCTCGCGCCACTGCCGCGTCGGCAGCGACATGTCGCTTCCCGGCGCGCCGCGCAGCACCTGCAGGCAGACGTGGTCGGCGCCGGCGTCGAAGTGGGCTTTCACCCGCGCGGCGATCTGCTCGGTCGTGCCCCAGGCGAACACCGCGTCGCACAGCCGGTCGCTGAAGCCGGTCACGTCGTCCTCGGAATAGCCCAGGCGCCGCCAGTTGTTCAGATAGTTGGGCAGGCCCAGGTAGACGCCCACCGCCTGGCGGGCGATCTCCCGGGCCCGGGCCGGGTCGGTCTCCAGGATCACCCCCTGCTCGGGCGCCACCAGGGCGTCCGGCCCGACGCGCGCGCGGGCCACGGCGGTGTGTTCCGGGGGCACGAGGTAGGGGTGGGTCCCCGCCGAGCGGTCGCGCGACAGGTCCAGCATCCCGGGCGCCAGCGCCGCCAGGCAGCGGGACTGGACCGGCACGCCCTCGGCGTCCAGTCCGTCGAGGAAGGCCCGCATGGTGGCCAGCGGCCGGCCGTACTCGGCGCCGATCAGCGGCCCGTGGCTCGCCCCCAGGCCCAGCATGGTCCGCGCCTGCAGCTCGGCCGGCAGCCCGCGCCACCAGGCGCCGAGCTCGGCGGGCTCGTGCTTCCAGATGTTGATGATGCCGGTGCCGACCGAGGCCCGCCGGGTCGCGTCCAGCAGGGCCCGCACGTCGGCCAGGATCTCGCCGCCGATTCCGCCCGGCATCCAGATCGCCCCATAACCCAGGGCGTCCAGCTCGGCCGCCGCCTCCGCCCGGGCGGCGGGCGCGGCCCGGCGCAGTTCGCCGGACCAGACGCCGACGCGTCCGAGCCGTGCGGCGGGCTTCGCGGGGGAGGCTTGCGTGCTCATGCCGGCAGCCTAGGACAAAGTCCGGGCCGGGCAAGCCGGAAACTTGGCCTCAGAAGCCCGGCTTGCAGCCCTGCCGGCGGTGGACGCCGCGCAGGAAGCCGCGCCGGGCCAGGCCGGCGTCGACCGCCGCGTTCAGGCGGCGGTCGGCGGGCGCAGCGCCGGAGACTTCGCGCACGACGCCGCGGAACGGGATCAGCGAATTGACCACCGCCGCGCCGCCCGCCTCGGCGAGCTTGCCGGCGCGGCTCTCCGTCGGCTTGCTGCGGGCGTCGTAGTCCGGGCCCAGCACCTGGTTGAGGTTCTGGATCGCCGCGACCAGCGACTTGCAGGTCTTCAGCCCGTCGAGGCTGTAGGGGCCCCGGGCGGCGGCGGCCAGCACCGGCGGGATCTGCTTGCGGGAGAGGCCCACGTCGCGCGCCGGCTGGGTGATGATCCCGCCGGCCTTGCGCCGCACCTCCTCGCCCGAGCTTGCGCCGGGCTCCGGCGGCTGGGCGGCCGGCGCGGGGTTCGCGGGCGGGGCCGCCGGGGCGGCGGCGGCGAACAGCGGCGCGGCCGCCACGGCGACGGCGTATCGGACCATTCTCACCTGCGGATTCCCTTGCTGCCGCGCTCATATCCCCCGACAGCCGGGGCCGCTGTCAAGCCGGGCTCGCCGCCAGGGCGGCCGCCACCTCGCGGGCCATCATCGGCCGGCCGAAGTGGAAGCCCTGCAGGGCGTCGCAGCCGGCGGCGATCAGCATCTGGCGCTGCGCCTCGGTCTCGACGCCTTCGGCCACCACGCTCATGCCCAGCGAGGCGGCGAGCCGCGCCACCGAGGCGACGATCACCGCGGACTGGCGGTCGCGCGTGATGGTGTCGACGAAGGACTTGTCGATCTTGATGCAGTCGATGGCGAACTGGTTGAGGTAGACCAGGCTGGAATAGCCGGTGCCGAAGTCGTCGAGGGCGACCCGCACGCCGGCGGCGCGCAGGATCTCCAGGTTCTCCGCCGCCCGCACCACGTCGTCGATGATCGCGGTTTCGGTGAGCTCGATCTGGATGCGCTGCGGCGGCACGTCGGCGTCGGCGGCGTACTGCAGGATCCGCTCGGCCACGTTGTGGCGCAGGAACTGCCGGGCCGAGAGGTTGACCGACACATAGGGCCCGCCCCAACGGCGACAGTCCTTGAAGGCCTGGCGGGTGATCCAGTCGCCGAGGTCGAGGATCAGCCCGGTCTCCTCGGCGATCGGCACGAACTCCGCCGGCGAGATCTGGCCGTGCTCGGGGCTGTTCCAGCGGATCAGCGCCTCGAAGCCCTGGATCTGGCCGGTGTCCGCCTTGACGATCGGCTGGTAGGCCATCTTGAACTGGTCGCTGTGCAGGGCGCGCTCCAGCCCCGCCTCGATGGAGCTGCGGTGCTTGGCGGCCTTGTCGATGGCGGTGTCGAACACCCGGTAGCGGTTGCGGCCGGCGCGCTTGGCGACGTAGAGCGCCAGGTCGGCGTGGCGCATCAGCACCATGTCGGCGCCGCTGGAGTCCTGGTGGGCCACGCCGATGGAGGCGGTCACCACCACCTCGTGGCCCGACACCCGCCGGCCCTGGGCGCACACCCGCAGGATCAGGCCGCAGAAGTCGGAGATCCCGCGGTCGGTGGCGCCTTCGACGATGATCCCGAACTCGTCGCCGCCCAGCCGGGCCAGCACGCCGCCGGCCGGGATCACCCCCTGCATGGCGGTGCAGACCTTGCGCACCAGGTCGTCGCCGGCCTCGTGACCCAGGGTGTCGTTGACCAGCTTGAAGCGGTCCAGGTCGATGAGCAGCACCGTCTGCCGCTGGCGGCTGCGGCCCAGCCGCAGGTTCAGCTCCTCCAGGAAGCCCGTGCGGTTCAGCAGGCCGGTCAACCCGTCGTGGCGGGCGGCGTGGATGGCGATCTCCAGGCGGGCGTGCACCTCCCGCAGTTCGGTCTCCAGGCCCTTGATCGTGCCGAGCTCCTGCACCGACGTCGGCCGGTTCACCGCGTGGTGGCGCAGGGCGATGGTGCGGATGACGGCCACCGCCTCGGGGGGATGCAGCGGCGCCAGCAGGAAGCTGAGCTTCTCCGGCCTGCGAACCGCCTGCAGGCAGGCTGCGAGCGGGGCGTCCTCGCGCCGGTCCGCCACCACCACCAGCTCGGCGCCGGGATTGGCCTTGCTGACGCTGCGCAGCTCGTCGGCCAGGTCGCGCGCCAGGCGGCCGCGCAGGTCGAAGACGAAGATCGCCGCGGTCCGGCCGAACTGTCCCGAGATCTCCGCCCGCGCGATGGCCTCCACCGCGCCGGCGCAGACCACCACGCTCTCGTGCGGCAGGGCCTCGCGCACCAGGCCGGCCAGCTGGCGGGCCGCGGCGCCGTCGTGGCCCACCACGATCGTGGTCAGCGCAAGCGGGACCGCCTCCGCCGTCCGGGCGGGCGCGGGCGCGCCGATTGCAGCCTGGTCTTCTGCGACCGCGCGCCCGAGCATTCCGCGCCCCGTTCGAAAAACAGCGTTCGTTATCGCCGGTGGCGGCGAAGAATTCGCTAATGAACAGCGTTAACTGTCGGGAACCTGACCGAGGGCGGAGGCGCGCATACCCTTATCAAGACGTCCTGGTATCAAGACGTCCTGATATCAAGACGTTCTGGCCGGGCTTGTCCCGGCCCTCCATGAACATCGAACCCGACGATCCATCCTGGACCTTGGTCTGCATGGGTCCCCGGCATTCCGCGCATACGCGCTCCAGCCGGGGATGACGTTCAAGATGGAAAGGGGGCAGGGCGGCGGCCTCGCCGCTGGCGTCTTACTTTCCGCCGGTGGCGGCGCTGCGCCGGAGCGCGCGGTCGATGCGCAGGCCTAGGTGATCGAAGGACATGGCGCGGAACGCCGGATGGGCGGCGCGAACCGCATGCACGCTCACGCCGGGACTGGCGGCGAGCAGGGCGCGAAGCAAGGCTTCGCTGTCGAATTTGTTCAAGAAATCAGTCTTACCGTCTGCGGAATTGCGGGCGTGCGGGGGCGGGGCCGGTGCGGGCGCCCTCGGGCTTGTGCCGGAAGGTGATGCGGCCGCGGTCCAGGTCGTAGGGGGTCATCTCGACCGTCACGCGATCGCCGACCATCGAGCGGATCCGGTTCTTCTTCATCCGGCCGGCCGTGTAGGCCAGGATTTCGTGGTCGTTTTCCAGCCGCACCCGGAAGCGCCCCTCGGGCAGCAGTTCGGTGATCAGGCCATCGAATTCAATGAGTTCTTCTTTCGCCATATGGCGTCCTTTTTCTGTTTCGTCATCCGCCTCGGCGCCGCTCTTCGGGGCGTGTCTTGCGGGTCGCTATCCGGGCGGGGCGTTCAGCCTTCACCACCAGCGTCACGGGACCTGTGGTCCCCGGCGCCTCCGTCAGGAAGACGCCAGCACCGGCGGCGACGCGGAACCGCGTCGCCGCCGGTGCGGCTCTGACCTCAGCCGGCTTGCAGCTGGCCGGCGGACATCTTGCCGCTGCGCTGGTCACGCTCCAGCTCGAAGCTGATCTTCTGACCTTCGTGCAGCGAGCCCAGCCCGGCGCGTTCCACGGCCGAGATGTGCACGAACACGTCGCTGCCGCCGTTTTCCGGCTCGATGAAGCCGAAACCCTTTTGGCCGTTGAACCACTTGACGGTGCCAGTTTGCATAATAGTCCCTTTCCGGACACGAGTTCTCGCGCCCAAGTTTAGGCTGCGAGATCAAATTTTCGGAGAGGGTCGAGTTCTGGGCCGAATTATCGAAGACGGCGGGAACGGTAGGCGAGCCAAAACGAGATTTGATCCCGCCATAATGCAGGAAGAGGGCCGCGTCTGCAAGGAATATTCGCAAAAAACCCCTGGCGCACGGGATTGTGTGTTATACGCCCCGGATGAAAATCGGTCAGGATAGGGCGGTTCTTACCGTCACACGGCACGAAGGCGTCTGGGTCGTGGAGCATGAGGGCTCCATTTTCGGTCATTCCCCCGACAAGGAGATCGCCAAGGCCACCGCCAACAAGCGGGCGCGGCAAATGCTCGACGGTGGGCGCGCCTGCCAGGTGCGCATCAGCGGCGAGCACGGCTTCTTCGCCGTAGTCTGAGGCCCGATGAAAATGGGCCGATCCCCGCCGGGACCGGCCCATGGTAGTTGTTGCGGACGGGCGCCTTGGCGCGCCGCCTGCGGAACCTAAGCTTCCAGCTGCCCTGCGGACGTCTTGCCGCTGCGGGAGTCGCGCTCGAGTTCGTACTTGATTTTTTGACCTTCGTTCAGCGAGCGAAGGCCCGCGCGTTCCACGGCCGAGATGTGCACGAAGACGTCAGAGCCGCCTTCGTCGGGCTGAATGAAGCCATAGCCCTTCTGGCCGTTGAACCATTTGACGGTGCCGGTAGGCATAGAGATCCATATTCCTTCGATAGATATTCCGAACCACGCAAGCTCACGCAGCCGATCAAAGATCGAGAAGGGTCGGGAGGCAGGTCCGGCGCCCGGTTGAAGGGCGTGGAAAGTCGGCCGAACCTTACGAGTTCGATGCCCCGACGTTAGTACGATTTCGCCCGGCGTGCAATCCGGAGGCCCGAAAACGCCAGGGTTGTGAATCCCGGTTCGTGGACAAAAACCTACTTCGCCGCGTCCATCAGCCCCGCGAACCGCTCGAACAGGTAGAGCGAGTCCGTCGGCCCGGGAGAGGCCTCCGGGTGGTGCTGCACCGAGAAGACCGGGCGGCCCTTCAGCGCCACCCCGGCGTTGGTGCCGTCGAACAGCGACACGTGGGTCTCCACCACCGTCTCGGGCAGGCTGTCGCGGTCCACGGTGAAGCCGTGGTTCATGGAGACGATCTCCACCTTGCCGGTGGTCAGGTCCTTCACCGGGTGGTTGGCTCCGTGGTGGCCCTGCTCCATCTTGACCGTGCGGGCGCCCATGGCCCGGGCCAGCATCTGGTGGCCCAGGCAGATGCCGAACACCGGCACGCCGCTGTCCACCAGCTTGCGGATCTCCGGCACGGCGTAGACGCCGGTGGCCGCCGGGTCGCCGGGGCCGTTGGAGAGCAGCACGCCATCGGGCTTCCGGGCCAGCACCTCCTCCGCCGTGGCCGCGGCCGGCAGCACGGTCGCCCGCGCCCCCACCGAGGTCAGCGCGCGCAGGATGTTGCGCTTCACCCCATAGTCCAGGACCACCACCTCGTACCTGGCGGCCGGCCGCCGGCCATAGCCCTCGGGCCACGACCACAGGCCTTCGTCGAAGGTGAAGGGCTGCAGGCAGGTGGCGTCCTTGGCCAGGTCCAGCCCGACGATTCCCGACCAGTCGCGGGCCTGGGCGGCGAGCGCCTCCAGGTCGAAGGCGCCGGCCGGGTGGTGGGCGATCACCGCATTGGGCATGCCGCGCCGGCGGATCAGCCGGGTGAGCGCGCGGGTGTCGACGCCCGCCAGCCCGACCACGCCGCGCCGCGCCATCCAGCCCGCCAGGTCGGAGTCCGCGCGCCAGTTGGCGGCAGGCGTGGGGACGTCGCGGAACACTGCGCCCCGGGCCGCCGTCGCCGCCGAGCCCGACATCTGCTCCAGGTCATCGAGGTTGGTCCCGGTGTTGCCGATGTGGGGAAAGGTGAAGGCCACGATCTGGGCCATGTAGGAAGGGTCGGTGAGGATCTCCTGGTAGCCGGTCATGGCGGTGTTGAAGCACACCTCGCCCACGGCCGACCCTGCGGCGCCGACGCCGATCCCCTGCAGGACCGTGCCGTCGGCCAGCACCAGGACGCCGGTCGCGCCGGGCAGTAGGTCGCGGCTCATGGGCGGCTCCGGGTCTTCGGGGGCGGCGAAAGGCCGGCCGGCCTTCGTCCAAACCGGCGCGTAGGTAGTCAGTCGCCGCGGCGGGGTCAATGCGGCGGCGCGCCCTCGTCCCCGAGCGCGGCCGAGATGGCGCCGATCAGCTCCTCGGCTTTCACCGGCTTGCCCAGGTGGCCGTCGGCGCCGGCCTGGGCGGTGGCCGCCCGGTCCGTGGGCGCCGTGTTCGCCGACAGCACGATGATCGGCGAGCGGGGCAGGGCGCGGGCGTTCTCGTCGGCGCGGATGGTGCGGATCGCCTCGATCCCGTCCATCACCGGCATGCGCAGGTCCATCAGGATCACGTCGAACCGGGCCGAGCGCCAGGCGGCCACCGCCTGGGCCCCGTTCTCCACGCTCACAACCTGCACGTCGGCCGCGCCCAGCATCAGCTCGATCACCCGCCGGTTGGTGGGGTTGTCGTCGGCCAGCAGCACGCGGACCGCATCCGGGTCCCCGCCGTCCGCCGAGGCCTGCGGCGCGCCGGCCGACGCCGGCGTCCGCTCGGTCTCGTCGAAGTCCAGCAGGCCGTTCACCAGCCGGTCGAGCCGGCCGGCCGAGGCCAGGATGTCGGACAGCAGGTTGCGCTGGTTCTCGTCCAGCGGCGTGGCCTGCAGCGCCTCGCCCAGGCCCAGCACGCCGTTCAGCGGCGTGCGCAGCTCGTGGCTCATGTCGGCCATGAACTCGCTCTTCGCCCGGCTGGCCGCCTCGGCCTTGGCGAGCGCCTGGGTCAGCGCGTCGGCCTGGGCCTTGAGTTCGGTGATGTCGACCCGCAGGCCGATGATCCCGCCGTCGGTGGTCCGCCGCTCCTCGATCATCAGCCAGCGGCCGTCGGCCAGCCGCTGCTCGTGCCGCTGGCCGCTCGGGGTCTGCAGCTTGTCGAGGCGCTCGGCCAGCCACGCCTCCTCGTGGCCGACGGCGTCGGGATAGTCGCCCCGCTCCACGCCGATGCGCAAGGTGTCCGCCAGCCGTGCGCCCGCCTCGAACAGGTCGGCGGAGCGGTGGTAGATCTCGGCGTAGCGCTGGTTCCAGAGGATGTAGCGCCCCTCCCTGTCCAGGAACACCACCCCTTCCGGGATGGCCTCGATGGCGTCGCGCAACCGGTCGCGGGCCAGGCGCGCGTCGGCCTCCGCGTCCGCCAGGGCCCGGCCGCCCAGCATCCGGGCCAGCGCGGCGAACCCTCTCTGCAACGGCCCCGCCGCCATCCGTCCTCCCACCGACTCACTCATATCCACGCGCCGGACAACCTCGTCCGCGAACACGCCTTAAGTTATTATGCCGAAGAACGGCGCTGCAGTGCAAAAACGTCAGGCGCCTGAAGCTTGTGCGGCCGTGGCGGCCTCTGCCCAGGCTTTCGACCGAAGCGTCGATTTTGCTAGGACCTGCAACCATGCGTATCACAACGGTCGGTCTCGACGCCGACGACACCCTTTGGCACAACGAGACGGTCTTCCGCCTGACCCAGGAGCGGGTCTTCGCCCTGTTGTCGGACGTGGCCGACGCGCCCGCCGTCACCACCCGCCTGGCCGAGGTGGAAGGGCGCAACCTCAGGCTCTACGGCTACGGGGTGAAGGGCTTCATCCTCTCCATGCTGGAGACCGCCATGGAGTTCACCGGCGGCGAGCCGCCGGGCCGCGTGGTCCGCGAGATCCTGGCGGCCGGGCGCGAGATGCTGGCCCATCCTGTGGAGCCGCTGCCGGGCGTCGACCAGGCGCTGGCCGCGCTTTCCGAGCGCTACCGCCTGGTGCTGATCACCAAGGGCGACCTGCTGCACCAGGAGCAGAAGCTGGCCGCGTCGGGCCTGGGCGACCTGTTCGCCGCCGTGGAGATCGTCAGCGAGAAGGACGCCCCCACCTACGCCCGGGTGTTCGGGCGCCACGGGACCGGGGCGGCGCAGGCGGCCATGTGCGGCAACTCCCTGCGCTCCGACGTCCTGCCGGCGCTTCAGGCCGGCGCCTGGGCCGCGCACGTGCCCTATCCGCTGCTCTGGGCGCACGAGGCGGCCGAGGCCCCGGCAAACCATCCGCGCTTCGCCGAGCTGGCCACCATCGCCGAGCTCCCCGCCTGGGTCGACGCCATCGGGTGAGCGGTTTTCCCCTCCGGCCGCCGCGCGTGCTAGGTTTGCCGCGACGATGTCGGCCCCCGCCAAGACACAGCCCGAAACGGCCGCCGCCCCGGCGATCAGCCCGACCGCCGGGCTGATCCTGCTGGCCTGGCTGGCCCTGGGCGCGGCGCTCGGCCTCGTCCCGGACCTGCGCGGCCCGCTGACCTTCGGCTTCGTGCTGGTGGGCTGGGTGCTGGCGGTGATGGCCCACGAGTTCGGCCACGCGCTCGTCGCCTGGCTGGGCGGCGACCACACCGTGGCCGCCAAGGGCTACCTCACCCTCGATCCGCGCCATTACCTCGACGCCGGGACCAGCCTGGTGATCCCGCTCGTCGTGCTGGCGGTCGGCGGCGTCGGCCTGCCGGGCGGGGCGGTCTACCTGCGGCCGGACCTGATGCGCGGCCCGCTCTGGCGGGCGGCCGCTTCCCTGGCCGGGCCGGGCATGACCCTGGTCGTGCTGTTGTTCCTGTCCGGCGGCCTGGCCGTTCTGCGCGCCGCGGCGCCCGACGCCCAGGCCCTGGCGCCGGCGCTGGCGTTCCTGGCCTTCCTGCAGGCCACCGCCTTCTGCCTCAACCTGCTGCCGATCCCCGGGCTCGACGGCTACGGGGCGCTGCGCCCCTTCCTGCCAGGCGCGCTGACCCTGCGCCTGCGCAAGCTGGAAGGCCTGCTGTTCATCGGCTTCGCCGTGCTGCTGCTGACCCCGTCGCCCCTCAACCGCCTGGTCTTCGGCGCCGCCGCCGACCTGGCCGGCTGGGCCGGCGTGCCTGGCCAGCTGATCTTCGAGGGCTTCAACGCCTTCCGATTTTGGGTCTAGCCGTGCGGTTCGACGAGCGCTTCCTGGACGAGATCAAGTCCCGCCTGCGGCCCTCCGACGTGATCGGCCGGACCGTGAAGCTGCGCAAGCAGGGCCGCGAGTACGTCGGCCTGTCGCCCTTCAACAAGGAAAAGACGCCGTCGTTCTACGTCAACGACGACAAGGGCCAGTTCTTCGACTTCTCCTCCGGCAAGACCGGCGACCTGATCAGCTTCCTGCAGGAGACCGAACGGCTGTCGTTCGTCGAGGCGGTGGAGCGCCTGGCGGCCGAGGCCGGCGTGCCGCTGCCCGCCGCCGATCCGCGCGCCGCCGAGCAGGAGAAGGTGCGCCAGGGGCTCGGCGACTGGCTGGAGGCCGCCGCCCAGTGGTTCGAGGCCGAGCTGCGCCGCCCCGTCGGCCGCGAGGCCCGCGCCTACCTGCAGCGCCGCGGCCTGCCGGAGGCCGAGTGGGGCCGGTTCCGCCTGGGCTATTCGCCCGCCGGCCGCACCGCCCTGAAGGACTACCTGGTCGCCAAGGGCGCCCGGCCCGGCGAGCTGGTGGAGGCGGGGCTGCTGATCGCGCCGGAGGACGCCGCCGCCCCCTACGACCGGTTCCGCGACCGGATCATCTTCCCGATCGCCGACGGCCGCGGGCGGGTGGTCTCCTTCGGCGGGCGGGCGATGGATCCCCAGGCCCGCGCCAAGTACCTGAACGGCCCGGAGACCGGCGTCTTCCACAAGGGCCGCAACCTCTACGGCCTGGCCGAGGCGCGGAAGATCCTGGCCGCCGCCCGCGGCGAGGAGGCGCCGCTGCTGGTGGTGGTCGAGGGCTACATGGACGCCATCGCCTGCCAGCGCGCCGGGGTGGCCGGCGTCGCCCCCATGGGCACCGCGCTCACCGAAGAGCAGATGGAGATGCTCTGGCGGCTGCACCCCGAGCCCACCCTCTGCTTCGACGGCGACCGGGCGGGGCTGCAGGCGGCCTCGCGGGCCGTCGACCGGGCGCTGCCGCTGCTCAAGCCCGGCAAAAGTTTCCGCTTCGCCCTGGTGCAGGGCGGCAAGGATCCCGACGAAGTGCTGCGCGAGCAGGGCGCGGCGGCGCTGCGGGCGCAGCTCTCCGCCGCCACGGCCTTCGTCGACGCCCTGTTCCGCCGCGAGCGCGACCTGGAGCCGCTGGACACGCCCGAGCGCCGCGCGGGCCTGAAGGCACGCCTGCGCCAGGCGGCCCAGGCGATCGCCGACAAGGACCTGGCCCAGGCCTACCGCGAGGCGCTGTTCGAGCGCTTCGACGCCCTCTCGCCGCCGCCCCGCGTCGGGCGGCCCGATTCGCCGCAGCGCCCGCGCGGCCGCCGCCGCGGCGGCTTCGCACCCCCCGAATGGGAAGCCGGTCCGCCGACCGCGGAAGGAAGGGCTGCGGCAAAACGCCTCGCTTCAGGTCTGGAGCTGCTTCCGGCCGCCATGGCCAAGTATGCGCTGGATGATCCGCCGGTGTTGGATTCGTATCTCGAAGACGATTTCACCGCCCAGGGCTTCGGGGATTCCGCCGTCGCAGGATTGACGAAGGAAATCATCCGGGTCCGGTTGGATGAGGATCATCTTGACTCTGCATCCCTCGCACGCCATCTGGCAGCGTGCGGGTTTAGTGAGCTGTTGACAGACATCCATCGGGCCGCCGCGGCATCGGGCGCGCCCTTCCTCGGACCGGATGTTTCCCTCGAAGCCGCTAGGTCGCAGTGGTCGGTCGGCTTTACCGCAATGTCGCGGCTGGCTGCGCTGGAAGCGTCTCTGATCGCCGCCAAGCAGGACTTGGGTGGCGGCGGGACCAGCGCG
Organism: Phenylobacterium sp.; assembly: GCF_036502675.1. Taxonomy (GTDB): domain Bacteria; phylum Pseudomonadota; class Alphaproteobacteria; order Caulobacterales; family Caulobacteraceae; genus Phenylobacterium. Next base: position 80,203 of record NZ_DASXYF010000107.1, read on the forward strand.
GCGCTGTTGATGCGGCTTAAATCCGAACGCGACGCACTGAAGCGCGCGATCAGAACGGGAACGATCTGGGAGACTGGGGGGTCGTAGGAATACGGCGCCCGGCGACCCATTAACCATCGGCGGCCCGACCCTTGCATGGGGCGGACGCAGCCGATGTCGGAGATTTGGATGACCACCACCACGGCCGAAGCCGAAACCACGACCGCAGGCGGCGAGACAGGCGGCGACGGGCCGCTGCTCGACCTGACCGATGCTGCGGTCAAGAAGTTCATCAAGCAGGCGAAGGCCCGCGGCTACGTCACCATGGACGAGCTGAACAAGGTGCTGCCCAGCGAGGAAGTGACCTCCGAGGCCATCGAGGACACGCTGGCCATGCTGTCCGAGATGGGCGTCAACGTCGTCGAGGCCGAGGAGGACGCCGAGGGCGGCGAGGTCGCGGTCCGCGAGGAGACCCAGGTCGTCGAGACCGTCAAGGAGGCGGCCTACGACCGCACGGACGATCCCGTGCGCATGTACCTGCGCGAGATGGGCTCGGTGGAGCTGCTCTCCCGCGAGGGCGAGATCGCCATCGCCAAGCGCATCGAGGCCGGCCGCGACACCATGATCCGCGGCCTGTGCGAAAGCGCGCTGACCTTCGAAGCCATCATGGTCTGGCGCGAGGAGCTGGGCTCCGGCCGCATCCTGCTGCGCGAGGTGATCGACCTCGAGCAGACCTACGGCGGCCAGAACGCCGGCGCGGCCGAGGCCCTGGCGCCCCCCGAGGTGGTGGAGGAAGAGCCCGCCGCCGCCGAGGTGACCGAGGACGGCGAGGCCGTCGCCAAGGCCGAGGGCGACGACGACGACGATTTCGACGACGGCGCGGGTCCGACGATCAGCGCCATGGAAGGCGAGCTGCGCGAAGGGGTGATGGCCACCCTCGACGCCATCGCCACCGAGTTCGAGGCCTTCCGGCGCCTGCAGGAAAAGCTGGTCTCCCAGCGCCTGCGGGGCGCCGACCTGGGCGCGGCCGACCGCAAGGCCTATGAGGTGGCCTCCGGCGCCATTGTTCAGCACCTGAAGACGCTGAAGCTGAACAACAACCGCATCGAGGCGCTGGTCGAGCAGCTCTATGCGATCAACAAGCGCCTGATGGGCCTGGAAGGCCGGCTGCTGCGGCTGGCCGACAGCTACGGCATCTCGCGGCTGGAGTTCCTCAAGGCCTACTTCGGCTCGGAAATGGCCCCCAACTGGACCGACACGGTCAAGCAGATGGGCGTGCGCTGGTCGAAGTTCGTCGGCAACGACGGCGGCCAGGTCAACGACATCCGCCACGAGGTGGCCGCGCTGGCGCAAGAGACCGGCGTGCCGATCGACGACTACCGCCGCATCGTCCAGACGGTGCAGAAGGGCGAGCGCGAGGCCCGCCAGGCCAAGAAGGAGATGGTCGAGGCCAACCTGCGCCTGGTGATCTCCATCGCCAAGAAGTACACCAACCGCGGCCTGCAGTTCCTGGACCTGATCCAGGAGGGCAACATCGGCCTGATGAAGGCGGTGGACAAGTTCGAGTACCGCCGCGGCTACAAGTTCTCCACCTATGCGACCTGGTGGATCCGGCAGGCGATCACCCGCTCGATCGCCGACCAGGCGCGCACCATCCGCATCCCGGTGCACATGATCGAGACGATCAACAAGATCGTCCGCACGTCGCGCCAGATGCTGCACGAGATCGGCCGCGAGCCCACCCCGGAGGAACTGGCCGAGAAGCTGGCCATGCCGCTGGAAAAGGTGCGCAAGGTCCTGAAGATCGCCAAGGAGCCCATCAGCCTCGAGACGCCGATCGGCGACGAGGAGGACAGCCACCTGGGCGACTTCATCGAGGACAAGAACGCCGTCCTGCCGATCGACGCCGCCATCCAGTCGAACCTGCGCGAGACCACCACCCGCGTGCTGGCCAGCCTGACGCCGCGCGAGGAGCGGGTGCTGCGCATGCGCTTCGGCATCGGCATGAACACCGACCACACCCTGGAAGAGGTCGGCCAGCAGTTCAGCGTCACCCGCGAGCGCATCCGCCAGATCGAGGCCAAGGCCCTGCGCAAGCTCAAGCACCCCAGCCGCAGCCGCAAGCTGCGCAGCTTCCTGGATAGTTGACGCCGCCCGCCGTCGGCGGGAGCATGGCCCCATGGCCCCATGGCCCCATGGCCCCATGGCCGAGGGCGAACTGACCCTCAAGCTCGACAATGAGACCGCGCGCCGCCTGCAGGAAGCTGCGGACGCGGCGGGTGTGCCGGTGGGCGACTACGCAGCGGACCTGATCGCCGATAGCCTGTCCGACGACTGGGGCGAGGATTTCCGGCGCCTCGCCGAATACGATCGCACCGGGGAGTTCATGTCCGTCGAAGAAGGCGTGACGTTCTTTCGTGACGAACTCGAAAAGCGGCTTGCCGAGCGCAAGTGAAGCGCGACGTAAAGTTATCCCCGGCCGCTCGTGGGGACTTCGTGCGCTTGGCTGCCTTCCTGGCGACGAAGAACCCGCAAGCCGCGCGTCGCGCTCTTGCCGCCATATCGCGGGGCCTGCTGTCTCTTCAGGACAACGCCTAGCGTGGCCGCGAAACAGCGACCGGCCTGCGTGAACTTCCAATGAGGTTCGGCCGCGACGGCTATGTTGTCCGCTATCGGGTGGACGAGCGAACGGTCATCGTGACGCGCATCTTCCACACGCGCGAGCAGCGCTAAGAAGAGCTCGGCGTTCCGTCTCTCGTCTGTTCCGGCTGCGGGTGGATTCTCTGACAGGCGGCCCCAGCCGCCCCCTCAACCCGCCACGCCGCTGGCCATCTGATAGAGCGTCAGCCCGATCTCCGCGACGATCAGCACGACGATCGCCCACTCCAGCCGCAGGGAGCGCTCGGTGTCGATCAGGTCGGTCATCAGCCGGGCGGTCTGGCCGATCAGGCCCAGCTTGCGGTTCAGCACCTCGGCCCGTTCGTCGAGTTCGTATTCGGTCTCCAGGCGCGCATAGAGCCGCTCCAGGTCGGGCCGGTCCCACAGGATGTCGGGCTTGTCGCTGACCGCCACGCGGCCGGAAACCCGATGCTCGACCAGCAGGGCCGCGCCGATCAGGCGGATCATCGCCCGGCGGCCGGCGGGACCGCGGCCGCGGCGGGCCAGCTCCCGCGCCCAGGGCTCGATGGTGTCGAACACCTGCGCCACCTGCCGTTCGTCGTCGGCCAGGGCCGCGCTCTTGGCCAGGGCGTCGGCCACCACCAGCAGGCGCTGCGGCGAGCGGTCGGCGATGCAGATCGCGCCGTCGGGCTCCACCCGCTCCTCCCGGTCGCCGGCGGGGGCCAGGCGGGCCGTCTCCTCCTCCCTCAGAGCGAAGGGGCTCACCACCCGGGGACCTATGCCGCGCAGGACCTCATCCTCCGCCAGGGGGTCCAGGCCGATCAGCACCACGACGCCATAACGGAACACCACGGCGAAGCCCTGCTCGCCGACGCCGAAGGCCAGCGGGGTCGTGGAGACGGCGTCGCGCCGCTCCAGCCCCACCGTGTCGATGCGCTCGCCGAGCAGCACCGCCCGGGCGGTGAGCGGCGGGAATGCGGACTCCGGTGGCGAGGCGGCCATGCCCGCCAGGGGAGCACGCCGGAGCGCCGGCGCCTACCGCCCCGCCCGCGATTGAAGCGCACGCCGACCTGCCCGCCTTCGCCGCGGCCGCCTCAACGGCAGTCCGGCGGAGGCCTTCGCTCCGGGCCGCCGGGCGCCAGCCGGTAGACGTAGAGCGGCTGGCCGAACATGCCGCCTGCGAACCCGGCCACCTTCGTCGCGTCGGTGACGGGCAGCCGGGGACGATCCGTCAACAGGTAGCCGCCGTTCACGGCTTGCGAGAACGCTCCCAGGCGAGCCGCGAGGTCCGCGTCCGACATCGGAGCCTCGGGGTTGTAGTCCCAGCGCTGGAAGGTGTCGCGGCATCCCTTCTGCAGGTTGTAGCTCGGGCGGCCGAGCTGGGCCGCCAGGGTCAGGCCGTGGTAGCCGGGCATCGACGCCCAGGGCTGGTCCTCAAGGCCCTGGGACCGGATCCAGGCCGCGAGCTGCCGCGCGTTCGAGAAGGGCTGGACCAGGGCGCTGGCGGCGAACCAGGCGCCGCCCACCGCCATGATTCCAAGCCAGGCCCAGGCTGTCGGGTGAAGCCGCTCGCCGGCTTCGGCCTGCGCCCAGAGCAATCCGATGAACAGCATGGCCGCCAGGCCGAAATGGCGGGGGAAGCTCGTATAGACCAAGGCCGATACCGCAAAGAGACCTGCGTAAAAGGCCAGGAACAGCAGGACATGCAGCCGGTTGCGCCGCAGCGCGACCGCGCCGAGCAGCGGGGGCAGGGCGCCGAGGGTGATGCTGGCCAAGGCTGGCGTGCGCGTAGACCAGCCCGGCGTCGCATCGATCGGCCAGGCCGGCAGAATGGACAGTGAATTCCACGAGAGGGCGACGAGAAGCTGCGCGAACCAGCCGCCCTCCAGCGGCAGCGCCCGGACCAGGTCTGCGGCCGGCCACAGGGTCGCCAGGGAGATCAGGCCTCCGGCGGCCAGGGTTGCGGCGCCGGCCCGGGACCATCTCCCCTCCGAGATCAGCCAGACGGCGCAGATCCCCGCCAGGATGGCGGTGTGCAGCGCGACATTCGCCAGCAACGCCAGGACCACCCAGGCCCACGGGCTGCGCCGAAGGGCGACGAAGGTGAAGAACAGCAACGCGCCGAGGCCGTAGCTTCGGGCGATCACCCCGTATTCGAACAACACGAAGTAGCCTGCGCCGATCAGCAGCTTGACGGGCCAGGTGAAGGGCGAGGCGCGCCACAGGACGGTCAGGGTTCCAAGGCTCACGGCCGCCTGCACGAACGGAAGCGCCATGGGCGAGCTCGTCACGGCCGTCCCCGCCTTCAGGAGCAGGTACCATAGCGCCGGATGCCCCTCGTAATGCAGAAGGTCGAACAGCGCCCGGACCGGCTGCTGGGCGATCAGCAACGCCTGCTCTTCGTCCCGCCAGGGCGAGTGCATGAAGACGAGCAGCAGCTCCAGGACGGCCAGGCCCGCGAAAGCCGCCGCTCCCCAGCCGCCGTCCCGGCGCGCGGCCGGTCCCAGGTCAGATCTGAATTTCATCGTCGCGAGCGCGCCGGCCGTCCACCGCGTACATTTCGCCAATGGAGCCTTGGACGCTCCCCCGACTCTCCCGGACAGCATAGCCGCAGCCGGTCCGGGCGCCATGCCCGCCGCGCCTCGAACTCAGCCACTGTCCGGCCCCGTCGCCGCGTCCGGCGAAAGCCGTTCCTTGCCCTTCCGCGGGCCTGTGATATTCTTGTTTTGTTCCCAACTTCGCGCCACCCCGGAAGTGCTGTTTACGACCCCTGAAAGCGCTTATCTCGTAAAGGCCTGTAAGCACTTCCGGATGCACAACCCCAGGACATTGAAAGACTTTTCCCTCGCCTCCGCACGGTTTTCGAGACCCCGGCGCGCCCCTACCGCCATCCGTAATTGAAGCTCAGGCTGATCCGCTCGCCCTTGCCGCGATGCGGCGTCACCTCGTGGCGCAGCCAGCTCTCCCACATCAGGACCGCGCCCTCCTCCGGAGCCAGGTAGACGAAGCTGCGGGCGCCCTCGGGGGCGTCGGCGCGCCGAGGCGGGGCGGCCATCATCAGCGGCAGGCGCGGGTCCTCCAGCTTCAGGGCGCCCGCGCCTGGCGGGACCGCCACATAGACCGTGCCGGAGAGCACGCTGTGCGGGTGGACGTGGCCGGAGTGGGCGGCGCCGGGCTTCAGGACGTTGACCCACAGGCTGTCGAGCTTCAGCCGCCCGGCCCCCAGGTCGAAGGCCAGGGCCTCGGCGAAGACCGCCGCGTGGCGGTCGAGCCGGGTCTTCAGCTGGGCGAACACGGTGGCTCGCTTCGGCAGGTCGTCCAGCGAGGCGTAGGAGGTGTAGCCGCCGTAGCCCTCCCGCCGGCACCAGGCGCGGCCGGCGGCGTCCTCCTCCGCCAGCATGCGGCAGGCCGCCGCCAGTTCGCCGTTGAAGCCGGCGAACCCGGGCTGGGCGGCCAGCGAGGCCTCGTAGACGGGGGTCGTGAACAGGGAGCGCAGCGCCATGCCCCGCGGGCTAGACGCCGCGGGGGCGGCGGTCAACGGCCGGCGGCGTCAGGGCCTGGCGTGGCTTCCGGCCTGCAGGTCGATCAGCGCGCGCCACATCTCGTCGGCGACCTTGAGCGTCTGCACCTGGGCGACGTACTGATGCTTGGCCTGCACCATGTCGGTCACGGCCTGGGTGTCGTCGGTCGCGGACGCCCCGTCCGTCCCGGCGATCCGGTCGGCGGCGCCCTCGAAGCGCTTGGCTGCGACCATCATGCCGTATCGCGCGGCGGCTATCGGATCCATGTTCCAGCCCTCCTGGCGCAACCTTCGCGCGTCGCGGTTAAGCCTTCGCGTGGAAGAACAGTGAACGATGTGTTGCGGCGGCGGTCCGGCGCCGCGGGGCGGCGCGCCATGAAGTACAGAATGTCGCGCTATCCGCTTGGCCGGCGTGGAAAATATCCGGGTTGACCACCCCCGTCGCCTGCGGCCGGGGGCCGTGGACCTCACCCGGCGGAAGCGATGTTGCGTCGCGGCAATTGAACATGAACGATTTCATGTCTATATGCGCGGTCCCTGTTGTTGGCGGGCTGTCGTCTCTCGGCCCCGCGCGTCTTGAGTGTTCCAAGGAGCCCTTAGGTCCCCATGCTGCTGACCATGATGAAGGCCAAGCTGCACCGCGCCACGGTCACCCAGGCCGACCTGGAGTACGAGGGCTCGATCGCCATCGACCGCGACCTGCTGGACGCGTCGGGCATCCTGCCGCACGAGCAGGTGGACGTGCTGAACATCACCACCGGCGCCCGCTTCACCACCTACGCCATCGAGGCGCCCCGCGGCTCGCGCGTGATCGGCGTCAACGGCGCGGCCGCGCGCCTGGTGCAGAAGGGCGACAACGTGATCATCGTCACCTACGCCCAGCTGCCGGCCGAGGAGGCCCGCAACTACGCCCCCACCGTCGTCCTGCTGGGCGAGGGCAACGAGATCAAGCACGCCGCGTGATCTGGCCGGCGGCCGGGGCGAGCTGGCTCTGCGCGATTCTGGCCCTGGGCGCCTGCGCCCCCAAGCTGCCTGACGGCGTGCGGGCGGACCGGCTGGACGAAGCTATCTCCCAGGCTATCGGCGATCCCAACACCTGCGTGCTGGTCGCCCCCTCCGGCCAGGCGCGGCCCGCCTACCGCTACAACACCCACACCGCCTGCGCCCGGCCGCTGCCGGCCTGCGACGCGCCCGGCCGGCGCACGGTGGGCGACCTCCTGCAGGCGGTGGCCAAGGACGGCCGTCCCCGCGCCATGAGCTGCGACAGCAACCCCGACGGTTCGCGCGTCGTGGCCTGGGCGGCCGGTCCCATCGCCGGCCGCGGCCTGATCTACGCCGCCGTCATGGAAGGCGAGCGGGCCTTTCCCGGCCGCATGGTCGTCGACCGCCTCGACCGGGCCTTCAAGGACGCCGGCCTGTAGGCTCAGCGGCTGAGCTCGTAGAGGCCGGTCACGTCCACCCGCACCCGCAGCTCGCCGGGCGCCACCGAGGTGGCGTCGGACTTCTCCATCCGGGCCATGGCCATCATCGGCGCCGGCGGTTGCGGCGTGTAGCCGCCACCCTCGCTCAGAGACACCAGCCGCGCCACGCGCAGGCCCGTGGCCCTGGCGTAGAGGTCGGCCTTGGCCGAAAGCGCCCGGACGGCCGCCAGGCGCGCGGCGTCCTCCGCCGTGGACGGATCGTCCAGGCCGAAGCTGATCCCGTTCACCTGGTCGGCGCCGGCGCCCACCGTGGCGTCGACGGCCTGGCCCAGCCTGGCCAGGTCGTGCACCGTCACCGTCACCTGGCTGCTCGCCTGGTAGCCGGTGAGCCTGGCCGGCTGGTTCTGCGGGTAGACGTACTGCGGGTTGAGGTTCAGGCCGGAGGTCTGGATGTCCCTGGCCGCGATCCCGGCCTTCTTCAGGGCGGCCATCACCCGGTTCATCTTGGCCGAGTTGGCGGCCAGGGCGGCGGCGGCGCCGGGCGCCTCGCCGACGACGCCCAGGTTGATGCTGGCCATGTCCGGCGCGACCCGCGTCTCGCCATTGGCCGACAGGTTGAAGGTGGTGGCGCGGAACATGGCGTCGGCCGCCGCAGCCTGGGCGAGGGCCTGCGGCGCAGCGCCGGCGACAAGGGCGAGACCGAGCGCGCCGGCCTGGATCAGGGTCTTCATCGGGATCTCCGAGGGAGTGAGGTCGGGCGCAAAACTCGCAAGCCGTGGCTGAACGTAGCCTTTAAGCGCCATGCAGCCCATGCTAACCGCGGACGCGCGCTGCAGGGGCCTGTAGCTCAATGGTTAGAGCCGACCGCTCATAACGGTCTGGTTGCAGGTTCGAGTCCTGCCGGGCCCACCAGCGTCTCCCTAAGGGCTTGTCTCAGCACAAGTCTTTGGTCCAAAACAGCTTCTCGGCTCCACCTGTCACACATTGGTGTACCACTTTGAGCGAGATCGACTTGGGCCGTTATCCTGGCGTCTATCGCCGAGGCAGCACGTGGTACGTCAAAAAACGCGTGCCCATGGACCTGCGTCATGTCGAAAATCGTGAGCAGATCGCGATAAGCCTGGGGACCACCGACCCAAGGGAAGCCGAGCGGCGCTATCCCTTTCGATTGGCCGATATCGAACGCCGGTTTCACGAACTGCGCTCCGAGCTAGAGGCCCAAGGGCCGGTGCAGGCCGCCCTCCGTGCGGGGCGGCTCGAACTTCTGTCGGATGCGGATATCGAGACCCTCGTGGGCGATTGGTTCCGCAAACGGGCCGTGTTGCGCGAGCCGTCGTTCGACAAGCTGGATGCGCGCACCCATCTGCACCACCTGGCGGAAGACGAGAGCCGTATCCGTGCGCCTGATCCGCATGACATGGACCCCGTGGAAAACGCCGCCAACAGGCTCTTGCTCGACGCGGGCATGGCGGCCAGGACCCGGAAGCTGGGGCGCTCGCGGACTAAGGCGGCGGTTCCGGTCGTAGATCGCTCCACGTCCCAGTACGCATACTTGATCAACCTCGTCCGACGAGCCCTGCTGGCCGACATCGCAGTGTCCAAAGACCAGTTGGATGGAGGCCAGACGGCGACGTTTGATCCGCTGTTCAATCCTGAGGGCGGGCGGGCTCCCCACGCCCCGCTGACCGCGAGCACGTCCGCTGCGATAGGTCGCCGCACGGTCGCCGATCTCGTCCGCGAGTACGGGCGCTATCGTGAGGCTTCCTACGACAAGGAAAGCACGGATCGAAAATACAAGCTCCTGTTCCGGGCCTTGGAGGAGACGCTGGGTTCAGATTTCGCGGTCGCGGCGATCAAGGCGTCCGACTGTGTGAGGGTAAAGGCGCTTCTCGACGCTTTGCCGCCGAATATCTCCAAACGCTTTCGCGGCTTCACGCTGGGCGAGGCAGCCGCAGTGCGAAAACAGAAGGGCCTTCCCGCCATGGCCGCGACCACCGTGGGCGGATACATGCAGAACCTCTCGGCCGTATTTAACTGGGCCGAGAAGCAGGGGGACTGGGGCGTTCATAAGAACCCGGCCCAAGGGTTGACGGGGAGTCGGCGCGCCAACGTCCAGCGCCGCAGTTTCACCCCCGATGAATTGAAGGCGCTCTTTGCGGCCCTGGAGCCTCTGCGCGACGCAACCCCGACCAAGTTCTGGGTTCCGGCCTTAGCGGTCTACACGGGCGCGCGGGCTGGCGAGATTTGCCAGCTTCGCACCGTAGATGTGATCGAGGTGGACGGCCTGCACTGCCTGAACCTCTCGGAATTTGGACCGGATGGCACGCGCGTCGCTGATAAGCGGCTCAAGACGGCGGCCAGTGAGCGGATCGTTCCCTTGCACCCCGCTATTGTCGAGGCGGGGTTCCTGCGGTTTGTTGAGCGCCAGCACAATCACGAGCGCCTGTTTCCCGACTTGAAGGCCGGGCCGAAGGGCAATTTCTCTCACGAGTTCTCGAAGTGGTTTGGCCGCTTCAAGCGGCGGGTTGGTTTCGCGCAGCCGTCCCTGGTCTTTCACAGCTTCCGCCATGGCTTCCGGGACGCCTGCCGCATGGCGGACATTGGCGACGAGACGGCTCGGGCGCTGGGAGGGTGGTCGGCGATCAATCAGGCGACCCGGTACGGCAACCGGGGGATGGTCCCTGTCTTGGATCGGGCGATTAAGAAGCTCGACTTTGATGGGTTCAAACTGCCGGTCGCGTTGGAGAGCGCACTCGAAGCTTGAGGTAACGGACGGGAGGAGAGCCCGTGGAGTTTTGGCGCTGCGCCCTGACCGTGCAACCCGTTGCACAATGACGGTCGCGGCCGACTAGGTGGAGGCTGTCAGCTCTTGATCCTCAGCATCCTGGACAATGCCACCATCAACGGTGTCCAGCGTGAGGAGCGTCGCGCGCATCACGAAGACATTCGCGAATCGCGAATAATGGCGCGCGCCTTGACGATAATTAACCAAATCGGCGCTCTAGCTGAACAAGGCTGGCGGTAGGTCTGCAAGGGGTGCGTCAGTGGTTGATGTGACTAAGCTGGTGGAGTCGTTCTTCGACAAAGTTCGCACGACCAGGGCGCTTGGCGCAGGCACACCGGAGACAAGCTATTACGAGGCTCTGAAAGGGCTGCTGGATGCGGTCGGCTCAAGCCTAAAGCCACAGGTGCACTGCCTCTCTCAATTGGCGAACACAGGCTCTGGCTCACCCGACTTCGGATTGTTTTCGTCGGACCAATTGCAAAAGGGCGAGCCTCGCCCAGGTCAGCTCCCGTCTCGCGGCGTGATCGAGATGAAGGCCGTTAACGACGACAGCCTCTTCACGTCCGAACCCAAGCAGATCACCAAGTATTTTGATTACTATCGGCTCGTTATCGTCACCAACCTTCGTTCCTTCCAGATCATTGGAGAGGACCCAAGCGGCAATGCGGTGAGGCTGGAGCGCTTCACGCTAGCTGACACGCCAGCGGAATTTTGGTCGCTCATCCAAACACCCGGCAGCTCGTCGCAGAAAGTCGGGAATTCCTTCGGTGAATTTCTAAGCCGTGCGCTCACTCAATCCGTTTCGCTTCATCGTCCGAAAGACGTGGCTTGGTTTCTCGCGTCCTACGCACGTGACGCGCGTCATCGCGTCGAGGCGGCCGGCGATCTACCCGCGCTCGCTACTGTGCGCGCCGCCCTTGAAGAGGCGCTGGGCATAGAATTTCAGGCGAAGCAGGGAGACCATTTCTTCCGATCTACTCTGGTCCAAACCCTATTCTACGGCCTCTTTTCAGCGTGGGTTTTGTGGGCGCGAACTGGCCCCAAGGGCGGCAAGTCATTCGATTGGCGAGCCTCGACTTGGTATTTGAACGTCCCCTTTGTGCGCACATTATTCCAGCAGCTATCTTCACCAATGCAGCTTGAGCCGCTCGGTATCACAGAAGTTTTGGATTGGGCGGGAGACACTCTGAACCGAATTTCGCCCGAACAGTTCTTGAAAAGTTTCGATTCTGGCGAAGCTATTCAGTTTTTCTATGAACCATTCCTCGAAGCGTTCGACCCAGAACTTCGCAAGCAATTCGGCGTCTGGTACACGCCTACCGAAATCGTCAGATACATGGTTGCGCAGGTTGACCACGCCCTAAAGGTCGATCTGAAAATCGAGGACGGTTTGGCCGCCGACAACGTGTTCATACTCGATCCGTGCTGTGGAACCGGCGGGTTCATCACCGCAGCACTTGAGCGAATCCATCAGAACTTGAGTTCTCATGGTCTTGGAGACGCGATAGGCGGACTGGTTCGGGACGCCGCCCAGCACCGTGTCTTCGGCTTTGAGATAATGCCGGCGCCATTCGTGGTGGCGCACCTTCAGGTGGGTCTCGCCTTGAGCCGATTAGAGGCTGACCTGGAAGATGGGCAGAGGCCGGGCATCTACCTGACCAATGCCCTTACTGGATGGGAACCTCATACTTCGAAGCCGCTCCCGTTCCCAGAACTTGAGGCCGAACGAGCTTCCGCCGACGCTATCAAGCAGAAAGCCCCGATCCTCGTGATCCTCGGCAACCCTCCCTACGATGGATTTTCGGGCGTTGCGCCCGGAGACGAAGAGCGGAGCCTGTCTACCGAATATCGCAAGTTCAAGAAGGTGGAGGCCCCTCAAGGAAAGGGCCTGAACGAACCTTACGTTCGTTTCTTCCGCATGGCTGAGCGCAGGATCACCGAGAAGACCGGCGCGGGCATCATCTGCTTCATCAGCAATTATTCGTGGCTGGATGGTCTCAGCCACACCGGCATGCGGGAGCGTTTTCTAGAAGTCTTTGATGCCGTGAGGATCGACAACCTTCATGGAGATCGGAAAGCTTCGGAAAGGGCACCCGACGGAAAATCGAGCGCCACCGTGTTTGCCGTGCGCGGCCAATCGCCGGGAATAAAGGTGGGAACGGCGATCTCGACCCTTGTTAGGCTGCCTGATCATGCGCCTCGGCAAACCATCGAGTATCGCGACTTCGATGCCTCCAACGCTGACGAGCGTCGAGCAAGCCTCCTAGCGTCCCTCGATAATCCGGAACTGTACCCCTATGAGGTGCTCACCCCGTCACTGCCATTGAAACTGAACTTCATGAAGGGAGCAGTAGCTGCGGGCTACGCAGACTGGCCACGGCTCCCGGAACTAATGCCGAGTTGTTTCGCCGGCATTCAGACCGCACGTGACGAGTTCCTGGTGAGCATAGATCGCCCATCCCTGGAGCAGAGGATGGACCGATATTTCGATCCGGGGGTGAGCGACGATGATTTGTCTAAAGCTCATCCAGAAGTAATGGGCGTGACGAAGCGTTACGATCCGTACGAGATCAGAAAAATGTTGCGAAATAGGGGGCGGCAAGGCGGCGACCTCGCCCGCTACGCATATCGCCCGTTTGACGTGCGGTGGCTCTACTGGGATCGTGACACCAAGCTCCTGGATGAAAAGCGAGAGGAATTTCTGCCCCACGTCAGCCAGGGGAACGTGATCATCTCGGCTCAACAGAAGGCACGCGGCGAGTGGCACGGTGCGCAAGCAGGGACATCACTCGCCTGCCTCGATCTGTTGGATCGCGGCTCCTCGAATTTCCCTACTTGGCTGCATGATCCGGTCACAAAAGCCGTTCGGCCTAACTTGAACGCATCATTGGAGAAGTGGCTGTCCGACCGGGGAATTCCGCTTGATGCGGTCGCGCTCCATGTGGTCGCCACCCTGCATTCGCCGGCCTATGCTTCGAGTAACGGCGGCGCGTTGAGAAGCGATTGGCCGCGCATCCCCCTTCCGTCGAGCCAAGAGGTTTTCAAAAACTCTGCAACGTACGGCTTGACCTTAGCCCAGCTTCTCGATGTGGAAGTCGCCGTGGCAGGCGTCACCGCAGGCGCACTCTTTGAGGGATTGCCGCTGATCGCTGTCCCTCGCGGCAAGGACTATCATCTGAGGGCGTGGGGATATCGTCAGAAAAGCCGAGGTGGCAGCAACATCGTTATGCCCGGCCAAGGCAACATCAAGCGGCGTAGCTGGAACGCCCAAGAACAGGACGCCTTATCTGCCCTGGCCAAGCGTCACGGCTTAACTCTGGATCACGTCCTCGACTTGCTCGGGAAGGAGGCCATCGACGTTCATCTAAATGATGATGCCTACTGGCAAGGCGTCCCGCCAGCGGTCTGGGGTTACGAACTTGGCGGCTATCCAGTTCTGAGGAAGTGGCTTTCCTATCGCGATGAGACGGTCCTCGGTCGAGCGCTGGAGGCTTCTGAGGTTCTACATTTTTCCGGCGTGGTGCGTAGGATCACAGAATTGCTGCTGCACGGACCGGCCCTCGATCACATTCACGACGAATGTCGGAGCGCCGCCATTGGGTGGAGGGATGGACGCCCGACCGCCGATGCTGACCCGACAGGATCGGCCAGCGATGAATCGCTAAGCCCCGTACCGGCCTAACCCACCGCTACCTTTTCGCGCGCCGCGCCATCACGCCTACCTGCTCGACCGCGACTTCAAGGTCTGCATCGCTGAGCGCCCGCGCGTGCATCATCAATCGCGTGAGCATCTGCACTCGCGCCTCCGATGCGTCCTCCTCCACGTCGAAGAAGTCGCGGACGGGCACGTCCAGCGCGTCAGCAAGCTTCTCCAGCGTCTCGAAGCTCGGAAGCGCAAGGCCACGCTCCAGGGCCGACACCGCGTCCACGGATCGCTCGATGCGCTCCGCCAGCCGCTCCTGAGTGAGCCCCCTGAATTTCCTGATCTCGCGGAGGCGGCCCCCGACGCGCAGCTTGAGTGACATGCCCGAAGGTCCATCGACAGGAACCCGAGCGACACCGCGCTTAACCCGGCTTTCAGCACTTAACTCGTATGATAATACGGGTTTTAGGTTTGAAGTCGTGGAGGGATACAGGTGGAATTGGTGCTTGGGTTCGCATGGTTCTTTGGCAGCCTCTATGCGCTGGTAAGCCTGTTCCGCCCGCTACCCCCGTTCAATGGGCGGAAGCAGGCTGCCCTTGGCCTTGTCGCGGTGCAGGTCGCCGCCGTTGTCGCCGCTATCGTAATCCCCCGCTCCGACACCACATCTGCGGCCAAGCCACAGGCCCCAACGGCGTCCGCGTCTACCCCAGATGCCAAATCGGACGCTCCTGAGGGCGACCCGTCGTATTTGGTGCGTATCAAGCCGGGCGAACAACGGACTGTGGCTCCCGCTGCGAAAGCCGCCGATGTCGCCGCGCTGAAGGTCAAGACGCGCGCCGGGCTCAAGACGTTGGACGCGGCCGAAGTCACTCTGACGAGCGCCGTTGAACAGAGGCGCATGGATCTGGTCCGCGAGGCCCAGAACGCGGCCCTAAAGGTGAGCTTCGCCATGGTGACGGATCGGGAGCCGCTGATGGGAACGGCAGACCTGGAGAGCGTCCTGCCTTGCGAGCGCGCAGCCAACACCCTGGCGACACTCGCCCGCAGCGTCATCAATGACGGCCAGGGCGTCGCCGCCGTGCAGGACCGCCTACGCTTGCAGGAGACGTATGGGGTGGAGCGGAAGAGCTGCGGAGTGTGGATCGGATCATAAGTTATTGTATTTGTGCATTTTTATTGACAAATGATCGGCGAATTGAGATGATCTAGGTATAGTCTGGAGATCATTGTGTCCCGATACCGAGAGCTTGATGAGATTGGCCGCATCCAGCTTTCACGCTCTTTCTACATGCGGGACTTTCTCTTCTCAGAGATCGGTGCAGCCTACGCGATCCCCAACCTTCCGGATGATCTCGAACTTGCGGTCCTCGTTGGCCGCGAGCTTTGCCAACGCATCCTGGAACCGTTGCAGGCCACGTTCGGCCGCATCCACATCCGGAGCGGCTACAGGTCCGCGCGCCTCAACGCGTTCGGAAATGAGCGGGGTCTCAATTGCTCCAGCAACTACCGGACCTTTGCCGATCATATCTGGGACCGGCGCGACGGGGCGGGCCGCATGGGGGCGACCGCCTGTATCGTGATCCCGTGGTTCCTGGAGCACCACCGCGCCGACGAGTGGGAACGGCTGGCGTGGTTCCTCCATGACAAAATCGACTACCACCGGATCGTGTTCTTCGGTCGACAGGCAGCGGCGAACATCGGCTGGAGAGAAGACCCCGCTCGGGAGATCATGTCCCACACCGCGCCGCGAGGCCGCCTGACCGGACCGGGGATGCTCAACGGGTGGGGCGATCACTCAGACCAGTATCCCGGCTTCCCGGAGTTCCGCACGCCGCCCCCGCGAGCTTTGCAACCCGTTGCAAAGAGCCATGGCGAAACCCCGCCGCATTGCATCCGGCTTCATCCCCATAGGGAAACCGTGCGCGACGACTGCGCCCTGGCGGGATCTGTCGCAAGTGATCGAACGTCCGCATGTGACAGGATCGGCGTTGACGCATGATCGAGAACCGATTTGTCGCGTACTACCGCGTCAGTACCGAGCGGCAGGGTCGGTCCGGCTTGGGTCTAGAGGCGCAGCGGGAGGCTGTGCAGAGCTACGTCGCCCAACGCGGCGGCGACGTGTTGGGTGAGTTCACGGAGGTGGAGACCGGAAAGCGATCCGACCGCCCCGAACTTGCTGCCGCTCTGGATGCGTGTCGCCGACAGAAGGCCACGCTGGTGATCGCGAAGCTCGACCGCTTGGCCCGCAACATGGCGTTCGTCGCGAATCTCATGGAGGGCCGCGCCGATTTCGTCGCCGTGGACATGGCGAACGCCGACCGCTTCACGATCCACATATTTGCGGCGCTCGCAGAGGAGGAGGGGCGTCGTATCAGCCAGAGGACAAAGGCGGCATTAGCTGCCGCGAAGGCACGTGGCGTTCAGCTAGGGCGGACGGGCGTGATCCTCGCCCGGTATAACCATGAGGCTGCCCTGGCGCGTGCTTCGGATTTGGCAGAGTCCATCCGTATGCTGAGGCAGGGCGGCGCGTGTACATACCGGGCGGTTGCGTTGGGGCTCAATGCTCTTGGGGTGCCGAGCGCAAGAGGCGGACGTTGGCACGCGGGCTCGGTGCAGAGAGTTTGCAAGCGTCTGGAGTCAGTCGAACGGTGCCAACTTGAGGTGTAAAATTTGCACAGGGGGGGTGCAGGATTTGCACCGGGGGGAGTGCAGGATTTGCACCCCCATAAAGAAAGGTACTCTTAAGAAAGGTACAAAGAGAAGAATAGCGGAACGATTGTTCCGCGATGGGTTGACGATTTTTCCGACGCTTAGAAGGCCGCCTGTTTCTTGGATGCAAGGCAAATTCTAACCCGATATCCTGACCGGCGACGCAGAGGGCTGCTCAGCCCAATTGTTGATCGGGGGGTGTCTTGGGGCGGAATGGGCCCCTCGGTGCCTTCCTGGGCCATTCTGGAGGCTCCCAGAGTGTATTCATCCACGATCCGTCTCGGACCAATCGAACGCCTCGGGCTTCCTGCATCACCAGCCTTGCACGCCCATTCAGGCGAGAACCTTCACCATGCCGGTCGGGCTGCGGGGCAGTGGTGCCGGTAGATCGCTGAATGCTAATTCGGATGTCAGTAGGCTTGGCTTTCGATGCGCCAGTCGTCGGGTGCCGGTTCGAAAACGGCCTTGATCCATTCCTCTGCCGATCTCACCTGGACTTGCCGTGGTTCGAAATAGGTAGGCGGCTTGGCCTTCAGGAACGTCGAACGTACCGAAGGATCGCGAGGCGCGGTCTCCTCACCGGGAGCTAGGAACCAGGCCGCCAAGCGCGTATTGCCGTCTGGCCCACGAACCCGCCCACGGCTCAGGCGCAGGTCAACCACCGAGAATGGGCCTTCCAAAGACATCTCAACCCAACGGATGATTTCCCGCCAGTCACCGCCGGCTGACTCTTCCGTACCGCCGGGGCCGAACCACGTAGAGATTTCGTTGTATCGGTGCGCCTGTATAAACGTCGCGCGCCAGACGCGGAAAGTGCGGCTGTCCATGAACCAGAGCCGCCCGCCAAGGTGATCGTAGGCCCACCGTTCCCATGATCGCAGGTGGTGCTTTTCGATCCAGACTGTGTTGCATCGGGTGAGGGTTTGCGGGCTCTCCCATTTGCCGAAATCGTAGAGGCGAAGCCACAACGGCGCGATCCCTTCGGCGGCGTAACTGCGCGTGCGGGCATCGATCAGATCAATGGTGATGTCGCTGGCTTGTACCTCGACCGCGATCCTCACGGTTGGGCGTGCGCTCGGCCAAGCCAGCACGTCGGCTCGGCGATCCCCCACGAGCGATAGTACGGGGGCTTCAAGCTCCACCCCCACCCCGCGCTCCCGCAACGCCTCGGCGATAATGTGCTGTGCCTTCAGGTGCTCGGCCGACATCAGGCCGCCGTAGGAACATTCCGATCCGGGATGATGTGCAAAGTGCGAGATGCGAACGCGACCCGGTTTGAAGATCACCGGCTTGCCGCATCCGCGACATGCGTAATCGACCCCGCGCTTGGCGACCGCCGCTTCGACGTATGGGTTAAGCGCTGATTTGGCGGTCAGCATTGCCGTCGATTTCCCGTCAATCTGGTACGCCCAGTTGGCTGGCGCGCTGGCGTGACCCGCGCTTGGCCCGCTTCCTGGACGGGGTCTTAAAATCGATCAGCCGCAAGACTTCCGCAGGTCCGCTAAACTCACGGCCTGCGGCATCCATAAGCTGGCAGGCGTCCCTATAATCGTCGTCTGGGATGGCGGCGCGGCCGGTGCGGCGGTCGTAAATGATCTGGCTAGGTGTGGCGGCCCATTTCGTCGTGAGCCGTTGGAACCCCTCTAGGATCGCCTCGCGGGTCCACTTCTTTTGAAGGATCGGCTCGATCCCGAGGGCTTCGTTGGCTGCGTCGGCACCACCGGCGTATTTTACGACAGCGCTAGCGAGCCGGCCTGCCTCGCGCCACGTCTCGGGAGCGAAGATGGATGCTCCATTTCGACCCGATGCCCGGACCTGACTCGGCGTCAGGCCGTGTTTTGACCAGAACGTCTGCCACGCCGCTAGGACAGTCGGTCGATCCCATTTCGTGGTACTGCTATCGGCTTGATCCAGAAGTTCGCGCAAACGCCTGACGCCGCCGAACCAAGTCTTCACGTAGACGGATACGGTATTGTAGGCCGGGCCAGGGCGGTCGGCCCACTTGCCCCGTTTCCGCAACCATTCTTCGGTTGGGAACACTCCATCGGGCATTTCGGCCGCCAGCACCCGGCAGTGGTCCAGAAGTTCGTCCGTATTTGACCAATGGGTGCTGTGAATGATGCGATCAGTGGGCCTGTCGAAAACGTAGGGCTCCGGCGTGCCTATGAACGGCACCAGGATCGAGGCTAGCCGGGAATCGTCGTAACAATCTCGGAATTCGATGCCCAGGAAGCGCGGGTTCGTTGAGTTAAACGCCTCTTTCTCGCCCCGCTTCGCTCGATACTTCGCTTCGCCATGACCGCCTGGATTGTCGCCCCAAATCTCGACATCAAACCACCCATCACCGGCTTTCAAGTGGAGATCGTAGAAGCCGTAGGCTCGCCCGCTCTGGTCGGCATATGCATCAGGATATCTGTCACCTCGCCGGTGCTCGATGCCCCTGGCGTAGAGGAAGTTTGACAGGGACGCCTCGGGATGGCTGCGCCATCGGAGGCCGTTCCGGGACGCTACAAAATTGCTGGTGGCGAAGTCGCCGACCGCATCGCGCAGGTCTTCCCAGGTTTTCCCCATGTTGTATGTCGCCTGGACAAGGGACTGACGGCCGTTCCGCTGAAACCATGGAGCCGGCGGCAGATTGCCCTGGAGAGTGGCGACTTCCCTTGCTTCAGCGACGATCCTTTCCCAGGTCCACCGCTGAACGTGCCGACCGTTGCGAATGAGAGGCTGGCTGCCCTTGTGGGCACTGTAGGCGTCGGCGATGCCTAGCTTGTCGAGGAGGGTCGCCTGATTGATCCCCAGCTTGTAGAGAGCGAAGTATAGGCCGTCGTGCTTCTTGAGGGCGGAAAACGATAGGGCAGCGAAGCCTTCGGCCTCATAGAGGTTACGGCAATACGCGAGAAGCTCAGCGTCCGTCATTAAGCTGAAACGGGCCGTCGTCGGGCGCCCCATTCTCCCTCCAATCCTCGACATCTCACCGGCTTCTCGGCGATCACAACCGCTCCGACTACAGGACCGCACACGCGCGGCGTCTGGCAGGTCAGTTCGAGAGCGGACCTGGGTTCTTGAGCTTGGGGCGTGGCTCTGTAACCGGCGCTCTCCCCGCGAGCGCCGTAGTTCTTTCGGCTTCCAAATTCTTGCTCAGCCGATTGAGCGCCGTCGTATTCCTGTGTTGAACTTCAAGCTGAACAGCACGCTCCGCTTCAGCTTCGTTCTCCCGCTTGGAATTTTGGGCGTCTTGATGAAGGACGCTCCACACCGCCACCACCACGGCCACCAGGGACAAGGCCGTCGATATGGCCGCGATCCAAAGCGCCCGCTTCGTTGCCCTATTCGACGCTTCCGCGCCCTTGCTGAACTCGGTCAGAATTGTCTTGGCAACTTCGTTCAACGACTGCTGCATCTGCGCTGTCGTCGCGGCGAGATCGCGCATCTGAGAAATGTGCTCAGACAATTCCGCCAATCGCCCATTTGTCTCGTGGATTGGGTTGGCGGGCATCGCCGGCATGTCGAAGCGTGGGATTTCCAGCGCGACCAATCGATCATCACTCGGCCCCTGGTCGTGCGCGAACGTCAATTCATCCAGCGACAGGCTTCGTTCTGTCGCTAGCTTCGCCGCGCCGATTTGCTCCGCGAGCGATCCCCTCAAGTTGCGAATTTCCTCTGCGACATAGGCAGTAGGACCCAGAGCTTCCCGCATCTGATCGGCTATTCGGCTTGAGGGAAGGTCCATGGCCTTCAACTGGTCTGACAGCCGCAGAGATGCGATTTCGTTAGCTATTAAGCTTGGGCCCAGGGCGGCCTTCATTTGTTCGCTCAGGCCATGGAGCCCGGCGGTCGCCAGTTTCATATCGGCGAGGTGATCGAGCCCAGCGGTCGCCAGCTTCATGTCGGCAAGGTGGTCGAACCCGGCGGTCGCCAGCTTCATGTCGGCGAGGTGATCGAGCCCGGCGGTCGCCAGCTTCATGTCGGCGAGGTGGTCGAGCCCGGCGGTCGCCAGCTTCATGTCGGCGAGGTGGTCGAATCCGGCGGTCGCCAACTTCATGTCGGCAAGGTGATCGAGCCCAGCGGTCGCTAGCTTCAACTGAGCGAGGTGTGCCGCGTCGCTTTTGATGCTCATCGCACGGCTCCTATCCGCATGAACGGATCAAGAACTACCGCAGAATCGCTCGGTATCAAAGGCGCGAGATCGTCCGGCAATTGAGGCGCGCGATATCTGATGGCCCCAACTGGCTGTGGGTTCGTGTTCCTGGGAAGGACCCACATCAGGGTTCCCACATGCGCCACATGCCTGTAACACATTGGATGTGTGTAGATGCGCTAAGTAGCTGTTTTCGCTGAGTGCGTGGCTGTTTCGGTTAATTTCCTGCCGGGCCCACCAGCTTCTCCTGCGTCCGGGATTGACGTAGCCTCTCAGGGCCCACCATCTTTTCCTGCAGCAGAGAGTTTTGGGATTGGAAGGATTCCATAATGCCCAGCCGACTTGATCTGGCTGAGGGATGGCGGGCATCGCTCGCCATCTGCCGATTGGTGGTCGCGGTTCTGTCTAGGCCGACGACCATCCGGATGTGATTGAGCTCTAATTCATCGTCGAATTTTTCCTTTCTCGCGACGTTCAGGATTCCGGCGAGATCGCCATACAGGTTGATCAGGAGGCCACGCACGTTCGGGTCCGGTGCCAGCACAATGCGATCGACGAGCGACCGGAGCAGGTCAACGGCCTCATGCTTCGTACTGGGGTCGTTAAGAGCACGGACGAGCGCGCAAACCTCCTCTTGATAGCGTCTCGCCATCGACGGATGCACGTAGGCGGGCACTTCGACGGTCGAACCCATTAGGCGCTTGGTTTCCTCACGCTTGGTGACCAGGTCGTCGAGCTGGGCTTTCAGCGCCGGTGAAGCAAAGCCATCCATGATGGCGCGGACAATCCGCTGCTCTTGCCGGTCGAGCTTTTCGAGCTGACGCTGATAGCCGTGCAGGGCTGCGTTGTGCTCAATCCGCAGCCTGTTGACCTCGCGGGTGTATTCCTCGCAGAACTCCTTCACGAGCTCCGGAGCCATGAGATGCGCCTGCAGCGCGTCGAGCACCGTGTGCTCCAACTCGTCCTGCCTGATGGTGCGAGTGTTCTCGCAAAGCGCGCTGCCCTTATTGCGCGCGGTTGTGCATCCATAGGCGAGGCTGGAAATCTTGGCGAACCCGCCACCGCAGCCGCCGCAGCGCAATTTATGGGAGAAGAGGTGTCTCGGGCGTCGCCGATCCCACAAGTTCGGACTCTCAACGCGCGTGCGCGTCTGCCGGGCTTTCACCTTGTCCCACAGGGCTTGATCGACGATGCGCAAGTGCGGGGCGTCTTTGCGTATCCACTCGGATTCCGGGTTGATCCGCGTGACGTTCCTCCCGGTGTCGGGGTCCTTGACGTAGCGGACCTTGTTCCAAGCAATCACGCCCCGGTACATCTCCTGGTTGATTATGCCCGCACCGCGCTGCCAGTTGCCGTAGATGGTGCTGGCGGACCAACCGCGCCCGCGAGTACCCGGAACGCCTTCCTTATTGAGTTGCTTGGCTATCGCCTTGGGGGATTTCCCGGCGGCGAACTCCTCGAAGATGCGGCGCACGATCTGCGCCTGGCCTTCGTTGATGGTTCGCTCGCCGCGCACGGGCTCGCCGCGATCGTCGAAGCGCTTGACGACATCGTAGCCATAGCCGTTGCCGCCGCCGATCTTCCCTTGCTCGACGCGCCCCCGTTGTCCACGGCGAACCTTGTCAGCCATGTCCTTGAGATACAGGGCGTTCATCGTGCCCTTGAGGCCCACATGGAGTTCGCTGATCTGCCCCTCAGAGAGGGAGATGATTTTCACACCTGCAAAGGACAGGCGTTTGAAGACGCGGGCCGTGTCTTCCTGATCGCGTGAGATGCGATCCAGCGACTCTGTGAGCACCAGATCGAACTTCTGCGCGGCGGCATCGCGGAGCAGGTTCAGCATGCCCGGACGTGTGTGCAGGAACGCCCCGGAAATTGCGTAGTCGGTGTAGACTTCGGCGATCGTCCACCCCTCGTGGTCGGCGCGCTCCTTGGCGATGCGGACCTGATCTTCGATGCTGGTCCGTTGCTGGAGGTCGGAGGAGTAACGGGCATAAATGGCGACGCGGATCATGGGAGACCTCCTCGGCCGCCGTCAGGCTCCACACACCTACGCGACGCTTTGACTTGTTCGTTAAAGTCCCGCTGGGCGGCGCGTCGCGCGAGAAAGCGCACAAGCTCGACCATCTTCCGGTCCGCCTTCGACGAAGCCGCTGGGGCTTGAGTAGTGTCGTCGATGTCGGGCGTATCGGTCAATGTCGGTCTCGTTGCTGTTCACAGGTTCCTTGTCATCTAGCGCCACCGTGGCCGCCAAATGAGAACAATACAGGAACAAAGTCCTATCGGCAAGCAGTATTTTGGGTTTATTTTCCTAACATCGTCACCATGAATACTTATGGCAGATCGAATTCGGGAGCCGCATCGCCATCAAGACTGCAGTGTTATAGCAAGCCGCCCTGGGGTGGACGAGCCCACGGCCACAGTTCTATACAAGCAAAACGCCGGGCGGGCGGCGGAGCGAACGCCCAGGCGATTGAAAATTCGAGGAGATTGCCGCCGTGCCAAACGGCGCAAAACGCAACGCGACGCGGCGTGCCAAGCCGCTCTATCGCTCGGCCAAGATCAGCGACTATCGCTTTCGCAAAGTCCTGTGGCACTTCGTCCGCGACCACACCGCCACCGAGGCGGCGCGGGCGACTGGGCTGTCCGTCAACAGCGCGGCGGCGATCTTCCGCAAGCTGCGGGGCTATTTCACCGAAGCGGGGCTATTCGTGGATTATTACACCATGGGCGATATGGACGCGCCCGAGAACGAGAACCTGGAGTTCGAGCGCCGCCTGCTGGAATTCCATTTCAGCCGGATCGGCGAGAAGCGCGGCCTAGCCGCGCCGCCGGATGGCCCCGACTATCATTTCGCCGAAAGCTGCTGGCGGTTCGACTATCAGGTGCTGCGCGACCAACGCCCATCGGACGCGGTCTACGCGATGATGCTGGTGCACCTATTGGAGATCATACGCCTCTGCGGTCCGGTCGGTGGCAAGCCCACGAACCGAAAGGTTGGCCTGATGGCGAAGCTTCGCCAGATGGATCAGCGAATTTTGTGGCTGGAGCGGAATGGGCCAGCATTCCGAGGAGATGGGCGGCGAGCAGCGCTTCGCGAAATCGTGGAGAGTTAGCCTCGGCGGTGGACTGCCGCCGAGGCACGCGGCGCACTCAAGCGGGGTTAGATCGAATGAATAGCGCTGCAACGCGTGTTGCAGGTGATGCGGTCTTCCGGCGGGTATGGTGACGACCAAGGAAGGTCGTCGCGCGGCTGTTGGGCGTGCGGGCAGCCGTAGCAGTGTGTGGTGGTCCGCATGGCTCGATCTCTCGAAGGGGCCCCGCTGCCGGTGGGCAGCGGGGCTGAGTGGGGGCTTTCGATTACTTACCCTTTTGGGCGTCCGACTTGCCGCGTTGGGCTTCTTGGATCTCCCAGGCCGACTTACCTGCCTCCTTGAAGACGCCGCCGTTTTGGCCGGCGTTGTGGCCTTCTTTGTACGGGGTGCTGCTCATGTCACGCTCACCTTCTGCTGAGCGCTGCGAGACGCCCTCTCGCTAGGCGGCAACGGGCGTTGCCGCGGACCACCTATCCACAGCTTGCTATTCGCGTCTATTAAAAATACGGAAAATTATTAAAATGCCGCCATTGCTCAGGCTTCCGGCCCGCGCAGCCGGTAGCTGTTTCTAACCACTTTGCGACGCTCGACCGGAGATGCGTCGGATCCAAAAGCTCGCCGTCCCTGCTCGGTCACTTCATCGCTCTTCGTCTTCAAGAGCTTCCGCAGCCCAGGTAGATCGTCGCGGAATTCGTAACGAAGCGCCGCGACTAAGGGGCCATCGGTGGCGCGAAGGCGATGCTCGTAAAGCTCGCCCTTCCGTGTCAGATCAGCCCAAACACTCGTAAGAAAGCCAGACGCATTTTGCGCCCTATCGGGGCGGTCGTTGTACGTAGCGCGCCGCTCATAGGGTTCCGCCTTTGGCTTGTTGCGTTTCGCGGCCTCTCCCCTGACGGCCGTCCCTTGACCGCTTCCCGCCGCCGAGAATGCGGGGGTTGGGCGAGCCGCGCGCACATCTCGCCCAACGCCCGTGAGGGCCAACCTGGGCCTCTCGATACCTTCGGCGGCCGCAGCGCTGTCGATCGAAGCCTTTGCCCGGGGAACCATGTGCCGCGCGTCCTTTGCCGCGAAGCCGATTTCCAGGAGGTATTCGTAAAGCTTAAAATCCTCTTTGCTAAGTCCTTCTACGTAAAACATTGTAGTAGGTAACCACGTTTCCACCCTATCAAGCAACAAAATCGGCGGAAAGGTATAATCTTCAATAGGATAAACGCGTTTTCTGACTCCGGACTGGGGGGAGATGTCTCTAGCGCGTGGGCGTTCCTTGGCGTTTTCGGATAGTATAGCCGCAGGCTGCTGCTTGAGGCATCGTTCGATTCCTTCGACGATGTTGACGCTCATGACCCCCTCAATCGGATGCGGCCTCCACGCGATAAGTTCGCGGGGAGAGAAACTTGCTCGCCTAGCCTCGGTAGGCGGCAAGAGGCAAGGCGCGTTATAGCAGACTCGTTCCTTGTGTCTGGCCGGAGCGCCAAATGCCCAAGCGTGCGAAACCAACTGACGCTTCAGCGAACATCGCCATCTGCGATATCGGCCGCACCAGCGCGCGGATGTGCAGGCGGGACGATCCACTCGATGAGGCTCGGATCGATGGATTGCCGACATCCGACTTCACCGGTCCCTCGCCCATGCTGGACCTCCTCAGCGCGCTTTTTGATCGCACCAAGATCCCACGCGAGGGCGCGACGCTTTATCTGTCTGTTCCCGCCTCCGTTGCGGGCGACACCGCCGTGTTTCCCCAGATGCCCGCGCCGGGGGGCGCCGAAGGTGAGTGGCGCTTCAGCATAAAGAAACTGAAGGATGAGCTCGGTCTCGGCGACATTTTTCCGGTGAACGACGTGGTGGCGCTTGGGATGGCTCTGCCAGAGGTGCTTCGAACCGATCACTACGAACTGATCGGCCCCGGCATACAGCGAACGAACTATCCGTTCGTTATCCTCGCCGCACGCTCTGGCGTGGGCGGCGGAGGGTTTGTCGTCGATAGAACGGGCGGGATGATTCCGATCCAGGGCGAAGGCGGTCACCTCGGCCTGACGCCGTCGAGCGATCCTGAACATCAGGTTCTGCATCACCTTCGGGACATTTATCGGAAACAGCGGCGTCGCGATCTTTTGTCGATCACCGGGCATGACGTGCTCTCCGGCCCCGGCTCCCTCGCGCTGTATGAGGCGGTGATGCGTTATCGCGAAGTTGAGGTTGAAGCTCCGCGGGAAGCTAGGGACATATCACGCATGGCGAAGTCTGGTGGACCGGAGGGCGAAATAGCCCGTTTAACTATCGAGATGTGGTGTCGTTTCTTTGGAAGCTTGGCGCGCAACCTTACTCTCGCCTACGGCGCCTTTGGTGGGGTGTATTTGGCTGGTCCGTTAGCGAACGATTTCCTGTCGCGTGGTTCGGGCTGGGAGGCGTTTCACCAAAACTTCGAAATCGGCGGACCCTCACCGGGATACCTGTCATCGATCCCTCGCGTTCTGATTACCCACCCCAACCCATATCTGCGCGGCTTGGCTCGCCTTGGATCTGTGATCTAGCGTGCTGTCGGCATCATCGATGATCTGCGCAGCGCCCGCACTAGCGTCCACGGCGCGACCTTGAACCGCCGGGCGACGGCGGCAGGCTCTTGACCACTGGCGATGAGCTGGGCGGCTTTGGTGAGCTTGTGCTCATCGAGCTTCGGCGACCTACCAAGACGAACACCTCGATTGCGGGCGGCGGCGAGCCCCTCCTTGGTGCGCTTGCTGAGGTTCATGCGCTCATGTTGGGCGACCGCCGCCACAATGGTCAGGATCAGCGTCCCCGCTGCGCTGGAATGGTCCACTGCCATTGTCGCGATCTGAAAATCCACCCCGCGATCCCGAAGCTTTTGCAGCTCTGATAAGGCGTCCAGGGTGCTGCGCCAGGCTCTGTCCAGATCCCACACGATTAGGCAGTCGTTTGCTTGAAGTGACGCTATGACGCTCTCATAGACTGGGCGATGCTGCGATGCCGCCGACAGGCATTCCACATGGAGTTCGTCACAAAGGGGTGTGAGGCCATCAATCTGACGATCGGGCCGCTGGTCCTGGGTGGATACGCGCAAATATCCTATGCGTCTTTGCATTTTAAAAACAACTACTTATTCGTTTTCCGGGGCGGCTCATAAAGGACCCCTTTTGAGCGATCCGCCGCCTAGCCCGTGCAGCGACCGACAAGGTCTGGCAATGCAGGGCTCAATCCAATTATTACGTGTATCATAGCATAACGGAATGTCATTATGAAAACTTTAACAAAAACGGTCGTTTATGTTGAGTAATTATAAGGGTAGAATTGTTCATATTGCTTCGGCTGCTCTTATATACGCATTGGGTGCCGCCGCGCCCGCGTCAGCCACGGAAATGACCGCTGGCGTCGTCATGAAGAACATGAAGGGCGGCGATCTCTATACCTATGTTGCCGGGATCGTCGAAGGGTTGGCGCACGCCCGCTACATCAAGGATGGCAAAACCACAGCCGGGCGCGAGTGCATCTTCAACTGGTTCTATGAGGACAAGACAACGATCAGAAAAATCTATGCCGGGTTTGAGCGCTATCCAAATGTGCTTCCGGGGCAAGTCGTCGGCACCCTCGCCGCCGTGAAATGCGGGGCTTAATGGATATAGGGGCTGATTTCTTCTTACGATTGGAATTCGCGAAGCAGGCAGAGCTTGATCGCGAGACGGCCCAACGCCTTCAGCGTCGAACTCGCGAGGACGAGGAGCGTCAGGAGAAGAAGGAAGAGAACGAGCGCAAGGAAGTGGCCGAAGAGGTCATCGCGCACGCGACGAAGAGCGATATCGCAAACTTCACGGTCACGCTCGACCGGTACGATGAGGCGACTGTAAGCGCACTCATGGAGAATGGCGTCGAGCTTCGGGCCGCTCAGGAGCGGGTCGATAAGATGCTGCTCAAAGCGCACACGCTGCCGGACGGGCGAAAGGTGTTCCTGACCGAAGATGGAACACGAGTCTTCGATCAGCACGGCACCGAGTTGAAAGCCAATGAGGTCAAGCCCGACGAGATAGACCCCCACCTGACGCGCTGGGAAACCTTCCGCCACGCGAAGCACGACGAACAGCGCCTAACTGACGAGCGCGAAGAGCTTCATGCCTATCAAGGCAAGCTCGACAATGCGCGGGAGCGCACCAAGGACCCCGATCTTTCCAAGGCCGAGCTTGAGGCGCTGGACAAAGAACTCCGCGAAGAGGCTCCCGAGCGCGTCCGTCAAAAGGTTGGCAACGACCACGCAAAGCCCGAAATCTCTGCCGAGCAAGCGCTGGAGAACGAACTTGGCCCCGCCAAGCCTGAGCGTGGATCGCAACGCCGCGCCGAACCTGCGCCCGCCTAATCCTGTCTCCCCTCTGACGACTGAACCTGGTTCCGCGATCGGGCGTGGCGGTCAGGGATTTCTCTGACATCAGCCGCGACCTGCGGATCTCATTCATGGGGCTTAGACCGGCGGTGTCCGGAAGACCAACGCGGCTCGCTTCCGCGCGGGCAAGCCCGCTTGTGCAGCTCCGCCCCGCTGCGCGGCGCTACCGCGGCGTTTGATCTCCGGCGCAGGCCCGCCGGTCAGGGAGCTCCCATGAGATCCGCGAATGGTCGCGGCCTCGAACAAAGGAGAACCACATGACCGCAAAAAACCAACCATCGCACGAGGTGTTCGTGGTGACGGGCGAGACGAAGCCCAGTCGCTGGATACGCGTCGGCGCAGCGTTCGCCAATCACGACGGCAAAGGCTTCACGGTGAAGCTCGACGCGCTTCCGCTCGACGGCAAGATCGTCCTGCGCGTGCCTGAACCCGACACCGATGAGGCGCAGGCTTAAGCTTCGACCGGGCGCCTTTCGCGGGCGCTCGGTTCCTTCCATCAAAAGCTCAGCCAGATCGAAATGTGATCGACGGTCAAGCTTGGCACGCGGAATTCGATGGAGGAGTCTGGAGAGCCCGCCGGGAGCTTTCCACCCGGCGGGCCGCGCGCCGAAGGGGGAAACGATGTGGATCGATGGCGGCGATGACAGGCGCGGCGGACCGCCGGAATTCGATCGCTACGGCATGCGGGACAAGCGCAGGCGCGTCATCTCGCTGGTCCGCAACACGCCGATGAGCTGGGAGACGGCGGCGCTGATCTGCGAAGACGATCCCGCCGTTGCGGGTGTCATGGCGAAGCTGCTGCAAGCCGCAGCACCGCCGCACTTGAAACGGCGGCGATCAAGGAAGTCACGATGAAGACAGGCTACGAACCTGAGTATTTCGACGAAGACGAGGTGACCATCAGCGTCACGATCACGAAGGGCGAGTACCGCGTCCTGCAAGATTGGGACATCATCCCAGCTACGTGCGGGCCGAGCGTGGAAGAGCGCGCGGCCTACATTCTGCATTACGAGACAGGAGGTATCATCGCCGATGCGTGAGGGGGAGGAAGCGTCATGACGGTCTCCCGCCGCGAATTGGCGATCCAATCAGGTGCGGTGATCGCTGGGACCGCGCTGCCGGGCTGGGGAGTGGCCGAGACTGCGCTAGAACCGCATCCAAGCCTGAGTGCTGACGCGGTGATGCGCCTGACTGCTCGCCGGAACGACTACCTCGCGATGCACCAAGCGAATCCCGACGCGCCACTTGGTATGCGCTGGACCTGGGCGAAGCTGGCCGATGCCTACCGCCACTTTTTGACGACCGGGGGCGATTGGGACAGCTACAACGAGACCTGCCCCGCGATATTCCGAGGAAACCCTTTCGCCGAGCGTAGGCAGGATGAGCGTTGGGCCGAAATTAAAGCGTGGCATGCGGCGCGTCCCGAGCTGAATGGCCGGTGGCGGATGGCATGACGGACGCCGAGCGGCGGGACATTCACGAGCTTGCCCGCGTGTTCGATCACGAGGCACGGGAGAGTCTGACCAACATCGCCGGTTCGCCTCGATTCTGGCCGATCCGAAAGCGGCGCTGACGGATACGCAGCGTTGGCAGTACGCTGAGATCATCGCTGCGAGCGCCGAGTTCCTAGAGAAACAGGTTCACGTCCTCACGGAGATCATGGCGGAGAGCCTTTAGGTGGCCTCATCTGTGCAGCTCAGTTACAAGCCGCACGCCGCACGCATCTCATCGGTTTGAGCCTTCGTGATGGGGCGTTCCGCCTCTCCGAAGAGGCGAATCTTGCGAGAGCCACCACCACCCCCAGAATTGGACTCCGACCACGCCTTGACCTTCATGCAGATGTTCGTCGACCCATCGGCAGCCTTCACAGTGGTGATCGGCCCGTCGCTGCATCGACCGCCATGGCAGCTAATGGGCTCGATCTTTGTGGGACCGAGTGGCTGATAGCCTGGCGGAATGGTGGCGCAGACGGTTTCTTCGCCCTTGTTTTTACCACCTTTCCAACCTGGGCCTGCTGCGTCTGCACCTCCCGTTTTCTCATAAGGTATGATGGAGGCGGCCTTCTCGGCTGCGAATTTCGCATCGAAGCAATCTTGCTTGTCCTTGCGAACCTTATCGGCGCTTTCCTGAATTCGCTCTTTCAGTTCCACGAGAAGTATAGCTTTGCGTTCTCCCGAAATACTGTCGTCAGCCGCGAGGAGGGCGCAAGATCGATACTCGGTTATCTCCCGCGCGCGATTGAACCCGCTCTCTCCAGTGGACCGAAAGATTTGCGTCGACGTGCGTTGAATGCTTTGAACGAACTTTCCCTCTGCGCCCGCAGATCCCCGCATCGGAATCGCCGCCTTGAGTTTGCCTTCGATATCGAGCGCTTCCTTGCGATGAGTATCCTCAACCCCAGGCGGCTGACCGCACAATGCGTGCGTCTTCCGTTCATATTGGTTGCAACCTGCGAGTAGCGCCGCGACCAGTGCGACGCAGAGGGCGAAGTCTCTATTCACGCTCTGATCTCTCTTCGCATCTCTATCAAGCTCATGCGCGCATCGGTGAATCCAGGCTTCACCTTGAGGCGTGCTGAAGCTACGTCTGCCCCGTAGGTTGTGCAACGTGACGTTTTATGACGAGGCTTGATCCTGCGCTTTGCCACTAACGCAGATTGCAAGGTGTGCATGGTACGACCATGCCCTCCTTGCCAGGGAGGCCCGCTGGCGCGCCTCCCGTGGACCCTCCCGGCCATTAGCGTTCGCCTTGACCCGCTGAAGGGGTCGGCTTCGCGCCATGCACCGTTTGGCCGGTGCATCACCAGTCAGAGGAGCCTCCAAGCTCCTCCGACACCTCCATGGCAAACGTCCTCGCCGTTTGATCGCGACCAAAGCGCGTATGCCGCCTTTGGAAACCTGCACCAGCTTGTCGCACTGGAGGCGACCAAGGCGCGCACCGCCCTGGACCGCGTGTAATGGGGAACAAAGCACGAAAAATGTAAGGTGTCGCCTTACAGATTACGCCGTGCTACGGTGGCGCTATGATGATGAAACCTGCCCCCATTCACCCTGGCCAGCACGTTCGCGACGCCGCCCTGACGCCCAAAGATATGTCTGTGACGGACGCGGCCAAGCTGCTTGGGATCAGCCGTCCGGGCGTCTCCAACTTCCTGAACGGGAAGGTGTCCACGACGTCCGACATGGCGGCACGGGTTGAGCGCGCCTTCGGCATTCCCGCGCAGAAGCTCCTCGACATGCAGGCCGCGTATGATGCGGCGCTCGCGAAGCGCAAAGGGGCCGGGGCGACGAGCAAGGCGTTTGTGCCCCCCTTCCTGTCGTTCAAGGCGAACGACATCGAAGCGTGGACGACGCCGAACGTCAGCGCTCGCGTCCGCCTCAGCGTCTTTCTCCGCACATTGGTCCACTCGACCGGCATGGGCCTGCGGAAGGTCGATTTCCCCGGCAATGACGACGCCATGCGTCCCGGCTGGGACGGCCAGGTCGACGCGGACGAAGGTACGCCATGGATTCCTGAAGGAAACTCGGGGTGGGAGTTCGGCGTCGACAAGAACATCAAGGGCAAGGCGGACGGCGATTTCGCGAAAAGCGTCACCGCAACGTCCAGGGCCGACCGCGACCAGATGACGTTCGTGTTCGTCACGCCGCGCCGGTGGGCTGGTAAAGCAGAATGGGTGGCGGACAAGAAAGCTTCGGGCCAGTGGAAGGATGTCCGGGCCTACGATGCCAGCGACCTTGAACAGTGGCTGGAGCAATCTCACCCTGGCCAGGCATGGTTCGCCAACGAGACGCAGGCACCATCGGAAGGTGTGCGTTCTCTGGATCAATGTTGGGCCGACTTTGCGGACGTCGCCCAGCCGAAGCTCTCCGGCGTTCTCTTCAAATCTGCGATCGACGCCGCAAAACGGACGATCAGCTCCCGGCTGAAAGGTGCACCGGAGGCCCCCACCATCATCGCCGCCGACTCTGCCGAAGAAGGGCTAGCGTTCCTGGCGCAGCTCTTCAGCAACGAGGAAGGCGATGAGTTCGCGGGCTACCGCGACCGCGTTCTTGTCTTCGACAAAACGGGCGTTCTTCACCGCCTCGCGCAGGGCAAACCGGGCTTCATCGCCGTCACAACCAACCGCGACGTTGAGCGCGAGATGGGGCCGTTGGCCACCACGCTCCACACCATCGTCGTCTACCCGCGCAACGTCGCCAACGCCACGCCGCACGTTGTTCTTGAGCCGCTGAGCCATGATGCATTTCGCGCTGGCCTTGAGGCGATGGGCCTCGAGCGTGATGACGTCTCGAAGTACGAGGATGAGTCGGGGCGCTCCGTGACTGTGCTCCGCCGAAGGCTGTCCACTGTCCCTGCTGTAAAGACGCCGGCGTGGGCGTCGGACGCGAAGGCATCTATCAGTTTGATGCCCTTCCTGTTCGTTGGTGTTTGGGATTCACGCCGGGGTGCAGATCAGCTTGCGCTTTCGCTGCTCGCCAACGACACGCCGTATGAAGCGCTCGAAAAGGAATGCCAGCGCCTCGCTGCGCTGAATGATCCGCCCATCTGGTCGATCGGCACCTACCGTGGGCTCATCTCGAAAATCGACGCCCTCTACGCCGGTGCTAGCGCGGTCACGCGTGAAGACCTGCAGCGCTTTTTCTCTATGGCGCGAATGGTGTTGGGCGAAGACGATCCGGCATTGGACCTGCCCGAAGATGAACGCTGGGCGGCGGCCATGCGCGGCAAGACGCGCGAGTTTTCGCCTGCCTTGCGCGAAGGAATTTCTGAGACGCTGGTTCTGCTCGCCGTCCACGGCAACCATCTCTTCAAAATCCGCCTTGGGATCGACTGTGAAGCTGAGGCGGCGCGGCTTGTGCGCGACCTGCTGACGCCGTTGACGACGCGAACGCTGGAAGCCAGCGACCGCGACCTGCCGACCTACGCCGAAGTTGCGCCGGACGAATTCCTCTCCATGCTCGAAAGCGACCTCAAGACGCCCAACCCGGCTGTAGTCGGCCTGATGCGGCCTGCGGAGACGGGCGTTTTTGGTAGCTGTCCGAGAAGTGGATTGTTGTGGGCCTTGGAAGGCCTGGCGTGGAATCCGGCGACGCTGCCGCGCGCCGCGCGTGTGCTGGCGAGGCTGGCGGAGGTGGAGATCAAGGACAATTGGGGCAACACTCCGATCAGCTCATTGCTGTCGATCTTCCGGGCTTGGATGCCACAGACGGCGGCGAGTCACGATGAACGCCTTGCGGTGATGAAGCTTCTCGCCAAGTCGCATCCAAGCGTCGCTTGGAAAATCTGCATCGCACAAATCGACAGCGGCCACCGGGTCGGTCACTACAGCCAGAAGCCGAGATGGCGCCCTGACGGCTACGGATTCGGAGAGCCCTTTCCGACGTGGAAGCCGGTTGTCGATTTCATGCGCGAGATGGCCGATATGGCGCTCGGGTGGAAGTCGCACACGTGCCAGATGCTCAGCGATCTCGTCGAGCACCTGCGCGACCTGCCCGATGATTATCAGGCCAAAGTCTGGAAGCTGGTTGCGGATTGGGCGGCCACGGCGAGCGACGGTGACAAGGCGATTGTCCGCGAGCGCATTCGGGTGACGACCATGTCCCGCCGCGCGGCACGGCGAGCAAAGAAGGCCCGGGAAGCTGGCATAGCGGTGCTGTCCGCCGAAGCGACTGCGGCCTATGAGATGCTTGAGCCGACGGACCTGCTGCACAAGCACGAGTGGCTGTTTCGCGAGGCGTGGGTCGATGAGTCTGCTGACGAGATCCACGGCGACGACGAGATGGATTTTCGCAAGCGGGAGGAGCGCGTCTCAGCCAAGCGCGCCGCAGCGTTGCGCGAAGTGCTCGACGCGCAGGGCGTTGATGGCGTGATCCAGCTCGCAGAGATGGGAAAAGCCGCCGCGCAGGTCGGCTGGTTGATGGCGAGGGAGATTTTGGATGAAGCCGCCCTCGCGGAATTCATCCTCCGGGCGTTGCCGCAACCGGGCGATAACGACCCTTGGCCGCGGAAGAATCTCGTTCTTGGCACTTTGCGCTCGCTCTCGGACGACGCGAAGCGCGAGCGTGTCCTGCGGCAGTTGAAGAAGAAGCTCCCGCAAGCTGCGTTCGCTGACCTCCTCCTACTGGCCCCGTTCCGCCGCAGCACGTGGCTCATGGTCGATAAGCTCGATGAACCCAACCGCCAGGTCTATTGGGAGGGCGTGGCTCCGGACTGGATTCACGATGCGGAGGACGAGAGCAGCGAGGCCGTGGAGCGCCTATTGACGGCGGAGCGTCCCCGCGCGGCCTTCGCCAGCATCCGCCATAAGACCGATGTGATCCCGGCAACCTTGCTCCACAAGCTGCTCACCAAGATGGCGGAAGGCGGCAAGGACAAGGAAGGCACCTACCAACTGGAGCACTATCATGTCGAACAGGCGTTTTCGCGCCTCGATAAATCGAATGAGGTGACTCTCGAAGAGAAGGCGCGGCTCGAATTCGCCTATATCGACGCTCTCTCTCATCCGGGCGGGCGGCGTGAAGGCTACGGCATCCCGAACCTTGAGAAATACACCGAAGCCAATCCCTCGCTCTTCACGCAGGCGATCGTGTGGATGTACCGGCGCAAGGATGGAGGCGAGGACCCGCCGGAATGGAAGACGCCAGCGGATAACGTCCAACACCTCGCGGAGCGCGGCTATAAACTCCTTGAAGCGATTGACCGCATTCCCGGTCACGACGATCTCGGCGAGTTGCAGGCCGAGCGCCTTCTGAAGTGGGTGAAGTCAGTTCGGGAAACCTGCCTGGAACTTGGCAGGGGCGAGATCGCTGACGTGTGTCTCGGCAAGTTGTTCGCCGGTGCGCCTGAAGGAACGGATGGCATCTGGCCGTGCGAGCCCGTACGGGAAGTCATGGAGGAAATCCAGACGGAAGCGTTGGCGAGGGGCGCGCATACTGGGCTCCACAATGCGCGCGGCGTGCATTGGCGGGGTGAAGGCGGCGCTCAGGAGCGCGAACTTGCGGAGAAATACCTGCGCGGCGCGCGCGCCTTGCAATACTCGCATCCGTTCGTCGCCTCGGTACATTCGAGCATGGCCAAGAGCTACGAGCATGAGGCGACACACCAGGACACGGAAGCGGGTATCAGGAGGCGGATGCGGTAAGAATTGTTGGTTGACTTGCCTGCCGGTTCTTTCGTTAACCTTAGCGTGTTGCGGTTGTTATTTAAGCGGCGCGGTCGCTTGGCAAAGGAATCACGCCGACCGCCGAGAATGAAAGACCTATCCTTGGGGCAAGAACACGCGGTTTGGCGCTTTGTCGCCCAGCAGCTTCTTCTCCCGATGTGACTTCCAGCTCTTGATGCGCTTCTTGACCTCAGAATCGAGCGACGCCTCGAAGAGGCTTGCTGGGCCACCTCGCACGCCATCCTCCGTCTGCCAGACCGCGAAACGGCCATCCACGACCTTACGAAGCAGGACGCTCCACCTCCAAAATTCCGTGGGAGAGTTCGCCTCTGACATCAGCCGGTACCAATGGCGTGACCAGACTTCGCGTTCATAGGCGTAGCGGGCCTGCTCGGCCGCGTTGCCGAGAAAGCCGTCAACTTCCTCGTATTGCGCGATCGTATCGGACGCGAATTCCGAGGGCTCTCCAAAGCCGAGCACCATAAGGCCTCGGGCGATCGCGGCAGGCTCCCGACACGCGATCTTTTCTCGCGCATACTGCTTAATGAACGAGGACTTGCCGCACAGCAAAGCAGCAAGGACCTCGGTTGAAAGCTCGTGGTCAGAAGCTGCGGTATTGAGGCGTTCAGCGCGTAGCGCGTCCCAGGTCGAATTATCTGCGGCACCCCAGACACAGAACGCCTCCAGCGGTACGCCTGCGGGGCCGTAGACGACATTGACGGCCCCATCGCGACCGCTCATCCGATCGAACAATCTCTTTGCGAGAGCGGGCTCAGGAGCGGACAATTCGCGCGCCAGCCGCAGACCAAAGTTGCTGACGCGATAAAGCTTGTCCGTGGAGGCTTCCACGAGTCGATTTGCCGCCTCGATTCCCCAGCGTGGCGACGAAGATATTGCTGCCCCGAGAGCGTGCTTGCCGACGTCATCAACGATCAAGCGCGCCTGCTTTTCGGTAAGCTCAGCTTCAAATCGTTGGAAGACATCCCAAGCCTCACGCTGGCGACGCTGAAATTCCTCCGGGCTCTCGTTTGTCCTGCGGAGTTGCGCTGCCAGTGAATTGTCTTTGCTCTTAGTTTCATGAGCCAGGCTTAAGCCCGGAGGATAGGCTGTAGGCCTCAGTGGTATCTCGCGCTCCGCGTGCGGCGCTTGGCTTCCAATCTCAGCTCCGATCGTCCGCTCCAGCGCAACTGACAATCGGGCGGCGATCCAAGGCCCAGCCTCAGCGCCGAGTTCCGAGGCAGCGAGGTCGAATGCGATAACATTGATCCGTGCAATCGCATCTTCGACGCTCATCAATCGGTGCTTGGCCGCCCGAATGATCGCTCGCGAACCGTGCCATTGCTCAAATCCTTTCTCCTTTTGGCCCGTCCAATCCGCGCTCCAGCCGGAATCTACAATGCGCTGGAGGAGAGCCGCGTCATCCAACTGAGTAGCCAACGCCATCGCTTCACCGCGAACGACGGCGTCAGCATCGTTCGTCAGCGCGCCGATGGCATCGAGCGTTTTTGGAGAGAGGGTGTTCCCCGGTCGCGCCGCAAAGCAGAGCATTGTGAGCTTTCGGTCGCTGTCACCTGCTAAGGCCTCGCCCAACGCTGCTTCGATTGCAGCGGATGACGCCGGTTTCATTGTCTCCACAAGCTTCACGATAGGGGCGTTTCCCGGGGGAAGATTGCGCAGTGCTTCGAGTTGCTCGTCGCCGCTCAAATGAGGGAAGGCTATGAACAATGCGTATTGGGACGCGACCCACGCATTGCGGTCCTCGTCGTCCTCGTGGAGGCTGGCTTGCGACGTTGCAACGCTCAGCATCGCCTCGACATTCTCAGGTTCCAGCGCCGCGCTGTGAGCTTCGAGCTCTACAAGCGAGAGGAAAAGCGGTCTGCCAGTTCGTTGGGCGGTGGTCTGCGCTAGGCGGCGGATGGTGCCGAGCGCAACGTCTGGTTTGAATCGCGCCAAACCAGGTAGGGCCATGTCCAGGAAATGGTCGTCTTGCGTCATGCCTTCTGCAGCGCTCAGCGAAGCGGGCTCCAGTTGGGCGAACTTCTCAGCCGTCGGGCCGATATTCTCCGGCTCCTCAGAGCCAGGGTCACATGGGTCGGTAGCGCAGTAATTCTCGACCAAGCGCCAGCCCTCAAGATGCTCACGGTCAGCCGTTAGTTCTTCGATCAGCGCCCTTTCGCGGCGGGCATCTTCGATCGTTGCCACGCTACGGAGCAGATAGACGAGCGCCCATTTCCCTGCTGGTGAAGTATCGGCTTCTTGTAAGAACGATGCTTCAGAAAGAATGGCGTCTCTCGTCGCTGCCCAATCATTCTCATTGAATCGAACTAGGGCGTAGAAGGCCTCGTCCGCTCTTCGCATGCCGCTGTTGAGCGCGTCCGCATAAGCCCACGTGACAAAACTACGCGCGAAGCCTGCCAGCGGCATTCCGGCAAGAATCTCGAAGGCCACATTGCTAAGCTCTGCGGGATCGGCGCTGTCATCGCGCCACATGTTTTCGCTCAAGAAAACACGCTCCACTTGAGAGAGCGACGCCATCATCGCATCGATCCGTTGGCGAGAGACCACTAGAGCGGCATCATACTTCTGGAGATCGTCTGTCTTCCGGTGGTAGACGCGCAGTTCAGGCGACAGCGAGTAACAGCTTAGCCAGCGCTTCAGTGCGTCGGAGATTGAGGCCCAGGCGGCAGGAGATGTGCGTGCGCCGCGCATTGCATGAATAAGCCATTCACTGCGCGAGACATGCCCGGGAAGGGCAGCAATAAGTTCGATTGCCTGCATCGTCGCATCGGGACGAGCGCGGAGCGCCGTAGCGAAGGTCGTGAACGTGTCGTCGTTCACGTTCTGTAGTTGCACGTAGGACGCTTGCAGCGCCGCACTGATTTCGGGCGCGCACCGTTCATCTACGCTTGCGATGAGGGTCGCATTGAAAACGGCTTCTGCGGTTCGGTC
This sequence comes from Phenylobacterium sp., assembly GCF_036502675.1. Taxonomy (GTDB): domain Bacteria; phylum Pseudomonadota; class Alphaproteobacteria; order Caulobacterales; family Caulobacteraceae; genus Phenylobacterium. The sequence continues at coordinate 118,610 of NZ_DASXYF010000107.1, forward strand.
TAGCGCTGCGATCGGCTCCAGGAGACGCGCCAGCGTGTCCGTCAGATCGTCTCCGGAACGCTTTGCCGTGGTCAGTCGATCGATGATGGACAGGCCTAACGCGTATGAAAGGCCATCGTCAGTAATTTGATACAGCGTCTCGTCGTCACCAAGGGTGCTGAAATATCTCTCGCTCGTAACTGAGAGGAGACCGCTTTCCAGTTCGAACTGGTTCTGACCATCAATCTCAAATACGCGTTGATCAGCCGATCTCTGTGCCTGCGCCCGATCGATGATTTCCTGCGCGTGCCGAGAGAGTCTTTTTGAGAATCGAGCTGCAGTCTCGGGCGCGTGTCCGTCTTGCTCGCCCGTGCGGATATGCTCGAACATCAGCCTACCGATGCTCAACTCATCGAATGACGCGATGCTCCTCCGTTCAAGCAGATCAAAGGCGATCCCGAGAACCCTCGGGTTTCGAAGAATGCCGAGCACCTGCGGAGGAAGGGGCGCGGCTTCAACACCTTTCTCCGCAAGAATTTTGAAGAGTTCTTCGTTCGTCCACTCCGGAACCGCCACGCGCTCAACCGTAGTTGCGATTCTACCGGATAGATGGGCGTTGAAATGTGCAGTGCGATCGGTGAGGACGAGCAGACCGCCGATCGCCCTGAGTTTGGACGCTGCGCCATCCAGCCAGCGCACCCAATCAAAATTTGAGTGCTGATTGAGACCATCAACGCACAGAACAATACGAGGATGTTCCGGAGGCGGCAGGTCGCGCCAACGATCAAAGCGGTTTGACCAGCGTGTTTTCGTGTAGTCGTTTGCGCGATCTTGCGTTTGCGCGATAAGGCGTTGGATCAGAAACCCGTCGAAGTCCGTGAGGCTATCGCGTGGAACGTCGATGGCAGGCACGATGATAAGGAGGGAGGTCGTTGCCGCTGCCTTCCAGGCCTGCGCTACGATCCAGGACTTTCCAACGCCCTCGTTTCCGAGAAGGGCTACGATCTTACGATCGCCGGAGCCCGCGAGCGCCGCCTGAACGGACGCGACAAGAGCATCTCTCGGCTGCGTCGGTAAGGGCCATGTCGCAAATGGAGCGAGCCGTTGACCCAAATCCATTCGCGCCATGTGAGGGTCGGTGAAGGTTTTGTTGAGCCATTGGGCATTGCGTTCCAGCGCTATGGCGGCACCCAGAGACCCCGGTGCAAGCTGAGCGGCTATCTGCGCGGACGCGGCGGCGAAGGCATCCTCCTTCGCGATAATCTCCAGCGCAGGCTTTGCGCCAGCGGCGAGCGCCTTATCCTCGAGTTGCGCCTCAAGGAAGCTAACAGTTCGCTCCGCTGCCATCCCACACGCCGCAGCGAGAGGCGGCACAGCTGAGGCGGTCGGCCAATCTAGGACGAGCGTCGCAATCCCGTTCTTTGCAGCGGCTGGCCGCGCCTGTCCCAGCAATTGCGTATTAGCTTCAATGGTCGCGCCAAGAATCCAAATGTCGGGAGGCGAAGGGCTCGCAATGATCGAAGTGATCTTCGTGAGAACTTCATTCTTGTTGATGCTGCCCTTGTAGAGTTTGCCTTCGAAGGAGAGATGATCGGCTCCGGTTAGGGTCTCGCCATCGACGCCGAATTGAAGCCCGGAACTCGCGAGCCGAAAATCTTGCTTCGTGATCTCGTTGAGGATTTCCGCGAGTAGCCCCTCGAAACCATTCTCGCCCGTGGGGCGCAGACCCAAGAGAGCCGCTTTCAGCGCTTGCAGCGCGGTTTTGAGGTCTGAAGGCACTTAGGCTTCCGCTCCCTTGTCGGGGAACAAGCCCGGCATCCAGCGGGACGCCAGCGTAGCGGGGAAGGCGAGTTGGAGCGGCGCGCGCGAGCTCGCGGACTTCACGACACCAAGTTTGGTGAGGGCTTCGGCCACGCGCCGCGCCTGGCGCTCGCCGGTGCCGACAATTTCTGTGAGATCGCCGCGCGGTAGCTCGCCCCGATATTGGAGGACCTCTAAAATATCCTTCGCTTTGGGCGGCAGAGTGCCAAGGCGCGTTTCTTCTTCGGCCCACATGGCGATACGCACGCGCAGTTTGTCGGGCTGGATCAGCCCTTCCATGAATTCCACCTGGTCGATGCAAGTGCGCAGGAAGAAGCGCGTGAATTCGGCGAGCGCTTCCTCACTGAGCGACCCGCGCCCGTCGAGATCGTTGCGGCGCGGCAGGTCACACGCGGCGAGATGGCCTTTGTAGACCGCGACGTTTCTAGCGAGGCCGCGCGCGACTGACCACAGCGCTCCCGTGTCGAGCTTTTCGAGAAGGACCGCATGCGACATCAGCCGCGCGACGCGGCCATTGCCATCGAGAAATGGGTGAAGCCAGAGCAGCCGGTGATGCGCCGTGGCGGCTGCAATGATGGAATCCGTTTTGCCAAGGCGGCGATAAGCACCTTCGAAGCGGTCCATGAAGCGCGGCACCGCGCCGGGACTAATCGCTCGGTGGCCGCCGACCTGCACGTCTCGTTTGCGCAGCTCGCCGGGTATCAGCGGAATGCGTTCGCCGGTATCGGGATTTTCCGCCCAGAGCATGTCGGGCGGCAGCAGTTCGCAAAAGCGGAAATGGGTCTCGCAGATGCCCTCTTGCGAAAGGGCGCGCTCTTTCAATCCGCCTTCGTCGATCCATTTTTGAACCGCGATATGCGCTTTCGCTTCGAGCTGCAGATCGCGCTTTTTTGCGTCGGCGCTGTAGTCTTCGTTGAGCGCGCGTTCGATATCGATGGGGTGCGTGTCATGGCCTTCGATGAGATTGCTGTAGTAGCAGTTCATCGAGCGCACGAGGTCAGCGAGCGAGGCCGCGATATTTGGCTGTAGGCTGCGGCGAAATCCGGCTGATTTTGCCGCGAGTTCCACGGCGAGGTCGGTGAGCTCACCGCGCTTGTCCGAGCTTTCGCCGATGAGCATGGGCTCCATAAG
>NZ_DASXYF010000108.1:0-20357 GCF_036502675.1 Phenylobacterium sp.
ATGGACCTCGCCGAACACATCCCAGGCCGGCGGGGGGGTTTCAGGCGGCGCTCCGGGTGCGGCCTCGGAGAGGTTGGCCGGACTTGCCCCGCCGATCGCCGGCACGATCCGCCCCGCGGCGGTCGCCACCTTGCCGACGTAGCCGTTGCTGAACCCCCGGACCGGATTGCCGGTGTTGTAGTAGGAGAGCGCCGTCTTCAGGGCCGCCTGCTCACCCACGCGCGTTGCGTCGCTCCGTACAAAGCCGTCCTGCAGAATGCGGGCGGCGGCCCTGAGGTTCGTGCAGGGCTCAAACACCTCCGGCAGGCTGAGGCCGAGCCACGACAGGTTCTTGCTGTTGATCTGCGCTAGGCCGAGATCGATGCTCCGTCCGGCCGCGATGAGGGCCCCTGCCTTGGCGACTGCGTCGTCGACCGAGGTCGGCGCGACCATGATGCGCGGGCCCCCGTTGACGCCGATGGCCAGAGGCTCGAACCGGCTTTCGACCTGGACCACGGACAGGAGAGTCTCAGGCGCGACGGTCGGGGCGCACTGCGTGGCGAGAGCAAGAGCGGCGGCGAGGCTGATGGCCATGGGAAACGCCTGGCGTTGAACGGCTTCAAGGGCGAGGCCTCTCCTTGGCCTCCGCCTGATGTTGCCCCGGAGGGCGTCCTTGCGGCGAGGCGCAAGCCTACCCACTCGGAGGGCGTAGGCTTACGGTGCGTTCGCGGTGATGAGGCCCAGTTCACGAGCGCGAACGACGGCCTGAATTCGGGTCTTCACCCCGAGATGGCCGCAGACCTTGATGATGTGCTTCTCGACGGTCCGTCCTGACAGGCCGAGGATGCCGCCAATGTCGGTGGCGCTCTTGCCTTCCTGGACCCAGGACAGGCACTCGAGCTGGCGCTCGGTAATGAGGCGAGATGCGAATGATCGATCGTCGCGATCGGTTGTGGGGTGAAACGAACGGGGCTCCGCCCGGCGTGCGTAGTCGGAGTGGTTGGCCAACGGACCGACCTCCTAGCTAAGGTGCCCCCCTAACTAGACCGATTGAGCGGAAGCAGCTGGCCGACCGAAGTCCCAAGACTTCGTAAGCTACGAGACTGACACCACCACTGATTGATTCCCGACAACAGTTGAGGCGGTCAATTCCGTAGAACTTCGGTCCGGGTTTCTACGGAGGGGCGTCGGGCAAAAGCCCGAGCCTCAGGGCCTTTGCGACAGCTTGGATGCGGTTGCGTACCTTCAAACGTTCGCACGCCTCACCAACATACTGATCGACGGTTCGGGAGGAAATCCCGAGCACGATCGCGATTTCCGATGACGTCTTCCCTGCTGCGGCGAGGCGCAGACATTCGATTTGACGCGGGCTGAGTTGCGATCGGACGCTCTCCGCCACTCAACGACTCCCTGCGGGAGCGGAGGTGTTCGGCGAATTCAACCGCGCCATCGAATCGCCTCCTTCTTTGCTTTTCTTTACTCGTCCTCATTGTGGCGCCGCCTCGGTTAAATCAACCTGAAGCTGCTTTTTGAGAGCGGTCGCGTCGAACTCGGCCATCCTCAGCAGACAGTCGAGGGTCCTCCGCAGGCCGCGACTTCAGGACCCATCACGATCATCTCCACCAGACGGTCGACCGCTGCCTCGAGTGGCAAGACAGCGGCCGCCCCGATCGCAGCCAGGCAAACGGTCACAAGCTCCTTTGGCGCGGTATCTGCCGACGCCCACGGAGACGAGCTCAGCTCTGGACTGGGATTCTGACGTCGAAGGGGAGCGCACGACCGCTCATCACAGCGTGAGAACGGCGGTGTTCTCCTGCTGTTTCCGCTCGAACCCCAACCTAAAACCCAACCTAAAGCCGCTTTTAGGTTGGGGCGGCCCCGGGTAGGGATTTATGAGGCTGATTTTCCTGAAGAAATTGGCGCGCCCGGAACGATTCGAACGTCCGACCCTCAGATTCGTAGTCTGATGCTCTATCCAGCTGAGCTACGGGCGCATCCGCCTTGAAGGCGAGGGCGCGGAACCTAGTCGCCCGGCGGGCAAAGCGCAAGCCCGGGCGGGCGGCGCGATTTGAACCCTAGGCGGGGCCGCTCCAGCTGCGGACGCCCGGCCAGGCCGCGGCTTCGTAGACCGCCCTCGCCACCGCCCTGGCCAGGCAGTCGGCGGCCAGCGCGCCGATGCGCGCCACGGCGAAGGGGGCTGGATCCGGCAGGGGGCGGGCGGCGGTGGAGAGGGCGAAGACCGCGTCGCCGTCGAAGGGGGCGTGCACCGGGCGGATGGCGCGGGCCAGGCCGTCCTGGGCCATCATCGCCACGCGCCTGGCCTGAGCGGGAGTCAGGGCCGCGTCGACAGCCACGCAGGCGATGGTGGTGTTGGCGCGGATCTGCGGGTTGGCCTTGGCGAGGCCCCAGTCGTCGGCGCGGGCCCACAGGCCGGCGGGGCCCAGGCCGCCGAACTCCGCGCCGATCTCGAAGGGCGCCGCCCAGAAGGTGCGCCCGTCGCCGGCGACCACGGAGCCGAAGCTGTTCACCGCCGCCACCGCCCCCACGGTCAAGCCGTCGGCGGTCACGACGGAGGCCGAGCCGGTCCCGCCCTTCAGCGCCCCGGCCATGGCGCCGTAGCCGGCCCCGTGGGTCCCGAGGGCGAAGTCGGCCCCTGCGCCTTTCGCGGCGGCGGCGCCCAGGGCCCGGTAGGGCGGGTCGAGGCCCCAGGCCTTGTTCCCGCCGTTGGCCAGGTCGTAGAGGATGGCGGCCGGCACCACCGGCGAAGGCGGCACGCCCGGGGCGGTGGAGACCACGAAGCCGCGCCCCTCGGCGCCCAGCCAGGCGGCGACCCCGTCGGCGGCGGCCAGGCCGTAGACCGAGCCGCCGGAGAGGACCACCGCGTCCACCGCGTCCACGAGGTTCTCCGGCGCCAGGGCGTCGGTCTCCCGGGTGCCCGGGCCGCCGCCGCGCACGTCGCAGGCGCAGACCGCCCGGGCGTCGGGCAGGATCACGGTGACGCCGGTGCGCGCAGCCGCGTCCCCGGCCTGGCCGACCTTCAGGCCGGGCACGTCGGTGATCAGGTTGCGGGGGCCCGGCCGGGCGGAGGCGGCGTCGCTCATCGGCGGAGCTTGCGGGGCTTGGCGCTGGTTGTCCACGCGCGCGGGGCTATGGTGGGCGCCTCCCCATCAGGAGCCGCCGGCCCCATGTTCCGTCTCCCGCCGCTTGCGGCCCTGCTGTCCGCCCTGACGCTCAGCGCCTGCGCCACGGCGCCGGCCCCGCAGGGCGCGGCCGGCGGGCCGGTCGCCATGGTCGCCGCCGCCAATCCGATGGCCGCGGAGGCCGGCCTGAAGGTGCTGCGCCGCGGCGGCTCGGCGGTGGACGCGGCGGTGGCCGTGCAGGCGGTGCTGGGGCTGGTGGAGCCGCAGAGCTCCGGCCTGGGCGGCGGCGCCTTCATGACCTACTACGACGCGGCGACCCGCCAGGCGACCGCCTACGACGGCCGCGAGACCGCGCCGGCGGCGGCCACGCCCGCCTGGTTCCTGGACGAGGCGGGCAAGCCGCTGCCTTTCCGCGACGCGCTGCTCAGCGGGCGCTCCACCGGCGCGCCCGGCGCGGTGGCCATGCTGTCGCTGGCGCAGGGCCAGCACGGCAAGCTCGCCTGGAAGGACCTGTTCGCCGACGCGGAGCGCCTGGCCGACGAAGGCTTCACCGTCCCGCGCCGGATGGGCGAGGCGGCCAACGCCCCCTACCCCCAGGCCAACACCCCCGACGCGGTCGCCTACTTCACCAAGCCCGGCGGCGCCCGTATCCAGCCGGGCGACGTGATCCGCAATCCGGCCTATGCCGCCACCCTGCGCCAGGTGGCGGCGCAAGGTCCCAAGGCCCTGCTGGAGGGCCCGGTCGCCGAGGCCATCGTGGCGCGCCTGCACCAGGCGCCCCGGCCCAGCCCGATCACCCTGGCCGACCTCGCCGCCTACCGGCCCAAGGCGGGCCCGGCGCTCTGCCGGCCCTACCGGGTCTATGTGGTGTGCGCGCCGCCGCCGCCGTCTGGGGGCGTGGGCCTGCTGGAAGCGCTGGGCATCCTCGCCCAGACCGACATTCCCGCCCATGGGCCGGAGGATCCGCAGGGCTGGTACCTGTTCGCCCAGGCCAGCCGGCTGATGTACGCCGACCGCGACCGCTATGTGGGCGACCCGGCTTTCGTCAGCGTGCCTGTCGAGGGCCTGCTGGACCCGGCCTACCTGCAGGCCCGCGCCGCCCTGATCGGGCCCACGGCGGGGCCGGCGCCCGCCCCCGGCCAGCCGGCCGGCGCCCCGGCCCGCGGCCCCGACGCCACCGCCGAGGCCGGCGGCACCAGCCACTTCGTGATCGTCGACGCCGCCGGCGACGTGGTCTCGATGACCACCACGGTGGAAAGCACCTTCGGCTCCGGCCGCATGGCGGCGGGCTTCTTCCTCAACAACCAGCTCACCGACTTCTCGTTCGCGCCCAGGGAGCCCGACGGGACGCCGGCCGCCAATGCGGTGGGGCCCGGCAAGCGGCCCCGGTCGTCGATGACGCCGGCCATCGTGCTGGACAGGGACGGGCGGTTCGTGGCGGCGGTGGGCTCGCCCGGGGGGCCGGCGATCATCGCCTACACCCTGAAGGCCCTGGTGGGCGTGCTCGACTGGAAGCTGCCGATGCAGGCCGCCATCGACCTGCCCAACCTGATCGCCAGGGGGAACGTCTACGCCGCAGAGACCGATAAGCTGCCGCCGGCGGTCGCAGCGGGCCTGGCCGCCAGGGGCGTGGCGCTGACCTCCGGCTCGGGGGCGGAGGGTTCCGGCCTGCAGGGGGTGCGGGTGACGCCGCAGGGGCTTCGGGGCGCCGCCGACCCCCGGCGGGACGGCGTGGCGCTGGGCTATTGAGCGGCCAGGGCGGCCAAGTCGAGGGGATTTGCCCCGCACGCCGGCTTACGTCCGCGCCGCAACTGTAGCATCCTGTCCCCGTCGGAGTTGCGGGGAGGCCTTGCGATGGCTGAGGCGGTCATGGGCGCGCGCGTCAGAGGCGACGCGGCGCGCCGGTTCTATGTGTGGATGGCGGCGACCTGCCTGGCCGTCGCCGTGCTGGGCTTCATGCCCACCTATTTCATGCCGATGGCGCAGGGGCGGCTGAACGCCCCGCCGCTGATCCACATCCACGGGATCGTCCTGTTCTCCTGGGTGGCGTTCTTCTGCGTGCAGACCTGGCTGGTGGCGCAGGGCCGGGTGCTGGCGCATCGCACCTGGGGGATGCTCGGGATCGGCATCGTCACGGCGATGGTCTTCGTGGTGACGGCGATCGTCTCCCTGCGGGTGACCCAGGCGTCGCTGCCCGGCCAGCCGGCCAACCTGCCGCACGACGTCAAGGCCTTCGCCTGGGTGAGCATCGGCGGGCTGGCGTTCTTCCTGCCGGTGTTCATCGCGGCCATCGCCAACGTCCGCCGGCCGGAGGCGCACAAGCGGCTGATGCTGCTGGGCACGATCTCGCTGCTGCCGGCGCCGATCGCCCGCTGGTTCCTGGTGCTGCTGGCCCCGCCGCCGGACCCGAACGCCCCGCCCTACCCCGCCGGCCTGCCGCAGATCACCCCGCCGCCGGTGGTGGTGACCATCGGGCCGTCGCTGGTGGCGGACCTGCTGCTGGTGGTGGCCATCCTCTACGACTGGCGCACGCGGAGCCGGCCGCATCCGGTCTACCTGGTCGGAGGCGCGCTGCTGCTGCTTATCCAACTCACCGCCGTACCGGTGTCGGAATCGGCGGCCTGGCAGGCGGCCGCGGCGGCCATCGGGCACATCGCGGGATAGGAATCCTGCCGGCGCGGTGGCCTTTCGCTACTCCGCCGCGGCGGCGTTCCGGCCGTGCCTGGGGCTGAGCCTCGGCGGTGCGCCGGCGAGGCGGAGCTCGAAGATCGCGCCGTCGTCGCCGGTATGGACCAGGGCGAGGTCGCCGCCGTGGCCCTGCGCCAGCTCACGTGCGATGGCTAGGCCCAGGCCCGCGCCGCCCGAGCGGGTGGAGCCGGCGAAGGGCTGGAACAGCCGCTCGCGGCTGCGGGCCGAGACGCCGGGGCCGTTGTCGGCGAAGCGCAGGGTCGAGGCCGCGGCGTCCTGGGTCAGCGTCACGGTCACGCGGCCTGGCTCGCTGCGGCCGGCCTGCTGCTCGATGGCCTCGCGGGCGTTGCGCAGCAGGTTGACCATGATGCGATGCAGCTGGTCGGGATCGGCCAGCACCTGGGCGCCGTCGGGGATCTCGGCCGCGAACTGCACGCCCTCGCCGCCCAGCCGCGCCTCCTCGGCGGCGACCTCCAGGGCGGGGGCGAGCGGCACCGGCCGCGCGTCGGGGGCCGGCTCCTCGGTCTTGCCGTAGGTCAGGACGTCGGTGGCCAGCTTGATGGCCCGGTCGAGGGCGCGGGTCAGGCGCGGCAAAGCCTGGCTGACCTTGGGGTCCTGCAGCGCCGCCAGCCGCTCGGAGGCGATCTGGGCGCTGGTCAGCATGTTGCGCAGGTCGTGGTTGATCTTGGCCACTGCTTCCCCGAGCGCGGCCAGGCGGGCGCGGGAATTGAGCGCGGCGCGCAGGTCGGCCTGCATCTGATCGAGCTCGACCTCGGCGCGGCCGATCTCGTCCCGGCGGCCGGAAGGCTCGACCCTCGCCGCCGGGTCCTCCGGATCGGCGCGGAACCGCTCCATGGCCCGGGTGATCCGCTGCATGGGCCGCACGAGGAACAGGTTGAGCGACAGGTAGACCAGCATGCCGGCCATGGCCGAGACGAAGGCGGTGACCAGGATGAGGCGCCAGAGGTAGCGGGAAAGCTCGCGCTTCAGCTCGGCGTCGGGGGCGACGATCTCGACGAAGTCGGCTTTGCGGAAGCGGGGCTCGGCGACCACCCGCACGGAGCGGCCCTCGCCGCCGGTGAGAGTGTGGAACGGGGCGGAGAGCCAGGAGCCGGGGGCCTGGTCGCGCAGGTCCACGAGATAGGGCGCGCGGGGCATCTTGCCGCCGGGCAGGACGAGCCGTCGCATGCCGTCGGTCTGGATGGCGATGTTGGTGACCCCGGCGCCGAGCAGCAGCTGGTCGCGGACCTGCTGGCTGACCACCTGGTTGGGAGCGAGGTCGGCGGTGAGGGAGGCGAGCTCGGCGGCGCGGACCCGGTCCAGCAGCCATTGCTCCTCGAAGGCGGCGAGCGCCGGCGGCAGGGCGAGCGCGCCGCCCAGCAGCACGAACAGCACGGTCAGGATCAGGAGGCGCGCCGACAGCCCGCCGGGCCAGAAGAAGCGGCGCCGGTTCGGCCTTGGAAGCGCCTGCGGCGAGAGGGCGTCCGCCATGATGCCTCGTTAAATCACCCCGCCCGGTTCGGCAACGCAGCGGAGCTTACAGCGGACGAGGGATGTTCATTTCGCGCCCACCGCCTCGCCCGCGCCGCCGAAGCCGTCGGCCCGCAGGCGCGCCGCCAGCTCGCGCTTGATACGCACCACCAGTCCAGGCCCCTCATAGGCCAGGGCCGAGTAGAGCTGCACGGCGCAGGCCCCGGCGCGGAGCTTGGCGTAGGCCTGGGCGCCGGACGAGACGCCGCCGACGCCGATCAGGGCCAGGCGGCCGCCGGCGGCGGCCGCCGCCTCGGCCAGCACACGGGTGGAGAGATCGAAGAGAGGCGCCCCGGAGAGGCCGCCGGCCTCGCCGCGCGCAGGCGATTCGAGCGGCGGGCGCGAGACGGTGGTGTTCGAGACCACCAGTCCGGAAAGGCCGTGGGCGACGGCCGCCTCGACGATGGCCTCCACCTCGCCGGCCTGCAGGTCGGGGGCGATCTTGAGGAACAGGGGCGCGCGGCCGGCCGGCGGCAGGGCGTCGCAGGCTTCGGCGACGCGGCCCAGGAGCTCGTCGAGGGCGGCCCTGGTCTGCAGGGCGCGCAGGCCGGGGGTGTTGGGCGAGGAGACGTTGAGGGTGAAGTAGGACGCCCGGCCCCAGAGGCGGCGCAGCCCCGTCACGTAGTCGCCGATGCGGTCGGCGGCCTCCTTGTTGGCGCCGATGTTGGCGCCCACCACGCCGGGGCGGCCGGCGGCCAGACGGGCGGCGAACGGCTCCAGCCCCTGGTTGTTGAAACCCAGGCGGTTGATCACCGCGCGGTCCTGCGGCAGCCGGAACATGCGGGGCTTCGGATTGCCGGCCTGGGGAAGCGGGGTGACGGTGCCGCACTCCACGAAGCCGAAGCCCGCCCGCAGCATGGGCCCGAACGCTCGCGCGTCCTTGTCGAAGCCGGCGGCGAGGCCGACGCAGTTGGGCAGGGACAGGCCCGCCAGGGCCGTGGCGAGGATCGGGTCGTCGGCGGGCGCCTTGGGGCCCAGACCCGCCTCGAGGGCCCGGATGGCCAAGCCGTGCGCGCGCTCGGGGTCGAGGCGGCGCAGGCCCGCCGCGGCCAGGTCGTGCAGGCTCACGCCGGAGGGCCGGGGTCGGGGACGCCGGCGGCGTCGAGCGGCGCGTCGCGGACCTGGCGCACATGGGCGGTTTCCAGCGGGCCGTAGAGGTGGGGGAAGAGATCGCCGCCGCGCGACGGCTCCCACTTCAGGGCGTGACCCAGGTCGTCGGCCTCCACCTCCAGCACCACCAGCCCCGCCTGGCCGGCGAAGTGGCGGCGCGCGGTCTCGCCCGCCTGGGCGGCGGTGGAGAAGTGGATGAAGCCGTCGGCCAGGTCCACGGCCGAGCCCTCGAAGCGGCCGGACGCCCGGGCCGCCGCCCAGTCGGCGCGCGGCAGGATCTTGTAGATGCGGCCCACGGCTAGTCCCCGTTGCGCGGCGGCGTCAGCAGGCCGTCGAAGGCCGGGCGGCCGCAGGCGTCGATGAGGAACACCGCCACGGCGGAGGTGGGGAAGCGCCGCTCCGCCTGGGCGACCAGCTCCGGGGAGGAGCCGCCTTCGCGCAGCAGGGCGACGGCCAGGTCCTGCAGGGCCGGGTTGTGGCCGATCACCATCAGCGCGCCCGCCGTCGCCCGGGCCGCGCGCTCCGCCGCATGGCGGACGCCGCCGGCCTCGGCGTTGTAGAGGGCGGGTTCGAAGCGGACCTCGGCGCCCGGGAAAGCGGCCTCGGCGGCGGCCCAGGTCTCGCGGGTGCGGGCGGCCGGCGAGACCAGGACCAGATTCGGCGCCAGACCCAGGTCGGCCAGGTTCCGGGCCATGGCGGCGGCGTCGCGCGCGCCGCGCGGGGCCAGCGGACGGTCGAAGTCGACCCCGGACACGGAGTCGCGCTCCGCCTTGCCATGCCGGAAGAGGATCAGCCGGTCCATCGTCGCTCCAAGCCGTTTCGACCTCATAACCGCCATTGCGTCCGGCGCGAAGCGGTTGACAGCCACGGGCCTTGGCGGTCCAAGGCTGGCGATGACCCTTACGGCCGAGGCCACCTCACACCCGGGCGCAGGCGACGGCGGGACCTGGCGGTTCCCCGAGGGCCAGCCGCTGCGCCTGGACTCCGGCGCGTCGCTGGCGCCGCTGGAGATCGCCTACAAGACCTACGGGACGCTCAACGCCCGGAAGTCCAACGCCATCCTGGTCTGCCATGCCCTGACCGGCGACCAGCACGCGGCCTCGGTGCATCCGGTCACCGGCAAGCCCGGCTGGTGGAGCCGGGTGATCGGGCCCGGCCTGCCGCTGGACCCGCAGCGCTACTTCATCATCTGCACCAACGTGGTGGGCGGCTGCATGGGCTCGACGGGGCCGGCCTCGGCCGACCCGGCGACGGGGCGCTCCTACGGCCTGGCCTTCCCGGTGATCACCATCGCCGACATGGTGCGCGCCCAGGCGATGCTGATCGAGGCGATGGGCATCGAGACCCTGTTCGCGGTGACCGGCGGCTCCATGGGCGGCATGCAGGTGCTGCAGTGGGCGGCGGACTATCCGGAGAAGCTCTTCTCGGCGGTGTGCATTGCCGCGGCGCCACGGCATTCGGCGCAGAACATCGCCTTCCATGAGGTGGGCCGCCAGGCGATCATGGCCGATCCCGACTGGCGGGGCGGCGCCTATGAGCTGCACGGCGTGCGGCCGGAAAAGGGGCTGGCGGTGGCGCGGATGGCCGCGCACATCACCTATCTGTCCGAGCCAGCGCTGCAGCGCAAGTTCGGCCGCGAACTGCAGCGGGACGGCCTGTCGTGGGGGTTCGACGCCGACTTCCAGGTGGAGAGCTACCTGCGCCACCAGGGGGCCAGCTTCGTCGACCGCTTCGACGCCAACTCCTACCTCTACATCACCCGGGCGCTGGACTATTTCGACCTGGCGGCGGGCCACGGGGGGATGCTGGCCCAGGCCTTCGCGCGGGCGCGGCACGTGCGGTTCTGCGTGCTGTCGTTCTCCTCGGACTGGCTCTATGCGACCGCCGAGAGCCGCACGATCGTGCGGGCCCTCAACGCCGCCGGCTGCCGGGCGAGCTTCGCCGAGATCGAGACCGACAAGGGCCACGACGCCTTCTTCCTGGACGAGCCGCAGCTCGACCTCACCCTGCGCGGCTTCTTCGCCTCGGCGGCGCACCTGCGGGGCGTCGCGTGAGCCCGGTGCGCGAGGATTTCCGCGAGATCCTCAGGCTGGTGCGGCCGGGCTCGCGGGTGCTGGACGTGGGCTGCGGCGACGGGGAGCTGCTGGAGCTGCTGATCCGCGAGAAGGGGGTGGACGGCCAGGGGCTGGAGCTCAGCCACGCCGGCGTCTCCGCCTGCCTGGCGCGGGGGCTGGCGGTGGTGCAGGGCGACGCCGACAACGACCTGGACGACTTTCCCTCCCAGGCCTTCGACTATGCGGTGCTGTCGGACACCCTGCAGTCGGTGCGCGATCCCAAGCACGTGCTCTCGGAGCTGCTCAGGATCGCCAGCCGCGCTGTGGTGAGCCTGCCCAACTTCGGCCACTGGCGGGTCCGGTGGGCGCTGGTGACCCAGGGGCGGATGCCGGAGACCCGCGCCCTGCCCGAGCCCTGGTGGTCGACGCCTAACATCCACCTGTGCACGCTCGCCGACTTCACCGACCTCTGCCGGAACCTGGACCTGCGGATCGACGCCTGCGCCTCGCTGGTGGCGGGGCGGCCGGCGCGGCCGATCGATCCGGCCAAAGCGATCGAGAACTGGCGGGCGGAGCAGGCGCTGTTCCTCTTGAGCCGGCGGACCGAGGCGCCGGCGCCGGCGGTGCAGAACGACCTCTTCGCCGCCCCGCAGTTCATCGACCCCGCGGCGCGGCGGATGGGGCGGCGGCGCGCACGGCGCTGATCAGGAGCTGCAGCTTGTCCGGCGGCAGCCGGCTGGCCGCGGCGAGGAAGGCCTGGAACTCGGCGGGGGACGGCGGCGGCCCGTCGTCAGCCTCGCCGCAGTCTTCCGCGCCGCCCCACAATGCGCGCCATACCTCGGCCGCCGAACGCTTGCCCGTCATGGATCACCCCGCCCGGAAATCACTCTAAGGTTGTGGCTCCAGAGTGTCCATCTTCCGGATGTGGGCTGGCGCCGAAAGCTGGCGGCGGGGTTTTCGCAGGGCTTATCTTGTGCAGATTCGCATCACGGAGCGCCCGCCCATGACCCCCGCCGACCGCCTGGCCCGGCTGCTGGCCCAGTCCAGGCGCGCCGTGGTCTTCTCCGGGGCCGGGATCTCCACCGAATCGGGCATCCCCGACTTCCGCAGCCCGGGCGGGGTTTGGAGCAAGATGACGCCCATCGGCTTCCACGACTTCATGGCCGACCCCGCCCTGCGGCGCGAGGCCTGGTCGCGGGTCTATTCCGGTGCGGCCCGCTGGACCGGAGCCTCGCCCAACGCCGGCCACCATGCGGTGGCGCGACTGGTGGCCCAGGGCAAGGTGGCCGCGGTGATCACCCAGAACGTCGACAACCTGCACCAGGCTTCCGGCGTGCCGGCCGGCAAGGTGGTCGAGCTGCACGGCAACGCCAGCTACGCGACCTGCCTGGCCTGCGGCCTGCGTCACGAGCTGAAAGACCTGCGGGCCGCCTTCCTGGCCACCGGCGAGCCGCCGGCCTGCCGCAGCTGCGGCGGGGTGGTGAAGAGCGCCACCATCTCCTTCGGCCAATCCATGCCGGCGGGCGAGATGGCGCGGGCCGAGGACGAGACGGTCGCCTGCGACCTGTTCGTCGTGCTGGGCTCGTCCCTGGTGGTCTATCCCGCCGCCGACTTCCCGCTGATGGCCAAGCGCAACGGAGCGGCGCTGGCCATCGTCAACCGCGAGCCCACGCCGCAGGACCGCTACGCCGACCTGGTGCTGCACGAGGAGATCGGGCCGCTGATGAGCCAGGTCGCGCCGGTGAGCTGAGGGCGGTCAGCCGCAGGGCGCCGCCGCGCCGGAGCCCAGGTCGATGCGGAAGCATTGGCGCTCGCCGGTCTGGCAATCCTCGACCATCACCGCGGCCTCGCCGAACAGGTCCGCCGCCGGATGCCGCTCGGCCACGAACTGCAACGCCGCGTCGAGGTGCGAAGCGCCGTCCACCTTGAACGAACGGCTGTGGACCTCCTCCGCGCCGTGGACGGAGAAGCTGCGGGCCGGGGCGGCGGCGGACGCGGTCATGGCCGGTCTCCTGATGATTCCCTTGGCGACCAAACGCGGCGGCGGCGGAAAGGACTCCCGTTAACGCCGCTTAAGACCTGCTTCACCGGGCGGCGCTACCCTTGCGCCATGTCCCGCACCGACCCGAGGCCAGGATGGCGATCGGTCCGCTGATCCCGGGCGCCGCATCCGGCGTCGCGGTCCGGGTGCTGCCCGTGACCGAGCCCGGCGCCGTACGGGCGGTGACCGGCCGGCTCACCGCTCTGGCCCAGGCCGTGCCGGGCGCCGGGACGCCGCAGGTCCCGCTCAGCCTGGAGGCCGCCCTGGCCCGCGCGGTGGGCGCGGCCGTGCAGTCCGCCGTCCAGCGCCAGGGCGGCCTGGGCCCGCTGATGGCCGACCTCGCCCAGGCGATGGCCGATCCGGCGTCCGGCCTGCCGCCGAAGGTACGGGCCGCCGCGGCGCAGGTGCTGAACCTGCGCACGCCGCTGGGGCCCACGGTGACGGCCGCAGACCTGCAGACGGCCGTGGCCCGCTCCGGCCTGTTCCTCGAGGCGCGGATGGCCGCAGCCCCGCCGCCGGCCGCCGGCGCGCCCGCCGTTCCGCCCGCCGACCTGAAGGCCGCCCTGCTGGTGGCCCGCCAGGCGCTGGGCCAATGGGCCGAGGCCGCGGAACCGCCGCCCTTGCCGATATCCCTGCCCGCGCCCGGCGCCGCGCCCGAGCCTGCGCCCCGCGCCGGCGCCGCGCCCCCCGCCCCGCCCTACCGCAACGGCCCGACGACCCCGCAGAACCCGGCGGAACCCAGCCTCGCCCCGGAGGCCGCGCCCCGCGCCATCGCCCGCCGGCTGCTGCAGGACGCCGATGCGGCGCTGGCCCGGCAGGAGCTGATGCAGGCCGCCTCCCTGCCCGACGCGCTCGCCGCGCCCGGCCCGGCCCGGCGGCCGGCCGACGCCCACTGGCTGTTCGAACTGCCGTTCGCGGGCCCGCAGGGTTCCGGCGTCGCCCAGTTCGAGATCGACCGCGAGGCGCAGGGTCCCGGCGTCCCCGACGCCCATCCCGTGTGGCGGGCCCGCTTCTCCCTGGCCCTGGAGCCCTTGGGCCCGCTGCATGTGCAGGTCGCGCTGACCGGGGCGCGCGCCAACGTCGCCCTGTGGGCCGAGCGGCCGGAGAGCGCGCTGACGCTGCGGGCCGGCGAGCAAGGCCTGGCCGCGGCGCTGTCCGCCGCGGCTTACGCGCCCGAGGTGGCGGTGTTCTCCGGCGCCCCGGCCCGCGCGCCGCCGCCGCCCGGCGCCTTCCTGGACCGCAGTTCGTGACCGGCCCCGTCGCCCCCCGCACGCTGGCCGTCGCCCTGCGCTACGCCAAGCCCCAGGCGCCGCGGGTGGTGGCCGTGGGCCACGGCCACCTCGGCCAGAAGATCATCGACACCGCCCGCGCGCACGGCGTGCCGCTGGAGCAGAACCCCGACCTTGCCCACGCCCTCTCCAAAATCGAGGTCGACACGGAGATTCCCGAACGGCTCTACATGGCGGTGGCGGTGGTGCTGGGCTTCATCCTGCGCCAGGCGGCCGCTGCACAGACCGGGCCGCCTCAGACCGAACGGCGGTAGGCCTCCGGCCGCGCGCCGAGCGGAACCTGTCTGCACAGGGCTGACAAGAGGTTGAGGCCTTCCGTTAGTCCGCGCGGCGGATAGTCGCCCAGCGCGGGCCCGGCGGCTTGGATCGCAGGACGGCCGCCTTCTTCGGCGCCGCCCAGGTGCGGCGCTCCTCGACGACCAGGTTCGCCTGCTCGCCGGTCGAGCGTATGGCGAACACCATTCCTTCGGCGACGCCCACGGCCCACTCCTTCGAGATGAAGGGTCCGATCGGATGCTTCGCCTGGACGAACCAACCGTCGAAGGTCTCGTAGACGGCAATTGCCATGCACGCCATCACTTCACTCCCTATGGACAGGAAACCACAGGTAGCACCGGTTGTTCCACCTTATTTTTTGGCCATGGTGAACGAATACTTACCAAATCCGGCGGTCCCCGCCTGACGAGTATTGAGTTCAGAGCTGGAAAGGGCGGCCGCCTGCGTGACCGCGACGGTGAGCAACGGCGGCTGAACCTCCGGCCCGGCGGGCCGTTACCGTGGCCTGCCTTCCGTACAAAGGTGCGCGATGAACCGGCAGGTTCCGTTGCTCGGACCCGCGGCGTGGGCGAACGCCCTGACCAACTTCATGCGATAGGCCGCCCGGAGTCGACGGCGGCCGCACCGACAAAGGCCCGAGGGCGCCCGCGGCGCCGACCTCCAGCAGCAGTTCGGCCCGTGCGCCGTTGAGAGCCTGGGCGACATCTGTCTAAATGAACCCGCATTCGGGCGCAGGTCGGATGGTCGAGATCCGGGCTGCGGGAGTTTCGGGGGCCGCGTTGTCGACACCAGATCGACCTGTGCGGGACCGGCGCACGGCGCCGATCCTCCGTTACGCCGCCGAGCTTATGGCCATTGCCGTGGTTTATCTGTTGACTGCCAAGCTCAGCTTGCAGTTCGCCTCGGTCAACCCGAGCGCCACGCCGATCTGGCCGCCCACAGGCCTCGCCCTCGGCTTGACCCTGCTCAGGGGATACCGGATCTGGCCGGCGATTCTCGCGGGCGCGATCGTCGCGAATCTCGCGACATCCGGCTGGATCTCCCTGGCCATCGGCGCCGGCAATACGCTGGAGGCCCTGAGCGGCGCGTGGATCGTGAATGCGCTGGCCAAGGGCGTGCAAGCTTTCCGGACCCCTTCGGGCGTGGGCCGGTTCGCCGCCATCGTCTGCGCCGTCGCCACCCCGATCAGCGCCACCACAGGTGTCTTGTCACTGACGCTCGCCGGCTATTCCGGCTGGTCGAACTTCGGGGAGGTCTGGACCACGTGGTGGCTGGGCGACTTCGCGGGAGCGGTGGTGGTGACGCCCGTCCTGGTGCTCTGGGTCACCGATCCGCCTGGCTTCGCCAGGCGCATGAGCCGGACTTCCGAAGCCGTGCTGGTGATGATCCTGGCCGCGGCGGTTGGCCTGGTCGCCTTTGGCCCGGGGCCGCACCTCACGGGCACGGTCCCCCTGGCGTTCCTGGCGATCCTGCCGCTGCTTTGGGCCGCGCTGCGCTGCGGCGAGCGCGACACCGCGACGGTTGCGCTCATCCTGTCGGCGTTCGCCGTCTGGGGCGCGGCGGCAGGCAAGGGCCCCTTCATCCAGCCGACCCTCAACGATTCCTTCCTGCTGCTGGTGGCCTTCATGGTGAGCGCCGCCGTGCCCAGCCTCGCGCTCAGCGCCAGTCTGGGCGTTCGCAACCGCGCCCTGGCGTCGACCGAGGAGAGCCATCGCCTGCTGGTCGAGAGCGTTCGCGACTACGCCATCTTCATGCTCGACACCGGCGGGCGCGTCGCGACCTGGAACAGCGGTGCGGCCCAGATCTATGGTTACGCGGCCGACGAGATCGTCGGCCAGCACGTCGCACGGCTGCAACCGGACAGTGATCCGCACGCAGGCGATCCGAACGGGTTCCTGCTCCGGGTGGCGAAGGCCGGAAAGATCGAGCAGGAGGGGTGGCGCGTCCGCCGCGACGGCAGCCAGTTCTGGGCGAACATCGTCGTAAATGCGATCCGCGACCCTGAAGGCCGCCTCCTCGGTTTCGCCAAGGTCACCCGGGACGTTTCCGAGCGGCGGCAGGCCGAGGAGGCCCTCGAGCACACCCGCGAGCAGCTGCTCCAGTCGCAGAAGCTGGAAGCCCTCGGCCAGCTGACCGGCGGCGTCGCCCACGACTTCAACAATCTTCTGATGGTCGTGAGCGGGCAGGCCGACCTTCTGGCCCGTGGGCCGCCGGAGGAGCGGCGCGTCAAATCGCTCGATGCGATCAAGGCCGCCGTCGCCCGCGGGGCCAGCCTGACGCGGCAGCTGCTGAGCTTCGCCCGCCGCCAGACCCTGACGCCGGAGGTGATCGAGCTGCCCCGGCGCCTCGCAGCCATGCAGGCGATGCTGAACAGCTCTCTCGGCGAGGCCGTAGAGCTGGTCCTGGACCTGGACCTGGAGGTCTGGCCTATCGAGGCCGACGCCAACGAACTGGAGCTGGCGCTGATAAACCTGGCGGTCAACGCCAGGGACGCCATGCCGGAAGGCGGGCGGTTGCAGATCACGGCCCGCAACCTGTCGCCGGAGGATGCAGGCCTGAACGGCGCCTTCGTGGCGCTCTCGGTCGCGGACACGGGGATCGGGATGGCGCCGGAAATCCTCGCCAAGGCCTTCGACCCCTTCTTCACCACCAAGCCGACGGGAAAGGGCACCGGGCTCGGACTGTCGCAGGTCCACGGCTTCGCCCTGCAGTCCGGAGGCGACGTCACCGCGGTCAGCCGCCCTGGCGAAGGATGCACGGTCACGCTGCGTCTGCCCCGTGCGCAGAGAGCGGCCGACCCACGCCCGGAGCCCGCCGGCGCCGAGCCCTTGCAACCGGCGAGCGGCGCCGTGCTGTTGGTGGAAGACAACCTCGACGTCGCGGAGGTCACCTCGGCGCTGCTGCAGCGGCTGGGCTATCGGGTCGTCCACGAATCAAACGCCATGGACGCCATCGACCGCGTGGAGGCGGGCGAGCCGATCGATCTGGTGTTGAGCGACATCACCATGCCGGGTCCGGTCAACGGCCTGGCCCTGGCCCGGCGCATCCGCGCCACTCACCCGCATCTGCCGATGGTGCTGGCCACCGGCGACAGCGACGCGCCGGAAGCCCGCGACGCCGGGGAGGAGGTCCTGCGCAAGCCGTTCGGGATCGAGACCCTCGCCGCCGTGCTGGCCAGGGCCCTGGGCCGCGCCGCTTCGGCCCGAGCCCCAAGATAGCGACCGCGCCGGGGGGGACGCCCTGGGGGAGCGCTGACGCCTCACCGCGCGGATTGCGCGCTGTCGAGAAACGCCTTCAGTTGCAGCCACTCGGCCCGCTTGCGGTCAAACGGGATGGCGTGCGCCGGACTGCTGGACGGCAGCGTGATGAGGGCGGGGCCGCCGTCGGCGGCAAGCTGCTTGCGCCCGATGTCGGACGCCTTCCCGCCGTTGAAGCCGACGGCTCGCAGAGCCGGCAGCGTGGCGACGAGCTCGCGGAGCGTGTTCGGCCGATGGTCGCGGATGTTGGCGTCCAGGCTTCCCACCCGGTTGGCCGACCGGATGACGTCCCACAGCCCGACCCCGGCCGAGAGCAGCACGGCCAGACGGACCTGATAGGGCGAGCCCGCCAGCTCGACCCCGACGACCGCCTCCATCAAACTCCAGAACTGGTTGCGCGGGTGGGCGTAATACTGCGCATGGCTGAGCGAGACCTCGCCGGGCAGGCTGCCGAGCACCAGCACGCGCGTCGCCTCATCGACCACGGCGGGGAAGGAAGACTTGGTCGCCGCTGGAGCGGAGGAAGCCATGAATGCACCGGGTCGATCGTCGCTCAAAGCCAGTTCGCGCGCTTGAAGCGTGAATGGAGCAGGGCGCAGATCGCCAGGATCAGGCCCAAGGCGAGGAAATAGCCGTATTTCCAGTGCAGCTCGGGCATGACCTCGAAGTTCATGCCGTAGATGCCGGCGACGGCGGTCGGGACGGCCAGGATCGCGGCCCAGGCGGCGAGCCTGCGCGTGATCGCGCCCTGGCGCTGCGCCTCCAGCAAGGTGCTGGCCTCGAATACGGAATTGAGGACGTCGCGCAGCGACTCGACCAGGGACGCAACGCGCCGGACATGGTCGCGCACATCGCTGAAGTAGGGGCGCACCTCCACGTCGATACAGGGCATGTCGTGGTGTTCGAGGCGGCTGGCGACTTCCTCCATCGGCCCGAGCACGCGGCGGAACCGCATCAGCTCGCGCCGCAGGTTGAAGATCCGGCTGACCTCCTCGCGGCTGAGGAAGGCGTCGAGGGCGTGGCGTTCCATGGCCAGCACATCTTCCTCAATGGCCTCGACGAGCGGCAGGTAGCCGTCGACGATGAAGTCGAGAACGGCGTGCAGGACGTAATCGACGCCATACTTCAGGTGGATGGGCGCCGCCTCGAGCTGATGGCGCAGGGTGTTGTGGGCGCGCGCGGAGCCGTGGCGCACGGTGATGATGTGATTGGGGCCCACGAAGATGTCGGTCTCGCCGTAGCAGATCGTCTCGTCCTCGAGGTGGGCCGTGCGGGCGACGACGAACAGCTGGTCGCCGTAGATGTCGACCTTGGGCATCTGGCTGGCGGTCAGCGCATCCTCTATGGCCAGGGGATGGAGGCCGAAGCGGTCCTGCAAGACGCGAAGCTCATGCTCGGCCGGCTCGAACAGGCCGATCCAGGCGAACTCGCCGGCCGTCAGGTCGAGACCGGCGGGCGTGACGAGCTCGACCTCCCGCAACCGCTCGCCGTTGCGATAGACATAGGCGGCGACGATGCTCATCCACCCTCCAATCCGCCGGGCGCCCGGCGTCAGATCGGCGCCCACCCTGCACGCAGGCCGCAGCCTTGGCCATTCGCAACGGCCGCCGCGGACGCCGGCGTCGTACAGCCGCCGTTTGGCGTCGGGAAACCAGGCTTCCGATCAAGTCGATCGGGGAAAGGCGGCGCCGCTCAGGGTCGCGGAAAGGGTGGTGCCGCTTGCAGGACTCGAACCTGCGACCCCCGCATTACGAATTTTAACTATCTAATTTTGAACGACTTTGAGGGCGAGTGAACCTGATTGAATACGCCTTCGGCGCCAATGAGTTGGACCTTGAAGGAGCCGGAGGCTGCTGGAGCGGCGTGGAAGCCGCCGCCCTACTAATCCCCTACTAGCCGCGGGGCGTGGGACTGAGCGATAGGTCATCAAAGTTTTCGCCGATGGCCGAGGGCGGTCGCACTGCGCCCGATGATTTCTCTAGCGTTCGAGCATGGTCACGCTATTTCGACCGGGCGTGGAGGATCACGCATGTCAGCCGAACACCCCGACCTTTCCCATCCGTCCCGGCGCCATGTTGGGGCTCAGCCTGACCGCCTGCTCAGAACACCCGAGGCGGCTGAACTGCTCAACGTGAGCGTGGCCTTCCTGGAGCGTCAGCGCTGGTTGCGGGCAGGACCACCCCACGTTCGCGTGTCCGGCGCCTCGGGTCGCGCGGTGCGCTATCGCCGATCGGACTTGCTCTCGTGGATGGAGGCCAATCGCATTGACTCCTCGTCCGACTAGAAAGGCGCCAGCTGCGCGCCAGTCCCGGAATCGGCATTGTAGGAGCGCCCAGCCTGCGGCCCACACTCGGCCAAGACCTTTCCCGGCTTCCGCGCTAGCGCTTTGGCGATGTTCAAGCTCGTCCCGTTCAATGCCGACGGTGGGTGACATCCCACAATAAACTTGCACGACACCGCCGCAAGGGGCCGTCCCAACCGCTTCAAAGCGTTACCTTTCCTGCGCGGCACCAATCGGACTATTCGACCTCAAGCAAAGCTTGCCGTGCAGCTTCGTCGAATGTCGTGCCAGCGCAATAGCGGTCGATGTCCTCTCGACTGGACGGGGTGCCAAACCCGACGCGCCAGCCGGTCGTGAACTTCATCATGGTCAAATGCCCATCAAACGGTTTATTGGCCTTCCGCACCAATTGCACGATCAGGTCCTGGTCGATTTCACTCTTCATGTCGCGGCTCACGGCCCCGCCCCCTCGTTGTTATGTGTTGTACCCAGCCCTTGACAGCCTGGCGATCCGTTGAACAACAGCTTGAACGTGGCCTCCGCGGCTTCGGAGTCCTCCACCAGCAACTCCGCGCGATTGATCCCAAGCACCTTCATGACGCGTCTCCCTCTGTGCGGCGTGCCCGCGACGTGGGGCGGCCCGCTACTTGATCTCGCTCGAACCGCCGTCGATCACGAAGTTCTGGGCGGTGATCCAGGCGCCCTCGTCGGA
>NZ_DASXYF010000109.1:0-80881 GCF_036502675.1 Phenylobacterium sp.
GCCACCGCCAAGGCCGTGCGCGACGCCGGCGGCAAGGCGATCGGGATCGGGGCCGACATCGCCTCCGAGGCCGGGGTGAAGGCGATGATCGCCACCACCGTCGAGGCGTTCGGCGGCCTGGATGTGCTGGTCAACAACGCCAACGCCACCGACCCCAAGGTGGGCCGCGGCGACTCCATCGGCCTCGTCAACCTCACCGCCGAGGTGTGGGACGCCTACATGGCGGTTAACGCCCGGGGCGCGATGTTCTGCTGCAAGCACGCCATCCCGGAACTGCTCAAGCGCGGCGGCGGCTCGATCGTCAACATCGTCTCGGTGGCGGGCATGAAGGGCGGCTTCGCGCTGGCGGCCTACGGCGCCTCGAAGGCGGCGCTGGCCTCGCTGACCCGCCACATCGCCGTCGCCTACGGCAAGCAGAACATCCGCTGCAACGCCATCGCGCCCGGCACCACCGTGCACGAGCGCCTGAGGGCCAAGTCGGCCGCCTCGGTGTTCGACACCTCGACCGTGCTGATCAACCGGATGGGCGAGCCCGACGACATCGCCTACGCCGTGGCCTACCTGGCCTCGGACGAGGCCGGCAACATCACCGGCCAGGTGCTGGCGGTGGACGGCGGCGGCACCGTCGGCAAGATCACCGCCCCGCTGCTGCAGGTCGATCAGCAGGCGGCGGAGTAGGATGATGGCCGCCTCGCCCGATCCCGCCGCCCCGGCGGCCGCGCAGAAGCCCTCCCGCATCGACCTGGTGAACGCCTGGTTCAAGGCCCACCTCGATTCCGAGGCGGGCGTGGCCTGCGTCACCGAGGACATGGTCTTCAACATGCCGCCGTCCTGCGGGCGCGCCCTGACCATGGGCCTGCCCTGGGCGGGCCGCGACAGCCTTCGGCGCCTGGGGATCCTGGACCGGGCGCTCTATGAGACCTACGGCCAGGCCAGCACCATGAACCTGCACTTCACCATCGAAGAGGGCGACTATGTGATGATGCAGTTCGACTCCAGGTTCGGCGCCTGGAACGGCCGCCAGTACCACAACTACTACGTCATGACGATCCGCTTCGAGGGCGACGAGATCGCCGAGGTCTGGGACGTGACCGACACCGCCTACCTCGAGGAGACCATCCTCGACACCCCCGAGTCGCGCGCCGGCTACGACGAACGCGTCGCCCGCATGCGCGCCGAGATGAAGGCGCCGTCCGATGTCTGGTGACGCGACGCCCTCCACCCGCGACCTCGCCCGCCGCTGGCTCGCCGCCGTGCGCCGCGGCGGCTGCGCGGGCGCCGAGGCCCTGGCCCTGACGGGACCGGACTTCCGCCTGCACCTGCCCCGCGCCCTGTCGCCGGTGGTGGCCGGCGCCGGCCTCGACATCCCCCGCGAGCGCCTCGCCGGGATCGACACCGCCGTCCGCGGCGTCTTCGACGTCGACCGCTGCCAGGTGGCGCGCAAGAGCTACGACATCTTCCAGGGCGACAAGGGCGGGATGCAGGCCGAGCTCGCCCTGCGCACCCCGGGCGGCAAGGCCTTCGAGATCGTCCTCGCCATCACCTTCGCCCGGGCCGGCGACACGCTCTCCGCCGTCTGGGTGCACGCCGACACCGCCGAGGTCATGCACCGGCTGGCGGCGGCCTGAAGCTCCTTCCAGACCCTACCCCTTGCGCGCCTCGGCCCACATTTCGGCGATCCGCAGGTAGTCGGCGTCGCGGATCAGTTCGTCCATCAGCCCCTGGCCGCCCCGGCGCGGCATGCCGAGGAACTCGCCGCCCGTCCAGTCGACCTTGCCGGTCTCCTTCAGCTCCTGCAGCATCTCCCAGGTCTTCATCAGCACCCCGCGCAGCACCATGCCGGCGCTGACGTTGATCTTCAGCCTGGTGGTCTCATAGACCGCCCGCGGATGGTTCATGTCCATCACCGGGACGGGGATCTCCCCGCAGATGCGCGCCAGGTCCTCGCGCGGCATGCGGCAGACGAACACGGCGTCGGCGCCGGCCTCGGCATAGGCGATCCCGCGCGCGATGGTTTCCTCCACCGGGCCCTTGTTGAAGGCGTTGTCGGTGCGGGCGATGATCACGAAATCCGCGTCCCGCCGCGCGTCCGCCGCCGCCTTCAGCCGGCCCTGCATCTCCTTCACCGGAACCAGCCGGTCGTCCTGGTAGAGGTGCTTGGGGTTGCGGGTGTCCTCGATGTGGATCGCCGCGGCGCCGGCGCGCTCGAAGTCGCGCACCGTGCGGTAGGTGTTGAGCGCCGTCTCGCCGCCCTGGTCGGCGTCGCAGATCAGCGGGATCTCCACCACGTCGCAGATCCGCCGGGCGTGCTCGGCCATCTCCGTCGGATAGATCAGCCCATGGTCCGGTATGGCGCTGTGCATGACGCCCATGGCGTGGCCGCCGATATAGACCGCCTCGAAGCCGGCCACCTCGGCCATGCGCGCCAGGCCGGCGCTGAGCGCCTCGGGCGCGAGGATCTGCTCCGGTCCGGCGAGAAGCTCGCGGAACCGGCGGCGGGCTGCGGACACGGGCGTCTCCTCGGGTCAGGCGTTGATCGCGGCGCGCGGCGGCGCCTCGTCCAGCGCCTCCGCCCAGAAGGCCGAGGCCGCGCCGGTGTCGATGTCCTCGGCCGCCGCCAGGCCCAGCCGCGTGCGCGCCATCTCCGGCGAGAGCTTCAGCACGTCCTCGTACTTCAGCGAGAAGATCGGCCCCGAGGCGATCCCGAACCTGCGCGCCCGGGTGAGGCTCTGCAGCAGGGTCATGGTCACCTGCGGATAGTGCAGGACGGTGCGCGGCATGTAGCGCAGGGCCGCCAGCATGTGGAACACCGCCAGTTCCCCGGCCAGGTCCGCCCCCAGGTGCTCGAACAGGTTGGCCAGGCGGACGAAGTGGGTGGTCGACTCGCCGAAGTGGTCGAAGCTCGCCCCGGCGACGATGTGCTCCAGCCAGCGGGTCTGGGCGCGGCGCAGCAGCACGTAGTCGTAAGGGCCCTTCGCCTCCCGCGCCGGGACCAGCTTCGCGCCATGGGCGCCGGCGGCGATCCGGCTCCCCAGGACCCTGCCCACCGAGCCCGCGGGGCAGGCCGCCAGGTCGTCCAGGGTGAAGGTCGAGACGAAGCCTTCGGACATCCAGGCGTCGAAGGCCGCATTGGTCCTGCGCTCCTCGGCGATCAGCCCCTCGATCCTCCCGCGGCTCTGCACCCGGCCCAGGATCCGCGCCAGGTCGACCGTCTCGGTCTCGGGCGGGTCGTCGGCGCCGTTGCGGCGCAGCATGATGTAGGCCGTCCAGTCGCGCAGCTCGGCGTCGTTCAGGTATTCCGACGAGCTGATCAGCACGCTGGAGTCGGTGACCATCCGGGTGACGCCCCGCATCAGGTAGGGGACGTCGTCTTCCGCTTCATCCATGGCCGGTCCTGGCGCATTCGTCAGACGTCATAGCCGGGCAGGGTCCGGTTCAGCCGGCGCAGGTAGGCCGGCCAGGCCAGTTCCGTGCCTTCCCGGCCCATCTTCCCGCCCTTGAACTGCTCGCGCCTCATGTCGATGGCGGCCTGGGGCACGTTGCGCACCCCGCCGCGGCCGACGCTCAGCGCCATGATCTGCTGGCGGCAGGCCGTCTCCAGGATCACCATCCGCGACCAGGCCTCGGCCGGCGTCGGGCCCACGGCCAGGGCGCCGTGGTGGCGCAGCAGCATCACCGTCTTGTCGCCCAGGTCGGCCACCAGCCGCTCCCGCTCGCCCAGGTTCAGGGCCACGCCCTCGAAGTCGTGGTAGGCCAGCCGCTCAAGGCTGATCGCCCCGAACTGGGTGATCGGCAGCAGCCCCTCGGTCTGCGAGGCGACCGCGACGCCTGCGTCCGTGTGCAGATGGATGACGCAGGCGGCGTCCGGCCGCGACATGTGGATCGCCGAGTGGATCACGAAGCGGGCGGGGTTCACCTTGTATGGCGTCTCGCGCACGATGTCGCCGTCGAGGTCGATCTTCACCAGCGACGAGGCGGTGATCTCCTCGAAGAACCAGCCGAAGGGGTTGATCAGGAAGTGGTGCTCCGGCCCGGGCGCGCGCACCGAGATGTGGGTGGCCACGCCGGAATCCCACCCGTTCAGGGCCGTCAGCCGGTAGAGCGCCGCCAGGTCGACCCGCAGGCGCCACTCCTCGTCGCTCACCAGCCCCTTCAGGGAAGCGGCCGCCAACTGCCCGCCGTCCGCCATGAACATCCTCCGGGGCGATGCTTCCGGCATGGTCGCGCCGGCGGACGAGGGCGTCAATCTCGCAGGGAACCGGCCAGCTTTGCTGTTCCGCAGCTCCCACACCCCTCGACGTCCTGGCCGGGCCTGTCCCGGCCACCTCAGGCCACCCCTTCGTAGGCCCGGGCCGCCTCGATCTCGCGGACGCGCGCCTCCACCTCGCGGGCGATGGCGGGCGAGACGGGGATCATCCGGCTGAGCAGCTGCTGGCCCAGGCCCTTGCCGGGGGAGTCGAAGCGCAGGTTGGAGGCCAAGCCGCCGCCCATGGCCTCGCGCACGACGAAGTTCAGCGCGTTGATCCCCGGGGCGTACTGCCGCTCCACCTGCCGCCCGGCGCCCTCGTTGAAGACGTGGCCGTACTGCTCGGCCACCGCCTCCGGCGTCAGCGCCGCGGCGATATAGGGCAGGTACTCCGGCTTGCGGGCGATCACCGCCACGTTGAACAGGTCGCCCTTGTCGCCGCTGCGCGCCCAGGCCAGGCCGATCAGCGGCACCGGCGTCCGGGCGTCGGCGGGCGCCGGCGGCACGGGCGGGTCGGGGACCAGCTCAGGGCGGAAGCCGCCGTCGGTGGGCGCCGTCGCGGGCTTGCGGCCCTCGGGCGTCACCACCTCCAGCGGCGCCTTGGACTTCTCCAGCAGGAAGCAGGCCAGGCGCTGCATCGGCACGGCCGCCTGCTGCATGGGCATGGTGGCGCCCACCAGCGTGGTGATCAGGGTCGCGCACTCCTCGGCGAAGATGTCCACCGCCGCCTTCTCGCGATGTTCGCCGGCCACGCGGCAGACCACCTCGCGCGCCTGGCGCGAGGCCGCGGCGGCCTTGTCGCCATAGGCCGCCTCCGAGCCCACGATCTCGATCCGGGTGCGCGTCCAGTCGCCCAGGTTGCGCTGGCGGAACAGCTCCCGGGTGCGGTTGACCAGGGCGGCGGCCAGCCGCTCGGCCTTGGCCGCCGCCTCCAGCCCCACCACCGGATAGGCGGTCACCGCCTTCCAGCCCAGGTCGTAGGTCATGCAGACCTTGTAGGTGGAGGTCCTGGGCAGGCCGCGCGCGCCCGACAGCGACACCCGGTCGGGCCCGACCTGGGCGATCTTCACCTGCGAGAAGTCGCAGACCACGTCGGGCACGAAATAGGCGCCAGGGTTCGACACCTCGTAGAGCAGTTGCTCGGAGACGGTGCCCACCGACACCAGCCCGCCGCTGTTCTCCGGCTTGCCGAACACCATGGAGCCGTCGGCCTTGCAGGCCCCGATCGGGAAGCCGAGGTTCGCCCAGTCCGACACGTCGCGCCAGTCGGTGAAGGCGCCGCCCGAGACCTGGGTCGAGCACTCCAGCAGGTGGCCGGCCAGCGTGCCCGCGGCCAGCAGGTCGTAGTCGTCGGGGCCCCAGCCGAACTCGTGGATCAGGGCCCCCAGGGTCGGGGCGCTGTCCACCGCCCGGCCGCAGACCACGATGTCGGCGCCGTCGTCCAGCGCCTGGGCGATGGGGAAGCCGCCGGTGTAGGCGGTGATGCTCAGCACCGTGTCGGCCTCGGCCATCAGGTCGGCGATCGGCTTTGCGGAGTACATCTCCTTCAGGCCCAGGC
This sequence comes from Phenylobacterium sp., assembly GCF_036502675.1. Taxonomy (GTDB): domain Bacteria; phylum Pseudomonadota; class Alphaproteobacteria; order Caulobacterales; family Caulobacteraceae; genus Phenylobacterium. The sequence continues at coordinate 5,805 of NZ_DASXYF010000109.1, forward strand.
CCTTCAGCTCCTCGGCCCGCGCCGTCAGGTTGTCGCCCTCGACGGCGGCCACCTTCAGCGACAGCCCCAGTTGCTTCACCTTGGCCCGCAGCGCCTCGGCGCATGTCCCGGGCGCCAGGCCGCCGGCGTTGGTGACGATCCTGATTCCCCGCTCGGCGATCTCCTTCAGGTAGGGCCCCACCTGCAGGTCCACGAAGCGCCTGGCCCAGCCGGCCTGCGGATCGGCGCGCATTTGACGCGAAAGGCCGCCCATCACCGATTCCGAAAGGCTGTCGAACACCAGGTAGTCGAGCCCGTCCCTCGCGCCCAGCAGCTGCGGCACGCTGTGCGCGCTGTCGCCGAAGAAGGCCGCCGCGCCGCCGATCCGCACCGTCCGATCCGTGATGCCGGCCTCCCTTGTCCCGCCCCCGGCGCGTCAGCCCGGCGCGATCCCGTCGAAGATCCGCGAGGTCGCGGCCGTGTCCACGTCCTCCGCGCCGACGACGCCCAGCGCCTTGCGCGCCTCGTCCAGCGGCAGGTGGAAGGCGCTTTCGAAGTCGGCCATCAGCAGGCACCCGGAGTTCAGCCCGATGCTGAACCCGCGCTGCATCAGGTCCAGCACCGTCAGCCAGGTGGCCGGATAGTGCAGCGCCGAACGGAACGCCATGCGCAGGCCGCCGAACACGTGGACGGGGAACAGCTCCGAGGCCAGCTCCTGCGACATGTGCGCGTGCAGGTTGCTCATCCGCAGGAAGAACGGCAGCAGCTCGCCCAGGGTGTCGAAGCCGCCGCCGGTGAGGATGTGGTCGAAGTCGTGGATCTGGCCCGACCGGAACAGCATATATTCCCGGTCGTCGCCCATGTCCGGGAACGTCCAGCCGAGGTTCAGCTGGAAGCCGTTGTCCACGACATGGCGGTGATAGACGCCACCGAGGGTCCCGGGCGCGTACCGGGCGAAATCCTCCAAGGTGTGGCGGCAGATCGGCTTGCGCTCCAGCCAGGCGCGGAACTTGTCGTTCGTCGCCTTCTCCGCGGCGATCAGCCGGTCGAGCCTGTCGTCGTCGCGGATCTTCGCCAACGCCGGGATCAGTCCGTTGGACGTGTCGCTGGCGCTGGGCAGGTCGGGCCCGTTCCTGCGCAGGAACTGGGTGGCGATCCACTCGCGGATCGCCGGCTCGTTCAGGTACTTCGACGAGGAGACCAGCACGCTGGAGTCGGTCTGCACCGGGCGGACGCCACCCAGGAAGTACGAGAAGTCCTGCAGGGTCGCGTCGCTCATGCCGTCCTCCACCCCACGGCGCCACGCTTCTGCGGGTCGCGGCCGAAAGCTACCGCGCAATGGCGCAGGGCGCCAACGCCTGCCGGCCCACGGCGGCGTTTACCCGCGCCGGGCTTGCGCCTAGGCTTGCAGCCCACAGCGCACGGAACGTGCAGCGGGGAGGAGGCCGCCATGGCCGATATCGTCGACGCCGCCGGCCGCCGGCCCGGCCTCAGCGCCGTGCACACGGCCGGCGCGTAGATGGACGACGCGGGCCGCCCGGCCGACGAGGGGCGCACCGGCGGCGGGACGCCGGGGCTGCACCGGCGCAACGCCATCATCCGCCACCTGCCCTACTTCTTGGCGGTCGCCGAGCAGGAGCACTTCCAGCGCGCCGCCGAGCGCCTCAACATGACCCAGCCGGCGCTGTCCCGGCGGATCCAGGATATGGAGGCCGAGCTGGGGGTGGCGCTGTTCGAGCGCCAGCGCCGCGGGGTGCGCCTGACCACCGCCGGCCGCATGCTGCGCGAGGACGCCGCCCGGATCATGAACGCCATGGACGGAGCCATCCACCGGCTGCACGCGCTCAGCCGCACGGGGCGGCTGCACCTGCGCCTGGCGTTCAACGACTCCGCCCTGCGCAACGCCGTCATCACCGAGGCCGTGGAGCACCTCCGCCAGGACTATCCGCAGATCGAGCTCGAGTTGATGCCGATGCTCACCGAGGCCCAGCTCGCCGCCCTGCAGCGGCGCGAGCTCGACGCCTGCTTCCTCTACGACTTCGGCTTCCCCCACCTCGGCCTCAACGTGCTGCGCATCGCCGCCGAGACCCTGGTGCTGGCCGTGGCCGAGAACCACCGCCTCGCGCGCCTGCCGGAGGTGCGCCTGCGCGACCTGGCCGACGAGCCGATGAGCTGGCCGTCGCGCACCGCCGGCGCGCGCCTGCACGAGCGGATGGCCGCCGCCTGGGCTGCGGCCGGCGTCACCCCGCACATCATGATGGAGGTGCTGACCGCGGAGACCACGCTCAACCTCGCCGCCAACAACATGGCGGTGGGCTTCACCTCCAGCGCCGTGCAGCCGCCCCCCGGCGTCGTGCTGCTGCCGGTCGCGGACTTCAACGTCGAGCTGGACCTCAGCCTCGTCTGGCACCCCGACAACGACCAGCCCGCCTTCCGCCGGCTGGTCGAGCTGATCCGCCGCAGCGCGCCATGAACTTCGACTATTCCGACGACCAGAAGGCGCTGAAGGACGAGGCGCGCCGCTTCCTGGCCGCCCGCTCGCCGGTCTCCGTGGTGCGCGGCGTGCTCGACGATCCCGCCAGGTCCTGCGACGAGGCCCTCTGGAAGGCGGTGGCCGGCCAGGGCTGGTGCGGCGCGGCGATCCCGGAGCGATACGGCGGCCTGGGGATCGGCCACATCGAGCTCTGCGCCCTGGCCGAGGAGCTCGGCCGGGCGCTGGCCCCGATCCCCTTCGCCTCCACCGTCTATGTCCTGGCCGAAGCCCTGATGCTGGCGGGCTCGGAGGCGCAGAAGGCCGAGCGCCTGCCGGCCGTCGCCGCGGGCGGGCTGATCGGCGCCCTGGCGGTCTCCGAGGGCCCCGGCCGCCTGGAGCCGGGCGGCGTCAAGGCGACCGTCGCGGCCGGCCGGCTGACGGGCGAGAAGCTGCCGGTCACCGACGGCGACGTGGCCGACCTCGCCGTCGTGCTGGCGGAGGAGGACGGCGAACCCGGCCTGTTCCTGGTGGACCTGAGAACCCCGGAGGTGGTCCGCGAGACCGTCTCCACCCTCGACCCGACCCGCAGCGCCGCCCGGGTGATCTTCACCGGCGCACGGTGCGAGCGCCTGGGCGAGCCCGGCCGGGGCTTCGCGCTGCTGGAGCGGATACTCGACCGCGCCGCCGTCCTGCTGGCCTTCGAGCAGCTGGGCGGCGCCGACCGCTGCCTGGAGATGGCCCGCGACTACGCCCTGCAGCGCTACGCCTTCGGCCGCCCGATCGGCTCCTACCAGGCGATCAAGCACAAGCTGGCCGACGTCTATGTGAAGAACGAGGCCGCCCGCGCCAACGCCTACTACGGCGCCTGGGCGCTGCAGGCCGATGCGCCAGAACTGCCGGTGGCCGCCGCCGCCGCCCGCATCGCCGCGTCGGACGCCTACTGGCTCGCCTCGAAGGAGAACATCCAGACCCACGGCGGCGTCGGCTTCACCTGGGCGGCCGACTGCCACCTGTTCTACCGCCGCTCGCGCCAGCTTTCGCTGGTGGCCGGCGCCCCCCGCATCTGGAAGGCGCGCCTCGCCGAGCGCCTCGAGCGCCGCAGCGCCGCCTGAAGACGGAGCGCACGATGGACTTCGAAGACACGCCCGAAGAGGGCAAGTACCGCGCCCAGGTCCGCGCCTGGATCGCCGCCAACGCGCCGGACGTCGACGCCATCCCCCCGGGCGAGCGCCGCTACGGCGAGCCGCGGCACAAGGCCACGGCCCGCGCGTGGCAGGCCGCCAAGGCCGCCGCCGGCTACGCCTGCATTGACTGGCCCGAGGCCTGGGGCGGCCTGGGCGGCACGCCGATCCAGCAGGCGATCTTCAACCAGGAGGAGGTCCGCGCCGGCGCCTCGTTCTCCTACTTCATGACCGGCCTCAACATGCTGCTGCCGGCGCTGCTGCAGTTCGCCGACAAGCAGACCACCGACCGCCTGGTCCCCCCCGCCATGCGAGGCGAGGAGATCTGGTGCCAGTTGTTCTCCGAGCCCTCCAACGGCTCCGACGCCGCCGCCGCCCGCTGCCGCGCGGTGAGGGACGGCGGCGACTGGGTAATCGACGGCCAGAAGGTGTGGAACAGCGCCGCCCACTACGCCGACTACGGCCTCTTGCTCGCCCGCACCGACCCGGACGCGCCCAAGCACAAGGGGCTGACCATGTTCTGGCTGCGCATGGATACGCCCGGCGTCGAGGTGCGTCCGATCCACCAGATGTCCGGCGGCGCGGACTTCAACGAGGTGTTCCTCACCGACGTGCGCATCCCCGACAGCCAGCGCGTCGGTGACGTGGGCCAGGGCTGGAAGGTCACCGTCAACACCCTGATGAACGAGCGCGCGGCGCTGGGCGGCGGCTCCGGCCTGTCCTGGCGCGACATCGAGAGGGTGGCCCGCGCCACCCCCGGCGTCGACCGGGCGGTCCTGCGGGACCCGGCCTTCCGCGAGCGCCTGGCCGACTGGTACGTCACCGCTGAGGCCATCCGCCTGCTCTCCCTGCGCACCCTGACCACCCTCTCCAAGGGCGGCGTGCCGGGCCCGGAAAGCTCCGCCGGCAAGCTCCTGTGGTCCAGCCAGACCCAGGACCTCTCCAACCAGGCGGTGGAGATCCAGGACGAGTTCGGCGTCGTCGACGACCCGGCCTACGCCCTGGACGGCGCGGCCTTCCAGCACCGGCTGCTGTTCTCGCCGGGCCTGCGCCTGGGCGGCGGGACCGACGAGATCCTGCGCAACATCATCGCCGAGCGCGTCCTGGGCCTGCCCGGCGACGTGCGCCTCGACAAGGACGTCCCCTTCCGCGACGTGCCCACGGGACGGTGAACACCGCGGTGCAAAGGAACAGCGATATGACCCTCAAGCCGCTGTCGGGCGTCCGGGTTCTGGACTTCACCGCCTTTCCGCCCGGCGGGTACTGCACGATCATGTTGGCGGACCTGGGCGCGGAGATCATCCGGGTGGAGCCTCCGGCCCGGCGCGGGACCCCCAGCCTGGTGGTCGGGCAGGTGGCGCTGAGCCGGGGCAAGCGGTCCATGACGCTCGACATGCGCCACCCGGCCGCCGCCGGGATCCTGAAGCGGCTCGCGCCCGCGATCGACGTGGTGGTGGAGAACGCCAAGCCGGGCGCCATGGAGGCGCGGGGCTTCGGCTACAGCCAGGCGCGAGCCGAAAACCCCAGGATCATCTGGTGCGCCATCACCGGATTCGGCCAGTCGGGGCCCTATGCCGACCAGCCGGGCCACGATCTCTCCTACATGGCGCACTCCGGGCTGCTCGCGGCGCTCGCGCCTGACCTGCCCTGGCACCCCGGCGTCCAGATCGCCGTGCCGAACGGCGCGGTCATGGCGGTGGTGGGCGTCCAGGCGGCGCTCCTGCAGCGGGCCCGCTCCGGCGAAGGCTGCCTGGTCGACATCAGCCTTTCGGAATGCGCGACCTGGACGCTGTCGGGCGGGATCAATCCGCTGTCGGAAAAGCCGATGGTCATCGCCGCCTCGCCGGACCGCAGGCTCTACGCCTGCTCGGACGGACGCCATGTCGCCGTCGCCTCGGCGGAGCCGCGCACCTGGGCGGCGCTGTGCGAGGCCCTGGAGACGCCGCAGATCGCGGCGAAGCTGCATGACCGGGCCGAAGCCGCGTCCACCACCGAGACGTTGGCGAAGATATTCCTGACGCGCCCTGCCGCAGAGTGGGTCGAACGCCTCGGGCCGAGCGGCGCGGCGGTCACGCTGGTGAACCATGCGAAGTGGTTGCTCGACGACCCCCACATCCAGGCCCGCGGCTCGATCGTCGAATCCGCGGGCGTTCCTGTGCCGGCCAACCCGATCCGGCTCGCCACCCCTGACGGAAGCCGGACCGCCACCGCCGCCGCCGCGCCCCACCTCGTGGGCGAGGACACCGAAGACGTGCTGGCCTCCGCGGGCTTTTCCCAGGCGGAGATCGAGGACCTACGGGGCGCCGGCGTCGTTTGAACCAGCCGGGCGACCCATGAACACCAGATGGCGCAGGAAGGTCCGCGGAGGGGGCCCGGACAAACCCGGCCGTGACGTCGTCTGTTGAATCAATAGGTTGATCGAGCGCCGACTCTACCGTTCCGGGAAAACCGGCGGCATGCCTCGGCGGGCACGCGCGGGTTGAGGACCGCTCGGCGGACTACTGGCCCTCGGCCTGGGCGAGGAGCCGGCGGGCCAGCTTCAGGTGGGGAGCGTCGAGCATCTTGCCGTCGAGGGCCAGCGTGCCGGCCCCGGGATTGGCCGCGAACAGGTCGACCACCGCCTGCGCGTGGGCCAGCTCGGCGCCGGACGGGGTGAACACCTCGTTGATCACCGCCACCTGGGCCGGATGGATGGCCATCATGCCGGTGAAGCCTTCCTGCCGCCCACGAACGGCGTAGGCGCGCAGGCCCTCGAGGTCGCGGAAGGCCGGATAGACCGTCTCGATCGGCGCCACCTCGGCCGCCGCCGCGCCCGCCAGGCAGACGGTGCGGGCGAAGCGGCAGAGGTCGGTGTAGCCGCCGTCCGCCCAGCGGCTGGTCGCGGCGCCCACCGCGGCCGGCAGATCCTCCGCCCCCCAGGTCAGGCCGGCGAGGCGGGAGCTGGAGCCCGCGTAGGAGCCCAGCGCGAACACCGACTTCGGCGTCTCGGTGGCGATGGGCAGGATGGCGATGGGCCGGCCCGACAGTCCGGCCGCCGCCTCCAGGGCGCCGAGGTAGTGGTCGAGCCGGGCGACGTCGGCGGCGGAGTCCGGCTTGGGCAGCAGGACCCCGTCGGGCGCGGCCGCCACCACCGCGACCAGGTCGTCGAGCGCGGCGGGGGTGTTCAGCGGGTTGATCCGCACCCACAGGGCCGGGCTGCGCGGGCGCGGGCGCCGCTGCAGGAAGGCGGCGGTGAGCCGGCGGGCCTCGGGCCTGTTGGTCTCGGCGACGGAGTCCTCCAGGTCGAGGATCACCGCGTCGGCGCCGGACCCCGCGGCCTTCTCCATCTTGGACGGCGAGTCGCCCGGGGCGAACAGCAGGCTGCGCATGATCAGAGGGCCTCGTGAAGCAAAGTGGTGCGGTGCAGGCGGTGGACGACGGCCTCGCCTGCCGCGAACCGGTCGCAGGCGCGTCCCGCCACGCTCAACCCCGCCTGCGGAAGGTGAGCGGCAGGGTCTCGACGCCGGCGATGACGCCGGTGGGCTTCATCTCGATGGGGCCGTCGACGGCCACGTCGGCGAGCCGGTCGGTCAGCAGCTTCAGCGCCACCTCCATCTCGGTGCGCGCCAGCATGTGGCCCAGGCAATGGTGGTTGCCGAAGCCGAAGAACACGGTCTGCTGCGGGTCGCGGCCGATGATGAACCGGTCGGGATCCTGGAACTTCCTCGGGTCGCGGCCGGCGGCGCTCATGTTGGGCACGATCACGTCGTCGGACTGGAACCGGTGGCCGCCCATCTCGAAGGGCTCCAGCGCCACCTTCACCTGGCGCGGGGTGGCCGGATAGAGCCGCATGGCCTCGTTGACCGCCGGTGCGATCAGCGCGTTGTCCTGATGCACCCGCTCCCAGTCGCCGGCCTCGATCACCGCGCGGACCAGGCCGGTGGTCTGGTAGCGGGTGGTGTCGTGGCCGGCCAGCAGCACATTGGCCACCGACCAGGTAAGCTCCAGCGGCGTCAGCGCGCCGTCCTCGTCGCTGGCCCGGATCAGGTCGGAGATGTAGTCCTCGCCGGGGCGGGCGCGCTTCTCGGCGATCAGCTTCTCGCCGTAGGCCTTCAGGGTGGCGAGCGCCGCGTCGAGCCGGGGCAGCCAGGGGGTGAGCGGCGCCTGGCCCAACAGCCTCAGCTCCACCGTCGCCTGGTCGAAGGTCAGCACGTCTTCCGGCGCGATGCCCACGAAGCAGGAGACCGCGCGAATGGTGAACTGGTGCGAGAAGTCGGCCACCAGGTTGCAGCGTCCGCGGTCGATGAACCGGGCGATCAGCGCCTCGCCGATGGCGCGGACCGGTTCGCGGATGTGGTCGAAGCCCCGGCCCATGAAGGCGCGCACCGAGACCTTGCGCACCCGGTCGTGCTGCTCGGGGTCGAACATGTTGAAGTTGCCCTGGGTGATGAACTCCTTGACCAGCGGCGAGGCGCCCATCTTCTCGAAGTAGCGGCCATTGCGGTTGCCGAGCCGCCGGTCGCGGAAGCAGGCCTGCACCAGCTCGTAGTCCAGCACCTCGACGCCGAAGTCGCCTTGCGCCAGCAGGGGCCGGTCGTCTCCGCGGCCGACCACCGAATTGGGGTCGCTGATGAACTCGGCGGTCTGGGTGTGCACCACCGGCAAGGTCGAACCACCGTCCACGTCGCTTCCTCCGTCCGGCGCGGCGCGCCCGCGCCAAGCCGCGCCTTTCGCTTGCCCAAGCCTATATCGGCGTGCGGCCGGACGCTACGCGCCGCCGATCATCGCGGCGGCCTTCTCGGCGATCATCATCACCGGGGCGCCGAGGTTGCCGTTGACCAGCTCGGGCATGATCGAGGCGTCGGCGACCCGCAGGCCCGGGAGGCCGTGGACGCGCAGCTGCGGGTCCACCACCGAGCTCGCGCCGTCGGGGCCCATCCGGCAGGTGCCCGCCACGTGGAAGTGGTTGCTGGCCAGGCGGCGGATGCTGGCGGCGATCTCGGCGCGGGTGCGCGCCTCGGGCCCCGGGCGGATCTCGCGGCTGATCACCTCGGCCAGCGCCGGCCGGGCGGCGATGTCGCGCAGTCGCTCGGTCCCCGAGACCAGCGCCTCCAGGTCGGAAGGCTCGCTGAGGTAGCGCGGCTCGATCACCGGCGCCTCGCGCGGGTCGGCGGAGCGCAGCGTCACGAACCCGCGGCTCGCCGGCCGGCCCTGGTTCACGAAGAAGGAGAAGCCGTGCTGGCTAGGCAGCAGCGCCCTCAGGCCCCGGCCCAGCAGACCCACCATCACCGGCGGCGAGAACAGCTGCAGGTCCGGGTGGGCCAGGGCCTGGTCGCTGCGGAAGAAGCCGCCGACGGGCGACGAGCCCTCCGAAAGGAAACCCGTATGGTCCGCCAGGTAGCGCATCGCCTCCAGCCCGCCGGTGAAGGGGTTGAGGTAGCGGTAGCCGGTGATCGGCGCGCAGGTGGCCCAGGCCAGCTTGTAAGCTAGGTGGTTCTGGTAGTTGCGGCCCACCTGCGGCTGGTCGAGGACCACCGGCACGCCCAGCGCCCGCAGGTGGTCGCCCGGACCGATCCCGGACAGCATCAGCAGCTTGGCCGAGTTGATCGCGCCCGCGCACAGGATCACCTCGCCCGTGGCGTGGGCGGTCTGCATCACCCCGTCGAGGGCAAAGGCCACGCCGCTCGCCCGGCCGTTTTCGGTCAGCACCCGGGCGGCCTGCGCGCCGGCGATGACCGTCGGGCCAGCAACGCCGTCGCTGCGGCGCAGGAAGGCCGCGGCGGAACTGACCCGCCGGCCGTTGGAGATGGTGAAGTCGTACCAGCCGAAGCCGCCGTCGCCGGGCCGGGCGAAATCCTCCACCCGCGGGTAGCCGGCCTGGTCCGCCGCCTGAAGGATACGTTCGCAGATCCCCAGGCTGGAGCGGCCCTTGGTGACCGCCAGCGGGCCGGATCCGCCGTGCCAGGCGTCCTCACCCCGCTCGTTGGCCTCGGAGCAGCGGAAGTAGGGCAGCAGGTCCGCAAAGCCCCAGCCCGCGCAGCCGGCGTCGCGCCAGGCGTCGTAGTCGTGCGGGAAGCCACGGGTGTAGACCATGCCGTTGATCGAGCTGCCGCCCCCCAGCACGCGCCCCTGCGAGAGGTAGAGGCGCCGGCCGCCAAGTTCCGGCTGCGGCTCGCTCTCATAGCTCCAGTTGAACCGCCTGGCCGCCGCGCCGAAGGCGCTGGCGCCGGGGATGGACAGCAGCGGCGAGCGGTCCCGCGGCCCCGCCTCCAGCAGCAGCACCTTGCGGCCCTGCTCGGCCAGCCGCGCCGCCAGCACGCAGCCCGCGGCCCCGGCGCCGACGACGATGTGGTCGAACTCCAGCGCCCCCGCCATGCCCGCGCTCAGGCGAGCGCCGCGGCGAACGGGCGGACCGGGTCGCAGCCGTCCCAGTCACGGGCGGCCCGGGCGATGCCGGCGTAGAAAGCGTCGCGCTCAGGCGTCAGCTCGCTCATCTCCAGGGCGAGGTCGGGCTGCTCGGGGTGCAGCAGGTAGACGAACCGGCCCCAGGGCGTGGTTCCCCCCTGCTCCGGCGCATAGCCGTCGGCCAGGGCGGCGGCCAGCAGGCCATCGTAGTCCGTAGGCCAGACGGCCACATGCTGCTGCAATTCGTGGGCGAAGGGCCGGGCCATCCAGTCCCGGTACATCGACGGCGTGTCGCAGAACGGCTGCACCAGCTCGAATTGTATGTCGCCGGAGACGGCCAGCGCTGCGCCCAGCCGCAGCGGGCAAGGGCCGCCCCGGTAGTAGCTCCCCTCGATGGGCGAGCCGTCCGCAAAGAACCAGGGGCCGACGCCCAGGCGCTCGACCCAGTTGGCCATGGAGGCGTGGATGTCGCGCGTCACATAGGCGACCTGGCGGATCTTCCCGGGCTTCAGCATGGGCGAGCTCCTTCCAACTCTTTTCCTCCCACGTCCCGCGTTTGAGACAGCTCTTCCGCCGCCCGGCCCAGCCGCACGAAGCGCTCCAGGTGGGCGGCGTCGGCGCCGTTCAGCAGGGTGAACATGGTCAATCGCTTGAAGTGCTGGCCCACCGGGTACTCCTCGGTGAGGCCGATGCCGCCGTGCAGCTGGATCGACTGGGCGGTGACGTAGCGGCCGGCCTGGGCCACGCGGACCTTGGCGGCGGAGGCCAAGCGCCCGCGCTCCGGCCCGTCGCCGTCGAGGGCGGCCAGCGCCCGCAGGACGATCGAGCGGGCCTGCTCGGTCTCGATGAACATGTCGGCCAGCCGGTGGCGCAGCGCCTGGAAGTCGCCGATCAGGGTCCCGAACTGCCGGCGGGTGTTGAGGTAGCTGCGGGTCATGTCGAACGCCACGTCCATCGCCCCCTCCGCCTCGGCGCAGGCGGCGACCAGCCCGTGGTCGATGGCCCGCTCGACGGCGGCGGCGGCCCCGCCCACCGGGCCCAGCACCGCGTCGGGGGCCAGCTTCACCTCGTCCAGGCGCAGGTTCGAGGCCCCGCGGTTGTCCACCGTCCGGTAGTCCCGGCGGCGCAGACCGGCGGCGTCCGGCGGCACGGCGAAGACGGTCAGTTCGTCGCTGTCGCCGGTGCGGGCGGTGACCAGGAAGACGTCCGCCGCCGGCCCGCCCAGTACGGCGGCCTTGACCCCGGAGAGGCTGTAGCCATCGACGTCCTTCACCGCCCGGGCCTCGACCCAGCGCACGTCGCCGCGGCCCTCGGGCTCGAAGTGCGCCAGCACCGGCCGCGACTGGCCCCACATCAGCGCCTGCAGCCGTTCGTCCTCGGGCGCGAGCGCATGGAACAGTTGCCCGGCCACGGCGGCCACCGGCACGAAGGCTTCCGGCACCAGGCCGCGGCCCAGTTCCTCGGCGATCAGGGCGGTGGAATAGGCGCCGCCGCCCAGGCCGCCGACCGCCTCCGGCAGGCCGGCCGCCAGCCACCCCTGCTCGCCGAACACCGCCCAGATGGCGTCGTCATGGCCCAGGCGCGACGGCACGCGGGCGGCGTGCTCGCGCTCCACGAAGCGACGGACGCTGTCGCGCAGCAGCACCTGCTCGTCGGTCGGGATGAACTGCATCGATTGCATCCTCAGGCCCGCAGCAGCATGTCGGCGATGATGTTGCGCTGGATCTCGTTGGAGCCGCCGTAGATGGTGATCGCCCGGCGGTACATGAATTCCGAGACGACGCCCGGCGCGAAGTCCGGGCCCGGCGCGTCGTTGGGCATCTCGCCCATGTAGTCCGCCTCGGGATAGACCGGCACGGCGTCGTCGCCCAGCGCCTCGACCATCAGCTGCTCCACCTGCTGCAGCAGCTCGCCGCCCCTGACCTTCAGGATCGACGAGGTCGGCACGGCGGAGGTCATGCCGCTCTCCTCCTCCACCAGCACCCGCCAGACCGTGGTCTCGTGCGCCAGGAACTCGATCTCCAGCTGGGCCACGCGGGCCGCGAAGCCCGGGTCCTCGATCAGCGGCCTGCCGCGCAGCCGCGCGGCGCCGGCGATCGCCCGCAGCCGCTCCAGCCCCACCTTGCAGCGCGGTACGTTCGCGGAGAACGAGCGCTCGGCGCCCAGCAGGTGCTTGGCGTAGGTCCAGCCGGCGTTCTCCTCGCCCACCAGGTTCTCGGCCGGGACGCGGACGTCCTCCAGGAACACCTCGTTCAGCGTGTGCGCCTCGTCGATGGTGAGGATCGGCCGGACCGTGATTCCGGGGGTCTTGAGGTCGACCAGCAGGAAGGAGATGCCGGCCTGCGGCTTCACCTCGGTGTTGGTCCGCACCAGCAGGAACAACCAGTCGGCGCTGTGGGCCTCCGAGGTCCAGATCTTCTGGCCGTTGACGACGTAGTGGTCGCCGTCGCGCACCGCCCGGGTGCGCAGGGACGCCAGGTCGGAGCCGGCGTTGGGCTCGGAGAAGCCCTGGGCCCACAGGTGCTCGCCGCTGCGGATCTTCGGGAGGAAGCGGTCCTTCATGGCCTGGGAGGCGAATGCGTAGATCACCGGCCCCACCAGGGTATGGCCCTGGGGCGAGATCTCCGGCGCGCCCATCCGGAAGCTCTCCTCCTCGAAAATGTGCCGTTGGCGGATGCTCCAGCCGGGGCCGCCGTACTCCACCGGCCAATTGGGCGCCGACCAGCCCCTGGCGTGCAGCGCCCTGGTCCACAGCACCACGTCGTCGCGGGTCGGGTGGTAGCCCCGCTGGTTCCGCCGGGCCACGTCCTGCGGGATGTTGGCGGCGATGAAGGCGCGGACCTCCTTGCGAAAGGCCTCGTCCTCGGGGGTATAGAGGCTGACTTCACCTGCCATGCGCGCGCCCCCGCCTGCGGGGTCCTTCAAGCGACGCCTTTGGGGCGCCGGTTTCTTATTCGAGCGTAAAAAGGCGAAGCGGGCCGCCGGGTCAAGGAGCCGCAATCGCCACGGGGCCCCGGAGGCCGCCGCCGCCGGCCGCCTTCCCGCCCGGCGCGCGGCGGGCCATTGAGATGCAGCAATCGCCGCAGCGGGCGCCGGCGAGGCATCGACACGGTCCGGTCGCCGCCTATACTCCCCAAGGAGTGGCTCATCGAGAATCCCGCATGAAGGCGAAGACATCGGGCGGTCGGACCGCCGGGCCGGCGCGCACGGCGAAGGCGGAGACCGCGCCGCGCCGGCTTTCGGCGGTATATGGGGCGGCCGACGCCCTGCGCCGCGACGCCATCGACCGGGAGGACGGCGATCTGCTCGGGGCGGAGGAGGACCTGATCCGCCGCTATCGCGTCAGCCGGCCCACCCTGCGCCAGGCCGCCGCCCTGGTGTGCCAGGAGAACCTGCTGCGGGTGAAGCGCGGCGTCGGCGGCGGCTATTTCGCCAGCCGGCCCGACAGCCGCGCCGTGGCGCACATGGCCGCGGTCTACCTGCGCACCCGCCAGACCCGGGTGAGCGAGGTGATCCGCGCCGTCGAGCCGATCCGCATCGAACTGGCCAAGCTGGCCGCCGCCGGCGACAACGAGGCGGCGCGCGACGAGATGCGCCAGTTCCTCGCCGGCGAGCGCGCCACGCCGGACGCGCAGATGCGCTACCGGGACTTCCTGCGCAGCGAGCGGGAGTTCGGCCGCATCCTGGGCGACATGAGCGGCAACAAGGTGATCTCGCTGTTCCTGCTCATCCTCTACGACTTCTCCGGCATGCTGGGCCGCAACGAGGACCTCTACATCAACCGGCCGCACCGGGTGAGCGAGTACCGCGAGAAGCGCAACCGCCTGGCCGAGGCGCTGATCGAGGGTGATGCGGAGCTGGCGGTGGTGGCCGCCAAGCGCTGCGCCATGAACGCTTCGGAGTGGCTCCTGGAGGACCTGGGCGCCCAGTCCGGCGGCTCCGCCTTCTTGCATCTGGCCGGCGCGCCGCCCGAGGGCGACGGGACCACGGCGCGGCGTCCGGCGAAAGAGCGCAAGGCCGCGGCGAGCCGCGCAGGCGCCTGAGCCCGGCCATGACCTCACGCGCCGGCCGGGCGCTGACGCTCGACGACCGCGGGCGGGTGAACGCGGCGATGCGCGCCTGGGCCACGCCGCTTTCCGAGAGCACCTTCCCCAACCTCTACCTGTTCCGCGAGGTGCACGCCTACCGCCTGGTGGAAACGCCCGGCCTGCCGCATGTCACGGGCGCCGCCTACGACGGCGAGGCGATCGTGATCCCGCTGTTCGACCTCGCCGCCGCCGACGCGGGCGAGGTGCGCGCGCTCCTGGGGGACGGCCGACGGCTCTATCCGGTCCCGGAACACCGCGCCGCGGCGCTGGCCGACCGCTACGCCGCCAGCTGGAACGAGGCGGACTCCGACTATGTCTACGACGCGGCGCGGATGGGCGCCCTGGACGGCCTGAAGTCGCGGCGCCGGCAGGCCGACCGCTTCGAGGCCGCGGCCGCGCCGGCCGTCATCCCGATCGCATCGGCTGCGGAGACGGCGATGGCCGCCGGCGTGCTGGACCGGTGGCTGGCCGACGTGGCCAAGCCCTGGGCCGCCACCGACTACGCCGCCTGCCGCGAGGCGCTGGAGCTACGCGAGGCCCTGGGCCTGTTCGGCCTGCTGGTGCTGGCCCAGGGCGCGCCGGGCGGCTTCGTGCTGGCCAGCGAGGTGGCGCCCGACATGGCGGCCATCCACTTCGCCAAGGGGCTGCGCAGCCTGGACGGGGTGTTCCCCTTCCTGTTCCGGCAGTTCGCCCGCCGCTATCCGCAGTACGCCCTGATCAACTTCGAGCAGGACCTGGGCCACGCGGGCTTCCGCCAGGCCAAGCGCTCCTACGCGCCGGTGCGCCTGCAGCGGAAGTTCAGGCTGCGCCCGCTCGGCTGAGGGCCGCTTCCGGCTGGCCGGAGGGCGCGAAAGACGTATACCAAATCACAAAACAAGGGAGGCTCGCGATGGCGATCGAAGACCGGCTCGATGCGTTGGAAGCGCGGCTGCAGGCGGCGGAGGACCAGCTGGCGATCATCCGCCTGCTGTCCACCTACGGGCCGGCGGTGGACTCCGGCTCCAGCCGCGAGGGCGCGGCGCTCTGGACCGAGGACGGCGTCTACGACGTGGGCGGCATGCGCCGGGCCGAGGGCCATGACGCCATCGCCGCCCTCTACGACTCGCAGGGCCACAGGGAGCTGATCTTCAGGGGTTCGGCGCACCTGACGGCGACGCCGCGGATCACCGTCACCGGCGATACGGCCGAGGCCGTCGGCTATTCCTTCGTCATGCTGCGCAGCCACAAGGGCTGGTACGTCTGGCGGGCCTCGGCCAACCGCTGGACCCTGACGCGCACGCCCGACGGCTGGCGGATCGTCGAGCGCTACAACCGCCCGGTCGACGGTTCCGAGGACTCCCACGCCACCCTGCGGCATGGGGCGAAGTGACCGCCCTCCCCCCTCCTCGCCGGAATCGGCGGGAGAGGGGACCAGCCCCGGGATTGACACCGGCGCCATCCGGAACGATCTGTTCCGGCAACTCAATCAAGACTGCTGAATGACCCCGTCCGCCGAGATGATCCGCGCCCCTGCGCGCCTGCCGCCCGCGCCCCATCCGGGCGCCTAGACCATGCTGGGCGTGGATTTCCTGGCAGAGTGCGAAGCGCTGGACGCCTTCGTGTCCCGGTACGGCGAGGCCGACTTCGCCCGGCGCACTGATTTCTACGGCTGGACCGTGCGCGACGAGGTGATGCACCTTTACTTCCTCGACCTGACGACGCTGAAGGCCATCGAGCAGGAGGCCGATTTCCTCGCCGAGGTGGCCGACATCCGCCGCTGCCAGGCCGCCGGCGGTGAGCTCAGCGACTACATGCGCGAGCGCTACCGGGCGCTGACCCGCGACACGCTGCTGGAAGCCTGGCGCGAGACCTACCGTCGCCTGGCCCAGGTGTTCGCCGCCGCCGACCCCAAGGGCCGCATGAAGTGGTTCGGGCCGGACATGAGCCTGCGTTCCGCCGCCTCCGCGCGGCAGATGGAGGTCTGGGCCCACGGCCAGGACATCTACGACCTGTTCGGAGTCGAGCGGGTCCCGTCCGACCGGGTCCGCAACATCTGCGAGATCGGGGTGCGCACCCAGGGCTGGACGTTCCACAACCGCAAGCTCGACACGCCGGAGGCGCCGACGGTGACCCTGACCGCGCCCTCGGGCGGCCTGTGGCGCTGGAACGAGGGCGGGGCCGAGGCCGTCGAGGGCCCCGCGGCGGATTTCGCCCTGGTGGTGACCCAGCGCCGGCACGTGGACGACACCGCGCTGCGGGTCACCGGCCCGGGCGCCCGCCGCTGGATGGAACTGGCGCAGTGCTTCGCGGGGGCGCCGTCCGACGGTCCCCCCCCCAAACGCGCGCGAACGGAGGCTTGAGACCATGCGCTACAGACGAGTGGGCCGCACCGGCATGCTGGTGTCGGAGCTGTGCCTCGGCACCAACACCTTCGGCGGCGATGGCCCGGTATGGAAGAGCCTGGGCGCCCTGGAGCAGCCGGCGGTGGACGCCGTCGTGGCCAAGGCCGTCGAGGGCGGCATCAACTTCATCGACACCGCGGACATGTACGCCGCCGGCCAGTCGGAGGAGTGCGTCGGCCGCGCGATCCGCAACGTGGGCGTCGACCGCGCGGACGTGGTGATCGCCACCAAGGTCGGCGGCCGGATGGCGCCGGGCGTGAACGGCACGGGCGCATCGCGGGGGCATATGATCCGCGCCCTGGACGCCAGCCTGAAGCGGCTCGCCACCGATTACGTCGACCTCTACATGGTCCACTATTTCGATCCGGCGACGCCGCTCGAGGAGACGCTCAGGACGCTGGACGGCCTGGTGCGGGCGGGGAAGGTCCGCCACATCGGCTGCTCCAACTTCGCCGCCTGGCAGGTGATGAAGGGTTTGCAGGTCTCCGCGCGCGAAGGCCTGGAGCGGTTCGAGGTGATCGAGGCCAATTGGTCGGCGGCCACCCGCGGCCTGGAGCGCGAGGTCGTGCCCATGGCGCTCGACCAGGGGGTCGGCGTCCTGGTCTGGGGCGGCCTGGTGGGCGGCCTGCTCAGCGGCAAGTTCAATCGCGAAGGCGGCGACGCCGGCGTCAGCCGCACGGGCGGAAACACGCCGCCGGTGCTGAACCGGGACCAGGTGTTCGACGTGGTCGACGCCCTGCGCACCGTGGCCGCGCGCCGCGAGGCCAGCGTGGCGCAGACGGCGCTGGCCTGGCTGCTCAGCCACAAGGCGGTGACCAGCGTGCTGTTCGGCGCGCGCAACGCCGAACAGGTCGCCGACAACGTCAAGGCCACCGACGTGGTCCTGCAGGACGACGACATGGCCTTGATCGGCGCCGCCGCCGAGCCGGTGATGGACTACGGCCTCTGGTCGGTGCGCGGCTCGGCCACCGCGCGACTGCAATATGTCTGAGACCATGAACCACCTGCCGCCCGCCTGGCTGCCCGAGACCGTGGGCGCCCGGACGATTCCGCAGGCGGTGGACCGCGCCGCCGCCTGGCGCGGCGACCACCTCGCGGTGGTCGACGAGGACAGGCAGGTCAGCTACCGGGAACTGGCCGCCGAGATGCGCCGCGCCGCCGCCGCCCTGGTGCGGGCGGGGCTCAAGCCCGGCGACCGGGCGGCGGTCTGGGCGCACAACAGCCTGGACTGGGTGCTGGCCTGCCTGGGCGTCCAGGCGGCGGGCGGCGTCACCGTGCCGCTCAACACCCGCTTCAAGGGCGGCGAGGCGCAGTACGCCGTCAACAAGAGCGGCGCGAAGTTCCTGATCCACGCCAGCCGCTTCCTGGGCGTCGAGTACGGCGCGATGCTGGACAGCCTGGATACGCCCACCCTCGAACGGAAGATCTCCGTTCCCACCGCCGAGGCGCCCGACGCCGAATGGGAGTCGTTCCTGGCCTGGGGCGCCGCCGACCCGGCCAGCGTCGCCGAGGTCGAGCGTCGGCTGGCGGCCCTCGGTCCCGACGACATCGCCGACATCATGTTCACCTCGGGCACCACCGGCGCGCCCAAGGGCGTGGTGGCCAACCACGGCCAGAACGTGAAGGTCGGCCTGGCCTGGATCGGCGCCACGACGCTCTGCGACGAGGACCGCTTCCTGCTGATCTGGCCGTTCTTCCACTGCGCCGGCTACAAGGCCGGCTGGCTCGCCAGCATCCTGGCCGGCTCGACGCTCTATCCGGAGCCGACGCTGGAGGTCGACCGGCTGATCGCCCGCGTGGTCCGCGAGAAGATCACCGTCCTGCCGGGCCCGCCAACCCTCTTCCAGGCCCTGCTCGCCTCGCCGGAGGGCCGCAGCGGCGTCTTCCGCGACCTGCTGCGCCTGACGGTGACGGGGGCCACCATGGTGGCGCCGGCGCTGATCGAAGCCATGCGCGACGACCTCGGCCTGCAGAAGGTGTTCACCGGCTACGGCCTGACGGAGTCCTGCGGCACGGTGACCATGACCGCCGCCGACGACCCGCCGGAGATCGTCGTCAGCTCGCCCGGCAAGGCGGTGCCCGACGTCGAGATGCGCTGCATGGACGAAGCGGGCCGGCTGCTGCCGATCGGCGAGGAGGGCGAGATCGTCGTCCGCGGCTACAACGTCATGCAGGGCTACTACCAGGACCCCGCCGCCACCGCCGAGGTGATCGACGCCGACGGCTGGCTGCACACCGGCGACCTGGGAACCGTCGACGCCAAAGGCTACCTGCGGATCACCGGGCGTAAGAAGGACATCTTCATCATCGGCGGCTTCAACTGCTATCCCGCCGAGATCGAGCAGATCGTCCAGGGTCACCCCTCGGTAGCCGAGGTCGCCGTAGTGGGCATGCCCGACGAGCGGATGGGCGAGGTGGGCAAGGCCTTCGTGGTGCGCGATCCCGCCGGCCCGCCGATCGACCACGCGGGGCTGATCGCCTGGTGCCGCGAGAACATGGCCAACTACAAGGTCCCGCGGGAGGTGGTGTTCGTCGACGCGCTGCCGCGCACGGCCACCGGCAAGCTGCAGAAATTCCGGCTGACGGACGGGGAGTTCGGATGACCGACAGCGCCGACAGCACGGAGCTCCTCGAGAGCCTCGAGGACGGGGTCCTGACGCTCACCCTCAATCGTCCCCACGACCTCAATGCGCTGAACACCGCCCTGATGCGCCGGCTGAACGAGGCCGTGCAGCGCGCCGCCCACAACGGCGAGGTGGGCTGCGTGGTGCTGACCGGCGCCGGCCGCGCCTTCTGCGCCGGCGGCGACATGAAGGCCGCCTCCAAGGCCCGCGCCGACGCCGTGGCCGCCAAGGCCGAAACGCCGAAGCCCGAAACCCCCAGACGGCCGCCGCAGACGCTGGAGGCCCGGATCGCCTGGTTGCGCCGGTCGATGGAGGCCGCGCGCCTGCTGCACGAGATGCCCAAGCCCACCATCGCCATGGTCAACGGCCCGTGCGCCGGGGCGGGGATGAGCCTGGCCGGCGCCTGCGACCTGCGCTTCGCGGGCCAGTCCGCCCGCTTCACCACCGCCTTCGCCAAGGCCGGCATCTCCGGCGACTACGGCGGCAGCTGGTTCTGGACCCGCATCCTGGGGACCGCCAGGGCCCGCGAGCTCTACTTCCTCAACGAGAAGATCGAGGCGGCCGACGCGCTGGCGGCCGGCATCGTCTCAGCCGTCCACCCGGACGGTCAGCTGGCGGAGAAGACCATGGAGGTCGCCCGGCGCCTCGCCGCCGGCTCGGCCGCCACCTACGGCTACATGAAGCGCAGCCTGAACGCCGCCGAGAGCGGGCGCCTGGAGGAGGTGTTCGACATGGAGGCGGTCAACACCGTGCTCTCCCGCCAGGCCTGGGTCGCCGCGCGTTCCTAGACGCCGGCCCCGGCGTCGCCTAAAGAGCTTACTGTTTCGATTTCTTCCGAGAGGGCGAAGGTCCCATGTCCACCGAAGGCCTGATCCGCGGCCAGATCACCGACGAGTCGCTGGACCTGATGCGCCGTCGGATCGGCTATCCGAACCCGACCCTGCGCGCCGGCATCCACGGCGGCGCCTGGAACGAGATCGCCACCGCCGACGCCATCCGCCGCTGGTCGCTGTGCATGGGCGACGACAACCCCTTCTTCATCGACTGCGACTACGCGGCCAGGACCCGCTGGGGCCAGACCATCGCGCCCACCGGCTTCGAGAAGTCCATGGGCATCCCGCGCGCCAAGGAGGCGCCGGCGGAGCTGAAGGACACCAACAAGGCGCTGCGCGGGGTGCAGCTGTTCTACTCGGGCGGCGAGAACTTCTACTACAAGCCGATCACCGAGGGCGTGAAGCTCTACCGGACCAAGTGGGTCGACAAGGTGGAGGCCAAGGAGTCCGAGTTCGCGGGCCGCTCCGCCATCGTCACCAACGGCCTGGCCCTGTGGGACGACGACGACGCGGTCTACTCCGATGGGGTCGAGTGGTTCGTGCACGCCGAGCGCCGCAAGCGGCAGGAAGGCGAGCCGGCGAAGCAGAAGGAGCCGCACGAGCCGGCCTTCTACACCGACGAGCAGATGGCGGAGATCGAGGCGGCATACGACGCCGAATTCGTCCGCGGCGCCGACACCCTCTACATCGAGGACGTCAAGGTCGGCCAGCCGATGCCGAAGATGGTCAAGGGCCCGCTGACGATCACCGACCTGATCAACTTCCACATGGGCGCGGGCTGGCTGATCTACGGCCTCTGGCCCTATCGGCTGTCCTATGAGAACCGCAAGAACCTGCGCGGCTTCTACACCAAGGACAAGCACAACGCCTGGGACGCGGTGCAGCGGGTCCACTGGGACGCCGACCTCGCCCGCGAGGTGGGCCTGCCCGACATCTACGACATCGGCGCGCTGCGCCAGACCATGGTCAGCCACTACCTGCACAACTTCGCCGGCGACGACGCCTGGATCTACCGGATCCGCTACGAGTTCCGGAACTTCAACTACATGGGCGACGTCACCTGGCTCACCGCCAACGTCACCGACGCCCGCGTCGACCCGGTGCTGGGCCCGCTGATCGAACTGGACGTCACGGGCACGAACCAGCGCGGCAAGCCGAACATCAACGCCAGCGCCACCATCCTGGTCGCCTCGCGCAAGGACGGCCTCTGCAAGCTGCCCGAGCCGCCGCAGCCGCCGCCGCACCGGAGCTAGGAGTTCCGCGGCGGGCGGATATAGAGGCATATCAATTGAGTTGAACGAGAGGATGGGCGGCATGAACGGCGCGGAGAGCCTGGTCCGGACGCTGGTCGCCTCGGGGATCGACACCTGCTTCGCCAACCCCGGCACCTCGGAAATGCACTTCGTGGGGGCCCTGGACAAGGTCGAGGGTATCCGCGCGGTGCTGGGCCTGTTCGAGGGCGTGGTGACCGGGGCCGCCGACGGCTACGCACGGATGACCGGCCGTCCCGCGGCGACGCTGCTGCACCTGGGCCCCGGCCTGGCCAACGGCCTGGCCAACCTGCACAACGCCCGCCGGGCCGCCTCGCCCATCGTCAACGTGGTGGGCGACCACGCCACCTACCACGCCCAGTACGACCCGCCGCTGGCCTCCGACGTGGCGGGGTTCGCCCGACCCGTCTCGGCCTGGGTGCACGCCAGCCTGAGCCCCCGCACCGTCGCCGCCGACGCGGCCCGCGCGGTGCAGGCGGCCCGCGCCGCGCCGGGCCAGATCGCCACGCTGATCCTTCCCGCCGACACCGCCTGGCTGGACGCCGAGGGGCCGGCCGCGCCGCTGCCGGTCGCGCCGCCGCCGCCGCCGCCCGCCGCGGCGGTCGACCGCGCCGCCCAGGCGCTGAAGGCCGGCGCCCGGGCGGGAATCCTGATGCGCGGCGCAGCCCTGACCCGCGAGGCGCTGGAGGATGCCGGCCGCATCGCCGCGGCCAGCGGCTGCCGCCTGTTCTGCGACACCTTCGCCCCCCGGCTCGAGCGGGGCGCGGGCGTGGTCGAGGTCGAGCGCATCCCCTATTTCGCCGAAGCGATCGTCGAGTTCCTCAAAGACCTCGACACCCTGGTGCTGGTGGGCGCCAAGCCCCCCACCGCCTTCTTCGCCTATCCCGGCAAGCCCAGCTGGTGCCTGCCGGAGAGCTGCAGCCTCTGCTACCTCGCCCACGACCACGAGGACGGCCCCGCGGCGCTGGCGGCGCTGGCCGAGGCGGTGAAGGCGCCGCAGCACCCCGTGCGCCGCGCGAGCCTGGAGCTGCCGGGCGCGCCCTCGGGCAAGTTCAACGCCCACACCATCGGCCTGTCCATCGCCCGGCATCTGCCGGAAGGCGCGGTGCTCTCCGACGACGCCGCCACCTCCTCCGCCCCCACCCTGATCGCCGCGGCGAGCGGCCGGCCGCATGTGCACCTGGCGCTGACCGGCGGCTCCATCGGCCAGGGCCTGCCGGTGGCGGCCGGGGCTGCCACAGCCTGCCCGGACCGCAAGGTGGTCTGCATCACCGGCGACGGCAGCGGCCTCTATACGCCCCAGGCGCTGTGGACCATGGGCCGCGAGCGGCTCGACGTGACCACCGTCGTCTTCGCCAACCGCTCCTACAAGATCCTCAATGTCGAGCTGGGCCGCGTCGGCGTGAACACCCCCGGCCCCAAGGCCAGGGCCATGCTGGAGCTGCGCGATCCCGACCTCGATTGGGTCAGCCTCGCCCAGGGGTTTGGTATCGAGGCCAGCCGCGCCGACACCATCGAGGCCTTCGACGCCCAGTTCGCCGACGCTATGGAGGGCCGCGGCCCTCGGCTGATCGAGGCGGTGATCGGATGAGCCAGGTCCCGATCGACGCCTTGATCCAGGCGCTCGCCGCCGCCCTGCCCGAAGGCGGCGTGCTGACCGGCGAGGCGGCCCAGGAGCGCGCGGTCTCCAGCTGGAGCCGCATGGGAACCCCCATCGCCCTGATCCGACCGTCCACCACCGCCCAGGTCTCCGCCGCGCTGAAGCTGTGCAACGCGGCCGGCGTCCCGGTCACCGCCTGGGGCGGCAAGACCGGCCTGGTGCACGGCGGTTTCGCGGATGGCGCCATCGCGCTCTCCCTGGAGCGCATGGCGGCCATCGAGGCGGTCGACCCGGCCGGCTGCACCCTGACCGCCGAAGCCGGCTGCATCCTGCAGACCGCGGCGGAGGCGGCGGAGGCGCAGGCCCTGCTGCTGCCGCTAGACCTGGGCGCCCGCGGCTCGGCCACCCTGGGCGGCGTGATCTCCACCAACGCCGGCGGCAACCGGGTGATCCGCTACGGCATGACCCGTGACCTGGTGCTGGGGCTGGAGGCGGTGCTGGCGGACGGGACGGTGATCTCGTCGATGAACCACCTGATCAAGAACAACGCCGGCTACGACCTCAAGCAGCTGTTCATCGGCTCGGAGGGCACCCTGGGCGTCGTCACGCGCGCGGTCCTGCGCCTGAAGCCCCTGCCTACCAGCCAGGACACGGCCTTCCTGGGCGTCGAGTCCTTCGACAAACTGCCCCGGCTGCTGCGCCACATGGAGCGCGGCCTGGCCGGCGGCCTCTCCGCCTTCGAGGTGATGTGGAAGGAGTTCCACGACCTCGTCACCGCCGCGCCGGCGCTCGGCCGCCCGCCGCTGGCCGGGCGCCACCCCTACTACGTGCTGGTCGAGGCCCAGGGCGCCGACCAGCGGGCCGACAGCGCCCGCTTCGAGGCGGTGCTGATGCAGGCGCTGGAGGCGGGCCTGATCTCCGACGCCGCCATCGCCAAGTCGCAGGCCGAGCGCAACGCCATGTGGGAGCTGCGCGACGACATCGGCCAGACCGCCCGCAACTGGCCGATCTTCACCTTCGACGTCAGCCTGGGCGTCGCCGACATGGAGGCCTATGTGGCCGAGGTGCGCGCCGCCCTGCTTGCGAAGTGGCCGCAAACGGCGACGCTCACCGTGTTCGGCCACCTGGGCGACGGCAACCTGCACCTGGTGGCCGGCGTCGGGGCCCGCGACAAGCCGACCAAGCGGGCGGTGGAGCAGATCGTCTACGGGGCCCTGCGCAGCCGCGGCGGCTCGGTTTCCGCCGAGCACGGCATCGGCCTGGAGAAGCGCGACTACCTCGGCTGGTCCCGCGGGCCGGAGGAGGTGGCCCTGATGCGCACCCTGAAGGCGGCGCTCGACCCGAACAACATCCTCAACCCCGGCAAGGTGCTGGCCTGAATTACAGGCCCAGCAGCCCCGCGACCTCATCGCCGATCGCCAGGGACGAGGTGAGCCCCGGGCTTTCGATGCCGAACAGGGTCACGAGGCCGGCGATCCCGTGCGTCCGGGGACCGTCGATGCGGAAGTCCGGTTGCGGCTCGTCGGGGCCGTGCAGCTTCGGCCGCACGCCGGCGTAGTCGGGGGCCAGGGCGCCGTCCGGCAAGCCCGGCCAGAACTTGCGGATGTAACGGTAGAAGCCGTCCGCCGCGCTGGCGTCGACGCTGTAGTCGGGGGCGTCGACATAGGTCAGGTCGGGCCCGAACACCGCTTGCCCGCCCAGGTCGCGCCGGTAGTGGGTGCCCAGCGCCCCATGGATCGGCGGCGGATAGATCAGCCGCCGGAACGGCGCTTTTCCCTGCAGGCGGAAATAGACCCCCTTGCCGAAGTGGGCCGGCGGGATGGCGGCATTGGGGAAGCCGGCGATCTGCGCCGCCACGCCCTGGGCCTGCAGGCCAGGCGCGGTGACCAGCAGCCGGCAGGTCAGCGACGTGGGCTCCCCCCCGCCGGCCCGCACCTCGAACCCCTCGCCGGCCCGCGGCTCGGCGCCCTCGAAGGGCGTGGAGACCACCACGGCGCCGCCCGCCGCCTCGATCTCGCCCTGCAGGGCCAGCATGTAGCCGTGGCTGTCCAGCACCCCGCTCTGCGGCGACCACAGCGCCATCTCCACCTGCAGCTCCGGCTCCATGGCCAGGGCCTCGGCCCTGGAGAGCCGCGCCATGCCCTCGACGCCGTTGGCCTGCGCCTGGGCGAAGATCGCCTCCACATGCTCGACCTCATCGGGGTTGGTGGCCACCACCAGCTTGCCGCAGCGGTCGTAGGCCACGTGGTGGGCGTCGAGGAACGGATAGAGCGCCCGGCGCCCCGCCACGCACAGCCGCGCCCTCAGCGAGCCGGTCGGATAGTAGAGGCCGCCGTGGATCACCTCGGAATTGCGCGAGGAGACCTCCTGGCCGATGGCGGCGTCGCGCTCCAGGATGGCGGCGGTCAGGCCGCGCCGGGCCAGGGCGTAGCCGCAGGCGAGGCCGACGGCGCCGGCCCCCACCACGACGGCGTCGAAATCGAAATCGGGCATAGGGGTGGGTTAGCGTAGGCGGCGGACATTGGAAACCGCGGTTCATGGAAGCTCGCGCCGCCGGCCATATGTTCATGTTATGTTCTTGACGACGAAGCTTTGCTGTGGTTCTATGTGAGGGCGTCCAACGGGCGCTGCAGCCTAGCCTGATTGTGGAGAATCAATTTGAGCGGCTCTTATGCGCGCGGGGGCCAACCGCGCTCCGTTCCTGATCCGGATGCTGCCGCCTACGAGGCGATGGTTCGAAAACAACGCGCGTTGAATTCGAAACATGACGCCCACGAAGCACTACCGAAGCCAGATTACTGGAGCACCCACCCTGGCCTTGGAGAATCGCTCATTCCTGTCTGGGGATCGGCGCGCGAAGCGATTGCGGACGCCAAGGAAGGCGATATCGCGGGAGCGGCTATAAACGGACTTCTCGCAGCTTCTGATCTGGCGCCCGGGGCCGCGCTAGTCAAAACCGCGGGCAAGGGGATCATCAAAGGCGGAATGAAGCTGAGCGGATCCAACACTTGGCGTGCAACCCGCCGGTGGATGGCGAACCGTGGGATGATCGAGAAGGGCGTGCACGGTCACCATGCCATCATACCGAGAGGGGGCATCGGAAAGGCCGTCCCTGATAAAATCAAGAACCAACCCTGGAACATCACCGGCCTCGATGCAGAAACCCATGGCCGCATACACGGCTCATACAACGGATCTCCCCAGTTCTCCCCCTGGGACCGCTATTGGACAGGGACTCCGCCCTGGGCGAAATCCGCGCAGAAACTCGCACTTAACCGCAGCATAACCGTCACCGATTCTCAGACCGAGAAGTGATCCACTTACATTAATTCCCCAAGCAAGAATCTGAGGTTCTCGGTTGAGCGGTCCCGGACTGATACTGACAGCATTATTTGCTGTTTTTACCATCGCTCTAATTCATGCTCTTCTGGCAAGAGCAAGAGATAGACAGGGTCCTCAGCCGAATGAACCCAGCCTGCTGGCTGGTCAGATCAGAGGGCGTATGAAGCGCCTGGCGCGACCGACGCTTCTACTTACTCCGACGAAAGACCCTGGCTTTTGCAAACTGGGTGGCGATCCCGAGCTTCCGCATCACATGGCGTGGCCAACAGGTGAAAGGGCGCCTCGCGCCTTTTTGGCCCAGATCGACCTTGCGGAAGCAGCAGCCAGCCGCGGCCTCGATTGGCTACCGGAAGCGGGGCGGCTCTATGCCTTCTACGACGATCAACGTTTGGGCTTTGGGGACACGGTGCAGATCCTCCACAGCCCCGACCCGCCGGGACCACCGCGAGCGCCGCCGGCCGGCCTGGCGGCGAAGATGCGGTTTCCGGACCGCCGGGTCGGCTTCCTGCCGCTCTCCTCCATGCCCAGCCTGGACTGGCTGGGCATGGACGTCGTTGAACTCGATATCGGCGACCAGGCGCTCGACGCTCTCGCCGACCTGTCGAACGAACCGTTCGGCGACGAGCTTCAGCACCGGATCGGCGGCTATCCCGGCGAGATCCAGGGCACAAACATGCGCCTGGCATGCGAGCACCTAGCGCGCGGATTGAAATACGACCCGCAGGCGGAGGTTCCGCCCGCGATCGAGCGTGCGTCGAAGTCCTGGCGTCTGCTGCTGCAGATCGACTCCGACCCCGCGCTGAGGATGAACTGGGGCGACGGCGGCCGGCTCTACATCTTCGTTCGCGCTCAGCACGCCCGCGCCGGCGACTTTTCGAAAACCGTGACGCTCACCGAAACCTATTGAGACGCGCCGCTTACGCGATCTCCGGCTCTCGCGCCTCCACCGTCGTCGTCTCCCACTGCGCCCACAGCTTCGCCGCCTCCGCCTTGGCCGGCGCCCGCGACGCCGCCTTCACGTGGCCGAAGCCGCGGATCTGGTCGGGGATGGATGCGATCTTCACCGCCAGGGGCAGGCGCTCGGGCGTCAGGCCGGCCAGCAGCTTCGCCAGTCCCGCCTCGTACTCAGCGATCAGCAAGCGTTCGGTGCGGCGTTCTTCGCTGCGGCCGAAGGGGTCGAGGGGCGTGCCGCGCAGGCGCTTCAGCCTGGCGAGGACCGGGAAGGCCAGGTTCAGCATCCAGCCGCCGAAGGCCAGCTTGCGCGGGCGGCCCTGCGCGTCCTTGGGGGCCAGGATCGGCGGGGCCAGCCAGACCTTGGCCTTGCCGCCCTTGAAGGTTTCGCCGCGGTAGGACGCGAAGCGGCCGTCCGTATACAGACGGGCCACCTCGTACTCGTCCTTGTAGGCCATCAGCTTGTAGAGGTTGACCGCCACGGCGCGGGTGACCGCGTCGGAGCCCAGCGGCGCCTTGGCGACCGCCTCCACCTGTTTGCGGTAGCGGGCGGCGTAGGCCTCGTCCTGGTAAGCGGCGAGTTCCCGTGCGCGGTGGGCGATCAGCTCGTCCAGCGGCAGGGTCTCCGGGGTCGGGCCGGCGTTTTCCAGGGGGCCGCGCTCGTCCGGGGCGAAGGCGACGCGGCGGCCGAGCTCGAAGGCCTGCAGGTTGGGCTCGGCGTCCACACCGTTCAGGCGGATGGCCCGGTAGAGCGCCCGGCTGGAGACCGGGGCCAGGCCCTGCTGCCAGGCGAAGCCCAGCATCACCATGTTGGCGTAGATGGCGTCACCCAGCCGGGTCTCCGCCAGGTGGTGCGCCGGGCATTCGTCGTAGGACCTGGTCGCCGCCTTGATCCGGCGCGCCATCTCCGTCCCGTCGAAGCGCACGTCGCGGTCGGTGACGAAATCGGCGGTGGGCGCGAAGTCGGCGTTGCCGCAGGCGACCGTGCGGTCCCTGGCGTAGAGCGCCAGGGCGTCGGCGCCGGCCGCCGAGAGCAGGTCGCAGGCGATCAGCACGTCGGCGCTGGCCGCCGGCACGCGCCCGCCCACCACCGACTCCTCGGTCGCCCCGATGCGCACGTGGCTGAACACCGCCCCGCCCTTCTGGGCCAGGCCGGTCATGTCCACCACCGAGGCGGCGCGGCCGTCGATGTGCGCCGCCATCGCCAGGATCGAGGCCACGGTGGTCACCCCCGTGCCGCCGATGCCGGTGAAGACGATGTTGCGCACGCCTTCGATGGGCTGAAACTCCGGCAGGGGCGTCGAGTCCGCGGTCAGCGCCGGCATGGCCGCCCGGTGGGCGTTCTGCGCGCCTTCCAGGGTGATGAACGACGGGCAGAAGCCATCGACGCAGGAATAGTCCTGGTTGCAGGTGGACTGGTTGATCTTGCGCTTGCGTCCGAACTCGGTGTTCAGCGGCTCCACCGACACGCAGTTCGACGCCCTGGAGCAGTCGCCGCAGCCCTCGCAGACCAGCGGGTTGATCATCACCCGGCGCGGCGCGGCGTCCATCTTGCCGCGCTTGCGGCGGCGGCGCTTCTCGTTGGCGCAGACCTGATCGTAGAGCAGCACGGTGACGCCCGGGGTGTCCCGCAGGCTGCGCTGCACCGCCAGCAGCTCGCTGCGCGGCTTCACCTCGACGCCCGGCGCCAGGTCGGCCACGCCCTCGTAGCGCTCCGGCTGCTCGGCGACGATCACCGTCCGGGCCACGCCTTCGGCGGCGAGCTGGCGGGTGATCTGGGCCGGCGTGAAGCCGCTCTCCGGCGCCTGGCCGCCGGTCATGGCCACCGCGTCGTTGAACAGCAGCTTATAGGTGACGTGGCTGCCGGCCGCCGCCGAGGCGCGGATCGCCAGCGAGCCGGAGTGGTTGTAGGTGCCGTCGCCCAGGTTGACGAAGACGTGCTTGTCCTCGGTGAAGGGGGCGGCGCCCACCCAGCTCAGGCCCTCGCCGCCCATCTGGCTGGTCAGGTCGGTGTTGGGGTCGGAGAAGCTGGCCATGTAGTGGCAGCCGATGCCGGCCAGGGCGCGCGAGCCCTCCGGCAGCCGGGTCGAGGTGTTGTGCGGGCAGCCGGAGCAGAAGAACGGCTTGCGCTGCTGGTCGGCGGCGAGGGTCACCGCCGCCATGCTGGCCGCCGAGACGCGGGAGAGGTAGTCATGCACGCGCTCCATATGCGGCCCCGGCAGCAGGCGGTCGGAGATGGCCAGGGCCACCTCGGCCACCGACAACGCGCCCAGTTGGGACAGCAGCGGATGGCCGGCCTCGTCGGTCTTGCCGATGATCTTCGGCCGGGCGTGGGCCGGCAGGTCGTAGAGGGCGGCGCGGGCCTGGGCCTCGATCAGCGGCCGCTTGTGCTCCACCACCATCAGGGTCTCGAGCCCGGCGGCGAAGGCGCGCAGGCCCGT
Source organism: Phenylobacterium sp. (assembly GCF_036502675.1). Taxonomy (GTDB): domain Bacteria; phylum Pseudomonadota; class Alphaproteobacteria; order Caulobacterales; family Caulobacteraceae; genus Phenylobacterium. The sequence goes on from NZ_DASXYF010000109.1 coordinate 35,353, forward strand.
GGGCTCCAGCGGCCAGGGCATGCCCACCTTGTAGATCGCCACGCCCAGGGACGCGGCCTCCTCCAGCGAGACGCCCATGGCGGCGAAGGCCTCGATCACGTCCTTGTAGGCCTGGCCCTGGCAGACGACGCCCAGCCGGGGTCGCGACGGCGCCAGCACCACCCGATCAATGCGGTTGGCCCGCGCGAAGGCCAGGGCGGCGGGCAGCTTCAGGGTGCGCAGCCTGCGCTCCTTGTCCAGCGGCTGGTCCTTCAACCGGATGCCGACGCCGCCGGGCGGAAAGGCGAAGTTGGCAGGCGTCACGAACTGCCGCCGCGACAACCCCACGTCGATGGTCGCGCCGGAATCCATGGTGTCGGCCAGCGCGATCAGCCCCACCCACAGGCCGGAGAACCGCGACAGCGCATAGCCCAGCAGGCCGTAGTCCAGCACCTCCTGCACGTCGGCCGGCGACAGCACCGGCATCTCGAAGTCCTGGAAGGCGAACTCCGACTGCGAGGGCAGGGTGGAGGACTTGCAGGTGTGGTCGTCGCCGGCCACCGCCAGCACCCCGCCCCTGGGCCAGACGCCGGCGAAGTTGGCGTGCTTGAAGACGTCGCCGGTGCGGTCGACGCCGGGCGCCTTGCCGTACCACATGCCGAACACGCCGTCGTACCGGGCGTGCGGGAAGAGGTTGGCCTGCTGGCTGCCCCAGACCGCAGTCGCGCCCAGGTCCTCGTTCAGGCCTTCCTTGAAGACCACATTGGCCGTGTCGAGGAATTTCTGCGCCCGATGCGCCTGCTGGTCGAGCCCGCCCAGGGGCGAGCCGCGGTAGCCCGAGACGAAGCCGGCGGTCTTCAGTCCGGCCGCCGCGTCAAGCCGGTGCTGATCCAGCAGGATGCGGATCAGCGCCTGGACGCCGGTGATGAAAACCCGACCTTCGGTGAGCAAGAATTTGTCGTCCAGCGTCACATCGGCGTGCCGCATCGCAATTTGCTTCCTTTTCCGTCTCCCCCGGTCCTCGCAAGATCATATAAGTACGCTGCAATTGCTTGCCAAAGGCGTGCCCTCACCATGCCGTTATGAGGCAAGAAAGAGGCCGCAAACGGCCGAATGCAGGAGGAAATCTTGTCCGAGGTTCTCGACGCGATCGACGCCAGGATCCTCGACATCATCCAGCATGACGCGGGCCTGTCCGTCGCCGAGATCGCCGACCGGGTCGGCCTGTCTTCCAGCCCCTGCTGGCGGCGCATCAAGCGGCTGGAGGAGTCCGGCGTGATCCTGCGCCGGGTCACCATCCTCGATCGCGAGCGCCTGGGCCTGGGCTTCGAGGTCTATTGCACGGTCAAGCTCTCGCTGCCCACCAGGGACAACCTCGACGCCTTCGAAAGCGCCATCGGCAAGCTGGCGGAGGTGGTGCAATGCGCCACCGTCACCGGCGCGGCGGACTACGAACTGCGCATCGTCACCCGCGACATGCACGCCTTCGACGACTTCCTGCGGGAGAAGATCCTGTCGCTGGGCCTGGTCTCCAACATCGAGAGCCGCATCGTCATCCGCTCGGTGAAAAACACCACGGCGGCGCCGCTGGCGCTGATCAGCCCCTATGTGACGTCGCAGGGCTGACGCCCGCCGAGCCATGAGGAGTCCGCGATGATCGACCTCGTCATCGAGCAGCGCCGCCGGGACCTGGGCGGCTTCGAGGTGGGCCGCGTGCTGCCCTACAAAGGCGGGCGGATGGTCGGGCCGTTCATCTTCTTCGACCACATGGGCCCGGCCGAGTTCACCGCCGGCTTCCCGAGGAGCGTCGACGTCCGGCCGCACCCGCACATCGGGCTTTCGACGCTGAGCTATCTGTTCGACGGCGAGATCACCCACCGGGACTCCACCGGCGTCACCCAGCCGATCCGGCCGGGCGAGGTGAACTGGATGACCGCCGGGCGCGGGATCACCCATTCCGAGCGGTTCGAAGCCCTGCGGGCCCACGGCGGCCGGATGAACGGCATCCAGGCCTGGGTCGCCCTGCCCGTCGAGGCCGAGGAGACCGATCCCGCCTTCTTCCACCACGCCGCGGAGAGCCTGCCGACCTATGAGGCGGACGGGCTGAGGGCCCGTCTGATCGCCGGCGAGGGCTTCGGCGCCAGGTCGCCGGTGAAGACCTACTCGCCCCTGGTCTACGCCCACTGGTCGCTGGCGGCGGGCGCAAGGGCCCAGATCCCGGCGGAATATTCCCAGCGCGCGGCCTATGTGGCGCAAGGGTCCGTGGAGGTGGACGGCCGCGCCTTCGGCTACGGCCAGATGCTGATCCTCACCGCCGGCCAGCCGGTGGTGGTGACCGCGACCGAGCCCGCCATCGTCATGGTGCTGGGCGGCGAGCCGGTGGGCGAGCGGTTCATCGAGTGGAACTTCGTGGCCTCCACGAAAGCGCGGATCGAGCAGGCCAAGGCCGACTGGCGCGCCGGGCGCATGAAGCTGCCCGACGCCGACGACCAGGAATTCATCCCCCTCCCCGAACCGCCGCCCCCCGCGCCGCCGATGTCGTGACATGACCTAGTGCTCCCCCGCTGGGGGAGCTGTCGCCGAAGGCGACTGAGGGGCGAGTCTTCGAGTCCGCGGCGGCGGCGGCCCCCTCCGCCGCTTCCCGGTCCTCCTCCCCCAGGGGGGAGGACCATAGCCCATTGCCAACCCCATAATTGCGAGTCATTCTCAATATCATTCCTGACGCGGGAGCCGCGGCGATGATGTTGCAGACAGTGGGCGGATCGAGGCTCGTGGAGTTGATGCGGCTGGATCAGCCGCGGGAGCGCGACACCGAGTGGCTGCTGTTCGGCCCGACGGACCCGACAGTGGTCGAGGCGCCCGAGCCGCCGCCGCAACGCGGAAGCCCGCCGGTTTCGATTTCCTGACGGCCGATGTCGGGACATGGTCGGTTCGTTCGTCCTAGGACGGCGACACGGAGCCGATGATGATCGAACGGACAGTGCTGAACCGCCGCACCTTGCTGGCCGCCGCGGCCCTGGGCGGACTGGGTTGCGGCCCGGCCACGGGAGGAACGATGAAGGGATTTACCGACCAGGGCCTCGCGAGGCTGGAAACCACATTGAAGGACCATGTGGCCCGCGGCTCCGCCCCCGGACTGGTCGCGCTAGTGAGCCGGGGCGGCGAGACCCACGCCTTTGCGCTGGGCGCCAAGGCGCTGGACGGCAAGGATCCCGTGCGGCGCGACACGATGTTCCGCCTGGCCTCGATGACCAAGCCGATCACGGCCACGGCGGTGATGATGCTGGTCGAGGAGGGCAAGCTGCGGCTGGACGAGCCGGTGGACCGGCTGTTGCCGGAGCTGGCGAGCCGCCGGGTGCTGAAGCGGATCGACGGGCCGCTGGACGAGACCGTCCCGGCCGTCCGGCCGATCACCGTCGAGGACCTGCTGACCTTCAGGCTGGGATGGGGGATCGTGTTCAGCGACCAGCCCTTCCCGATCCTCAAAGCGGTGGAGGACCTGCCCGGGTTCGGCATGCCCAATCCGGACTCGCCGCTCACCTTCGACGCCTGGATGGCGCGCTTGAGCGCCCTGCCGCTGATGGCCCAGCCCGGCGAGCGGTGGCTCTACACCGTCGGGTCGAACGTCCAGGGCGTGCTGGTCGCCCGGGCGTCCGGCCAGGCCCTGCCCGCCTTCTTCCAGGACCGGATCCTGGGCCCGCTGGGCATGACGGACAGCGGCTTCTTCGCGCCACCCGGGAAGGTGAGCCGCCTGGCCACCGGCTACATGCCCCAGGACGGCAAGCTGACGCTGTTCGATCCGCCCGCCGGCATGTACAGTCGCCCGCCCGCCTTTCCCGCCGGGGACAGCGGACTGGTCTCCACGGCCGACGATTACGCGGCGTTCGCCCGGTTCCTGACCAGCGGGCGGACGGCGGGCGGGAAGCGTTTGCTCTCCGAGGCGTCCCTGAAGGCCATGCGAACCGACCACCTGACGCCGGCCCAGCGGGCGGGGGGCGAGGACATCCTCGGCCCCGCCCGCGGCTGGGGCTACGGCATGGGAGTGACGGTGGAGCCCAAGCCGGGCTGGGCGGCGCCGGGCGCCTACGGCTGGGACGGCGGGTTCGGCACGTCGTTCTTCAACGACCCGGCTCAGGGCCTCACGGCCATCCTGCTGACCCAGCGGGTGTTCGACGGGCCCGATCCGCCGATGCTGCACAAGGACTTCTGGAAGGGGGCGTATGTAGCGTTGGCGTAGGACCGTTTTCCGCCCCCGCCCTCATCGGGGCAGGAGAGGAAAAAACGCCTCTACGCCCCCCGCAGCGCCTTGCGGGTCTGCTCCCAGTACTGGGCGCCCGTCACCAGGGTGATCGCGGCGGCGAACCAGAAGATGGCGTGCGCCCCTGCGGCGAAGTCGGGCAGGGCCTGGTAGTCCAGGCCGAACGCGCCCCAGGTCGCCACGATCAGCTCCAGCGTCAGCGCGACCATCTGCAGGGTGGTCTTCCACTTGGCGAGCCGGGTGACCGGCAAGGTCACGCCCTTGGTCGCCCCGACCTCTCTGAGCGCGCTGACCGTGAACTCGCGGAACAGCATCAGGCCGGCGGGCAGCAGCACCATCGGCTGCGGCCCCAGCGCCATCAGCCCGAGGATCGCCCCACAGACCAGAACCTTGTCGCCGATCGGGTCGAGGATCGCCCCCCAGACGCTGGTGGCGTTCAGCTTGCGCGCCAGCCAGCCGTCGAAGAAGTCGGTCACCGACGCCGCCACGAACGCATAGACCGCCCAGCGCAGCAGGCCGAACTGCGCCTCGGCCGTCAGCTCGCCCGCCATCAGCGGCACCCCCCCGGAAGCCAGCGCCAGCGCCACGAACATGAACAGCGCCAGGACCAGGCGCATGGACGTCAGGAGGTTCGGGATCGCTTGCATGGATGCTTTCATAGGGCGCTTCGCGGGACGCGCGAAGGCCGCCTGGCGAAGGTGAGGCCCCTGACGGGCAAAGCGCAAGGCCCACCGGCCGTTCCCGTGCGCGCCTCAGGTCTTGCGGAAGAAATCGTAGATCCGCTGCGCCAGGGGCGCGCTGACGCCCTCCACCTTGGCGAGGTCGTCCACCGAGGCGCGGCTGACCCCGCGGGCCGAGCCGAAGGCGTGCAGCAGGGCCCGCTTGCGCCCCGGCCCCACCCCCTCGATCTCGTCGAGCGGATTGCGCTTCAGGTCCATGGCGCGGCGGGTGCGGTGGGCGCCGATGGCGAAGCGGTGCGCCTCGTCGCGCAGCCGCTGCAGGTAGTAGAGCACCGGCGACTTGGGCTCGAGCATGAACGGCGGCCGGTCGCCCATGAAGAACCGCTCGAGGCCCGCGTCCCGGTCCGGTCCCTTGGCGACGCCGACCACCGCGATATCGTCGACGCCCAGGTCGGCCATCACCTCCTGGGCGGCGGCGAGTTGGCCCGCCCCGCCGTCGATCAGCACCAGGTCGGGCCGCGGGGTCGGCTCGCCGGCCGCCTCCTCCTTCACCAGGCGCGAGAAGCGCCGCCGCAGCACCTCGCGCATCATGCCGTAGTCGTCGCCGGGGGTGAGCTCGCTGCTCCTGATGTTGAACTTGCGGTACTGGCTTTTCTGGAAACCCTCCGGCCCGGCCACGATCATGCCGCCGATCGCGTTGGTCCCGCTGATGTGGGAGTTGTCGTACACCTCGATCCGCTCCGGCTGGCCCTCCAGCCCGAACGCCTCGCAGACGCCGGCCAGCAGCTTGGCCTGCCCCGAGCTCTCGGCCATCTTCCGCCCCAGGGCCTCGCGGGCGTTGATCAGCGCCTGCTCCACCAGCTGCCGCTTCTCGCCGCGCTGCGGCCGGCAGATCTCCACCTTGCGGCCGCCCTTCAGCGCGAAGGCGTCGGCCAACAGGTCGCAGTCCGCGGGCTCGACGTTGGCGAGGATCAGACGCGGGATCGGCTTGTCGTCGTAGAACTGGCCGAGGAAGGCGGCCATGATTTCGGCCTCCTCGTCCTGGCGGTCGACGCGGGGGAAGTAGGCGCGGTTGCCCCAGTTCTGGCCCGCGCGGAAGAAGAAAACCTGCACGCAGGCCTGGCCGCCCTCGGCGTGCAGGGCGAAGACGTCGGCCTCGTCCACCGTTTCGGGATTGACCTGCTGCTCCTGGGCCACGGAGGACAGCGCCCGGATGCGGTCGCGCAGCCGCGCAGCCCGCTCGAACTCCAGGTCGTCGGAGGCCGCCTGCATCTCCATGGCCATCCGGCCGATCACCGCCCGGCTCTTGCCACGCAGGAAGGCCTCGGCCTCCTCCACCAGCGCGCCGTAGTCCTCCAGCGACACCAGCCCCGTGCAGGGCGCCGAGCAGCGGCGGATCTGGTGCAGCATGCAGGGCCGGGTGCGGCTCTCGTAGACGTTGTCCGAGCACGACCGCAGCAGGAAGGCCTTCTGCAGGGTGTTCAGCGTCCGGTTCACCGCCCAGGCGCTGGCGAAGGGCCCGAAGTAGTCGCCCTTGATCGAATGCGCGCCGCGGTGCTTGCGCAGCTGCGGCGCCGGGTGCTCGCGCCGGATGACGATCTCCGGGAAGCTCTTGTCGTCGCGCAGCAGCACGTTGAACCGCGGCTTGAGCTGCTTGATCAGGTTGATCTCCAGCAGCAGCGCGTCGGTCTCGGTGCGGGTGGTGATGAACTCCATCGACCGCGTCAGGTCGACCATCAGGGCGATGCGCTGGGTGTGGAAGCGCCCCTGGGCGTACTGCAGCACCCGCTTCTTCAGCGAGCGCGCCTTGCCGACGTACAGCACCTCCCCGTCCTCGCCCGCCATCCGGTAGACGCCGGGCTTGTCGGGCAGGCGGCGGACCTCGTCCTTGATCAGGGCCGCGCCGGTTAGGGGCGCATCGGTGAGGGTCGGCATGGACGCAGATATAGTCCGCTTCGCCCCGGCGCACAGCCGCCGCGGCGCCCGCGCCACAGCGCCGCAAGCCCTCGGGCGCGAAGACTCCCTTAAGGCCTCCGCCCCTAGTCTCGGGACGGTTGAGGGGACCGTGAATGCGCAACGGCGCGCCATTTCACCTGGACGACCTGCCGATCGCCATGGCGGCGCTCGACGACGACCTGTGCGTCCTGGCGGCCAATCCCTGCTTCGGCGACATGGCCGGCGGCGGCGACCTTACCGGGCGTGACGTCATCGAGCTGATGACCAGCATCTGCATCAGCGCCGAGCGCCAGGCCGGCGCCCAGGTGTTCCACCTGCGCATGGGGCTGGAGGACCGCTGGCTGCGCCTCGACTTCCATCGCCGCCCCAGCGGGGTGCTGGCGATCCTGGTCGACGTCACCGCGGAGCGTGAAGCCCTGGAGGAGCTGCGCTTCGCCTACGCAACCCGCGACCGGCTGATGGACCAGGCGGAGGTGGGTTACGGGCGTTTCGACCCCGACCTCGAGGTCTACATTTACCGCGACGCCGACGGCGGCATGGATACGGCCGCCAGAATCGACCTGGCCTCGGTCATGGCAAGGCTGCATCCCGACGACGCCGTCACGGAGACGGCCGTCCGCGAACTGCTCGTCGCCGAAGGCGGCTCCGCCGAGAACGAGGTGCGCTTCAGGCAGCCCGGAGGCTGGGCGCACCGGCGCACCCATCACCTGTCCGGCCGGCGCATGCCCTCGGGCCGCTACGAGGTCTATAGCCTGACCCAGGACATCACCGCGCTGGCCCTCGCCCGCGACGAGGCCAAGGCGGCCGCCCAGCAGTTGAAGCTCGCCCTCACCTCGGCCCGGGCGGGCGTGTTCGCAGTCGACTTCCCGAGCAACAGCTTCGCGCCCTCGGCGGAGTTCATGGCCATGGTGGCGCCGGAGGCCCGGGCCGCGGGCCCGCAAAATCCCCTGCCGTTCTTCCACGAGGACGACCGGGCGAGGCTGATCGCGCTCTATCAAACCGCCCGCCACAGGCATTCCGCAGGCTCGGCGGACGTACGTCTCAGCGCGCCCGACGGCGTGCGCTGGGTCCGGCTCTACCTGGAGGTCCAGAACGAGAACGGCCGCAGCGACCGCGGCGTCGGCCTGATGCTCGACATCGACGACCAGAAGCGCCAGGAGCTGGCGCTGACCGAGGCGCGGCGGGTGGCCGAAGCCGCGACCGACGCCAAATCGACCTTCCTCGCCTCCATGAGCCACGAGATCCGCACGCCGATGAACGGCATCGTGGGCGTGCTCAACCTCCTGCGCCGCGAGAAGCTCAGCGCCGACGGCCAGCACCTGCTGGACGAGGCCCTCGGCTGCAGCGAGATGCTGGCCCAGCTGATCAACGACGTGCTCGACTTCTCCAAGATCGAGGCCGGCAAGCTCGACCTGTCGCCCACCGCCGCCGACCCGGCCGCCATCGTCCGCAGCGTGGTCAACCTCATCGCGCCCCAGGCGGAAGCCAAGGGCGTCGACCTCGGCATCCAGGTCCAGGACGCCCTCGGCGGCGCCGCCCTCGATCCGGTGCGTCTGCGCCAATGCCTGTTCAACGTGGTCGGCAACGCCGTGAAATTCACCGACCACGGCAAGGTGGAGGTGCGGCTGGCCTACCTGGACGAGGGCGCAGGACGGCGCCTGCGCTGCGAGGTGCAGGACACCGGCGTCGGCGTGCCCTTCGACGCGCGCGCCCGCCTGTTCGACCGGTTCCAGCAGGCCGACGACGGCGCCACCCGGCGCTTCGGCGGCACTGGCCTCGGCCTGGCCATCTCGCGCAGCCTGGCGCGGATGATGGGGGGCGACATGGACTTCGAGAGCGAAGTGGGCGTCGGCTCGACCTTCTGGTTCGAGGTGACCGCCCCGCCGGCCGCGGCGCCGCAGGTGGTGGCCGAAAACGCCTTCGCCGGCGCGCCGCTGGAGGGGCTGCGCATCCTGGTGGTGGACGACAACGCCACCAACCGGCTGGTGGCGGTCAAGTCCCTCGAGGCCCTGGGCGCCGTCGCCGAGGCGGTGGACTCCGGCGCCGGGGCCATCGCGGCCGCGCCGCACGGCGGCTTCGACGTGATCCTGATGGACGTCAACATGCCCCAGATGGACGGGCTGGAGGCCACCCGCCGCATCCGGGCGATGGACTCGCCTGCAGCCCAGGTCCCGATCATCGCCCATACCGCCGACGTGATGAACCACCAGCAGGCGGGCTACCGAGCCGCCGGCATGAACGGCGTGGTCTCCAAGCCCTTCTCGCCCCCCCAGCTCCTGGCCGAGATCGCCCGCCTGGCGGGGGCCGACCTCGGCGACCAGGCGCTCAGCGCCTGACGGCCCTGCGTGGACAATGTCCGGCTGCGGTGCTTAGATTTTCCCATCTAAGATTGCAGGGCGGGGGCTCCAGATGACCGCAATCACCATGCCGTCGCCGACGGCCAAGCTGAGCTTCGGCCGGGTGATCCAGGGAACCTTCGGCGTCGCCTGGCGCAACCTTCCAGCCTTCCTGATCCTGATCGTTGGCTGCCTCGCCCTTCCGGGGATCATGGTCGGGCTGGGCCTGATGCAGTTGCGGTCGGGCGTCTCCGAGGCCGGCGTTGCGCTGGTCGGCCTGGGTTACCTGGCGATGATGGTGGGGGCGGCCGTTCTGCAGCCGGCCATGGTCCACGGCGCCATCGCGGATCTCAACGGTCGCCGCGCAACGGCGGGCGAGTGCGTCCGCACCGGCCTGCGCCACGCCCTGCCGGTGTTCGTCATCCTGCTGCTCAGCGTCATCGCCTTCGGCTTCGGCTTCGTGCTGCTGGTGGCGCCCGGCGTCATGTTGTTGACGGCCTGGCTGGTGGCGGGGCCGAGCCAGGTGGTGGAGCGGACCGGCGTCTTCGCCGCCTTTTCCCGCAGCGGAGCGCTGACCAAGGGCAACCGCTGGCGGGTCTTCGGCCTGCTCGTCCTCTATGTGATTGTCTACGGCGTCGTGCAGCAGGTGCTGCTCAACGTCGCGGGCGTCGGCTTCGCAGCCCAGGCGACGGCGCAGGCGGGCAATCCCTTCGCCGCCTTGTCGCCCGCCTACTGGGCGGTCATGCTGCTGCTGACCGTTGTCAACACCCTGGTCAGCTACACGGGGCTGGCGGTGATCTATTACGAGCTGCGCCGGGTGAAGGAGGGCGTCGGCCCCGAGGCGCTGGCGGCGGTGTTCGACTGAGGGGCGACCACCCCCGCGCCCTCACGCCTTGTCGAACTTGTCCTTGCGCCGGTGGCCGAACAGCAGCCGGCTCTCCAGCCGTCCCCGCAGGCCGGCGTAGTAGGCCGCCAGGAACGCCTGGTCGGCGCCCTCCAGCGGCGCGGTCCAGCCGATCTTGTTGCGGATCCTCTGGCTGACCGCCGCCATGGTCCGCCGATCGCCCAGCCGCAGCACATCCTCCAGCACATGCAGCTCCTTCACCCCATAGGCGTCGAGCTGGGCCCGCGTGAACACCAGATCCCCGGCCGGCGACGCCGACAGGTCGGGCGGCAGCTTCTTCTTCGGCGCCTGGATCACCAGGGTGCCCGCCGCCAGGTCGCCCAGCCGCAACCGGTCGCGGTTGAACAGCGGGAAAAGCAGGAAGACGCTGCTCCAGGTCGCCCCCAGCAGCACCAGCCAGCCGTCCACGCCCGACCCCCGGGCGAACAGGAAGGTGGCCGGCAGGAACACCTCCAGCTCGCGCATGGCGTTGCGGGCGAACACCGCGTCCGCGGTCAGCCGGCCCCCGTCGCGGGCGATGACGCGCAAGCCCATGGCCCGTTTGCCCGGCGTCGCCGCCCCCGGCCTGAGCTCGAAGCCGATGAAATAGAAGTTCCGCAGGAGGAAGGCGCCCAGGATCCATACCACCCCCACCATCTCCAGGCCGCGCAGCCGCGAGGCCCAGGCCGCTCCCAGCGCCAGCAGCGAAAGCGCGATCAGCAGCCCGCCCAGGATCGCGATGTCGATCAGGAAGGCCGAGGCCCGCGCGCCGGCCTCTCCCACCCGCAGGCGCAGGTCCACCCCTTCCGGCGTGACGAACGCGCGCGCCGCGTCGGGCGGCGATTGACGCTGGCCCCGGCTCACGGCGCCGGCCCGCGGCGGGGCAGGTAGAAGTAGCAGCCCCAGACCACGGCGCTGGTCAGGGCGACGGCGTAGCGTGCGGCGTCGGCCCTGATCAGTTGCCGGCCGAAGCCTTCCAACAGGCCCGCCACGAACAGCATGACCACCACGCCCATCATCACCGTCGCCGCCCGCCGCCCGGCCGCGGCCGCCGCGTCCACCCGCGAGCGCCGGCCGGGAAAGGCCACGCTCCAGCCGATGGCGAAGCCCGCCGCCCCGGCCAGCGCCACGGCGAACAGCTCCGTCACCCCGTGGATCATCAGCCAGCCGGTCGCCTCCACCCCCAGGCCGTGCGAGAAGAACAGCCAGAGGAAGGCCCCCAGCATCAGGCCGTTGGCGGCCATCAGCCCCGCCGTCGGCAGGCAGAGCGCGAAGCCCAGGGCGAAGGCGAAGATGGCGATCTGGGCGTTGTGGGTGAACAGGAAGCTCGCCAGCAGCGACAGGCCGCTCTGCCCGTCCTTGGGCGCGTCGTAGAGCGTCGCGCGCAGGAAGGCCGCCGTGGCGGTGGGGTCGCGCCCGCCGGCCAGGTCGCGGGGAACGAAGGCGTAGAACCAGTCGGCGTCGCTGGCCGAGAGCGCGTAGGCCGCGACGGCGGCGAGCGCCGTGATCGCCACCGAGGCCGCCGTCTCCCGCCACAGGCTCCGCACCGCCCCGGGCCAGTCGGCCGCGAAGAACCGGCGGATTCGCTGCCAGAGCCCGGTCCGCGTCCCGTAGACGAAGAAATAGGCCCGGGTGCAGAGCCCCTCCAGGTAGTCGGTCAGCCCCTGGTCCAGCGAGATCGAGCGGGCCACCGACAGCGACGACAGCGCCTGGCGGTAGAGCACAGGGATCTCCAGGAGCTCCGCCGTGGTCAGCCGCCTGGCCGAGCCGCGCTCGATACGGTCGAGCAGGGTCTCCAGCCGCCGCCAGTCGGCCTCCCGCTCGGTGCGGAACCGGTGGCTCTTCAGCGCGAGTTCGGCCACGGCGTCAGGTCCTCACAACAGGTCGCGGCGCTTGGCGGCCAGGTAGCTGTTGACCAGCTCCACCCCCAGCCGCCCGGCCGGCGCCTCGACGATCCAGGCCCCCAGCCGCTGCAGCCGGCTGACCACCAGCTCGCGCTGCTTCAGGAGGCTGGCGGCGATCACCGCCCGCGACACGTCCTCAGGCGTCTCCGGCGCCGCGTCGACGATCCGCTCCAGCTCCTCGTCGCGGAAGGCCACGAACATGACCAGGTGGGTGCGCAGCAGCCGCGCCACGTTCTCGATCATCAGCTCGGCGCTGGTCGGATCGGCGAAGTCGGTGAACACCACCACCAGCGCCCGCCGGTCGAGCTGGCCCGACAGGGTGTTGAGCCCGAGGGTGAAATTGGTCTCCTCGGCGGTGTAGTCGATGGAGGCGGCCAGCCGCTGCAGCAGCGGAAAGGCCTGGGCGCCGGCGGCGGCGCCGCTGGAGATCCGCGGCTTGGCGTCGAAGGCGAAGAGCCTGACCCGGTCGCCCAGCTTCAGCGAGACGAAGGCCAGCAGCAGCGCCGCGTTGATCGCCCGGTCCACCCGCGGCGCGCCGCCCAGCGGACTGCACATCAGCCGTCCGGAATCGATCGCCAGAACCACGTGGTGGTTGCGCTCCGTGCGGTATTCGCGGCCGATCAGCTTGGCGTGCCGAGCGCTCTGCTTCCAGTCGATGGACCGCAGGTCCATGCCGGTCTGGAATTCCTTCAGCGCATTGAAGTCCGAGCCCTCGCCAGTGTCGATCTGCGCCTTCATGCCGAAGGGGGCGTCGCGGGTGAACATCCGCAGCGCCTCGTCCTTCACTCCCTGCACGTCGGGGGTGATCGCCGTGCGCTGGTCCAGCGTGTCCGTCCGCTGCACCCAGGCCAGGCCGAGCGGCCCGCGCCAGCGCGCCCAAAGCCGCTCGAACACCGCCTGGCCGCGCCTTCGCGGGATCAGCCTCATCCGCGCCCGGCCGTCGCCCTCGGCGCCCAGCCGGAGCGTCTGGCGGGCCGGCTCGACGCCCAGCCGCGCGTCGGCGCCCAGCGCCACCTGCAGCTTGGGCGACCGCGGCCCGCGGAACGCCGCCTCCACCACCGCCTCGCCGGGCGCGCCCATCCCCAGCGCCCCGGGCGCGGTCAGGCTGAGGCGCAGCCCCCGGGGCGAGGGCGCCAGCCACACGTCCGCCAGCACGAGGCCGGCCGTGGCCAGCACCCACGCCGCCCCGATCACCCAAAGGTGCGGCGCCGCCAGCGCGGCGACCAGCGCCACCGGCGCGCCGGCCGCCATCACCGCCACGGCTCTGCGGGTGGGGTAGATCATTGGCCCTTCCGCCCCTGTCCCGCAGAGGACGGGGGAGGTGGCGCGCCCCGCAGAGGGCGTGACGGAGGGGGCGAGCCAACACACTGCAGGACCCGCGCCCCCTCCACCATCCGCTCTCCGGCGGATGGTCCCCCTCCCCCGTCCTCTGCGGGACAGGGGCGGAAAGGAGCGCCCGCCCTCCTCACCGCGGCGCCTCGGTCTGGTCGATCAGGCCCTGGATCACCTCGTCGGCCCGCCGCCCCTCGATCTCGGCGGCCGGCGACAGGATCACCCGGTGGCGCAGCGCCGGCAGGGCCAGCGCCTTCACGTCGTCGGGCAGCACGTAATCGCGCCCGTCCAGCGCCGCGCGGGCCCGGGCGGCCAGGGCCAGCATGGCGGCGCTGCGGGGGCTGGCCCCGCTCTGCAGGTCGGCGGTCTCGCGGGTGGCGCGCACCAGGTTCAGCACATAGTCCACCAGGGCGTCGTTCAGCCGGATGCCGGCGATCGCCGCCTCCGCCGCCCCGATCGCCGCGGCGTCGGCCACCACCTCGACGCCCAGCGCCGCCGGGTCCGGCTGGCCGCTCAGGACGCCATAGGCCGCCACGATACGCCGTTCCTCCTCCCGGGTCGGATAGGCCAGCGTCTGCTTGAACAGGAACCGGTCGAGCTGGGCCTCCGGCAGCGGATAGGTGCCCTGCTGCTCCAGCGGGTTCTGGGTCGCCACCACCATGAACCGCGCGCTCAAGGGGTGCGACTTGCCGTCGATGGTCACCCGCCGCTCCTGCATGGCCTCCAGCAGCGCGGCCTGGGTCTTGGGCGGCGTGCGGTTGATCTCGTCGGCCAGCAGCAGCTCGCAGAACAGCGGCCCCGGATTGAGCGTGAAGGTCGAGGTCTGGAAGTTGAACATGTTGGCGCCGATGATGTCCGCCGGCATCAGGTCGGGCGTGAACTGCACCCGCCCGAAGCCCAGCCCCAGGGTCCGGGCGAAGCACTGGGCGAGGAAGGTCTTGGCCGTCCCCGGCGGGCCCTCCAGCAGCACGTGGCCCTTGGCGAACAGCGCCGTCAGCAACAGGTCCACCGTCTCGCCCTGGCCTATGATGGCCTTGCCCACCTCGCGGCGGATGCGGTCGGCCAGGGTCTTCACCTCATCGACGGTCACGCGTCATCTCCAGTTTCCAGTCGCGCCAGCGGCGCGCCGCCGCCAGCAGGTCGGCGGGGGTCTTCACCGCCCGGGTCAGCTCCGCCAGGGTCCGGCGGTTGGACGTGATGCGCCGCTGGCGCTCCAGCCGGTCGAGGCGTTCCGCCGGGTCGCGCCCGCCGCCCGCCCGGCCGCCGGTCGCCCGCGCCACCAGCGCCTCGGTCAGGGCCGCATAGGGCTGGGCGAGCTCGGCCTCGCGGTCGGCCATCCGCACCAGGCCCGCGGAATTGTCCACCAGCGCCCGGGCGCCCAGGGCGAAGGCCCGCTCCGAGGGCGGCGTCGGCCCGAACCGGACCAGCGCATGCGCCCCCATCAGCAGCGCCGCGGCGACGGCGCACAGCGTCGCCCCCAGCATCGGCGGGTCCAGCAGCAGCCGGCCCAGGTTCCGCGACCGGCCGAAGCCGTGCAGCGTCACGTCGAACAGCACCCCGCGGCGGTCCGCGCGCAGCACCTCCACCAGCGCGGTGGCCGCGCGGGCGGTGTCGAGGTTCGCCAAGCCTTGGGTGTTCAGGAGATCCGGGTCGGCCAGCACATAGATGTTCTTGTGGGTGCGCGAGGCCGCCAGCACGGCATGGCCCACCTCGTCGACGACCAACGGCTCCCAGTCGCGCCCATCGAGGGTCTGCAGCCGGTCGATCGGCCCGGTCCTCTGCACGCCGAAATCGAACGGCTGGCCTTCCGGCGTCGTCGCCCGGATCCCGGGTGCCAGGCGCAGGGCTGCAGGCCGCACGTCTTCGCGGTTGGCGATGGCTGTGGCCTTGGCCAGCTTCGCCAGCATCCGCGTCGCGGCGTCGCCGCCGAAGCCCAGGCCCAGCTTGCGCACCCAGCCCGGCTGCAGGGGATCAGGCGCCGCCTGCCATTTCGGCAGCACGACCAGGGTGGGGTTGTCCGAGGCCAGCCGCTGCAGGTCCGCCGCATCCGCGCCCGGCGGCGGGGTGAGGATCACCAGGGCCGCCTCGGTGCGTTTCAGGTCGGGCGCCCGGCTCACCACCACCGGCGTTCCCTCCGCCCTCAGGAGCGCCGCCGCGCCGGCGAATCCAACCGCCGATTTCGACAGCGCGTGCGCCCCGCCGTCCTCGCCCCCGCGCAGCTCCGGCGCATAGGTCGCCAGCACCGCGAAGGCGGAGAAGGCGAACAGCGCGACCAGCACCAGGGTCAGCACCGTCTTCGGCGAAAACACCGCCGTCTTCGCCGGGCCCGCGTCGGCCGCCAGGGTCATGCCCAGACCTCCGGGAAGGCGAACCGCTCATAGGCCTGGCGGCACCGGACGAAACCCGCGGCGTCCAGCGGCCGGGCGGCGAAGAAGCTGGCCTCCACCGCCTGGGCGATCCGCCCGAACGCCGCGCGCGCCCCGGCCGGCATGGCGGCGAGCCCGCCGATGTCACGACTGGTCAGCGCCGGGCGCACCTGGCCGGGCCGACGGCCGGAGAAATCGTCGATGCTGCGGTGGAGGATGAGGTGGGCGGCCTCGTCGTAGCGACCCTCGGCCGCCAGCCGGTCGGCGTCCTCCAGCAGGGCGCGGGCCCGGGCGGGTTCCGGACGCCAGGATTCGGCCGCCGCGGCCTTAGGCTTCCTCGGCCGGCGCCGCAGCCGCGCGCCGACCAGCTCGCGGGCGATCAGATAGAGGATCAGGACAGCCGCCGCCGCCAGCCCGGCCCAGAACAGCACCTTCAGCACCGGCGCCATGGCCGCCAGCGCCTTGGCCAGTCCCTCCAGCCAGCCCGGCGGCTCCGGCGGCCTGTAGCTGGTGAAGTCGAACTGCAGCCCCTTGGCCTGCAGCATGGCGCGATGCGCGGCGGCGAGCTGCGGTTCCCCCACCGCCGCCGACGACGCCCCCTGCCCCATACCCGCCAACCGCCCCTCCTGGACCCCGATCCCCCCGCGACCCTAGCGGCGGGCTGCGCGCGACGGAACACGGATTCACCCATGCCGTGCAAATCCGGGCGGCGCGACCGGGAGGCCGGCCCGAGTCTTAACGCGGCGTTAAGCTTGCTTGCGAATTCACTAATTTTGTTGGCGATATCGAAATTCCCCACCCCCACCCTGACACCTCAGGGGCAAGTCGTTCAGGAGGGGGTGTTTGCGTATCGTCACCATGGCCAGTCTTGGGGCGTCCGCCGTTTTGGGCGTCGCCGCGCTGGTCGTCGCCAAGACCAGCCTGCCGTCGATGGCCGCGACGCCGGTGGCCGCCATGCTGCCCGCCGCTCCGCCGCCGGGCTCGCGGCCGGTGGTCGTGGCCGCCCGGGACATCAAGTTCGGCGACCGGCTGGACGCCGCCCACCTGACCGTCGCCCAGTTGCCGCCGGGCGCCGTGCCCGTGGGCGCCTTCACCTCCATCGACGCGGCCCTGGCGCAGGACGCCGGCGGCGCGCCCGTGGCGCTCGCCCCCATCGCGGCGCGGGAAGCCGTGCTGCCGACCAAGGTCAGCGGCCCGGGCGCCCGCGCCTCGGTGGCCGCCGAGATCGCCGAGGGCATGCGCGGCTACACCATCAAGGTCACCGACGTCTCCGGCGTCGGCGGCCACGCCCTGCCGGGCGACCGGGTGGACGTGGTGCTGATGCGCAACCTGGCCGTCGACGCGCCGGGCGGCGGCAAGGCCCTGGTCTCCCAGGTGGTGCTGCAGAACGTCCGCGTGCTGGGCGTCGACCTGAACGCCGACCCCACCTCCAACAAGCCCGCCACCCCCAACACCGCCACCCTCGAGGTCTCGGTGCAGGACGCGCAGAAGCTGGCGGTGGCCGCCAACCTGGGCGAGCTGTCCCTGGCGCTGCGGCGCACAGGCGCCGTCGAGATCACGCCGGCGGCCACGGTCAGGACCGAGGACTTCATCGGCGGGGTCCGCGCGCCGGCGTCCGGCGGCGTCCGCCCACCCACCCGCCGTCCCGCCGGCCCCCCCGCCCCCCGCCTGATCCAGGTGGTCGAGGGCGTCTAGGAGAGCTTGACGATGCTGAACCCCCTTGTTGGCGTCCTCGCCGGCGCCCTGGGCGCGGCGGCGGTCCTCGCCCCGGCCCTCCCTGCGGCCGCCGACTCCTTCCCCAGCGAGGCGGCGGTCAGCCGGGTGATCAATGTGCCCAAGAACAAGTCGCTGTCGTTCCAGCTCGACGCCCCGGCCAGCCGGATCGTCGTGGCCCAGCCCGAGACCGCCCAGATCGTCGCCACCACCGACCACAGCTTCTACGTCCGCGGCAAGGCGCTGGGGGCCACCAACCTGCTGGTCTACGGCGCCGGCGGCCGGCTGACGGAAGTGATCGACGTCCGCGTCGGCTACGACGCCGGGGCCCTGCAGAGCGACCTGGCCGCGGCCCTGCCCGGCGAGCGCATCGGCGTCCATAACCTGGGCGAGGGCCTGTTGCTCACCGGCGACGTCTCCACCACGGGCGTCGCCACCCGCGCCAAGGCCTTCGCCGACAAGTTCGCCCCCGACGCCGTCACCTCGGCGCTCACCGTGCGCGCCTCGCAGCAGGTAATCCTGGAGGTGCGGATCATCGAGGCCGGCCGCTCGGCCCTGCAGGACATCGGCTTCAGCATCGCCGCCAGCGGTCCGCGCTTCGACCTGGCGGCCGGCGCCGGCCTGATCGGCGCCGCCCCGCCGCAGGGCCTGCTGCACCTCCGCGGGACCGCGGGCTCGGCCAATATCGACGTGACCCTGCAGGCGCTGGAGGAGAAGGGCTCGATCCGCACCCTGGCGCGCCCCAACCTGACGGCGCTGTCCGGCGAGAAGTCCAGCTTCCTGGCCGGCGGCGAGTTCCCCTTCCCGATCCCTGCCGGCAAGGACATGGTGGCCATCGAGTTCCGCCCGTTCGGCGTCACCTTGAACTTCACGCCCACGGTGCAGGACAACGGCCTGATCCGCCTGGCCGTGGCGCCGGAAGTGAGCCAGCTCGACCCGCGCAACAGCTTGCACATCTCGGGCTTCGACGTACCCAGCCTCACCGTCCGGCGGGCGGCCACCACCGTCGAGCTGCGCGGCGGCGAGAGCTTCGCCATCGCCGGCCTCCTGCAGCAGGACTATCTCAACACCGTGCGCCAGATCCCCGGCGTCGGCGACCTGCCGGTCCTGGGCGCCCTCTTCCGCTCGTCCCGCTGGAACAAGCAGGAGACGGAACTGGTCATCATCGTCACCCCCAGGCTGGCCGCGGCGGCCGACTTCACCCCGCAGCCCGCCACCCCGCTCAGCGCCGGCCAGGAGCCTGGGGCCATCGAGCTCTTCCTTACCGGCAAGGCCCTGGACGTGCCCCTGCGCCGCCAGGTGACCGCCGGCTGGACCCCCGAGGGACCCCGCTCATGATCGCAGCCCCCATGCTTTCCGGCCGCGTGCTCGCCATCGGCCCGGCCCTCGCCCCCCTCGCCGCCGGACCGCTGTTCGGCGTGGTGCTGGAGCTCGCCGGGGTGGAGCGCCTGAGCGGCCTGGCGCCCGGGTCGGTCGACCTCGTTCTGATCGACGCCGACGGCGCGGACCCCGAGGGCCTCGCCGCCGGCATCGCCGCCCTGGCCGCCCAGCCCTCGCCGCCGCCCACCCTGATGGTGGGCGCGCACCTGCCCGCCGCCCTGGTGCGCGCCCTCATGCGCCTGCCGCGCGCCGACGTGCTGGAGGCGCCCTTCCAGCCGGATCAGCTCACCGTCGCCGCCCAGGCGCTGCTGACCGCGCCGGCGCCGGCGGCGCACCTGCCGCACGCCGCCCACCGCTCCCGCTGCTGGGCGGTGAGCGGGGCCGCCGGCGGCGTCGGCGCCACCACCCTGGCCGTCGAGCTGGCCAGCCTGCTCGCCGCCCGCAGCGTGCGCGAACGCAGCGTCTGCCTTGTGGACCTCAACCTCGCCGACGGCGCCGCCGCCGCCTACCTGGGCGCCAAGGCCGCCCTGCCGCTGGGCGAGATCGGCCCGGGCGCCGAGCGCATCGACGCCGGCCTGGTGGCCGCCTTCGCGTCGCCGGTCACCAAGCGGCTCGACCTGCTGGCCTGCCCGCGCGATCCGGTGGCCTTCGACCACGCCCCGCGCGAGGTGGTGCTGCGGTTGCTGGACCTGGCCTGCGAGGCCTATGACTTCGTCATCGTCGACGTCCCCCGCCACCGCCGCGCCTGGACCCTCGACGTGCTGGCCGGCGCCGACGAGGTGCTGGTGGTCTCCGAACTCACCGTCCCCGCCCTGCTGGCCGCGCGCGCGCTCTCCGACGAGATCGAGGCCGCCCTGCCCGCCGGGGCGAAGCCGCGCATCGTGCTGAACCGCCTGGCCAGCCGGATGTTCGGCCCCGCCCCCTCCATGGCCGAGGCCGAGCGGGCCCTGCAGCGCAAGGCCGACGCGGGCCTCTCCTCCGACTGGGAGGCCGCCGCCGCCTCGGTGAACCTGGGCGGTCCGATCAGCCAGCACCGGCCCAAGTCGAAGATCGTCCGCGACGTGACGGCGCTGGCCGACCGGCTTCTGGCCGAAGACGCCCAGCGCGCAGCCAAGGCCGCCGCCCACGCCGTCCGGGCCGCCTGATGAGCCGCTTCAACCTCTCGCGCCGTCCGCCACAGGCGGTGGAGCCCACGGCTCCGCCGCCCGCCGCCGCCCCGTCCGCCCCCGCGCCAACCCCCACGCCGCGCGGGCGGACGGAGGCGGCGGCCACAGCGCCCAGCGCCGAGCGGCAATTGCTGGAGGTGAAGCTCAAGCTGCACCGGCAGCTGATCGACGAACTCGACCTCTCGAAGCTGGACAAGCTGGGCGAGGGCGAGCTCCGCCGCCAAGTGCTTTCCCTGGTGGCCGACTTCGCCCGCGCCGAGCGGCTGGTCTACAACTCCGCCGAGCTCGAGGAGCTGGGCGCGTCGGTCTACGACGAGATGGTGGGGCTGGGGCCGATCGAGCCCCTGCTCAAGGACGACTCCATCGCCGACATCCTGATCAACGGGCCGTTCCAGGTCTATATCGAGCGGGGTGGCGAGCTGTCGGAGACCGGCGTCCGCTTCCGCGACAACGACCACCTGCTGCGGATCATCAACCGCATCGTCGCAGGCGTCGGGCGGCGGATCGACGAAAGCTCCCCCATGGTCGACGCCCGCCTGCCCGACGGCAGCCGGGTGAACGCCGCCATCGCGCCGATCACCGTCGACGGCGCCTGCGTCTCGATACGCAAGTTCTCCAAGAAACCCTACACCCTGGAGAAGCTGGTCGATGTGGGCGCCATGCCCGCCTGCGTCGCCGACTTCATGCATGGGGCCATCAAGTCCCGGGTCTCGACGGTGATCTCCGGCGGCACCGGCTCCGGCAAGACCACCATGCTGAACGCATTGTCCTCCGCCATCAGCCACGGGGAGCGGCTGATCACCATCGAGGACGCCTGCGAGCTGCAGCTGCAGCAGCCGCACGTGGTGCGCATGGAGACCCGGCCGCCCAACATCGAGGGCCGCGGCGAGATCCGCCAGCGGGAGCTGGTCAAGAACGCCCTGCGCATGCGCCCCGACCGGGTGATCCTGGGCGAGGTGCGCGGCGAGGAGGCCTTCGACATGCTGCAGGCCATGAACACCGGCCACGAAGGCTCGATGGCCACTATCCACGCCAACAACCCCAGGGACGCCATCAGCCGCCTGGAGCAGATGGTGGCCATGTCCGGCATGCCGCTGGCGCCGGAGGCCATCCGCGGCCAGATCGCCTCGGCCGTGGGCCTGATCATCCAGGTCATGCGCCTGGCGGACGGCAAGCGCCGGGTGATGAGCGTCACCGAGATCACCGGCATGGAGGGCCAGGTGGTGCAGATGCAGGAGATCTTCGCCTTCCACCGTACCCATACCGGCGCCGACGGGGCGGTGCATGGCGAGTTCAAGGCCACCGGCCTGCGCCCCCGCTGCCTGGACGAGATGGTCCGGCGCGGCGTCGCCTACGACGCCAACTTCTTCGACCCCTCGCGCACCCTGACCTGAGGCGGCGATGGCGTTCAGCGGCAATTCCGTCTTCCTGATCCTGCTGTTCGCGGCGGTGTTCGCCGCCGGCCAGGGGATCTTCGGCCTGGCCACCGTCGCCAGCCAGAAGCGGCTGGTCAACCGCCGCCTAACCGTGGCCGACCGGGTGGAAGGCGGCCTCTCCACCCTGGTGGTCGAGCTGCGCAAGCAGCGGGGCCTCACCGCGTCCGGCGAACGCAGGGGCTGGGCCTGGCTCTCCGACCTGATCGTCCGCTCCGGCCTGCCCTACGACCCGCGCCGCTGGGCGCTGTGCGTCGGAGTCGCCGCGATCGGCGGCGGAGTCGCAGGGGCGCTTCTCGGCCGCACGGCGATCGCCGCAATGGGCGGCGTGGTCCTGGGCGGCGCCCTGCTGCCGGTCGTATTCCTGAAAGTCTGCGCCGACCGCCGCGACAAGGCGCTGGGCCTGCAGCTTCCGCAGGCGCTGGACATCATCGTCCGCAGCCTGGAGGCCGGCCACCCCGTGCCGGTCGCCATCGCCCTGGTGGGCAAGGAGATGGCCGACCCGATCGGCTCGGAGTTCGGCATGGCCGCCGACGAGATCGCCTACGGAGCCAACCTCTCGCAGGCGGTGGAACGGATGGCCGACCGCTGCCGCCACGCCGACGTCGACCTGTTCGCCGCCACGGTGCGCCTGCAGGAGCGGGCCGGCGGCAACCTCACCGGGCTGCTGAAGCTCAACGCCCACACAGTGCGTGAGCGGCACAAGATGCGGCTGAAGATCAAGGCCGCCTCCTCCGAAGGCCGCGCCTCGGCCCTGATCCTCACCGCCGCGCCGTTCCTGGTCGGCGGGATCCTGCAGATCTCCTCGCCGCACTTCTACGGCGACATCATCCACGAGCCCTTCATCCAGACGGGCCTGGCGCTCCTGGGAACCTGGATGTTGCTCGGCAACCTAGTCATGCGCCGCATGATCGAACTGAGGATCTGAGGCGATGGACGCCGCACGCCTCCACGACATCACCGTCACCGCCGGCTCGGTCCTGGTGGCGGTCGCCGTCCTCGGGGGGCTGGCGGCGCTGGCCGGCGAGGTGCGCGTGCGCGTGGTCCGCCGCCGCCGCCTGGCCGACGGCCCCGTCGCGACCGCCCCGGGCGCGGACGCCCCGGGCCTCGCGGCGGGTCTCCTGCAGCCGCTCAAGGCCGGCTTCCGGCGCCTGGGCCAGCACACCGCGGTGCGCGACCCCGCCAAGGTCTCGGTGCTGCGCAACAAGCTGATCCAGGCGGGCTTCTTCAGCCGCGAGGCGCCGGTGGTCTACCTGGGCGCCCGGGCTGCGGCCCTGGTGGCGGCGACCATCGGGGTCGTCCTCACCCTGCCCCTGGTGGCCAGCGGCGGCAGCCGCCTGGCCATGCTGATCGCCAGCGGCTTCGCCCTCGTCGCCGTGCTGGCCCCCGAACAATTCCTCAGCTTCCGCCGCCAGGCCCGCGAGCGGGAATACGCCGACGGATTCCCCGACCTCCTCGACCTGTTGGTGGCCTCGGTGGAGGCCGGCCTCAGCCTCGACGCCGCGGTCAGCCGCTGCACCGACGAGCTCGCCCGCCGCTACCCGCAGCTGGTGGTCCACCTGCGCTTCCTGGTGCTGGAGCTGCGCGCCGGCCGCGGGCGCAAGGACGCCTGGTCCGCCTTCGCCGACCGGCTGGGCATCGACGACGCCCGGGCCTTCGCCACCATGCTGCGCCAGGCCGAGGAGATGGGCACCAGCCTGGGCGAGACGTTGACGGTCTTCTCCCGTGACATGCGCGCCAAGCGGATGCTACGGGCCGAGGAGAAGGCGCTGGCGCTGCCCGCCAAGCTCACCGTCCCGCTGATCCTGTTCATCTTCCCCTGCCTGATCGGCGTGCTGCTGCTGCCGGTGATCTTCCGGATGTCGCACCTGTTCCCGAAGTAGAACGGGATTAGCGGCGGCCCGCCGGCCGCAGCACGACCTCGCGCTCCGGCCCCAGCCAGTGCATCAGCGCCAGCACCGCCAGCGTCGCCGCGGCCCCCAGCGCAAAGGCGCCCGCCGCCGTGACCGAGATGCCGCCGGGGCCGAGGCTGAGCGGCCGGGGCTCCATCCAGTGGACGATCTCGGGCTCGGCCTCCTCGGGGAAGACCTCCTCGGCGTATTCGCTCATGGTCGCGCTCCACGGCTACCCATGCGATCAACCCCTTCGCAAAGCCGCGGTTCCGCCGCTGGCCTTCGCGCCGGCCCGGCGCTAGAAGCCGGCCACACGCCGGGACGCAGCAGGACGCCCCGGACGCCGAAGACGGATCATCATGGCCGGACATTCCAAGTTCAAGAACATCATGCACCGCAAGGGCCGCGCCGATGCGGTCCGCTCCAAGCTTTTCTCCCGGCTGTCGCGGGAGATCACCGTGGCTGC
Organism: Phenylobacterium sp.; assembly: GCF_036502675.1. Lineage (GTDB taxonomy): Bacteria > Pseudomonadota > Alphaproteobacteria > Caulobacterales > Caulobacteraceae > Phenylobacterium. Next base: position 59,097 of record NZ_DASXYF010000109.1, read on the forward strand.
CAAGTCCGGCATGCCCGACCCGGCCATGAACCCGCGCCTGCGCCTGGCCGTCGCCAACGCCAAGGGCGAGTCCATGCCCAAGGACAACATCGACCGGGCGATCAAGAAGGCGGTGGGCGGCGACGCCGACACCTATGAGGAGATCCGCTACGAGGGCGTGGGCCCCGGCGGGGTCGGCCTGATCGTCGAGGTGCTGACCGACAACCGCAACCGCGCGGCCGCCAACGTACGCACCATCTTCGGCAAGAACGGCGGCAATCTGGGCCAGACCGGATCGGTGGCCTTCATGTTCGACCGGGCGGGCCAGATCGTCTATCCGGCGGCGGCCGGCTCCGAGGACGCCGTCATGGAGGCGGCCATCGAGGCGGGCGCCGAGGACGTGGAGTCCGACGAGGAGACCCACACCGTCTACACCGCCTTCGCCGACCTGAACGAGGTGGCCCAGGCGCTGGAGGCGGCGCTGGGCCCGCCCAAGTCCGCCGCCATCGCCTGGCGGCCCAAGTCCCTGACACCGGTGACCGGCGAGGCGGTGGCCGCGCTCATGAAGCTGCTCGACGGCCTGGAGGACGACGACGACGTCCAGAACGTCTACGGCAACCACGACATCTCCGACGAGGACGCCGAAGCCCTGAACTGAGCGCGCATGGCGCTCGGCCCTGCGATCCGAGCCTGCCTCAGCCTGCCGATGCTGCGGGGGCGCGGCGTCCGGACATCTGACCGCTGGCCAAGCCCCGCCCCGCGTCCTAAGCCTGCACGGGCCACCGCATCCGGGCCGGATCCATGCCATGCGCGCGCTCATCGCCCTCGGTCTCGCCGGCTTCGTCGTCTTCGCCTCCACCATCCTGCATTACGAGGCGATCCACCGCCTGGACATCTTCGCCCGCCATCGGCGCGCCTATCCGGCCCTGCTGGGCGTAATCGCCGGCCTCATCGGCCTGCACATGACCGAGATCGGCCTTTACGCAGGCCTGTTCGCCCTGGCCGACGGTCCCCTCGCCCTCGGCGACTTCCGCGGCGCGCGGCTGATGGGCACGCTCGATTACGTCTACTTCGCCGCCGAGGCCTATGCCTCCCTGGGCTACGGCGACGTCTACCCCACCGGCGAGATGCGGCTGATCGGCTCCGTGGCCCCCCTCAACGGCATCCTGCTCCTGGCCTGGTCCGGCTCGTTCCTGTTCTCCCTGGTGCAGGACTGGCGCGCGAACGAGGACTGAGCGGATTTCTCCCCCCAACGTCCGCCGCCCCCGAACCAGCCTTTCCTCCATGGAGCCGGACGGGCTCCGAGCCCCTCCCTCACCGCAGCGTCGCCTCCAGCATCGCCATGGCCTGGGCCCAGGACAGCTTGTCGAGCAACGGGTCGTAACGGACGCCGGGGATGTTGGTCATCTCGCTGGCGCTGGGGTCGGTGAAGGCGTGCCAACCCTCGCCGTAGACGGTGACCTGCCAGTCCGCGCCTGCCCGCGTCATCTCCTCGCGCAAGCCGTCCACATGGTCCGGCGGCGCATAGGGGTCGCGCGCGCCGGTCAGCACCAGCACCTTCGCTTTCACGGCGCCGGGCCGCGCCGGCAGCGCACTGGTCAGCAGGCCGTGGAAGCTGACCACCGACTTCACGTCCGCGCCGCTGCGCGCCAGCTCCAGCACGCACTGGCCGCCGAAGCAGAAGCCGATCGCGCCGATCCGCGCGGGGTCCACCCCCGGCTGCGCCTTCAGCGCCTCGAAGCCCGCGAGCACGCGGCCGCGCAACCGCCCGGGCTCGTCGTGCAGCGCATGCATCAGCGTGCCGCCCTGCGGCGCGTCCGCATGGAAGACGCCGCCGCCATACATGTCGGCCGCCAGGGCGACATACCCCAGTTCGGCCAGCGCCTGCGCGCGACGGCGGACCAGCTCGCCCAGGCCCCGCGCGTCATGCATCACCAGCACCGCGGGGTGCGGGCCCCCGACGGCCGGCGTCGCCAGCTGGCCCTGCAGCGCATGGCCGTCGTGGCCGTAGTCGATGGTTCGCAGCCCGGTCATAGTCCCGTTCCCTCTTCTCCGGTTGTCCCGCTGAACAGGCCAGTCAATCACGATTGTCGTTGTAGCGGCGCTTCGAGAGTCGAAGACTCGCGCAAAGCGCGCAACCGATTTGCATCGCCTACGCCGGAGCCTTTCCTCCGGTGAGCAGGCGTTCATGTCGCGCCCGCCTTGCGTCCCTCCATTCGCCGTGGCTAGTCGCTCCTTCCGCCTTGCGGGAGATATCCATGAACCGGCCATTCGGGGCGCAGCCGTCCGACGTCCAGGACCGGGCGGCGACCGTCGCCCGGAATCCGCCCGACCTCCGGGACGGCCGGATCGCGCCGGAGGTCTTCTAGGACCATGCCGGCCCCGGCCCGGGACGTCATCGCGCGGCTGCGGCTGCAGCCCCACCCCGAGGGCGGCTGGTACCGGGAGACCTGGCGCCCGCCGCCCGCCGCGCCCGGCGTCCGCGGGGCCGGCTCGGCGATCCTGTTCCTGCTGGAGGCCGGCCAGGCCTCGCACTGGCACCGGGTGGACGCCACGGAGCTCTGGCTCTTCCAGGCGGGCGAGCCCCTGACCCTCAGCACCGCCAAGGGCGCGCAGGGCGAGGCCGGGGTCGTCGAGACCCGCCTGGGCCCCGATCCGCTGGCCGGCCAGGCCCAGCAGCACGTCGTCGAGCCCCACGAGTGGCAGGCCGCCCGGGCCGGCGCCGGCTGGTCGCTGGTCGCCTGCGTCGTGGTCCCGGCCTTCGAATTCGCCGGCTTCGACCTCGCCCCGCCGGACTGGGCGCCCGGGATCTGATCAGCTCGCGGCAGGCATCCCGCTAACGTGAAACGTCGTGGCCACGCCATGACTGGCCGTTCCCCCGTCGGCAGAATCCGCCGCGACACACCCGCCGCCCAGGCCCCTACTCAACAGCCTTCGCCGCTGCGTCCGTAAATGGCGCCCCTCCGTCTAATGCAGGTGCCTTAGAGCAGAAATGTAAACTGTAAGTTGAGAGAAAATGACCAGTGAAATCCGCTCAATGATCACGCTCACCGTCAATTGAAGACAGGTCCCATCTCCAATTAATATTTCTCGGCTCTGGACATGACTCGAATATGAGACAATTTGTACGGTATCGGGGGACCAAAGATTGAATCTGTCCGGCCAGCCAGCCCGCAATGCAGGTGAGGCTGCGAGACTTGCCCACAGACAACTTGCCGCCAAGGATCCGCTCCATTTCCGCGCCCGCTCCTGATGCGCCCGGCGGCGCCTGGCCGCCTCCCGACCGCCCGACGGCGGCGGCCGGCCCTCGACGCCGGGGCTGACGCTTGGCGCGCACGGTCAAATCGACGGACGCCGCCGACCTGGCGCTGGGCCGGGCGATCCGCATGTGGCGGCGGGCCCGGCGCATCTCCCAGCAGGCGCTGGCCAGGACCTGCGGCGTCACCTTCCAGCAACTCCGCAAGTACGAGACGGCCACCGATCGCATCTCGATCTCCCGCCTCGCCCGCATCGCCGAGACGCTGCGCTGCCCCTGCCGCGACATCGTCCGGTTCCTGGACCTCGACGCCGATGCGGCGCCTCCGCCCCACCCCGTCACGCTCCAGGGTATGACCGCGGACCGCCTGGAGCTGTTGTTGCTCTACGTCGAGCTCGACCCCGACCAACTCGCCCAGGCCGAGGCGTTCGTCCGCGCCCGCACGGGCGACGACCCGAAGGTCTGACCGGGCTTTCAGCCGGGTCCGGGACGCTCGGCCGGTTTCGGGCCGCCCCCGCCCCATTCCCGCCACCCTCCCGCGCGACCTCCCGGCGCATGCTCCCCGCCCGCCTGCGCCGAGTCCCCGCCGTCCTTCTCGCCGCCGCCCTCTGCGCGGTCGCCGCCTCCACCGCCCAGGCCCAGAACGCCCCGGCCGCCCAGCGCGTGTTCGACCGGGCGCGCGCGGCCTCGGGCGGGCCCGGCTGGAACCGGGTGCTGGGCTGGCATGAGACCGGCGTCGACGGCGACGTCCGCTACGAGCGGTGGGTCGATCCTATCCGCTATGGCCTGCGCACCGAGACGCGTGGGCCCGCCGGCCGGTTGGTCCGGGGCTACAACGGCGCCGGCGAGTGGCGCATCCTGGCGAACGGCCAGGCCACCGGCTCCATCGCGCAGCCCGTCCTGGCCGAGGTGCGCGCCGAGGCCTTCTTCGGCGCCTACGCCTACTTCTACCCCAGCCGCTTCGACCTGCGCAGCGTCCACCTGGGCGTGCGCCAGAGCGGCGGGCGCGCCTTCGACGTGCTGCGGGTGCAGCCCGCCGGCGGCGCCCCGCGGGAGCTGTGGTTCGACCGCAAGACCGGGCTGCTCAGCCTGATGGTCGAGGGCGCAGGCGTCCAGCGGCTGACGGTGGAGCTCTCGGACTACCGCCGGGCGGGTCCCGTGCTGGTCCCGTACCGCGCGGTCGCCTACGGGACGGGCCTTTCCCGTCCGAAGGAGCGCCGGGTGGAAAGCCTCGATTTCCTCCCCGCCGATCGCAGCATTTTCAGCCTGCCGCGGCGCGACGCCCGGGCCCGGCCGGCGCCCGCGTTCGACGCCGCGCGGGCCGCCGTGCCCGCCGCAGACGCCCCGCCCTCCCAGCCCGAGCGCAAATTGGCGTATTGAAGGGGGCGCCCTCCCGCCGAAGGATCCCTCCCATGTACATCGCCATGAACCGCTTCAAAGTCCTTCCCGGTCAGGAGGCGGCCTTCGAGGAGGTCTGGCTTTCCCGCGACACCCACCTGGCCGACGTGCCCGGCTTCACCGCCTTCCACCTGCTGCGCGGGCCGAAGGCCGAGGACCACACCCTCTATTCCTCGCACACCGTCTGGGCCTCGCACGCCGCCTTCGAGGCCTGGACCAGATCGGACGCCTTCCGCCAAGCCCACCGCGGCGCCGGCGAGAACAAACCGCTCTATGCCGGCCACCCGCAGTTCGAGGGCTTCGAGGTGCTGCAGGAGGTGAGGGCGTAGGGCCCTTCCCGCTACGGGGAGAGGCTTCGTGCGGGCGGCTAGTCCCCATTAACCCATTCCCACCAGACCCATGCCACGTTAGGAACATATCCTGAACGTCGCCCTGTCCTGAGTCGCCCTCCATGACGCCCGCGCCTGTCCGCATCCTTGGCCTCGACCCGGGCCTCCGCCGCACCGGCTGGGGGGTGCTGACGATCGAGGGCTCCCGCCTCTGCTACGTGGCCCATGGGGTGATCGCCCCGGCCGACACCTGGCCGTTCGCTGAGCGGCTGCTTTGCCTGTTCAACGGAATCGAGGCGGTGATCGCCGCCCACGCGCCGGACGAGGCCGCGGTGGAGGAAACCTTCATGGCCAACAACGCCGGCTCCGCGCTGAAGCTCGGCCACGCCCGGGCTGCGGCGCTGATAGCGCCGGCCCGCGCGGGCCTGTCCGTCGCCGAATACTCCGCCAAGGAGGTCAAGAAATCGGTGGTGGGCACCGGCGCGGCCGACAAATCCCAGGTCGCCTTCATGGTCCGCCGCCTGCTGCCGGCCGCCGGCGACGTGACGGCGGACGCCGCCGACGCGCTGGCCGTCGCCATCCTCCACGCCCATGCCCGCCGGGCGCGCATGCTGGGGAGCGCGGCGTGATCGGCCGCCTGCGCGGCGCCGTCGCCGAGGTCGCCGAGGAGGACGCGCTGATCGACGTGGCCGGGGTGGGCTATGTGGTCCGCTGCGGTTCGCGCACGCTTTCCCGCCTGCCGGCGATCGGCGACGAGGCCCTGCTGCACGTGGAGACCCAGTGGTCGGAGGCGCTGGGCATGCGCCTCTACGGCTTCCTCACGAGGGACGAACGCCACGCCTTCGTGGTGCTGCAGTCGATCCAGGGCGTCGGCCCCAAGGCGGCGCTCGGCGTGCTGGACGTGCTCTCGCCGCCGGAGCTGGCCGCCGCCGCCGCCCGCGGCGACAAGGCCATCGTCGCCCGCGCGCAGGGGGTCGGGCCGAAGCTCGCGCTGCGCATCGTCACCGAGCTGAAGGACAAGCCGCTGGCCGACGGCCCGACCGCCGCGGCCTTCCATGCGGAGATCGCCGCCGGCGTCCACGCGCCGCCCCCGCCGTCCGCCGCCGGCGAGGCGACAGCCGCCCTGATGGGCCTGGGCGTCGCCGAGGCGGTCGCTCGCCGGGTCGTCGAGCACGCGGTGCTGAAGCTGGGCGAGGACGCCGCCATCGGCGCCCTGGTCAAGGCCGCACTGCAGGAGCTCGGCCGATGACCCGGCTGGTCTCCGGCGAGCCCGCCCCGGCCGAGAGCAGCGACAAGGCGCTGCGCCCGCAGACGCTCGCCGAATTCGTGGGCCAGGCGCCGATCAAGGCCAACCTCTCGATCTTCATCGAGGGCGCCCGCGCGCGGGGCGAGGCGCTGGACCACGTGCTGCTGTTCGGCCCCCCCGGACTCGGCAAGACGACCCTGGCCCAGATCGTCGCCCGCGAGCTGGGGGTGAACTTCCGCGCCACCTCGGGCCCGGTGCTGGCCAAGGCCGGCGACCTGGCGGCCATTCTCACCAACCTCGAGCCGCGCGACGTCCTGTTCATCGACGAGATCCACCGCCTGCCCGCCAATGTGGAGGAGATCCTCTATCCGGCGATGGAGGACAACGTCCTCGACCTGGTGATCGGCGACGGGCCGGCGGCGCGCTCGATCCGCATCGACCTGGCCCCCTTCACCCTGGTGGCCGCCACCACCCGGGCGGGCCTGCTGGCCACGCCGTTGCGCGACCGCTTCGGCATCCCGTTGCGGCTGGAGTTCTACACGCCCGCCGAGCTGCAGACCGTACTGACCCAGGTCGCAGTCAAGATGGGGGTGGCGCTCGACACCGCCGGCGCAGCCGAGATCGCCGCCAGGTCCCGCGGCACCCCGCGCGTCGCCGGCCGGCTGCTGCGCCGGGTGCGCGACTTCGCGACCGCCGAGGGTGCGGCGGTGGTGGGCAAGGCCGCCGCCGCCCGGGCGCTGGCCCGGATGGAGGTGGACGAGGCCGGCCTCGACAGCCTCGACCGCCGCTATATGCGCGCCCTGATCGAGAACTACGCCGGCGGCCCGGCCGGCGTCGAGACCCTCGCCTACGCCATCGCCGAGGCCCGGGATGCAGTGGAAGACGTCATCGAGCCCTTCCTGCTGCAGCAGGGCTTCATCCAGCGCACCCCCCGCGGCCGCATGGCCTGCGCCAAGGCCTATGCGCACCTGGGCCTGACCGAACCCCCCGCCGCGCCCAAGGCCGCCCAGCCGGGCCTGTTCGAGGACGAAGGGTGACCCTGGAGCCCTCCGCCGGCCGCATCGAGGGCCGCGAGCACCTGCTGCCGGTGCGGGTCTATTTCGAGGACACCGACTTCACCGGCATTGTCTACCACGGCGCCTTCGTCCGGTTTCTCGAGCGGGGGCGGTCGGACTACCTGCGGCTGGCCGACGTGCGCCACGCCGCCCTGCTGGACCAGGGTCAGGCCTTGACGCTCGTGCGCCTGGAGGCCGACTTCAAGCGCCCGGCGCGGATCGACGACGCGCTCCTGGTCCGCACCCGCTTCGAGGCGGTGAAGGGCGCCCGCCTCACCATCGGCCAGCAGGTGCTGCGCGGCGACGACCTCCTGGTGGAGGCCCGCGTCGAGGCCGTGCTGATCGGGCTCGACGGGCGGCCCAGGCGGCCGACGCCTGTGATGGTGGCCGCGATCCGCCCGCTGCTTTTTTGATTCGACGCCTTATGTTCGCCACCGGGCCGATTCATCCCCGCCTCCCCGTTACGCCAGAGCTGGAGCCCCCCGCCGCATGGACCCCGCCGCGATCACGCCGGACAGCTTCAACTTCCTGACCCTGTTCCTGCGCGCCACCTGGGTGGCCAAGCTGGTGATGCTGGGGCTGACGCTGGCGTCGGTCTGGTCCTGGGCGGTGATCATCGACAAGGGGATTCGCTTCGCGAAACTCAACCGCGAGGCCAACAGCTTCGAGGTCCGGCTCGCTTCCGGCCGCTCGATGGAGGAGATCGCCGCCGAAGCCGGCGACCATCCGGTCCACGCCCTGCCCCGCATGCTGCAGGGCGCGCTCCGGGAGTGGCGCGAGACCCGGGCCCGGGGGACCCCCACCGAGACCCAGGCCGCCTTCCTGATCCAGCGCATCGACCGCGTTCTGGACGCCACCATCGCCCGCGAGAGCCAGCGCATCGAGCAGGGCCTGGGCCTGCTGGCGATCGTCGCCACCGCCAGCCCCTTCGTGGGCCTGTTCGGGACCGTCTGGGGGATCATGCACGCCTTCCAGGCCATCGCGATCCAGAAGAACACCAACCTGGCCGTCGTCGCCCCGGCCATCGCCGAGGCGCTGTTCGCCACCGCCATCGGCCTCATCGCCGCCATTCCCGCCTATATCGCCTACAACAAGTTCTCCACAGACGCCGGCAAGTTCTCCGCCCGGCTCGAGGGCTTCGCCGACGACCTCTCCACCGCCATCCAGCGGCGGCTGAGCGAGCGGGCCTGACGCGATGGCGCTCTCGGCCAACGACGCCTTCGCCGCCGGCGGCGGGTCGCGCCGCCGCCGCCGCTACGGCCGCGGCCGGCGCGGAGCGCTGTCGGAGATCAACGTCACCCCGCTGGTGGACGTGATGCTGGTGCTCTTGATCATCTTCATGATCTCCGCCCCCCTGCTCACCGTGGGCGTGCCGGTGGAGCTGCCCAAGACCGAGGCGGGCGCCATGGAGGACCAGTCGGAGCCGCTGACCGTCTCCATCCGCACGGACGGCTCGATCTTCGTGCAGGACAAGGCGGTGGCCTTCGCGGACCTGTCGCCGCGCCTGCTGGCCATGGCCGACCAGCGCACGGAGAAGCCGATCTACGTCCGCGCCGACGGCCGCGCCGCCTATTCCGTGGTGGCCCAGGTGATGGCCTCGCTGTCGGTGTCCGGCTTCAAGTCCATCAACCTGATCACCGACACCGGCGGGCCGTCGTCGGGCAAGAGCGAGCCCAAGCCGCGGGAGCAGCCAGCGCCGTGAGCGCGACGATCCATGATCGTGACGGCATGACGCCGGCGCTGGCGGGCTCGGCCGTGCTGCACGTGGCGGTGGCGGCCCTGTTCCTGATTTCCTGGCCCTGGGCCCGCGAGCTGAAGGTGGGCGCGGTGGTGCCGGTGAAGATCGTCACCAACGCCCCCGCCACCGACGTGCGCCCGGCGATCCAGGCGCCGGAGGAACAGACCGCCGCCGTCGAGACGCCGGTCCCCAACGAGAGCCTGCAGGCGCCGGCGCCGCCCGAGCCCCTGCCGCAGCCCGCCCCGACGCCCGCGCCGGCTCCGGTCCCCAAGCCGGCCAAGCCCACGCCGCCGGTCCCGACACCCAAGCCCGCGCCCATGGCGGAGAAGGCCGCGCCCGCCAAGCCGCAGCCCGCAGCCAAGCCCGCGCCGAGCCGCGAGGTGGACCTCGACAAGCTGCTGGCCAGCGTCTCCAAGGGCGGCCGTCCCGCCAGCCCGTCGCGTTCCTCCGCCGCCCGGGGGCCGACGCGGGCCGAGACCGCGCCGCAGGCCCGGCCGGCGGTGGGCGCGGGTCTCTCGGCCAATGCGCTATCGGGCCTGACCGACGAACTGCGACGCCGCTGGAATCCCAACTGCGAGGTCGAGGGAGGCCGCGATGTGAAGCTCCGCGTGGTCTTCACCCTGGGCGAGAGCGGCAATGTGGTGGGCGAGGTCTCCGCCGACGGCGAGGAGAACTCGTCCAATCCCGTGGTGAGGGCGGCCGCCGACCGGGCGATCCGCGCCGTCTATGCCGCCGCGCCCTTCCGCACCTTGCCGCGGGAGTTCTATGGCGAGCGAATCGCTGTGCGCTTCAACGCGCAGGAGGCCTGTTCTTGAACGCCCAATCGAGGAGCGCCGGCATGCGACGCAAGATCCTGGCCCTGATGGCCGCCGCGCTCACCTTCGGCGCGGTCGCCGCCTCGCCGCCCGCCGCCCGGGCGGAGATCGAGGTGGACGTCAACCGCGGCGACATCCAGCCGCTGCCGATCGCCATCCCGGCGCTGAGCGGCGGGCAGGTGGGCGCCGACATCGCAGGCGTCATCACCAGCAACCTCGAGAACTCGGGCCTCTTTCGCCCGCTCGACCCGGCGTCGTTCATCGAACGGGACCTGAACGTCGCCGTCACCCCGCGCTTTCCCGACTGGAAGGCCATCAACGCCCAGGCGCTGATCAACGGCGCGGTGGTGGACGACGGCGGCCGCCTGCGGGTCGACTTCCGGCTGTGGGACGTCTTCTCCGGCCAGCAACTGCTGGGCCTGCAGTTCACCGCCAGCCCGGAGAACTGGCGCCGGGTGGCGCACAAGATCTCCGACGCGGTCTATGAGCGCCTCACCGGCGAGAAGGGCTATTTCGATACGCGCGTGGCCTTCGTGGCCGAGAGCGGCGGGCGGATCAAGCGGGTGACGCGCCTGGCGATCATGGACCAGGACGGGGCCAACCCGACCTACCTGACCGACGGCGGCTTCATCGTCATGACGCCGCGCTTCTCCCCCACCAGCCAGGAGATCACCTACATGGAGCTGCGCCCCGAGGGCTCGGCGATCTACCTCCTGAACCTGGAGAGCGGCCGGCGCGAGAAGCTGGGCGACTTCCCCGGCATGGTGTTCTCGCCGCGCTTCTCCCCCGACGGCGGCCGGGTGGCGTTCTCGGTGGAGCGCGGCGGCAACAGCGACATCTATGTGATGAACCTGAAGAGCCGCACCTCCCAGCGGCTCACCTCCGATCCCGCCATCGACACCTCGCCGTCCTTCTCGCCGGACGGCTCGCAGATCGTCTTCAACTCCGACCGCGGCGGCAGCCCCCAGCTCTACGTGATGAGCGCGGCCGGCGGCGGGGCGCGGCGCATCTCCTTCGGCGAGGGCCGCTACACCACCCCGGTCTGGAGCCCGACCGGCGAATACATCGCCTTCACCAAGCAGACCGGCGGCAGCTTCCACATCGGGATCATGCGCGCGGACGGCTCCAGCGAGCGGATCTTGACCACCAGCTACCTCGACGAGGGACCGACATGGGCGCCCAACGGCCGGGTGCTGATGTTCTTCCGGGAGGAGCCCGGCGGCGGCCCCAGGCTGTGGACCGTGGACGTCACGGGCCGCATCCTGCGCCCAAATCCGCGGCAGGGCTCGGGGTCAGACCCGGCATGGTCGCCGCTTCTGCAGTGATAAGTGCAGTCAGGTGAAACGATCCCGTGATGCGGTTCGTTTGAGTGTTGCACCGGCCATACGGCCGGGAGAGTTTGAGGACTGGCGCGGTCAGCGCCTTGGGTCGTAACGCTAACCAAAGGAGAAGCCTCCGTGGGGATCACGTGCTTCAGCGCCAAGGGCGCCGCTAATCTGGCGATGATCGGGCTCGCCGCCGCGTCGCTGGCGGCCTGCCAGTCCCGGCCAAAGCCCGGACCCGCGCCCGCGGTGCCGCCGCCCACGACGGCGCCGCCGGAGACCATGCCCTCGGCGCCCCCGCCGGTCAGCGAGGGCCCGCTGCCCGGCTCGGCGCAGGACTTCGTGATCAACGCCGGCGACCGGGTCTACTTCGACTTCGACAGCTATGAGCTGCGCGACGACGCCCGGCCGGTGCTCGACGCCCAGTCGGCGTGGCTGCAGCGCTACACCGGCGTTCTGGTCCGCATCGAAGGCAACGCCGACGAGCGCGGCACCCGCGAATACAACCTGGCGCTCGGCGCCCGCCGCTCCAACTCCGTGCGCGACTATCTAGTCTCGCGCGGGATCGCCGCGTCGCGGATCGCCACCGTGTCCTACGGCAAGGAACAGCCGATAGACCCCGGCACTTCGGAAGACGCCTACCAGCGTAACCGGAACGCCCACACGGCGATCACCTCCGGCGCCCGCTGATCCGCACCCTGAACGCGCGGGAGGGGATCCGGCCGCGGATCCCCTCTTTGCGTCGCGGCGGAATCCGCCGCAATTTCGACGCTGGCCCCAGACGATGATCCCGACCATGCGCTTGCGCCGCCTGCTCCTGCCCGCCACGGCCGTCGCCTTCCTCACCCTCGCCGCGCCGGCGGTTTCCCAGACCCCGATGGACGATCCGCTGGACGCCCGCGACGGGCGGCGGCTCGACCGCATGGAGAAGGTGGTCCGGGAGCTGCGCGCCATCGTCTACCAGGGCCGCGACACCGGAAAGCCGGTGGTGGTGCAGCCGGCCGAGACCGACTACCAGATCCAGGAGATGACCCGCCGGGTGAACGACCTGGAGCAGAGCCTCACCCGCCTGAACGGCCAGATCGAATCCCTCACCCACGACCTCGACCAGGCGCGCCGGGCCGGCGAGGCCGCCCAGGCCCAGAACAAGGCCCTGACCGACCGCCTGACCGTGCTCGAACAGCGCGCCGCCCAGGCCGAGCAACCTCCCGCGGCGATGAGCGACGCCGCCGCCCCGCCGCCGGCCGCGGCCGGACCCAGCGCCGCCGAGGCCTTCGCCCAGGCCCGCAAGCTAATGCTCACCGGCGACTACGACACCGCCGAGCGCGCCTGGGAGGACTACGTCAGCCGCTTCGGCGACAGCCCCAAGGCGCCTGAGGCCCGCTACTGGCTGGGCAAGACGCTGGCCGTGCGCGGCGCCCATGCCGACGCGGCCGCCGCCTACATCGGCGCCATCCGCGGCTGGCCCCAGACCTCCTGGGCGCCCGATGCCCTGGTGGACCTGTCGCGCGAGCTGGTGGCGCTCAAGAAGCCCGCCGCCGCCTGCCAGATGCTGGCGGAGTTCGACCGCCGCTATCCCAAGGCCATGCCGGCGGCCAAGAGCCGCGCCGTGGCCGTGCGCGGCCAGGCGAAGTGCGCCTGAACGAGGTCGACGCGGTCCTTCGGGACCACCTCCTCGCCCACGACCCCGCGCCGGTCGCCGTGGCCTTCTCCGGCGGCGGGGATTCTCTGGCCCTGCTGCTGGCGGCCCACGCCTGGGCGCGCGCGAACGGCCGCGCCCTGCTGACGCTGACGCTGGACCACCGGCTGCAGGCTGGGAGCGCCGCCTGGGCCGCCGCCTGCGCTGCGACCGCCAGGCGCCTTGGCGTCGCCTGCCGCACCCTGGCCTGGACCGGGCCGAAGCCGGAGCGCGGCCTGCCCGCCGCCGCCCGCGCCGCCCGCCACCAGCGCCTCGCCGACGCCGCGCGGGAGGCCGGCGCGCGGGTGCTGCTGATGGGCCACACCGCCGACGACGTGCTGGAGGCCCGCGCCATGCGGCGGGCGGGCGCCACCACCCCGGAGCCGCGCGTCTGGACGCCGTCGCCGGCCTGGCCGGAGGGCCGCGGCCTGTTCCTGCTGCGCCCCCTGCTCGGCCAGCGGCGGGCGGCGATCCGCGGCTGGCTCCAGGCCCGCGGCGAGAGCTGGATCGACGACCCGGCCAACACCGACCTGCGCTACGCCCGTCCCCGGGCCCGGGCGGGGCTGACGGACGCAGACGCGCCCAAGCCGCCGGCGGCGCCCGCCGACGCCGCCCCGCTGGCGCGGGCGGCCTGCATGGACGCCGGCGGCGGACTCTCCGTCGCGCGCGAACTGCTGCGGGCGGCGGAGCGGCCGGCGGGGCTGCGATTCCTATCGGCGGCCTGCCTGTGCGCGGCCGGGACGAACCGCCCTCCAAGGGGCGACCGGCTCCAGTGGCTGGCCGCCCAGGCCACCGGCCCGGCCGCCTTCGTCTCCACCCTGGCCGGCGCGCGCATCGAGGGTGGCGAGGCGGAGCTGAGGTTCTCCCGCGAGCCGGGCGAGGCGGCGCGCGGCGGTCTGTCGCCCCTGTCCCTGCCGGCCGGAGAAGCCGTGGTGTGGGACGGCCGCTTCGAGCTGATCTCGGCGGGGGCCGGATTGACCGTCGGGTTGCTGGCGGGGCGGCGGAAGCGGCTTTCGCCGGCCGAGCAGCGCGCCCTGGCGACGCTCGCGGCCGGCGGCCGGGGGGCGCTGCCGGTCGTCACGGACGGCGGAGATGCGGTCACAAGTCCTGCGCTCAGCGCGGTTGCGAGGCTTGCGATCCGCGCCCTCGCCCATGACCGGCTCCTTGCCGCATGCGGGGCGATACTGCGCGAAACCGCCTAACCGGCCGCCGCCAGCACATGCTCCACGCCGCGCACGATGGGGTCGGCGAAGCGGACACCCAGCAGGTTCGCGTGGTTGGAGTCGGTCACGTGGTCGACATAGCCGTGGCGGGACGCCAGGGCCGGCGCGGCCTGGATCGCCTTCAGCCGCCGGCGCGTCCGCTCCGGCCCCGCGGTGACCACCGCCATCGGCAGGGCGGGATCGAAGCTTCCGGCGTCGCGGGCCTGGATGGAGGTCTGCGGCCAGCGCCGCACCTCCTCCGCCGCCCAGCGGGTGTGGATGCGCGAGCCGTAGATCCGCCGCTTCTCCGCAGAGGCCTCGCCGGTCAGGCCGATCAGGTCGCCGATCACCAGGGCCACCGGCCGCATGAAGCCCGCCCCCGCCCCCAGGCCCACGATGCGCATGGCGCCACGGTAGGTGTGGACGGCTCCGGCCAGCAGGCGGGCCTCCATGATCTCCGGCGTGACGGCGTCCACCAGCACCACGCCCAGCACGGCCTGCGGATGGCGCCGCGCAAAGAGCCGCACGAAAAGGCCCCCCATGGAATGGCCCACCAGCACCATCGGCCCGGTCTCGCCCGCTGCAGCCAGCAGGGCCGTCAGGTCGGCGATCACCGCTTCGCCGTCGCGGGGCGTCGGGCCGGGATCGGAGTAGCCCAGGCCGGCGCGGTCGTAGGCGAGGCTCCGCAGCCCCCTGGCGGCCAGCCGCTCCTGCACCACCGCCCAGTCGGCGGCGCAGCCGAAGGCGCCGCATTCGAGCAGCACCAGGGGCTGGGCCGCAGCCGGGCCCGCGCGCACCAGGCGCAGGCGACGGCCGCCGATGTCGATGAACTCGCCGCGGCCGGGGCGTAGCCGCGCCCCGCCTACCGGCGAAGCGATCGCGTCCGCAAGCAGCATGGGCCCCTACCTAGGAGGCCGACGCGTCCACGTCGATGGTGTTCGGCGCCGGGGCCTTGGCCGCGGCGTCGGCGCCCGCCGAACCGGCAGAGGCCGCCTCGGCCACCATATCGGCCTTCTGGCCGGCGGCGATCTGGGCGACGAGCGCCTTCTTCCGGGCGAGGATGTCCACGTCCGGACCGTCCGCCTGGAGGGTGGCGCGGGGCCGGCCGGAGGGGCCGAGCCTGGCGATCACCATCGTCCCGGCCTGGCCGAGCCTGGCCGCCTCGCGAGCCTCCATCAGCGCCTTCTTGCTGTCGGGGATGCGGGAGACGTAGGCGATGCGCACGCCGCGCGGCACCCGCGCCGCCGTGAGCAGGGGCAGGTCCTCGGCCTCGGCGAACTTGCGGTCCAGGAAGTACTTGGGGTCGAGCGGCCGGTCGCTGGCGTCGCGGATCTCGAAATGCAGGTGCGGGCCGGTGGACGAGCCGCTGGAGCCGATGCGGGCGATCGGCGCGCCGAGCTTCACCGTCACGCCGGGCGCGATCCCGGGGTCGATGGAACCCAGATGGGCGTAGAAGCTCTTCAGGCCCTCAGCGTGCACGACTTCCACGTAGCGGCCGTAGGAGTCGCTGGACCCCGCGGCCGCCACCACGCCGTCGGCGGCGGCCAGCACCGCGACGCCCGGATCGGCGGCGATGTCCACGCCCTCATGCAGGCGTCCGCCTTCTTCCCAGGGCAGCTTGCGCAGGCCGAAGGGCGAGACCACCGGGTGGCCGGGCACCGGGTCGGTGAAGGCGATCAGGACGGCCGGCGCCGCGGGCGCGGCCGTCGCCGGGGGAGCGGCCGGCGCAGCGCGCGCGGCGCCCGCGGAAGCAAGCGGCAGGGCGCGGCGCGGAAGGGCGGCCTGGGCCGCGGTGATCGCGATCAGGGCGGCGGCGGCGCCGATCGTCGCATCGACAATCCATTGACGAGCTCGGCCGGGGAGGGCCTGGCTGGATCGAGTCAAAGAGGACCCCTCTCAGTACTGCCGCGCTTCAGAGGTGAGCTGCGGAGGTCTAAACCGGACGCCGAGCCGACGCCTATCGTTAACAGGGCGCTAACTGGCGTCCGTTTCGGGCGAAATGGTGGCGGCGGCGGGGAAAACGCCGGAGCGCCGGGTCACCGCAGCCTTTGCCCGAACGCCCACGTCTACAGCCCGACGCGCCAGGAGTCGATGATCAGCCGGCGATGACTTCGCAGGATCGCGGGCGCCTGCAAGCTCGACTGCCGGCTGCGGGCGGTCACGCTTCAAAGGTTCTTCAGGATACCCTCGACCATTTTCTTGGCGTCGGCGAACAGCATCATGGTGTTGTCGCGGAAGAACAGCTCGTTCTCCACCCCGGCGTAGCCCGAGCCCATGCCGCGCTTCACGAACAGCACGGTGCGCGCCTTCTCCACGTCCAGGATCGGCATGCCGTAGATCGGCGACTGGGGATCGGTCTTGGCGGCCGGATTGGTGACGTCGTTGGCCCCGATGACGAAGGCCACGTCGGCTGTGGCGAACTCGGAGTTGATGTCCTCCAGCTCGAACACCTCGTCATAGGGCACGTTGGCCTCGGCCAGCAGCACGTTCATGTGGCCGGGCATGCGGCCGGCCACCGGATGGATGGCGTACTTCACCTCCACCCCATCAGCCTTCAGCCTGTCGGCCATCTCGCGCAGGGCGTGCTGGGCCTGGGCCACCGCCATGCCGTAGCCCGGGACGATGATCACCTTCGAGGCGTTCTTCATGATGAAGGCGGCGTCCTCGGCGCTGCCCTGCTTGATGGGCCGGGTCTCGATCGCGCGCCCCGCCGGCGCCCCGTCCGCGGCGCCGAAGCCGCCCAGGATCACCGAGACGAAGCTGCGGTTCATCGCCTTGCACATGATGTAGGAGAGGATGGCCCCGGAGGAGCCCACCAGGGCCCCGGTGATGATCAGGGTGGTGTTCTCCAGCGTGAAGCCCAGCGCCGCCGCCGCCCAGCCGGAGTAGCTGTTCAGCATCGACACCACCACCGGCATGTCGGCCCCGCCGATCGGGATGATCAGGGTGACGCCCACCAGCAGCGAGAGCGCGAAGATCGTCCAGAAGGCCCAGAGCGCCGTCCCACCGCTCAGCATCAGGAGGATCATCAGCGCCACGATCACCACCGCGATGGCGAGGTTGATCAGGTGACGCGCCGGCAGCAGGATCGGAGCGCCCGACATGTTGCCGTTCAGCTTGGCGAAGGCGATCACCGAGCCGGTGAAGGTCACCGCCCCGATGGACAGGCCGAGGGAAAGCTCGATCAGCGAATTGAATTCGATGGTCCCGGCCGCGTTCAGGATGCCGTAGGCCCCCGGCGTGTGGATCGCCGCCACCGCCACCAGGCAGGCGGCCAGGCCGACCAGGCTGTGGAAGGCGGCCACCAGCTGCGGCATGGCGGTCATGGCCACCCGGCGGGCGATCAGGGCGCCGATCACCCCGCCCACGGCGACCCCCGCCGCGATCAGCCCCAAGGTCAGGGGGTCGAGCGCGCCCTGGCCCCACAGGGTGAGGAAAGTGGTGGCCACGGCGATGGCCATGCCGATCATGCCGTTGCGGTTGCCGGTCCGGCTGTTGGCCGGGCTGGAGAGGCCGCGAATCGCCAGGATGAACAGGCCCCCGGCCGCGAGGTAGGCGACCGCGGCGAAGTTGGCGCTCACTTCGCCCGGTCCTTCTTCTTGTACATGGCCAGCATGCGGCGAACGACCAGGAAGCCGCCGAAGATGTTGATCGAGGCCAGTGTCGCGGCGAGCACGCCCGAGCCCTTGGAGAGCAGGACGTTGGTGGTGAGCGCCCCGTCGGGGTTGCGGGCCGCGGCGGCGATGAGCGCGCCCACGATGATCACCGAGGAGATGGCGTTGGTCACCGCCATCAGCGGCGTGTGCAGCGCCGGCGTCACGCTCCAGACCACATAATAGCCGACGAAGATCGCCAGCACGAAGATCGCCAGGCGGTAGATGGTGGGATCGACGGCTTCCATCGGGACTCCTAGCTCGCCAGCGCCGGGTGGACGACGGCGCCGCCGCGGACCACCAGGGCGGCCTTGAGGATCTCGTCCTCGTAGTCGGGAGCCAGCGCGCCCGCCTCGTCGAGGAGCAGGCCCGCGAAGGCCATCAGGTTGCGGGCGTAGAGCGCCGAGGCGTCGGCGGCCACACGGCCGGGCAGGTTGGGGAATCCCAGGATCTTCACCCCGTTCGGCGTCATGGCGACCTCGCCCAGGCGGACGTCCTCGACATTGCCGCCCTGCTCAACGGCCAGGTCGAGGATCACCGAGCCGGCGCGCATCGATGCGACCTGGGCGGCGCTGACCAGCCGCGGCGCCGGACGTCCGGGGATCAGGGCTGTGGTGATGACGATGTCCTGTTTCGCGATGTGGGCGGAGACCAGCTCCGCCTGCCTGGCCTGGTATCCGGCGCTCATCTCCCTGGCGTAGCCGCCGGCGGTCTGGGCGGACACGGACTCCTCGTCCTCCACGGCCAGAAACTTGGCGCCCAGGCTTTCCACCTGCTCCCGGGTGGCCGGGCGCACGTCGGTGGCGGTGACCACCGCCCCCAGGCGCCGGGCGGTGGCGATGGCCTGCAGGCCGGCCACTCCCACCCCCATGACGAACACCCTGGCGGGCGCGATCGTACCGGCGGCGGTCATCATCATCGGCAGCGCCTTGCCGAAGGCCCAGGCAGCCTCGATCACCGCGCGGTAGCCTGCGAGGTTGGCCTGGGACGAGAGCGCGTCCATCGCCTGGGCCCGGGTGATCCGCGGCACGAACTCCATGGCGAAGGCGGTGACGCCGCGGGCGGCCAGCGCGGCCAGGGCGGTCTTGTCCCGGTGCGGGTCGAGCAGGGCGACCAACAGGGCGCCGGACTTCAGCGCCACAGCCTCGTCGACCGACGGCGCGCGCACCTTCAGCACGACGTCGGCGGCGGAGAGCGCGGCCCGGGCGGTGGGCGCGACCGTGGCGCCGGCCGCCTGGTAGTCGGCGTCCAGGTAGGTGGCGGCCGCGCCGGCGCCGGCTTCGAACATGACGGAGAACCCGGCCCCGATCAGTTTCTTCACCGTCTCCGGAACCGCCGCCACACGGGTTTCGCCGTCGCGGCTTTCCTTGATGACGGCGACGACGGCCATCCGCGCGAACTCTCCCTCGGGCTTATGCTCAGAGCTTACGAAGTCGCTTCACGTGATGTCCAGGGCGCCCCTGGGCGGGACGCGGGCGTTCAGTGTCCGGCGGACGGCTTCTCGCGCAGGAGCAGGATTCCCAGCACCATCAGCACCACCGCGGTGACCAGCGCCCCCAGGAAGCCCGCCTTGGTGCAGAACCACAGCACCAGGAACACCAGCAGCACCGCCAGATGCAGCGAGCCCCACTTGGTCATGCCGGTGAACAGGTTGAAGGTCGACTGCTGGGCGTGGATATCCATCTGGCCGTGGTGGTAGTCGGAGCCGTGCTCGGCCATCTGAAGGTCTCTCCGCAATCGGACGTGTCCGCCGCGTGCTACACGACAGCGCAGCCGGGCTCAAGCGCCCGGCGGCTCAACCCGGCCAGACGGCGAGCAGTGCGCGCAACGCCGACACCAGGGCCATGGGCTGGTCGATCATGGTGTGATGCCCGCAGTCGGGAATGGCGAACTGCGGCACGTCCGGGGTCAGGGGGTCGCCGCGCGGCTCCCGGAACCGCACCACGTGCGACTGATCGCCGACGATGTGCACCAGGGGTACGTCCACCCGGATCGGCCCGTCGGGAAACGGGCCCCGCTCGTGGCCGCGCTCGAGCTTGACCCACATCGCCGGGTCGTGGCGCCAGGCCCAGCCGAGCCCCGACCCGTCCGGCAACGGTGTGCGGCCCAGCGCCTTGCGGGCGATGTAGTCGGCGATGTAGGGCGCCCGCACGACCTGCAGCGGAGACAGGCGGAAGCGGGCCAGGGCCGCCGTCTCGCTCTCGTAGACCCGCCGGGGCGGCGCGGCGGCGCGGGCCGTCCGCATCTCTTCCACGGCCGCCGTCGAAGGACCGCGGAAGCTGGAGTCGATCAACACCGCCGCCTGCATCCGCTCGGGGTGCGCCTCCGCGGCGCAGAAGACCTGCGCCCCGCCCAGGGAGTGGCCGATGTAGATCGGCTTGCGACCACCGTCGTAGAGACCCGCCGCCCGGGCGCAGGCCTCGGCGTCCTCGGCGAAGTCGCGGCTCGAATAGCGCTCGCGCCAGTCGGAGGCGCCGGCCCCGGCCAGCGACATGGCCGCGACCCGGTAGCGGTCCGCCAGCAACGGCGCGATGTGCGCCCACCAGTGGGCGTGGGAGCCGTTGCCGTGCACCAGCAGCAGGCCGGGCTTGCCTGGGTCGCCCCAGGTCAGAAGCTCGATCTTCGTGCCCAGGGACTCCACGAAGGTCTCCTGCGGCGCCTGCCCCAGGGCGGCCTTGAACCAGGCCGGCGCAGGCGGTTCCGCGCCGGCGAACGGGGCCAGCGGCGCGTCCGCTTCGGGCGGAACCTCGCCGTAGCGGAGGCGGTCGCGGCGGCGCTTCGCGGTCGCGTCTTCAGCCATGTCGCCTCCTTGCGCGCCGGGCGTCCGTCCCGCCCGCGCGGGGGGCCCATCGGCCCGACGTGACTAGCAAGCGGTCGGGGAATGGCAAGCCCGAACGCCGCTCACCGGATTGTCAACGGTTAGGCTGCGAACGGAGCGGCGGGCCTCCTGGTTATGGCCGCCATGAGCAAGCGCGATCCCGCCCGCTACGCCGAACGGCATCGCCAGAAGGGTCACCAGCTTGTTCTGGAGGCCCGCGCCGCCCGGGAGATGTCGCGCTCCGGCGCCGCCGAGGGCCCGGACGCCCAGGCGGCGTCCACCGCCGCGGACGGGCCGCGCGGCGACGGCAACCGCTGACCGGCGGCCGCCTCAGGTCTCCGGCGCCATCCGCTTTTCCTGGAAGATCACCAGCATGCCGTGGGTGCGGTCGGGCCGTACGACGACCTGTTGTGCACGTCCAGCCGTCCGTGCGCCTCGTACTGGATCTCGAAGCCGTGGCGCGCCAGGTGAGCCTTGGCGTCCTCCAGGTTCTCCACGTCGTAGACCACGGTGAAGATGTGCTGGCCTTCGCCTTCAGGAGCTGGCCGATCTCGTCGCGCTCGTCGGTGGGGTGGACCAGTTCCAATCCCCAGTCGATGCGGCAGTCGAGCGGGCGGCCGTGCGAAATCGGCTCATGGTCGAAGGCCGCACCGTTGAACAGGAGGTCGAACGTCGCCTCCGCCGCGTCCGGGTCGTCGACCAGCAGCTCCGCCCGGTTGAGGCCCGGGACCTCACCCGCGGCCGCGGCTCTCGTGGACGGACAGGCCCTTCAGCCGCCGCTCCTGGAAGACCACCAGCATGCCGTGGGTGCGGTCGGGCCGCACGACAATCTGCTTGTGCACGTCGACCTCCGGCTTGGCGCTGTAGTCGCCTTCGTACTGGATTTCGAAGCCGTTCTTCTTCAGGTGCTCGCGCGCGTCGTCGATGCTCTCCACGTCATAGACCACCGTGAAGACGTGCTGGCCCTTCGCCTTCATGAGCTGGCCGATCTTGTCGGTCTCGTCCTTGGGGTGGACCAGTTCCAGGCCGATCGCGTGGTCGGTGCGGCAGTCGAGCGGCCGGTTGTGCACGCCGAGGTCCGGCGAGAAGTTCGCGCCGTTGAACAACAGCTTGAACGTGGCCTCCGCGGCGTCGGAGTCCTCCACCAGCAACTCGGCGCGATTGATCCCAAGCACCTTCATGACGCGTCTCCCTCTGTGCGGCGTGCCCGCGACGTGGGGCGGCCCGCTACTTGATCTCGCTCGAACCGCCGTCGATCACGAAGTTCTGGGCGGTGATCCAGGCGCCCTCGTCGGA
>NZ_DASXYF010000110.1:0-10846 GCF_036502675.1 Phenylobacterium sp.
CGCCGGCGCCGGATCGCTCGCGCTCGCCGGCTGCGACCGCGCCGTCAACAACCCGCGCATCGACGCCACGCTGCGCATCGCCGAGAAGCTCACTCTCGCGAGCCAGCGCCTGATCCTGGCCCACCAGCCCCTCGCCAAGGAATACGGCGAGCGCGACCTGTCGCCGGTGTTCCGCGCGAACGGCTCGATGATGCCGCAGAGCAAGGAGTACGCGCGCTTGCTGCAGGGCAAGTTCGTCGACTGGCGGCTGCAGGTGGACGGCCTCGTGCAGCGGCCGCAGGCGCTGTCGCTCGCCCAGCTCAAGGCGATGAAGGCGCGCACGCAGATCACGCGCCACGACTGCGTCGAGGGCTGGAGCGCGATCGGCAAGTGGCAGGGCGTGCCGCTGTCGCAGGTGCTCGACCTGGCCGGCCTGAAGCCCGGCGCGCGCTACGTGATCTTCCATTGCGCCGACAACCTCGGCGAGACGGCCGACGCCACCGGTCTCTACTACGAGAGCATCGACCTGCTCGACGCCTACCACCCGCAGACCATCCTCGCCTACGGCATGAACGGCAAGGACCTGCCCGTCGCCCATGGCGCGCCCCTGCGCCTGCGCATCGAGCGCCAGCTGGGCTACAAGCAGGCCAAGTACGTCAACCGCATCGAGGTCGCCGACGCCTACTCGCACCTGAACGGCGGCAAGGGCGGGTTCTGGGAGGACCGCGGCTACGAGTGGTACGCGGGGATCTGAGGGGTCAGGTCCAGACTGCGTCCGGCGGCGGGTGAGGCGGCGGGGGCCAAGCTGCGGCCAGGGCGGCCGGCGCGCTCACGGCGGGCTGCGGATCGTTGGCCGGATCCCGGATCGGACCGTCCGGCGGCAGGCCGAGGCTGACGCGGATGCGGGCGATGCAGGCCTCCACCGGGCCTTCGGCGAACGCCTCATAGAGGGCTTCCTCGTAGAGCCGGTCGTCCAGGTCCTCCAGCAGGCGCTCGGTCTCGCGGCCCTCGGTCTCGGCCTGGACCGCGCGGGTGACCGCCGCCGACACCTGGGCCTTGCGCGCCTTGACCGCCTGGGTGGACCGGAAGCGCTCCGCACTGTCCACGGCCTGCCGCTCGCGCGTCAGCCGCACCTCGAGGTCGAGGCAGAGCCGCACCGAGCGCGCCGCCCGCTGGAAGGCCAGCGCCAAGCCTTGCGCCTCCTCCAGCGTCTGGGCGGCCTTGGCCCGCGCCTCGAGCCCACGCGCCAGCGACAGGCTGAGCTCGGTCAGCTCCGCCAGCACGCGGCCATGCCGCTCGGCCATCTCCGTCGTGCACGCCATGAACAAACAGGGAACACGAGAAGGGCTTGCTGTCAAGGTTTTTCGACGACGCGCCTCGGGATCGAGGGTCGTGGCCGCTGTTCAAGCGTGGGTGGAGAACCAATTTTCTCCGGTAGCCAATGGCCGTTCGTGACTCTGTGCGGGCCTTGGCAGGGTCCGCTTGTCGCGCAGTCAGACCGTGGGAACCGTGCCGCCGTCGATGACGTACTCCGCCCCGTGCAGAGTGCCGGCGCGGTCGCTGGCCAGGAAGGCGATCAGGTCGGCGACCTCCTCCGGGCGGTTCGGACGGCCGATCGGTATCCCGCCGAGCGAGCGCATCAACCCTTTGCGCGCAGCTCCTGTCCCGACCCCCTCCGCCTCAGCCAGCCGCTCGATCATGCGGCTCGCCGCGTCGGTCTCGGTGAAACCCGGCGAGACACGGACCACGCGCACGCCTTGGGGCCCGACCTCGTTCGAGAGAGCCTTGCTGTAGTTGCTGAGCGCCGCCTTGGCTGCGGCATAGGCGAGGGTGGACTCATAGAGCGGCAACACGCGCTGAATGGACGAGACGTGGACGATGACGCCATAGCCCTGGTCGATCATTGTCGGCAGCAGCGCGCGGTCCAGGCGTACCGCTGACAGCAGGTTCGCGTTCAGCGCGTCCGCCCAGTGGTCGTCCGTCAGGGCGGCATAGCCACCGCCCGGCGCCGAGGAACCGCCGACGTTGTGGATCAGCACATCGAGCCCACCGAGTTGGCGCAAGGCGGCCTCGGCGACGCAGGCTGCGCCCTCCGGGGAGCCGAGATCCGCCGCGACGAACGCATCCGGCTCTTCGAGGTCGTGCGGCGCCGTCCGGGCCGTGGTGAAGACGCTCGCCCCGGCTCCGCGCAGACGGCTCACGACCGCGGCGCCGATCCCCTGAGTCCCGCCCGTGACCAGCACCCGCCGGCCGGAAAACGCCGCCTCCGGCGCGCGCAGCGTGATCTCCAGCTCGGCGATCTGGTCGCCGGCCAGGGTGAAGCGATAGCGCAGGTCCGCGGGCGCGCCGGGGAAGTCGCCTGTGAGGTGGGCGGTCACGACGCCCCCGTCAGGCCCGGGCTCAAGGCTCCGCGGCTCGGCGTGGAATCGATACTGCCGCCGCGCGTCGTCCGCCCATGCGCGGACGGCGTCGCGTCCATGGTGATCGCGCCCCTCGTCGCGGACATGGGCGTCGGCTGCGAAGGCCGCCGCAACGGCATCAGCGTCATCGCCGTTGGCGGCTTGGAAGTATCTGGCGATCGGGAGGGGAAGCTTCACGGTCATCGACATGCGCTCCGCATTGGCTGAACCCTCAATCTGGGACTATACTTCTCTGATGACAAGAACCGACAAAAAAGTGGGGTACTCACCTACGGGTAAGCTTGAAGATGTGACGCCGGACATGGCCGCCACCGGCGTGGAGGCGGCGTTCCGGATGCTGGAAGGGCGCTGGAAGATGGTCATCATCTTCCACCTGTTCGATCGCGAGGTGCTGCGGTTCTCGGAGTTGGAGCGGGCGATCCCCGGCGTCTCCCAGAAGATGCTCATCCAGCAGCTTCGCGACCTGGAACGGGACGGCATAGTCGAGCGGGTGGTCTATCCGCAGGTGCCGCCGAAGGTAGAATACCGGCTGACCCCGTGGGGCCAGGCGATGTGCCCGGCGCTCGACGCGCTGCTGGAATGGGCGGCGCAGAGGCCGCAACCCGAAGCCAGTCCGCCGCCAGGCTGAATGTCGGCTTCCGTCAGGCGTCCCGACGACCGCTCCGGGCGCGTATTGGCCCCCCCGCGCCGGAACTGGCGCAACCCTGCAGTCCGCCTAGCCCAGCGCGAGCCTTCCCCCCAGGCTCAGCTTCAGGGAGTCCGGTTGACCGCCGCTCTGGAGATAGAAGCGGTGTCGGGCGTAGAGCCAGGCTTCGTCGAACCCGGACCCGTACAGGTCCTGGACCACCTTCAATTCGGCGTGGCCCTCGGCGTCCTGCTGCTGGGCGATCAACCGCAACAGCCTGTCACAATGCTTGCTCATCGGGGACCTGCCTTAACCTGGGTTGAACACCGGGGAGCCAGGGGATGTTCCGAGACCCTTCCGCCTGCGGAGGGTTGCGGCCTGCGGCGCGGCCGATCAGCCGCCGACCGGCCGTCGGCGCGGCCGGGATCACCCGCGCGCGGCGATGAACAGGCCCGCCGCCAGGCCGGCGGCGGCCGACAGCGGCGCCGCCTCGCGCGGCCGGCTGCGAACATAGCGGTCCAGGCAGGACGAGACAGAAAACCTCCACGCGCCTCCGTCCTGTTCCGGAGGCCGGTTGGGACAGGCGAGCAGCGGGCGCCCGGCGATCGGGGAAAAAGCCAGGCGTCCGCCACTGCACTTCACCCGTTGGGCGTCGGGTCATACACCGATGCCGGATGTCGCCTGACCGGGACATGAACCACGGCCAAGCCTGCGGCGGCGACGCGCGGCGGCCGGGCGGCAGGCCGGGTCCGGCGACCTGCGCCGCGCTTTAGCGCCATTCGCAGTGGCGGTGGTGGTGTCGCACCCAACAGACCTTGTGGCGATGGTGGCGGGCCATGCGGCCGCCGTCCGTGCGGTGGTCGCCGCTCATGCGGTGGTCGCCGTTCGTCGGGTTGTCGCCGTTCATCCGGTGGTCTCCGCCGTTCTGCATGGTCGGCGGGCGATCCTCCGGACGGGGACCGGACGAGTACTGCGCAGAGGCCGGGGCCGCGGCGAGGACGGCGGCTGCGAGCATGGCGGGAAAGATGAGCTTCATGGGCGTTTCCAGGGTTTGGGGCCCCGGCTAGGAAAGCCGGTTTCAGCCGCAGCCCTAACGCAGAGCGCCATCCTTGGATGCGCCGGTCGGCGGCCGATTGCGCCCCCGACCGCCAAGATTTCAAACTGAAACGAAAAGTTCTCCTTTTGGACCTTCACTATACCGCGATGTAATAAGGTCAAGCTGGGAAAACATAGTCTGCCTTGACTACTCACAGTTGAGAAGAAGTCTTGCATTCTCCGGTAGCAACTGCCACGCGAGACCGCTAGGGTCTTCGCTAGGGCCGGGGGCTGGATTGATAGGAGGATCAATTGCGACGACTTCTCACCTATGCCGCAATCGGGCTTTGCGCGCCGCTCATTCTTGGGTCGGGGAGCGCGAGCGCCCGGAATTACGATTGCGCCAAGGCCGGCAACGCCAACAAGGCGGCGTGCAAGTCGACGGTGACGGCCGCCGCGCCGGCGCCGACGGCGAAACCCGCCGCCCAGGCCGCCGCCGCCCGCAACTATGACTGCACGAAGGCCGGCAACGCCAACAAGGCGGCCTGCAAGTCGGCGGTGACGGCCGCCGCGCCGGCGCCGATGGCGAAGCCGGCCGCCCAGGCCTCCGCCGCCGCAAAGCCGGCCGCCGCAGCGACGCCACGCATGGCTCCCGCCGCCCAAGCCGGCCAGAACACGGCGGTATGCAAGGACGGGTCGTACAGCAAGAGCCTGCACCGCAGCGGGACCTGCGCGAACCATGGCGGCGTCGCCAACTGGCTGGTGAAGGTGTCTTAGGGCACGATGATTTCAGGCGGAATCGCCCGCTCAAAACCCGCTCGCCCCGGCCCCCGGGTCCGACCGGCGGCCGGCCCGAGGATGAACTCCGAGGGCGTGACGGTGGGGCGAGCCGACGCACCGCGCCAAGTCCGCGCCCCTTCCACCACCGGCTCTTGGGCCCGTGGTCCCCGTCCTCTTCGGGACAGGGGAGGAAAAGGCGACGTCGCGGCTCCCAACCGCCGGCGGCGACAGGCGGGCCGTCAGTACGGCGACGGCCCCGCCTGCGCCGCCTCGGCCGCGCAGGCGGCGGGGTTGGGGCCCGGGCCCTGCCGGCGGGCGTCGGCGACTTCGCGGCGGGCGGCGTCCAGGTCCTGGCGGAAGGCGGACTGGCCGTGCAGGGCGGCCACCAGGACCGAGGCGTCGGCGAGGCCGGCTTCCACCGCGCTGGCGGTGTGCACGCCGCAGACCACCCGGCTTTCGCCGAAGGCCCGCGCGCGGACCAGGATCGGCGTCGCCCGGTCGGGGGCGAGCTCAGCCAGGATCAGGCCGTAGGTCCAGCCGAAGGTGGCGTGGCCGGAAGGATAGTCGGGGCTCCTGGCCAGGTCGGCCGACGGCGGCTGGCAGGTGGGGCCGGTGTCGACCAGGTACGGGCGCCGGCGCCCGTAGAAGTCCTTGGGCCGGTTGACCGCCCGGCCGATGTCCGGCCCCAGCCGCTCGAACATCGCCAGGGTGCGGGGGGCGTTCCGCCCGGTCAGCTCGACGCCCAGGGCGCAGGCCTCGTGGGCCAGCATGTGGGCCTGGTCGACGTCGGTGACGGCCAGGGCCCAGCGCGGCGTGTCCTTCAGCGCCCGGGTCTGGCGGAAGACCGCGCGGTCGGCCGCGTCGCGCGCGGAGCCTGCCGGCGGCGGCGGCGGCAGGATGCGCACGGTGTCGGGGGCGGCGGCCTCGCCCAGGTAGCCGTCCGGTCCGGCCTGCGGGCCCCTGGCCACGGTCAGGCCCGCGCCGAGGACGACCAGTCCCGCGGCCGCCGCAGTCGCCTTCGCCTTCCACGCCATGCCGGTCTCCACGCTCGTCCGGGGAGTTTGCCGGCTCAATGCGAAGATTCTACGTCGCGATTCAGCCGGCGAAGAACGCCCTTCCCTGGAAGGGGGAAGGGCTATCGCATATTTCGCGGCCGATCCGGAAGGGGGGCTCCGGGCGTCAGACGGGCCTGGCGAACAGCCTGGCCCAGCGGGGGCGCTCGCGGCCTTTCCAGCCGGCGCGGTGCCAAGCGTCGGAGGCGATCAGCGGCACTACGGTGGTGGCCTCGGCGAACACCATCTGCTCCCAGGTCACGTCCACCTTGCCCCAGGAGCAGGCCTCCTTCAGCGTCGAGGACGAGCAGGCGCCGTCGCGCACGTCGGCGACGGTGATCTGCACCGCGTACTTGTGCATCTCCGCCTCGACGCCGAGGATCTCGGCGCAGACCACGGTGTCCTGGGCGAAGTTCTTCGGCACGCCGCCGCCCACCATGAACAGGCCGGTGGTCCCGGCCGCGATCTTGACGTCGGTGAGCTCGCGGAAATCGGCGACGGAATCGATGGTCAGGTAGGGCTGCCCGGCCTTCATCCGCTCCACCTGGTGCTTCACCAGGCCGAAGCCGGCCGACGAGTCGGTGAAGGCCGGACAGAAGATCGGCACGCCCTCCTCATAGGCCGTCTGGATCAGCGAGCCGGGCTTCCTGGCGTTGCCGGCCGCCAGCCACCTGCCCATCTCGAAGATGAACTCGCGGCTGGAGTAGGGGCGCGGCTCGAGGGCGTCGCAGAGGTCCTTGATCGTGGAGTCGCAGCTCTGCAGCTCCTCCTCGTCGATGTAGGTGTCGTAGATCCGGTCGATGTAGAGGGCGCGCAGGTCGCGGTCGTCGACGTTGGACTGGGCCTGATAGTGCTTGAAGCCCAGGGCCTCGAAGAAATCCATGTCGACGATCGAGGCGCCGGTGGAGACCACCACGTCGATCATCCCGTACTTCACCATGTCGCGGTAGATGTGCATGCAGCCGCCGGCGCTGGTGGAGCCGGCCAGCGTCAGCCAGGTGGAGCAGCCCTTGTCCTCGATGGCCATCGACAGGATGTCGGCGGCGCGGGCGGTGTCACGGCTGGTGAAGCTCATCTTGCGCATGGCGTCGATCACCGGCCGGGCGTCGTACTGGTCGATCGCCACATGCTCGACGGTGTCGGCCAGCAGTTCGGCCTTGCGGTTGGAGGCTTGAACGTCAGCGTTCATTCTCTTCGTTCCCTTGGAGTTTGAGCGCCCGTCCAAAGTGACGAACCCGGCCGGACGGAGCGACGGCTGGATTCCGGTTTGTCGATCCTTCTCCCCTTGCGGGAGACGGGACCCTAACCCTTACCGACGCCGGCGCTTCTTGCCGCGGGCGCGCGTCAGCTTGACGACATTCTGCTGCTCGCTGCGCGGCGTCGGGATCGAGCGCCGGGCGAGGCCGAACATCGAGGCCATCGGGGCGTCCTCCACCGCCACGGTCTCGGCGTCGCCGAAGCCGTTGAAGCGGGTGTTCATCGCCACCCCGTAGGCGCCCAGCATGCCGATCTCCACGTAGTCGCCCTCACGGACGTCCTCCGGCAGCCAGAACGGCCCCGGCATGTGGTCGAGGGAATCGCAGGTCGGCCCGTAGAAACGAAAGGGCTTGAGGGTCCCCTCCACCTCCTCGGCCCCGCCGTTCTCGCCGCGGATCAGCTTGACCGGAAAGGGCCATTTGGTGTGCGCCGCGTCGAACAGGGACCCGTAGGAGCCGTCGTTCAGATAGAGGGCGTCGCCCTTCTTCAGCTCCACCTTGGTGAGGATCGAGGAGGCCTCGGCCACCAGGGCCCGGCCCGGCTCGCACCACAGCCCGGTGGCCTCGTGCACCATCATCTCGGCGAAGCCGCGGTCGATGGAGTCCAGGTAGTCGCCCATGTCCGGCGGGATCATGCCCGGATAGACCGACGGGAAGCCGCCGCCCACGTCCACCACGTCGGCGAAGACGCCGGCGCGGACCAGGGCGCGCGAGGCCTGGGACATGGCGGCCTGGTAGGCCGTCGGCCGCATGCACTGGCTGCCCACGTGGAAGGAGACGCCCATCAGGTCCTGGGTCGCGCGCCGGGCGGCCAGCAGCAGGGCCGGCGCGTCGTGCGCTTCGACCCCGAACTTGCCGGAGAGCGAATAGGCCGCCCCCTCCGCCGCGACGGCCAGCCGGACCATCAGGTTCAGGTCCTCGGCCTCGCCGGTGGCGTCGAGGATCTTGGCAAGCTCCTCGTGGGTGTCGAGGGCGAAGGTGCGCACACCGTGGTCGAAATAGGCGCTGGCGATCGCCTTGCGGCTCTTCACCGGGTGCATGAACGCCATGCGCGAACCCGGGGCGAACCGGGAGACCAGCTCGATCTCCGGAATCGAGGCCACGTCGAACGACGTCACCCCGTTCGCCACCAGGGTTTCGATCACCCACGGCGACGGGTTCGCTTTGACGGCGTAAAATACGTCGCCCTTGAAATTCTCCTGGAACCAGCGCGCCGCTACGGCCACCGCGCCCGGCCGCGCAAAGGCGACAGGACGTTCAGGCGACCGCTCACGGACCAGGTCCAGGGGCGTATGATACGTGTGCAATTCACGTAACCCCCAACGGATTGTTGAACCCAGGCCGGCGTTAGCAGCGCTTTTCAGGACATCGGGTCCGCCGGAGCGGTGCGAGATAAGGACTTTGACCTGGGATGTAAAGACCTTTGGCCGCAACGTCCTGCGCGACACGGCCCACGCTGGACCGGGCTGTCGCCGACGTGGCATGAAGTCATCGCGCAGGCCGGACCCTTCCCTGCCGCAACGGCCGCCATCGCGCGTGGGGGATCTCCGCCGTCCATGTCTGACGCCGCCGTCCTGTCGATCCGCAAGGTCTCCAAGAGCTTCGGCGCGCGCCGAGCGCTCGACGCGGTGTCGCTGGAGGTCCGGGGCGGGGAGATGATCGCCCTGATCGGCCCCTCGGGCTCGGGCAAGTCCACCCTGCTGCGCGCGATCAGCGGGCTGACGCCCGTCGACGCCGGCGAGGGGGTCATCGAGGCCTTCGGCGGACCGGTGCAGGCCAAGGGCCGGATCAGCGACAGGGTGCGCGAGGCGCGGGTCCGGGTGGGCTTCATCTTCCAGCAGTTCAACCTGGTGGGCCGGCTCAGCCTGTTCACCAACGCGGCCCTGGGCTCGCTCGGCCGCATTCCCGTGCTGCGCGGGGCGTTCGGGATCTGGCCGGCGGAAACCAGGGCGGCGGTCATGGCGGCGCTCGCCCGGGTCGGCGTCGCCGACTACGCCGCCCAGCGGGCCAACACCCTGTCCGGCGGCCAGCAGCAGCGCGCCGCCATCGCCCGGGCCCTGGTGCAGCAGGCGCAGATCATCCTGGCCGACGAGCCGGTGGCCTCCCTCGACCCGGTCTCCGCCCGCCGGGTGATGGAGATCCTGCGCGACCTCAACCGCAGCGACGGACTGACCGTGGTGGTGACGTTGCACCAGGTGGACTACGCCCTGCGCTATTGCGACCGGGTGGTGGCGCTGAAGGCGGGCCGGATCGCCTACGACGGCCCGGCCGACGCGCTCGACCGACCGCAGCTCACCGACATCTACGGCCCGGAGTTCGAGGACGTGTTCTGGGAAGGAGCCCCGAAATGACCGCGAAACGCCTGGTGGCGGGGCTGATCGCCATGGCCGCCCTCGCCCTGGCCGGCTGCAGCCCCAAGCCGGCGGAGACCAGGGCCGCCGCGACGGAGCTCACCTTCTCCATCCTGTCGGCCGAGAACCAGCAGTCGATGCAGCCCCTGTGGCAGCCGCTGATCGACGACATGTCGGCCCAGCTGGGGGTCAAGGTGAAGCCGTTCTTCGCCTCCAACTACACCTCGCTGATCGAGGCCATGCGCTTCGACAAGGTGCAGGTGGGCTGGTTCTCCGCCCTGCCCGCCCTGGAGGCGGTGCGCCGCGCCGACGGCGAGGTGCTGGGCCGGGTGGTCGACGCCACCGGCGACGCCTCCTACCAGTCGGTGCTGATCGTCCGGAAGGGCTCGGGGATCACCCTCGACGGCGTCCTGAAGTGCGGCAAGCGCTACGGGTTCGGCATCGGCGACGCCAAGTCGACCTCCGGCACCCTGGCGCCGATGGCCTATCTGTTCACGCCGCACGACATCGTTCCGGCCGAGTGCTTCAAGGTGGTGCGCTCCGCCAGTCACCAGGCCAATGTCTTCGCCGTCGCCAACGGAGTGCTGGACGTGGCCACCAACAACAGCGTGGGCCTGCTGTTCGCCGCCCGCGAGAACCCGCAGATCGCCGCGAAGATCGAGGTGATCTGGCGCTCCCCGCCCCTGCCGGAATCCTCCATCGTCGCGCGCAAGGACCTCGACCCGGCGATCCGCGAGAAGCTGCGCCAGTTCTTCCTGACCTACGGCCAGGGAACCGGCCCCGAGGCGGACAAGCAGCGCAAGGTGCTGGCGGGCCTGGCCTACGGCGGCTTCAAGCCCGCCGACAACAGCTACCTCGACCCGATCCTCGAGATGGAGTCCGCCGAGGCCCTGGCCGAGGCCAAGCGCGGCGGCGACGCCGGCAAGATCGCCGCCGCCCAGAAGGCCTTCGACGACGTCCGCGCCAGGGCGGCCCAGCACCGCGCGGTCAATCCCGACGCCCAATGACGGCCGTCCCGCCCCCCGCGCTGCTCCCGCCGCGCCGCCCGCTGCTGCAGCGCGCCCCGGACATCCTGGTGTGGGGCGGGGTGATCGTGCTGCTGGCGCTGGCGTTCGGACCGGTGGAGCTGCGGCGCGCCCCGCTGCTGTTCACCAATTCCGAGAACATGCGCACCTTCGGCCGCGAGCTGGTGCATCCGGACTTCACCTACTGGAAGCTCTACGTCGCCCAGATGTGGCTGACGGTGCAGATCGCCCTGTGGGGCACCTTCCTGGCCGTGGTCATCGCCGTCCCCTTCGGCCTCGCCTGCGCCCGCAACCTGTCGCCAGTGTGGCTGCAACAGCCATGC
>NZ_DASXYF010000111.1:0-3381 GCF_036502675.1 Phenylobacterium sp.
TTCGGCAGGGTGAGCGCCGCCCGCTCAGCCGCCCAGCGGTCCCGTTCCGCGACCATCCGCGAACGCATCTGCTCGGCCTCGGTCGTCAATTTCGCAACGGGAACGGCGATCACAGGCGCTTCCCGAACGAGCCGGTCGGCGGTCGCCTGGAAGTCGGTCCGAAGCTCTTTGCGCTTGGCGTTGTGGGCCTCGGTGTCGCGGTTCTGCTGACCACGCTCCGAGGCGACATCCTTGCGCTCCAGCGCGCTCGCCGTTGGCCCCAGATGCACGCCGGGTTCGCGGTCAGACCCCTGCTCGGCCAGCGAGAGATGCGACACCTGCGGGGCATCCGGTCCAAGGTGCCGGCGGAGATGCTCGTTCTGGATATCGGCCCAGGCCGCACGCCACTCCCGAAGCGCCTTGGGCCTCCACCATTCGGCAGGTTTCTGGCCGAAACCCTCCGGCGTCATCGACCGCGTGGTGACCAGGATGTGAGCGTGGAAATTGCGCTCATCGCCCTCTCGCCCCGGCCGGTGCATCGCCACGTCGGCGATCATCCCGCGCGCCACCAGCTGCTCGGCAACAAAGGCCTGAACCAGAGCCCGCCGCTGCGCGAAATCGAGCTCATGCGGCAGCGACACCAACAGCTCACGCGCAGGCACGGCGTCCTTGCGCTTCTCAGCCTCTTCGGCCGCATTCCACAAGGTTTGCCGGTCGCTGTAGGCGGCCGGTGCATCGGCCGGCGCCATGACGGCGGCGAACTCGATGTCGCCCTTCGAACCGAAGTCGAACTCCATGGCCAGGCGCTCGTCGATCAGGCGGTCGCCAGAGCGATAGGCGGCGGCCGCCACGGCGGACCGGCCGGCCGACCGCTGGATGGTTTGCACCTCTAGTCGGTACTGGGCCATGCGCCCTCCTCTGCCTTGGTCCATGCCGGGATCGCTAAGGGCAGCGCCCTTGGCTCAAGGTTTCTGTCGGCGGGAGGCGACAAGGGGCCTTGAGGGTGTCGGGCGAGGCCTGACCGCAGGGTTGGTGGGCGCAGCACATCCAACCCGTAACTGCGCCCTTGTGACGAAATACGACAAACCACAGCATAGACCGATTTGCGCTTTCGTGGCAGTAATACGCCGTTTCGTGCTTTTTCACCGTCGAAAGGCCGCGCGATGACGAAGGTCGACAAGCGCCGTAGGAACACCCGCCCGTCCAAGTACAAGCCCCGGACGCCCGCCCAGTTGGCCCGCAAACGCGAGCTCTGGGCGACCCGGTCCAACGACCGCGACAGGGCCAAGCGCGAGGATGAAGAGGCCGCCCTGCTCGCCCGGCTCGAGGAGCTGGAGACGGCGCTGCGGGAGGCCGGCCAGGACGGAATCCACAAGCAGCGGCACGTGACCCCGCTCGAAGACATCGAGGATGACGCCAAGCGATTCCATGTCTTGAAGGCGCGCGTCGAACGCCTCGAAGCCCTGTGGTCCATCAACAAGCGCAGACGCGAGACGCGCGGCAAAATCATCATCGGCGGAGCCCTGCTGGCCGAAGCGGGCGACGCCCATTTCGCCGGAGACGATGAGCTTCTCGCCCGCCTGGTCGACATCCTCGATCGGCGTGTCGAACGGGTCCGGGACCGCCTGACGGTGCGCGAACTTCTGGGCAATGTGCCGCTTGCCCTGCGGCCTGGCGGCGACCTGGGTGAGGACGCGGAAACGGCGCTGCAAGCCGCCGGCGAGCCCCTGCCGGATTTCGATCTGATGGCCGAAACAGCCCTCGCTCAGGAAGCCGGCGACGCGCTCGTTCCGAGCGAACTCGACCCCGACTACGCCGACCTCGATCAAGCGTGGCGCGCGGCCTGATCATCGGTCTGAACCGGCCGCCAGACCCGGCCCGACCACGAAGATCGCGCGGCCGGGATCCGTCACTTTTGTCGCCCTTATAGCCCCCTCTCCTGCCCCATCCGTGACCGGCGCCGCGGCCGTCTCAGCTGCCGATGCGGCGCGGTTATCGCCGACGAAAATGGCCCCGCCGGCGGCCTCCCAGGCGGCGGCGGGCAAAGGTCCGCGAGGGGGCGAAGACGAACCCGCTGAGCGCGATCCCCGGCGCCCGGCGGATCGCACATCGACATAGAAACTGTGCGCGCCGATCACGGCCGACGGGTCCGTCCCGCCGAAGTTCACCAGGCGCTCTGCGACCTCCCCGCGCGTAGCCCGTTCGGCCACGATCTGCGGGTTCTGGAAGAAACGCGCGCCGTTCGTCAGATCCGGCAACCGGCCTTCCAGGGCGAGGTTGAGGATGGTCTCGATCCGCGCCCGTTGAGCCACCGTGGAGGCCGGCAGGCGACGCCAGTCGCCGCCGGCGCGCATCACTGGCTCGAACTGCCCCCGAGCGTTAACGACCGCCTCGACGCTGCCGCCCCAGCGGCCGTCCTGGACCCGGTTCAAGATCGTATAGACCACCGCCGCCAGCCCGCTGTCACCCTGGTTGCCGGCCTCGGCGAAGGCGACCCGGGTGATGGCCTCGCGCGCGTCTTGGCTGGCCACGAGCGGTGCGAGACCGCCGCGCGGCGTCGGGATGGACGCAGCCGCCAGCGGCGCCGACGGCGGGCAGTTGACGCCCGACGGGAGGGGTTGAGCAGTCTGTCCGCGCGCGAGCAGCAGGCACAGTCCCGCCAGGGCGGCCGGGTCCATCAGCGGTCTCCAGGGGTGACAAGGGGAATGGCCAATGGCCGGAACACGCCGACGATCTCGGCCCGGTTCACGGGCCCGAAGTAGCGGCTATCGAAGCTGTTGGGGATGCGGTCGGAGAAGACGAACACCTCGCCGTCGCGAAGCCGGCGGCAGCCGTCCCAACGCGGCAAAGCCGCACCTCGACGGTCCTGGCGAAGGATCGGCGCCCGCACCCGACCATTGATCTCCAGCCTATCGTTCGCGGTGCAGACCTGATCGCCGGACACGGCGGCGACGTGCTTCAGGATCGGCACGCGGCGTAGGTAGCCCATTTGGCCATCAGCGTAGGGATAGGCGGCTGACGGCGCGGGAAATGCAATCAGCGCGCCGACCGAAACCGACCCTGCGCCGCGCACATAAAGCCCTTCAGGCTCACTGGCCGTGCGGTTCCACAAAAGCAGCGGCCGAGCCCCTCCGGCCGTCGCCAACGACAGGCCCCCGAAAAGCGCGGCTCCCGCCGCCAGCGCGCAGGCCAACGGCGTCCAACGCGGGGCTGAAGGGGAAAGGAACATGAAGCGGAACCGGCGCAGCCAAAACGAGCCGAAGGCTCGGCAGGGCTTGCGGCCACGGTGTGGCTCATGCCCGGCGATTGTGGGCAGGATAGCGCTCGAGTGTCGTCAGTCGGTCACTGCTAGAGCCCCGGCACGTTGGCACGAGTGCAGGACCTGCGGGTGGAGCTAGCCGG
>NZ_DASXYF010000112.1:0-6135 GCF_036502675.1 Phenylobacterium sp.
ACGGCGTCGCCGCCGCACGCCGCGATCTGCTGGGCGGCGGCGTCGCGCACGATGGGGTTGGCCGAGACCACGCCGACCATGCGGTCGGCGAGCATATCGGACGGCGCCGTGGCTGTGGCGCTGGGGCGGAAGCCGGCCTCGAACCAGAACCGCGCGCCGCATTCCTCGCGGTCCTCGACGCCGACGTCTCCATCCATGGCCAGCGCCAGGCGCCGCGCAATGGCCAGGCCCAGGCCCGCGCCGCCCATGTGGGCGTGGCTCGGGTCGGCCTGGGCGAAGGCTTCGAAGATGCGTTCCTGTTGCGCCGCCGAGACGCCGGGGCCCGTATCGTCGACGGTGAAGCGCAGGCGGCCCGTGTCGGTGCGGGCGACGCTGACCAGCACGCCGCCGGTCTCGGTGAACTTGACGGCGTTGCCGGCGAAATTGAGCAGGATCTGGCGCAGGCGCCCCTCGTCGGCGCGGATCGCGCCGAGGTCGGCCGGCGCCGCCCAGGCGATCTCGACGCCCTTTTCGCGGGCGCGGGGCGACAGCAGTTCGCAGACGCCGCGCAAGAGGCCCGCGACCTCGACCTCGCCCGGATGCAGCTCAACCTTGCCGGCGCCCAGCTTGGCGAAGTCCAGCACGTCGTTGACCAGGGTCAGCAGGTGTTCGCCGCTGTCGCGGATGGCCGCGGCATAGGCCCGCTGCTCGGCGGTGAGCCGGGTGCCCTCCAGCAGGCGCGACATTCCCAGCACGCCGTTCAGCGGCGTGCGGAACTCGTGGCTGAGCGCCGCGAACTGGTCGGCGGCGTCGCTGTGCGGGCGGCGGGGCTTGGCGGGACGCGGCATGGCCCGAGCCTTACCCGCCACGGCTTAACGGGCGGTCAAGCGGCGTCCTCCGCCGCGGCCATCTGCTGGGCCAGCGCCAGCAGGGCCGCGCGCGAGCGGACCCCGGGAATGCGGGCGTAGGCCTGCAGCATCTCCAGCGCGCCGGCGGCCGACAGGGCGCGGAACACGTCGTCGCTCTGCCCGCCGGCGCCCTCCTCGCCCACCAGCCAGCCGACGGTGATGTCGAGGGCCGCGGCCGTGGCCACCAGGGTGGAGCCGGAGACCCGGTTGACCCCGCGCTCGTACTTCTGCACCTGCTGGAACGAGACCCCCAGCGCGGCGGCCAGTTCGCTCTGGCTGAGATTGAGCTGCCGGCGGCGGGCGCGCACCCGGGCTCCGATGGCGAAATCCACGGGGTCGGGCCCGGCGGCGTCTTTGGGTTGCATCAAGGCTTCCTGATCAGCATCGAGTCCGGGCGCCCGCGGTGACGTGGCGTCCGGCCCACGGCAAAGTAGACGACTCCGTCATTGCAGCGTTTACTGTTCGCCGTATGCGGGCATTCAACCGATGAGCGGGTCGAAGATCGAGCTTTTGACTCCGCGCGAGCGGGAGTGTCTCAGGCTCGTAGACCAGCACCTGTCGTCGAAACAGATCGCCCGTCGGCTCGGCATGGCCAAGACCTCCGTCGACACCTACTGCGACCGCGCGCGCCGCAAGCTCGGCGTCGGCGACCGCTACGCCGCGGCCCGCCTGCTCGCCGCCCTCGACCGCGATGCGGCTGTCCTGATCGTGTCAGGACACGACCCGGTCAGGACAGACAATCCCCCGCCGCCCTGTCTCGATGAGGGCGTGTCGGGAGGCGGCGTACATGAGCGACTGGAAGAGCTTCGAGAACCGGGTGGCGGTCGGCCGGGCGGTGCGGCTGCGCCGGGAGATCGACGACTTCGAGGCTCGCTGGCCGGCGCCCACCCCTTCGGAGGAGTCGATCCCGATCTTCTCCTGGACGCAGCTGGAGCGGCAGCTCGTCGATCTGGCGGCCACCGAAACACAGGCGGACATGGCGCGTCACCTGGTTTCGGCGTCGCGGAAGTTGGCGCGGTTCAAGCCGTCCGAGATGGTTTTGCGAGAGATCCTCTGCCTGACCTGGGTTCTCCTGGACGAGAACTTCAGGCCGGAAGCTGGGGAAGGGCCGGCGGACTCCAGTTAAGTCCCCTTGCTCGCCTGGGAGCGATCCTGGCCATCGCCATCATCTCGGCCATGGCGTTCGGGTCGTTGCTCGCGGGGCTCCACGCCCTCCAGGACCTGCTCTAGCGCTTAAGCGGCGCCTTCACCGCCGTCCTTTCCTTCAACCTCAGCCCACCCGCGCCAGCCTGCTGCGCGCGACGGAGAACACCCATGCTCAAGCAACGCCGTCTGATTGCAGACCAAGTCGCCTCCACGCTGTTCGAGGCCGAAACCGCCATCGATGCGGCGCTCGGCAAGGCCGCGGCCCTTGCGGGCGTCATGCCCAGCATGCGCGCCGAGGCGGGGCTCTCGGCCCTGGTGGGCCAGGGGGCCGTGGAATGGGCGTCCAGGTCCATCACCGCGCTCACTGAAGCCCGCCGGGCCATCGTCGAGGCGCACAAGGAGCTCAGCCTCGCCCAGAAGCAGATCGGCCTGGGCGCCGTGATGTACGGCGAGCCGGACAAGCCGGAAGATCCGGGCGTGCGCGCCCTGCAGGTCGTCCCGCCGGCGGTGGCCAAGGCCGGCTAGCCTCGCATCGAGCAGTTGCGCGCCGCGCCGCGGCGCGTGCAAGTTGGGCCCTCAGGCGACTGGGGGCCCTATGCATTTCCACATCGTGCAGCACTCGGTCTGGCTGCCGGTCATGGGAGCAATTTCCGGCTACGCCCTTTGGCGCGGCGGGCCGCCGGAACGGCTGGCGGCGGCGGCCAACCTCGCGGCCTGGCTGATCACCCTGCTGGTCCAGAACCGCCGTGACTGGTTCGACGCCCAGTGGGGCATCCTCTCGGTCGACATCGTCTTCCTGGGCGTCCTCGTCTGGCTGGCCCTGACGCGCAACGGCGCCTGGCTGCTGTTCGCCGCGGCGTTCCAGCTTCTGGGGGTGGTCACCCACCTGGCCATCGTCGCCGACGCCAAGGTGCGCAGCCTGGCCTATCTGCGCAGCCTGACGATCTGGAGCTACCTGATCCTGGCCGCGCTCGGCGTCGGCACGCTGCTCGCCGACCGACGGCGCCGGCGCACGGCGCCTGAGCGCGAGGTCAGGCCGCCCCGGTGGGGTCTTCGCCGAGCTTGACGATCATCTTGCCCTGGTTGCGGCCCTGCAGGACGCCGATCAGGGCGGCCGGCGCGCGCCCCAGGCCTTCCACCACGTGCTCGCGGTACCTGATCTTCCCCTCGGCCAGCCAGCGGGCCATCCTGCGGCGGAACTCGGGGTGGATGTCGTAGTGGTCGTAGACCACGAAGCCCTGGATCTTCAGCCGCTTGCGCAGCACCGGGCGCAGCGGCGGGCCGTGGTCGGCCTCCGGCGCGTTGTATTCGCTGACCATGCCGCAGACCACCAGCCGGCCGAAGTCGTTCAGCCGGTCGAACGCCGCCCGCTGGATCTCGCCGCCCACATTGTCGAAATAGGCGTCGATCCCGCCCGGGCAGGCGCGGTCGAGCCCGGCGCCGATCTCTTCCTGGTTGCGGTCGACGCAGGCGTCGAAGCCCAGCTCGTCGACCACGTAGGCGCACTTCTCGCCGCTGGCGATCCCCACCACCCGCGCGCCGGCGAGCCTGGCCATCTGGCCGGCCACCATGCCGACGGCGCCGCCGGCCGCGGAGACCACGAAGGTCTCGCCCGGCTTCACCCGGGCGATCGTCTCCATGCCGCAATAGGCCACGAAGGCGGGCGGGCCCATCACCCCCAGCTCGGCCCTGAGCGTCGCCTGCCGCGGATCGAGCTTGACCAGCAGCCGGCCCGGCATGGTGTGGTAGACCTGCCAGCAGGCGCCGCCCTTGACGAAGTCGCCGGGCTTGAAGGCGGGGTGGTTGGAGGCGATCACCTGGCCCACGTGGCCGCCGTTCCAGCCGTCGAGCGGCGGCGTCTGGCCGGTGACCATCAGGTCGCCGATCCGGGCCTGGCCGCCCAGGGGCCCGGGGGCGGCTGTGGGGGAGGGCATCTTGCGGCGCATGGCCGGGTCGATGGACATGTAGATCGAGCGAAACAGCACCTCGCCCGGGCCGGGCTGGACGACTGGCGCCTCGCCCACCTCGAAATCGGCCGGCGTCGGCAGCCCCGCGGGCGCGCCGGCGATCCGGACCACCGTGTTGCGCAGCTCGGTCATCGCCGCCTCCCGGATGCGCCCATGGGGTTGCCGGCGTCAATCTACGCGAAGCCGGCCGCGCGCGTCGACGCCTGGCTCGCCGGGGCGCCCGGCGCGATGCGGCGATAGACCAGCGCCTCGGCCACGTGCACGCGCCGCACGGCGGCGGCGCCTTCCAGGTCGGCGATGGTGCGGGCGAGCCGCAGGGTGCGGGTCCAGCCGCGGGCGGTCAGCCCGCCGGCCTCCGCGGCCCGCGACAACAGCGCCCGGGCGGCGGGGTCGAGGTCGAGGATCTTCTCCAGCCGGTCGCCGTCGGCCTGGGCGTTCAGCGGCTCAGCCGTTGCGCCGCCGGCGGCGGCGCGCTCCAGCTGCAGGGCGCGGGCCGCGGCCACCCGGCGGGCCGCCTCGGCGGTGCCCTCCGCCGGCAGGGGCAAGGCCAGGTCGGCGGCGGTGACCGGCGGGACCTCCACCTGCAGGTCGATGCGGTCCATCAGCGGCCCGCTGATGCGTCCCTGATAGTCGGTCTGGCAGCGCGGCGCCCGCCCGCAGGCCCCGCGCCCGGCCCCGCCCAGGCCGCAGCGGCAGGGGTTCATCGCCGCCACCAGCTGGAAGCGGGCCGGATAGCGTACGTGGGCGTTGGCGCGGGCCACCACCACCTCGCCGGTCTCCAGCGGCTGGCGCAGGGAGTCCAGCGCCTGGGCGGAGAACTCCGCCATTATGGAGCAAACGCACCTAGCGCCGGGGTGACCTAACCCGCTGTATTGTCTAGCTTCCTGGACATGGAAGCTACACCACAACGTCCCAACACCGTCGCCGGCTTGGTGGAGAAGCGCGCCCAACTCGCTGGCATGCTGAAGTTCCACCGGGCCGAGATACGTAAAGTCATTTGCGACCTCGACCATGTCGACGCGACGATCAGGCTATTCGACCCGAACGCCGACGTCAGCCGCGTAGTCCGCTACCCCACGAAACATCGTGCGACGAAGGGCGAGGCGTCTCGCTTCGTCATCCAGATGCTGAAGCGGGCGAACACCCCCATCACCTCACTTGACCTCGTGAAGGAGCAGATCAAGGCGCGGGGCCTGAGCGCTGACGAGCAGACCATTGTCCTGATGCGGAAGCGGGTGGGCGCGACCCTATCCGCTCAGCAGCGCTTGGGCGTCGTCCGATCGGTGTTCCACGACGGCCGCTACAAGGGCTGGGAGTTGGTCCGATGAGCATTCGACGCCCTCAGCCAATCCGCTTCACGCGCGGAAGACACCTCTACCAGATCGCGCGTAGCCGGACCGGCGATGAGGGTTTCATCGGGATGCGCGACGGCCGAATCATCGCCCAAGGGCCTGATCCGGCCTGGGTCGTTCGGCTGATGATCACATCCAGTGACCAAGCCGTCGCGTAGCAATCACGCCCTCCAACACCAACCGAGAGTGAGAGATGGATCGCCGTCGTCCAATCGCGCGTGCCGATAATCTGAGGATGCAAGCGACGCAGGATCGCCGCCGTCGCCGCGCACTTGAATTATGTCGAGATTATCATCAGCGGCGCCGCCGGCAGACTCCGCCGTGGGCGGATCGGGCGGCGATAAAAGCAGTCTACGATGAAGCTAAGCGACGGAGCGCCGTCGACGAAATCGCGTACGACGTCGACCACGTGCTTCCACTGCGCTCGGATTGGGTCAGCGGCCTGCACGTGGCCGAAAACCTCGCGATCGTGCCGATGAGCGTGAACCGCAGCAAGGGTAACCGACCGGGCTATCACCCGCGCCGTCAGCGTCATCACGGCCGATGACCGACGAAGTCGAGGAACTCGATCCGCGCTGGGTGGGGGTAGCGATCTCCAGCCAACACTGGCATTTCCACCGGCAACTCCTCGCCAGATACAAAATCATCCTCGCCCCTGGCGAGTTCTCGATGATCGTGTCAGCGATCGAGAATGGAACGGCGCTTTTGATCGAGAAACGTCGCGGCAAGCAAGCAATCTATTCAGCCCGCATCCCGAGGGTATGGGAGCGCATATACGTCTTG
>NZ_DASXYF010000113.1:0-40814 GCF_036502675.1 Phenylobacterium sp.
CTGCGAGCGCATCGCCTTCGGCCAGCCGATCGGCGCCAATCAGGGGATCGCCCATCCCCTGGCCAACGACATCATCGACGTGGACGGCGCGGGCCTCTTCCTCTGGCGCACCCTGCGCGCGCTGGCCGACGGCCGCCCCGACGCCGGCGCCGACATCTCGCTGCTCTTCTGGTTCGCGGCCCGCGCCGCCACCAATAGCGTCGCCCATGCGCTGCACACCTTCGGCGGCTACGGCCTGACCAACGAATACGACATCCAGCTCTACCACCGCCGGGCCAAGGCCTGGGCCCTGCCGCTGGGAGATCCGGAGGACGAACTGGTCGCCGCCGGGCGGCGGCTGTTCCTTGGCGAGGCGGCGGCCCTGCCGGATCCGGGCGTGGTCGAAGTGAATTTCGAGCCGCCGACGGGGGGCGAGGCCCTGGCCGAGGAGACCCGGGCGCTGTTCGACAGTATCCTGACCCCGGAGCTGCGGGCGCTGGACGACCACTCCTTCGAAGGCCACGACTGGGGCGTCCACCAGGCGCTGGGCCAGGCGCGGCTGCTGTTCCCCGACTGGCCGGAGCGGTTCGGCGGCCGCGACGCCGACGCGGACTCCGCCCGGGCCAGCGCCAGCGTCTGGGACGAGGTGGGCTACACCGGCATAGCCCGCGCGGTCACCGGCATGGTCGGCGCGACCGTCATGCAGTTCGCCCGGCCCGACGTGCAGGAGGAAGTGCTGCCGAAGATGGCGGCCGGCGAGATCACCGCCTGCCTGGGCTACACCGAGCCC
Organism: Phenylobacterium sp.; assembly: GCF_036502675.1. Taxonomy (GTDB): domain Bacteria; phylum Pseudomonadota; class Alphaproteobacteria; order Caulobacterales; family Caulobacteraceae; genus Phenylobacterium. The sequence continues at coordinate 770 of NZ_DASXYF010000113.1, forward strand.
TCGGGCGGGTCCGACGTGTTCGCCGCCAAGACCCGGGCGGTGCGCGACCCTGAGGGCGACGGCTGGATCATCAACGGCCAGAAGATGTTCACCTCGGGCGCCGACCTCGCGAGCTATGTGCTGCTGATCGCCCGCACCGACCCCGATGCGCCGAAGCACAAGGGGGTGACCCTGTTCCTGGCGCCGCTGAAGCAGCCGGGCGTGGACATCCACCCGGTCCACACCTTCATGGACGAGCGGACGAACGCCACCTTCTACACCGACGTGAAGGTGCCCGACCGCTACCGCCTGGGCGAGGTGAACGGCGGGGTGAAGGTGCTGGCCGCGGCCCTGCAGATGGAGCAGCGGGGAGCCGGCTACCACCGCACCCTCGACAGGATGGTGGAGTCGGTGGCGGGCTGGGCGCGGACGGCCCGCAAGCGGGGCGCGCCGGCGATCGAGGATCCGCGGGTGCTGGCGCGCCTGGCGCGAGTGATCGCGCACGCGCGCATCGGCGAGGCCCTGGGCGCGCGGGCGATGTGGACCAGCATCAACCGGCTGCCGGACGCAGCCTTCGGGCCGGCGTCGAAGGTGTTTTCCACCGAAGCCTTCATCGTCGATTCCGCCGACCTCCTGGACCTGGCCGCCCCCCGGTCGCTGCTGCGCGGGCGCGAGGGCCTGGGCCTGGTGGAGGAGGGCTACCGCCACTCCACGGCCACCAGCGTCTACGGGGGAACCAGCGAGGTGCTGCGCAGCATGGTGGCCGAGCGCCGGCTCGGCCTGCCGCGCAGCCGGGCCTGATGGTCGAGGGAGAGACGGACATGAGAGAACCGGCGCTGCTGGTCGAGGAGATCGGCGCGATCCTGCAGGTGACGTTGAACCGTCCGGAAAAGCTGAACGCGCTGAACGCGGAGATCATCGAGGGGATACGCGAGGCGGTGCGGACCTACGCCCGGCGCGACGACCTGCGCTGCTTCCTGATCCGCGCGACGGGCCGCTACTTCTGCGCTGGCGCAGACCTGGTGGGGGGAAAGAGGAGCGGACCGCTGCGCGAAGGCACCTCGGCGATCCGCGAGTGGTACCGCACGGGGATGGGCGGCGGCATGCAGCCGCTCTACGACGAGATGGAGGACCTGGAGAAGCCGTTCGTCGTGGCCCACCACGCCACCTGCGTCGGCGGCGGGCTGGAGCTGTCGCTGTCCTGCGACTTCCGGCTGGCGGCGAAGAGCGCGCGCTACCTGTTCCCGGAAGCCAAGCTGGGGGCGATCCCGGCCTCCAACGGGGTCAGCCGGTTCACCCGGCTTGTGGGTCCGCACTGGGCCAAGTGGAGCATCCTGGCCAACCAGGCGATCGACGCCGACCGGGCGCTGATGATCGGCCTGGTGCATGACGTCTATCCTGACGAGGCGTTCGACGAGAAGGTGATGGCCTTCTGCCGGGACCTGGCCGAGCAGCCGCCGGAGATGGTGGCCATGGCCAAGCTGACCATCGACCTGGCCGCCGACGTCACTGCCGAGCGCGCCCGCAAGATCGAGCGCCTGGGCCAGAGCGTATTGCAGGTGGGCGCGGAGGCGGCGGGGCTGATGGCCAAGATGCAGGCCAGGCTCACCCGCCCGAAGTAACGGCGGCCGGTCTGCGCGCGCCCCGGGCGATCCGTCGGCCCAGACGGCGGGAATCTCCGCAGTCACAGGGGTTTGCTGGGAGCGCGCTGGACGCGCTGCGCGTCCGCGCGTTATCTGCGGCATGATAAAGTCATGCCGGCTCCCGCCAGGGAGATCGTGCGGATGAAGGGAGGTCCCGGGTGTACAAGCGGATCGTGCTTGCCTACGACGGCTCCGTGGAGGGTCGTGCGGCCCTGCGCGAGGGCGCGCTGCTGGCCAAGCGCTGCGGCGCCAAGGTCTACCTCCTGTCAGTCGTAGCCGAAACCCCGGGGATGCGGATGGCCGAGGGGGCCCACTCGGGCGCGGTGGCCCAGCACCAGGGCAGCTACAAGGCCGTGCTGGAGCAGGGCGTCGAGCGCCTGCGGCAGGGGGGCTTCGATCCGGTCGCCAAGCTGGTGGTCGGCGAGCCTTCCGTGGAGATCGGCGCCTTCGCCGAGCAGATCGGCGCGGACCTGGTGGTGGTGAGCCACCGCAGGCAGAACATGCTGGAGCGCTGGTGGCTGGGCGCCACAGGCGGCTATCTGGTCGACCACATCAATTGCAGCCTGCTGATCAGCCGCAACACCATCAGCGACGAAGCCTTCGCCGAGGAGATCCGCCGGATCGGCGAGCCGGCGGAGTAAGGCGGGCGCCGGAGCGCATCGTCGGCGCGCGGTCCTCGCGCCGTTAGAGCATGTCTTTGAAATAGAGCGTGATGGTCGCCGAACCGGCCTCCACTGCCGGCTATCACGTTCTAGAGCGGGCCGAACGCCATCGGGTAGGCGGGCGGCAGGGCGCCGAGCCGAGCCGGGTCGAACGCCAGGGCGGCCACGGCGGCGAGAATCGCGGCGACGAACAGGGCGATCAGCACGCCGCCGGTGAGGTGCGCCTGCGACGGGCCGTGCATGTGGGGAAGGCGGGGGGCGTGAAAATGTAGATGTTCGGTTCTCAACGGCGTTCTCCTGCGACTGGATGGCCGGCATTGGATAAACGGGCGGCCCCGGAGCGGGGTTCCACTCTTCCCCCGGCGCCGGGGCAGGGCTCATTGTGCCGGAAGCAGCCCCTGGGGAGACGCGGGACGATGACCGGAGAGGCCATGACGCGCCGCCTGCTGATCGAGCGGCTGGGGCTGATCGGGGGCGCGGGCCTGGTGATGGCCGGCATGGAGGCGTTGGGCTACGGCATCGCCTCGGCCGCGCCCGCGCCGCCGACGCTGCCGGGCTCCGGGGCCGGCAAGTCGGTGGCGATCCTCGGGGCCGGGATCGCCGGCCTGGCCGCCGCCCACGAGCTCTCCAAGGCGGGCTGGAAGGTGCAGGTGATCGAGGCGCGCAGCTTCGCCGGCGGCCGCGCGCAGACGGCGCGGAAAGGCACTGTGCTGACCGAACTGGGCGGCGAGACCCAAACCTGCGCCTTTGACGAAGGGCTGTACATCAACCACGGACCCTGGCGGATCCCGTACCACCACCGCTCGACCCTGCATTACGCCCGCGAGTTCGGCGTGCCGCTGGAAGTGTTCGTCAACGACAACGACGCCTCGTACCTGTTCTTCGAGAACGGGACCGGGCCGCTGAAGGCCAGGGCGGTGCGCAAGGCCCAGATCGCAGCCGACGCCCGCGGCCACGCCGCCGAGATGCTGGCCAAGGTGGTTTCCAAGGGGGGGCTGGACGACCAGGTGACCGGCGCCGACCGCGACCAGCTGATCGCCTATCTGGTGGGGGAGGGCTACCTCTCGCCCAAGGACCTCGCCTATGCCGGCACGGAGGGCCGCGGCTGGGACGTCGAGCCGGGGGCGGGCCTCGACCCCGGGCCCGGCCGGCCTTCGGCGCCCTATTCCATGGTCGACGTGCTGCACTCCGGCGCCTGGCGGGCCCTGGCCTCGGTGGCGACCTACGACCAGCAGCGGACCATGTTCCAGCCGGTGGGCGGCATGGACCAGATCGCCAAGGCCATCGAGCGCGCCGTGGCGCCGATGATCCGCTACTCCACCGTGGTGGAGAAGGTGCGCCAGGGCCCGTCCGGCGTCGAGGTGCTGGCGGTGGACGCCGAAGGCCGGCGGCTGACGGTGAAGGCCGACTACTGCCTCTGCACCATCCCGCTCTCGGTGCTGCGGTCCATCGACCTGCAGGTCTCAAAGCCGTTTAGGGCGGCGACCGGCGCCCCGGCCTATGCCCCGGTGGGCAAGATCGGGCTGCAGATGAAGCGCCGGTTCTGGGAGGAGGACGACCACATCTACGGCGGCCACGTCCACACCGACAATCCGGACATCCTGACCATCTCCTTCCCCTCCGGCGGCTGGCTGGGGAAGAAGGGGGTGCTGCTGGGCTACTACAACTTCGGGGCCAATGCGGTGAAGGTCAGCGCCCTGTCCCTGGCCGACCGGGCGGCCTTCGCGGTGGCGTTCGGCCAAAAGGTGACGCCGCAGTACGCCGAGAGCTACGAGACCGCCTTCTCGGTGGCCTGGCACCGGGTGGAGCACAGCCTGGGCGGCTGGGTGGATTGGGACCAGGCGGGGCGGCGCGACGCCTATCCGGTTCTGACCGAGCCGGACGGGCGGATCTACCTGGCCGGCGAGCACCTGAGCTACATCACCGGCTGGCAGGCGGGCGCCATCGAGTCCGCCTGGCAGCAAGTCGCGCGGCTGCACCGGCGGGCGCTGGCGTGAGGGCGGGCGTCGGCCTGAGGACCGGGGCGGCGCTGGCGGCGGCCTTGGTCTCGATGGCGAGCGGCGCGGCCGGGGCGGCCCCGGGCGAGCAACTGTTCAACGACAATTGCGCGGCCTGCCACCTGCGGACTGGGTTGGGGGCGCCGAAGGCGTTTCCGGCGCTGGCGGGCGACAAGGTGGCGCTGGGGCCGCCGGCCGCGGCGGCCGCGGTCGTGCTGAACGGACGCGGCGGCATGCCGGCCTTCAAGGCGCAGCTCTCGGACGCCGACCTGGCGGAGATCCTGACCTATGTGCGCGGCGCCTGGGGCAACCACGCCGCGCCGCTCACCGCCGCCGAGATGACCCGCGCCCGCGGCGGGCCTGCCGCGCCCGCAGCCCAGCGGCTGCAGGCGCATTAGGGTTTATCTTATAAAACTCTGAAGTTATTAATTTTTTTCCAATCCAGGCGAAGGCCGGAACCGAGGGGAGTCAGGTCGCGGTCAGCGCCGTATCGAGGGCCTTCTTCAGGCGTGGGTCGTCGGCCGGCACGTCGGGAGCGAAGCGGGCGACCACGTCGCCTTTGCGGTCCACCACGAACTTCTCGAAGTTCCAGAGCAGCTCCGGGGGCTGGCCCACGTCGATGCCGCGGCTGGTCAGCCGCGCACGCATGGCCTCATCGCCCTCGACCTTCGGCTGGGCCTGGGTGAGCGCGCTGTAGAGCGCATGCTTCTGCGGGCCGGTGACCGTGATCTTCTCGTACATCGGGAACTCGACGCCGTAGTTGGTGCTGCAGAACTCGGCGATCTCCTCGTTGCTGCCGGGCTCCTGGCCGCGGAAGTCGTTGGCGGGGAAGCCCAGCACCACCAGGCCCTCGCCCTTGCGCTCGGAATAGAGCTTCTGCAGGCCCTCGTACTGCGGGGTCAGGCCGCACTTGGAGGCGACGTTCACCACCAGCATGACCTCGCCCTCGTGCTCGCGCAGGGTGGTCGGCTTGCCGTCGAGGCTCTTCAGGGGGATGTCGTAAAGCTGTTCGGCCATGGGATGCTTCCTTCAAGTGCTGCGCCTTCGAGCGCAGGTTCCGCGCGACGTTAAGCGATCGGCCGCAGCGGGACTAGTGTCCCGATTCCGAAGTTCGCAGGCGCTCGTGGCGGGCTCCGCCGACTTTCAAATCCGGCAAACTAGCGGCGTCGGGCGCCTTCTCGCAGCAGCCAGCCCATGACCACCGTGGCGGTCGCGGCGCCGGCCACCTGGGCGGCGATGAAGGCCGGGACGGAGCCGGGCGCGATGCCGGCGAAGGTGTCCGACAGGCTGCGCGCCAGGCTCACCGCCGGGTTGGCGAAGGAGGTGGAGGCGGTGAACCAGTAGGCCGCGGTGATGTAGAGCCCCACCGCGGAAGGCGTGAAGTCCGGCCGGAACTTCAGCGTGCCGAGAATGGCGGCCACCAGGCCGAAGGTGGCCACGAATTCCGACCACGCCTGCGCCGGCCCCTCGCGCAGCTTGCTCGAGACCTGCAGGAGCGGCAGGGCGAACATGGCGTGGGCCGCGAACATGCCGGCCACCGCGCCCGCGACCTGCACGGCGACGTAGGCCGGCAGCCGCCGCCACGGGAACTCGTGGCGCAGGGCGAAGACCAGGGTGACCGCTGGATTGAAGTGCGCCCCGGAGATCGGGCCGAAGACGGTGATCAGCACCACAAGGGCCGCGCCGGTGGCCAGGGTGTTGCCGAGGAGGGCGATGGCGTCGTTGCCGCCGGCCAGCCGCTCGCCCATGATCCCTGAGCCCACCACCACCGCCAGCAGCAGCGCCGTGCCCAGCGCCTCCGCGGCCAGCCGGCGCGCCAGACTGTAGGACTCCAGCGGCGGCTCGAGGCTGGCGTCGGCGGGCGCGCTGCGCTCGCTCATCGGCCGGGCGCGTCCGGCATGGCGCCGATCTCCGTCAGCCGGTTCTGCAGCGACAGGCGGTCGAGCGAGGCTAGGGGCAGCTCGACGAAAATGCTGATCCGGTTGCGCAGCTGACGGCAGGCCTCGCCGAACGCGACGGCGATTTCCGCCGGGGTTCCGGTCGCCGCCGCCGGGTCGGGCATGCCCCAGTGCGCGGTCATCGGCTTGCCGGGCCAGACCGGGCAGACCTCGCCGGCGGCGTCGTCGCAGACGGTGAAGACGAATTCGAGCGGCGGCGCGCCCGGACGCGCGAACTCGTCCCAGGATTTCGATCGGAAGTCCGCGGCCTGGAAGCCGAGGCTCTCGACCACGGGAACGGCGTAGGGGTTGATCTGGCCCTTGGGAAAGGAGCCCGCCGAGAACGCTTTGAAGCGTCCGCGGCCGAGCCTGGTCATCAGGGCTTCGGCGATGATCGAACGCGCAGAGTTCCCGGTGCAGAGGAACAGCACGTTGTAGGGGGTGTCGGGCATGGGTTCGGCCTCCGTGGGGCTCAGCACGCGCGGCCCTCGGCGTCGCAGCGGCGGCTGGCGGCGGCGACCAGCGGCGCGCAGATCTCCGGCTTGCCGCCGCAGCAGTCCTCCAGAAGGAAGCCGAGCAGTTCGCGCATCCGGTCGTAGCCGGCGGTGTAGATGATCGAACGTCCTGCGCGCCGCGACTTCACCAGGCCCGCCGCGCTGAGGATGTTCAGGCTGCTGGAGAGGGTGTTGGGCAGGACGCCGGTGGCGCGGGCGATCTCGCCGGCCGCCATGCCCTCCGCGCCGGCGCGGACCAGGCGGCGGAAGACATCCAGGCGTCCCTCGTGGGCGAGCGCGGAGAGAGCGCCGACAGCGGAGTTCGTTTCCATAGTTCCACTATACCGGAAATATGAGACCGTTCGATGACAAGCTTCACGGCCACGGTCAAATGCGGAGGCGGCCGGCGGCGGGCGGTGCGGTGATCAGGCGCCGGCGGTAGCCTTGCACGCCCATGGCCAGCACAGGGCCCGCGATCGCCAGCAGCCCCACCACGACATAGGCGCCGTGCAGGCCGATGGCGGTCCGCAGCGGGGCGATGAGCAGCGGGTTGAGGAACTGGCTGACGAAGATGGCGACCAGGATGAAGCCCACCGCCATGCCGCGCACCTCGGCCGCGGCCCGGTTGAGCACCAGGGTGAAGTTGAGCGTCAGCAGCAGGCCGCAACCGGCGTAGCTCAGGATGCCCCCGGCGGCGCCTATCGCCGCCTCGTGCGACAGACCGGCGATCAGTATGCCGACCCCGGCGACGATGACGCCGCTCAAGAGCGTCCGCCTCTCGCCGATCCGCGCCTGCAAGGGCCCGGAGAGCAACGCACCCAGGCCCATGGTCAGGGAGCTGCCGGCGATGATCAGCGACTGGGGGCCGGAACCCGCAACGCCATCCTCCTTCAGCAGGAACGGGAATTGGGCGATGCCCATGGTGCTCAGCTGGCTGAAGCCGAACACCAGCAGGAAGTAGGGCCACAGGCGCCAAAGGCCGCCGCCGCGCTGCGTCGATTGCGCAGCTTCGGGCGCCGCCACAGTGCTCGGCGGGATCGCGAACAGGGCGACCAGGAAGACCGGCAGGGCGAAGATGACGAAGAACGAGAAGGGCGCGCGCCAGCCGAACCGCTCGGCCAGCAGGCCCGCGGCGATGATGCAGGGGATCGCGGTGAACGGCGCCATTCCCTGCAGCACGCCCACGGCCTTGGCCCGGGCGTCACCCTCGTAGAGTTCGGCCAGCAGGGTGACGCAGGCCGTGCCGAACAGCACCGCCGCCGTGCCGACGGCCAGGCGGCTGGCCAGGAACGCCCAGGGATTGTCCAGGAAGCCGCCGGCGACGCCCAGCACGCCCTGGGCCAGGATGGCGAACAGGATCAGCCGGCGCATGCCCACCGCCGCCAGCACCCAACCGGCGATCAGTCCTCCGATCAGCATGCCGACCGCGGGCGCGGTGACCGCGAACTGCGCCAACCGTTCGCCGTCGGCTCCGCCGCCGAAGCGGGCGGCCACCATCGGCAGGATGGGCTGGAGCGTGGAATAGGGCAGTGACGTCCCCACGGCGCTCGATAGAATCACCGCAAGGGTCAGGCGGCGCATCGTCGTTGAGCGTGCGTCCGGCGTGACTGGCGCCGACGCGGCCCGGTCGATTGTCAGCATCCGGTTTCCCTTTGATCCGCCCTCGAATTTCCGGAGCGACGTTTCCTTTCTCCAGAAAAGCGCGTTCCACGGCCGCTGAACAGCCCTCTCGGCTTTGACGCCGCCGCGCCGGCCTCCCAACGACAACGAGGCCGGCCCTTGCGGGCCGGCCTCGCCGACGACTTCCCACGCTCGCTAGTGGTGGATGGCTTCCCCGTGCAGGGAGAGGTCGAGGCCTTCGATCTCCTCTTCCTCGGTGACGCGCAGTCCGGTGGTGAACTTGCAAATCATCAGGATGATGAAGCCGCCGATCCCCGACCACAGGAGAGTGGCCACGACGCCGATCGCCTGCTTGCCGATGGAAGCGCCTGCGGCCAGCGGGTTGACCGTGGGATCGGCCAGCACGCCCACCATCAGGGCGCCGACGATGCCGCCGATGCAGTGAACGCCGAACACGTCGAGGCTGTCGTCATAGCCCAGCAGCTTCTTGAGCGCCGTGGCGCTGAAGTAGCAGACCACGCCGGCGACCACGCCCAGGATCACCGAACCCGTGGGATTGATGAAGCCGCAGGCGGGCGTGATGGCCACAAGGCCCGCGATGGCGCCGGACGCCAGGCCCAGCAGGCTGGGCTTCTTGCGCTGGATCCACTCCACGACCATCCAGGCGATCGAGGCGACGCCGGTGGCGATCTGGGTGTTGGCCATGGCCAGGCCCGCCAAGTTGCTGGCGCCGACGGCCGAGCCGGCGTTGAAGCCGAACCAGCCGACCCACAGCAGCGCCGCGCCGATGGCGGTGTAGAGCACGTTGTGCGGGGCCATGTTGTCCCGCCCGAAGCCGTAGCGTTTGCCCAGCACCAGGGCGCAGACGATGCCCGAGACCCCGGCGTTGATGTGCACCACGGTGCCGCCCGCGAAGTCGAGCACGCCCAGGCCGCCCAGCACGCCGCCGCCCCAGACCATGTGGGCGATGGGGGCGTAGATGAACAGCAGCCACAGGGTCATGTAGAGCAGGATGGCGGAGAACTTCATCCGCTCGGCGAACGCCCCGATGATCAGCGCCGGGGTGATGATGGCGAAGGTCATCTGGAAGGACATGAAGACGTATTCGGGGATGGTGCCCGCCAGGGCGTTGGGGGCGTCCACCTTGACGGCGTGGAGCATGACGTCGCTGAAGCCGCCGATGAACTTGTTCAGGTTCACATCCGGATTGGTGGTGAAGGCGATGGTGTAGCCCACCACGGTCCACAGGATGGTGACTAGGCCGGTGATCGCGAACACCTGGGCCATGACGCCGATGACGTTCTTCGAGCGCACCATGCCGCCGTAGAACAGGCCCAGGCCTGGGATCATCATCATCAGCACCAGCGCCATGGAGGTGAGCATCCAGGCCGTGTCGCCGGTGTCGGGCTTCCAGGGCGCCGCAGCGGCTGCAGGCGCAGCGGCCGCCGGGGCCTCGGCCGCGGGGGCCGCCGCGGCGGGCGCGGCCTCCGCCCCCGCCTCGGGCGGGGCCGCAGCGGGCGCAGTCGGGGCGGCGTCCTGCGCCCAGGCGGGGGCCGACGCCAGCGGCGCCCCGATCACCATGGCGGCGAGGGCGAGCCCCGCCAGCCGTTTAAAGCCGAACGTCATGATCAAACTTCCCCTTTTTCGATACGGTTAGAGCGCGGCCGAGCCGGTTTCGCCCGTGCGGATGCGCACGGCGGCCTCGACGTTGGTGACGAAGATCTTGCCGTCGCCGATCTTGCCGGTGGACGCGCTGCTCTTGATGGCGTCGATGGCCGCGGCGACCTGGGCGTCGTCGACCACCGCCTCGAGCTTGATCTTGGGGACGAAGACCACCTGGTACTCCGCCCCGCGGTAGATTTCGGTCTGGCCCTTTTGCCGGCCGAAGCCTTTGACTTCGCTCACGGTCAGGCCCTCGACGCCGGCGGCCACCAGGGCCTCGCGCACGTCGTCGAGCTTGAACGGCTTGATGATCGCCATGATCAGTTTCATGCGGCTAGCCTCTCGGCGCATCGCGCCGTCCCCACTGAAGGTTTCATTCCACCCCGACACACGCCGGACGAGCGTTGCGTCGGGTCTGGCCGATCCGTTGCGCCGCCCGGCGACCCTAGGGCCCAGGCTGCGCCGCGCGGACGCCGGAATGTTCGTGGAGAGAAAATTTGTTAACTAAGGCGCGTGGCTGAACTGGACTCCACGGCAGCGCCTCAATTTTGGGCGCAAGGCTGGACGGCGTTCCGCCTGAACTCAGCAGTCCAGCGTCGTCTCGCGCTCCCAGGCGGTGAGGTGGCCGGCGTAGGCGTTCCACTCCTGGTGCTTGAGCTTCAGGTAGGCGGGCACGAACGGGCCGAGGCTGACGGACAGCACCTCGGAAGCCTCCAGGGCGCGCAGGGCGTCGAGCAGGTTCAGCGGCAGGGTCTTCACCGGCCCGGCCAGATGGCCGTCCTCGTACATGTTGATGTCCAGGCGCTTGCCCGGATCGCGGGCGTTGGCCAGCCCGTCCAGTCCGGCGGCCAGCACGCCCGCCTGCAGCAGGTAGGGGTTGGCCGCCCCGTCGGCGAGCCGCAGCTCGAAGCGGCCGGCCTCCGGGATGCGGATCATGTGGGTGCGGTTGTTGCCGGTGTAGGTGACGGTGTTGGGCGACCAGGTGGCGCCCGAGGTGGTGCGTGGCGCGTTGATCCGCTTGTAGGAATTGACCGTCGGGTTGAACAGGGCGGCCAGCGCGTCGGCGGAGTGCATCAGCCCGCCGATGAACAGGTAGGCCATGGGCGACAGGCCCATCTCGCCGGCCTCGTCCGCGAACAGGTTCACCCCGTCCTTCCAGGCCGAGACGTGGGTGTGGCAGCCGTTGCCGGTGAGCGTGGTGAAGGGCTTCGGCATGAAGGTGGCCCGGAACCCGTGCTTCTCGGCGACGGACTTGGCCATGAACTTGAAGAAGGCGTGGCGATCGGCGGTGACCAGGGCGTCGTCATAGGTCCAGTTCATCTCGAACTGGCCGTTCGCGTCCTCGTGGTCGTTCTGGTAGGGGCCCCAGCCCAGGCCCAGCATGCCGTCGCAGATCTCGCTGATCACGTCGTAGCGGCGCATCAGCGCCTGTTCGTCGTAACAGGGCTTGGCCTGGCGGTCGAAAGCGTCGGAGATCGCCTCGCCGTCGGGGCTGATCAGAAAGAATTCGCACTCCACCCCGCTCTTGAGCTGGAAGCCGGCGTCCGCCGCCTTGCCGATCAGGGCCTTCAGCACGTTGCGCGGCGCCTGGGCGACCGGCGCGCCCTCCATCCAGAGGTCGGCGGCCAGCCAGCCCACCTCCGGCTTCCAGGGCAGCTGGATCAGGCTTGCGGGATCGGGCCGGGCGAACAGGTCGGGGTCGGCCGGCGTCATGTCGAGCCAGGTGGCGAAGCCCGCGAACCCGGCGCCGTTGCGGACCATCTCGCCGATGGCGGCGGCGGGGACCAGCTTGGCGCGCTGGGCGCCGAACAGGTCGGTGAAGGAGATCAGGAAGTACCTGATCCCGCGTTCCGCCGCGGCCTTGGCCAGATCGATCATGCCGTCCTCCCGAGGGCCCAAAGGGCCCGACGCCGATTGTTCAGGTCCCGGCCCGGCCCGGTATCCAGTCCGTCCCCGCCAGGGGCACGCCGGCCATCGCCGCCGCCTCGATGGTCAGGGCGACCAGGTCCTCTGGCTCCAAATTGTGCAGGCGGCTCTTGCCGCAGGCCCGCGCGATCGTCTGGGCCTCGAGCGTCAGCACCGCCAGGTAGTTGGCCAGCCGCCGGCCCGCCTTGACGGGATCGAGCCGGGCGGCCAGGTGCGGATCCTGGGTGGTGATCCCGGCCGGGTCGCGGCCCTCGTGCCAGTCGTCGTAGGCGCCGGCGGTGGAGCCCAGGGCCTGGTAGTCGGCCTCCAGCGCCGGGTCCTGGTCGCCCAGAGCGATCAGCGCGGCCGTGCCGATGGCCACCGCGTCGGCGCCCAGCGCCAGGGCTTTGGCCACGTCCGCCCCGGTGCGGATTCCGCCGGAGACGATCAGCTGCACCTTGCGGTGCATTCCCAGCTCCTGCAGCGCCTGCACCGCCGGGCGGATCACCGCCAGGGTCGGCAGGCCGACGTGCTCGATGAACACCTCCTGGGTGGCGGCGGTGCCGCCCTGCATGCCGTCGATGACCACCACGTCGGCGCCGGCCTTCACCGCCAGAGCGGTGTCGTAGTAGGGCCGGCTGCCGCCGATCTTGACGTAGATCGGCTTCTCCCAGTCGGTGATCTCGCGCAGCTCCTCGATCTTGATCTCCAGGTCGTCGGGTCCTGTCCAGTCGGGGTGGCGGCAGGCGGAGCGCTGGTCGATCTCCTCGGGCAGGCGGCGCATCTCGGCCACTCTCGGCGAGATCTTCTGGCCCAGCAGCATGCCGCCGCCGCCGGGCTTGGCGCCCTGGCCGATGACGATCTCGATGGCGTCGGCGCGGCGCAGGTCGTCCGGGTTCATGCCGTAGCGCGAGGGCAGGACCTGGTAGACCAGGATGTCCGAATGCCCGCGCTCCTCCGGCGTCATGCCGCCGTCGCCGGTGGTGGTGGAGGTTCCCATGGCGCTGGCCCCGCGGCCCAGCGCCTCCTTGGCGGCGCCGGAAAGGGCGCCGAAGCTCATGCCGGCGATGGTGACAGGGGTCTTCAGCCTGATCGGCTTGCGGGCGAAGCGGGTCCCCAGCGTCACGTCAGTGGCGCACCTCTCGCGGTAACCCTCGAGCGGATAACGGGAAATCGACGCGCCGAGGAACAGCAGGTCGTCGAAGTGCGGCAGCTTGCGCTTCGCGCCGGCGCCGCGGATGTCGTAGATGCCGGTGGCCGCCGCCCGGTGGATCTCGGCGATGACGTGCGGGTCGAAGGTGGCGGAGAAGCGGGGCGGGGTGCGGGTCATGGGCGGCGACCCGCGCGGACGTCTTTCCTCCCCCGTCCCGAAGAGGACGGGGGAGGGGGCGCGCCTTCCCCGGGTCCGGCCTGTAGCCGGCCCGAGGATAAACTCCGAGGGCGCGACGGTGGGGGCGGCAGGAGCACGGCGCCAAGTCTCGCCCCCTCCACCACCCGCTCTCCGGCGGATGGTCTCCCTTTCCCGTCCTCTTCGGGACGGGGGAAGAAAAGGCGCCGCACGCCGGCTGCATCCCTCAGGGTTTTCGCCGGGATGAGCGATGTGTGGGGTGGCGTCGACAGGTCAGGCATCAGTACGCATCGACGTTGTCGACATGGAAATGGTAGAGCCGCCGGGCCGAGCCGTAGAGCCGGAAACCGTCCAGCTGGACGGTTTCCGCGAGCCCCGCCGCGGCCAGCACGCCGGCCAGGATCTCCAATTCCTCCGCCGAGGCCTCCTTCGCCTCGCAGTCGGCGCCCAGGCTCGCCACCTTGCCGCGCACCCAGAGCCGCGCTTCGTAGAGGCAATCCCCCAGCGCCTCGCCGGCGTCGCCCAGCACCACCAGGTTGCCGGCCTGGGCCATGAAGGCGCTCATCGGGCCCACCGAGCCCCGCACCACGATATCGACGCCCTTCATCGAGATGCCGCAGCGCGCCGAGGCGTCGCCCTCGATCACCAGCAGGCCGCCCTGGGCGGTGGCGCCGGCCGCCTGGCTCGCGTCACCCTTCACCCGCACCAGGCCCGACATCATGTTCTCGGCCACGCCCACACCGGCGTTCCCCTCGACCACCACCGTGGCCCGCTGGTTCATGCCGGCGCAGTAGTAGCCGACGTGGCCGGCGATCTCGACGGTCACCGGTCGGTCGAGGCCGACGGCGACGGCATGTTTTCCTTGCGGATTCAGTACTCTCCAGCGAGTTTCGTCGGTGTCGGGGGCCAGGGCGTGCAGGGCGCCGTTCAGCTCCCGCAGCGGCGTGGCCGCCAGGTCGACGACGCGCATCAGGCCCGCTCCCAGGCGTAGACGCGGGCCGGCTCCGGCTCGAAGACCCGCGCCGTCCCGATCCCAGGCAGGCCCGCCAGAGCCCGGTACTCCGAGCCGAAGGCGACGTAGCGGTCGGTCTCGGCCATCACCGCCGGCTTGCAGGCGATGGGGTCGCGCAACACCGCGAAGCCGTTCTCGACGCCGACCACGAAAGTGTAGAAGCCGTCCAGGTCGGAAAGGCTGGCCTCGAGCGCCTCCTTCAGGCTGGCGCCCTGGCGCATCCGCCAGGTGAGGTAGCCGGCCGCCACCTCGCTGTCGTTCTCGGTTTCGAAGGCCAGGCCTTCGCGTTCGAGCGACCGGCGCACCGAATTGTGGTTGGAGAGCGAGCCGTTGTGCACCAGGCACTGGTCGAGGCCGGTGGAGAAAGGGTGCGCCCCACGGGTGGTGACCGCGGACTCGGTGGCCATCCTGGTGTGGCCGATCCCGTGGCTGCCGGCCATGGCCGGCAGGCCGAAGCGCTCGCTCACCTGGGCGGGCAGGCCCACCTCCTTGTAGAGCTCGATGCGCCTGCCGGCGCCGACCACCGCTGCACCCGGCCGTTGCGCGGCGAGCCAGGCGCGGGCCTCGGCCTCGCAGGCGGCGGGCAGGGCGACCACCAAGTGGGTGTCGTGGCGCTCGGCCGAGACGGGGACGCGCAGCGCCGCCTGCAGGCCCGCCTCCAGGCCGTCGAGCGCGCCCGGACCCTGGCCGCGCAGGGTGAGCTTCAGCGCCCCGGGCGGGGCGTCACGATAGATGGCGAAGCCGGCGCTGTCGGGGCCGCGGTCGCTCATCACCCCCAGCATCTGCGCCAGAAGGGCTCCGGTCTGCGGCTCCAGCGCCGGGTCTCGGATGAACAGGCCAACGATGCCGCACATGACTCAAGCGTCTCCGCCGGCACGCCCGGCTCCGTTGAATTAGGCGCTGGCTGCGTCGGCCGTCAATCCTAGAGAATGAATGTTTCTTACGAAGAAAATAGTCGCGTAGGGTTCACGCAGCCTGCCCCTAGTCGGCGTTGACAAGAGGGCGCTGCGGGGACTGGACTTCGAGGTCTCCTGGAGAGCCCGCCATGCCGACGCCCGCCTTCATCTGGTACGAGCTGATGACCACCGACGTGAAGGCGGCGGAGGCCTTCTACACCAAGGTGGTGGGTTGGACCGCAAAGGACGCCGGCGGGCCCAACGCCGGCTACACCTTGCTGCTCACCCCGGCCGGCGGGGTCGCCGGGATGATGCCGGCGTTCGAGGGCGGGCCGCCGCCGGTGTGGATGGGTTACGTCGCCGTGGACGACGTGGACGCCCGCACCCGCAAGGTCAGCGAGCTGGGCGGCTCGGTGCATAAGCCGCCCCAGGACATCCCTGAGGTCGGCCGCTTCTCGGTGGTCGCCGATCCGCAGGGCGCGGTGTTCATGCTCCTGCAGCCGACGGGCGAGGGGACGACGCCCCGGGGCGGGCCGCAGGAGCCGGGCTATTTCGGCTGGCGCGAGCTGACGGCTGCCGACTCCGAGGCGGCGCTCGACTTCTACGTCGAGCTGTTCGGCTGGACGACACTGGAGCCCTTCGACATGGCCCCGATGGGCAAGTACCGGCTGTTCGCCGCCGGCGGCCCCGAGCCGCACGGCGGGATGATGACCAAGCCCGCCGACATCCCGCGCCCGTTCTGGTCCTATTACGTGCAGGTCGACAGCATCGAGGCCGCCAAGGGCCGGGTGGAGAGCGCTGGGGGCCAGGTGATCAACGGCCCCCTGGAGGTCCCGACCGGCCAGTGGATCCTGCAGGCCGTCGATCCCCAGGGGGCGATGTTCTGCCTGACGGGGCCGAAGTAGGAACCGGTCGGCGCTTCAGCCGCCCATCCAACGCCGAACCGGATCAATCGGAGGGCGTCAACCCGGCCACGATCGCCGCCAGCGCGTGGCGCTCCCGCTCCTCGGGCGTCATCGCCGCCAGCCGCGCGCGCGCCGCGGTCAGGTCCGCAGGTCGCGGCGGCGCCTCGGCGGGCGAGACGCGGCCGTCGCGCATCAGCAGCACCCGGTCGGCCAGTCGGGCGATCTCCGCCGGATCGTGGCTGACGTAGAGCGCCGGGATCGCCAGGCTGCGGTGCAGCCGGTCCAGGTAGGGCAGGATCTCGGCCTTGCTCTCGGCGTCCAGGCTGGAGAGCGGCTCGTCCATCAGCAGCAGCCGCGGCTGCGACAGCAGCGCCCGGCCCACCGCCACCCGCTGCCGCTCGCCTCCCGAAAGCTCGTCCGGTGCGCGCGAGAGCAGGGGGGCAAGGCTCAGCAGCTCCACCGCCTCGTCCCAGGCGATGGTGCGCGGCCCCTGGGCGCGCCGCCAGCCGAACTCCAGGTTGCGCCGGACCGACAGGTGCGGCAGCAGGCTCGCCTCCTGGAACACCATGCCCACCGGCCGCCGGTGCGCCGGGCGGAAGCTGCGGGCGTCCTGCCAGGCCTCCCCCGCCACGGTGAGCTCGCCCGAGAGCCGCGTCAGCCCCGCGATGCAGCGCAGCAGGGTGGTCTTCCCCGATCCCGAGGGGCCGGACAGCGCCGTCAGCCCGCGCCCCGGCAGGGCGAACTCGGCCTCCAGCCGGAAGCCGCCCAGCGTTCCTGAGAACCGTCCTGCGACCCCGGACGTCTCCGCCCCGCTCACCGGATCGCCCGTCCCGCGCGCCGGTCGATCAGCAGCATGGCCAGCAGCACCGCGAAGGAGAACGCCAGCAGCCCGGCCGCCAGCTTGTGCGCCTCGCCGAACTGCAGCGATTCCACCAGCTGGTAGATCCTCACCGACATCACTTCGGTCCGGCCGGGAATGCCGCCGCCGATCATCAGCACCACCCCGAACTCGCCGACCGTGTGGGCGAACACCAGGATGGCGGCGGTGACGAACCCCCGCCGGGCCATCGGGACGGCGACGTGGAAGAAGGCGGCGAGCGGGCCGGCGCGCAGGGTGGCCGCCACCTCCATCGGCCGCTCGCCCATCGCCTCGAAGGCGTTGCGCAGCGGCTGCACCGCGAAGGGCAGGGAATAGACCATCGAGCCGATCACCAGGCCCTCGAATGTGAAGGCCAGGGTGCGGATCCCGAAGGCGTGCAGCGGCGTCATCAGCGGGCTCGACGGCGCCAGCGAGATCAGCAGGTAGAAGCCCAGCACCGACGGCGGCAGGATGATCGGCAGGGCCGCCGCCGCGCCGACGATCTCCTTCCACCAGCTCCGGTGCCGCGCCAGCCACCAGGCCAGCGGAGTCGCCAGGACGATCAGCAGGAGCGTGGTGATCCCCGCCAGCTTCAGCGTCGTCCAGATGACCGTTCCCACGCTTACCGCACCTCGTAGCCGTAGCGCTTGATGATCGCCACCGCGGCCGGAGTCTTCAGGTAGTCGAAGAACGCCTTGGCCGCCGGGTTCTTCTCGCCGGTGTAGAGCAGGATCGCCTGCTGATCGATGGGCGCATGGAAGCCCGCCGGGACCAGCCAGCGCGAGCCGCCCTGTTCATTGATCACCTGCGACAGGGCGATGAAGCCCACCTCCGCCGCGCCGGTCTGCACGAACTGGTAGGCCTGGGTGATCGACGAGCCGGTGACGATCTTGGGCTTCACCTGGTCGTAGAGCCCCAGCTTGCGCAGGGTCTGCACCGCGGCGACCCCATAGGGCGCCGCGGCCGGGTCGGCGATGGACAGCTTGTTGAAGCCGCCGCCGGAGAGCGCCGCGCCTTTGTCGTCCACCAGGCCGGGCGTCCTGGAATAGAGCACCAGCCGGCCGACGGCGTAGGTGAAGCGGGTCTTGGGCACGCCCAGCCCGTCCTGCTCGGCCTTCTTCGGGCGGTCGGCGTCGGCCGACAGGAAGACCTCGTAGGGCGCCCCGTGGGCCAGCTGGGTGTAGATCTGGCCGGAGGAGCCGAAGGTCAGGATCGCCGTGTGGCCGGTGGCGGTCTTGAAGGCGGCGGCGATCTCCTTGGCGGGCTCGGTGAAGTTGGCGGCCACCGCCACCTGGGTGTCGGCCGCCGACGCCGGGCGCGCGCCCATCAGGGTCGCCGCGCTGAGGACGGCCAGCGCCAGGGCGGAGAAGCGTCGGGTGATCTGGGTCATGGGTTGCGGGCCTCGGCGGCTAGAAGGCGAACTGCGAGCGCAGGGAGATGGCGTGGTAGTGCTGGCCCACCTGGGCGCCCGCCGGGGTGGAGAAGGTCGCCGCCGAGGGCGACAGGCGCCGCACGCGGACGTCCTGGTAGTCCAGCAGGAGGCGCACGAAGGTGTTGGGGTACCAGTTGAGCCCGGCGGCGAAGATCCGCTGCTCGCCGCCGCGGACCCCGTCGACCGGCGCGGAGGCCCCGGCCAGGCCCTGGTGGTAGTTCAGGTTGGCCACCGAATAGCGGCCGGCCAGCTCCAGCGCCCCCCAGGTTCCCTCTGACAGGCTGAAGGGATGGTCCACCAGGGGGGCGTCGAAGGCGAAGGTCCCCGGGTTGTAGCGCCGCCGCTCGCCGGTCGCGATCCAGGAGCCCTCGACGTAGTAGCCCTTGAAGTCGGGGTCGGAGATCCCCGCCGCGACGTTGCGCCGGTCGATGTCGAACCGCTCGTACTCGGCTTGGAGGAAGAAGCTCTGGTATTGGCCGGCCGCCTCGAAGCCGAGGGTGCGGGCGTGGCGCGCGTCGACGGCGCCCGTCGAGATCAGCCGCGTGCCGTCCACCCGCAGTTCCGGCCGTTCCTGCAGGGTGATTCCGTAGCGCACAGCCGTGCCGACCGTGTCCGGGCCGCCGGTGTCGGCCGGCCGGGCGACGTAGCTGCCGTGGGCGCCCAGGTGGACCAGGGCGTCGTCGGTCCTGATCGGGACGAAGGCCGCGCGGCCGATCAGGCCGAGCGAGCTGTCGAACGGCTGGGAGACGCCGGTGGCCTGGGAGTTGACCACCCCCACCACCCGACCGGTGATCGCGCCCGACGCGTACCACCGTTCGCCCGCGGCCCAGAGCTGCACCGCCTCGCGGAAGTCGCCGCCGGCCAGGCTGCGCGCCATGTCGGCCGAGGCCGGCCGCTCCAGGAACAGCGCCCCGTTGGTGGACGCCTGGTCCTCCAGGCCGATCGAGGGCGGGAAGGCGCCGACCTTCAGGTGGAACGGCTTATAGCCCGAGTACTGCACCCACATTTCCTGGATGTGGCCGGCGTCCTCCTCGCCCGCGCCGCCGAATTCGAACAGCAGGTTGTATTCGAAGTCGCCGAACGCCTTGCCGTCGATGCCGATGCGGGCGCGGCGGAAGTTGGCGCCGGAGGAGAGGTCGCGGGCGTGCGCCGTGTCGCCGGCCGCCGCCCCGCGGCGGAAGTCGCTGGTGATCGGCCCCGGCGTGCGCTGGCTGTAGTCGGCCGCGTCGAATTGCATCGCGCCGTGAAGATTCGCCGCGAACCGCCCGTCGCCGCTCTGGATCTGCGGCTTGCCGGCGGTGATGGTCACGCCGGCGGAGGGCAGCGGCGGCGGCGCGAGGGTCTGGATCGGGGCCGGCGGCGGGGCCGGCGGCGCCTCCGCCTCCGCCTTGGCTTGCAGCGTGTCCACCCTGGCGGTCAGCGCCTCCACCTGCCGCACCAGGGCCTCGATCCGGGCGTCGCGCGGATCGGCCGGCTGGGCGCCGGCGGGCCTCGCCTCGGCCCCGCCCGCCGCCGCCAGGCAGGCGGCTGCGACCAGGGCGCGAACGGCCACGGACTGTTTCGGCGGCGTCATGCGTTTCTCCCCACGCTTCGATATGAAGCCTAGCTACCTATCGATCGGAGCTGGCGCAAGCCGCGTGCGCGCGCCGCCCGATCGCTACCGCGCGCTGCAATTTTCTCTGACAACGCCGCCGCCTGGTGCTAGCCGGTCGTTTCGCGCGCCGAACCTCGCCCGCCTGCCAAGGTCAAGATAGAGTCGCACATGCCCAACGCCGTCATCGTCAGCGCGGTCCGCACCGCGGTCGCAACCGCCCGCAAGGGAACCCTCGTCGACACCCCCGCCGAGACGCTGGCGCGGATCGTCCTCCAGGAGGCCATCCGCCGATCGGGACTTTCGCCCGACCTGGTGGACGACGTGATCTTCGCGGAAGCGCTCTACGGCGGCGGCGACCTGGCCCGCCACGCGGCGGCGGAGGCGGGCCTGCTCCACGTCAGCGGCCAGGCGGTGAACCGCCACTGCGCCGGCAGCCTCACCGCGGTCGCCAATGCGGCGGGATCGATCCGCGCCGGCATGGACCGCGCCATCGTGGCCGGCGGGGTCATGGCCAGCTCGATGACGCCGCGGATGCGCTGGCGCATACCGCTGTCGGACGAATTCCAGGAAGGCTGGCTGCCGCCGACCCATCCGGACAGCCCCGAGGCGCCCAACCTCGACATGACCATCACCGTCGGCTGGAACACGGCGAAGGCGGCCGACATCGACCGCGAGACCATGGACGCCTGGGCGCTGCGCTCGCACCAACGCGCCGTGGAGGCGATCGACGCGGGCCGCCTGGCGGGGGAGATCGTCCCGGTGCGGGTGACCCGCCGGGACGGCTCCATCGTCGATTTCCAGGTCGATGAACACCCGCGCCGCGACACCTCCATGGAGCGGTTGGCCTCGCTGAAGCCGATCCATCCGGAGATCGAGGGCTTCTCCATCACTGCCGGCAACGCCTCCGGCGCCAACGACGCCGCGGCCGCGCTGATGGTCGTCGACGATGCGCTGGCCCGCTCCGAAGGGCTTGCGCCGCTGGCGACGGTGCGAAGCTGGGCCGCCGTGGGCGTCGATCCCCGGCTGACCGGCATGGCCGTCATCGACGTCATCCCCAAGGTGCTGGCCCGCGCGGGCGTGTCGCAGTCCGACGTGGCGCTCTGGGAGATCAACGAGGCCTTCGCCTCGGTGCCCATCGCCGCCTGCAAGGGCCTGGGCCTCGACGAGGCCACCGTCAACGTCAGCGGCAGCGGCTGCAGCCTCGGCCATCCGATCGCGGCCTCCGGCGCGCGGATGCTCACCACCCTGATCCACGAACTCCGCCGCCGCGGCGGCGGCCTGGGCGTCGCCACCATGTGCGCCGGCGGCGGCCAGGCCGGCGCGGTGCTCATCGAGGTCTGAGGGTCCTCCGCACCCCTCTCCGAATCGGGTGGGAACGGCCGCGCGTGCGGTCGCCCTGGCGTGACCACTGCGAGAAACCTGTCATTTTTTGAGAGTCCGGCCGCCGCGAAGTGGCTCCCCGGGCAGGACTCGAACCTGCGACAAGTCGGTTAACAGCCGACTGCTCTACCAACTGAGCTACCGAGGACCAGCGCCTTCGCGGGCCGGCCGTATAGACCGCCACACCGACCGAAGCAAGTGTAAGACCGCCGCCCCCCGGCCCAGGCCGCTGCGGCGGGCCGGACAAAAAAAGCCCGGCGCGGACGCCGGGCTGGAAAAGGTCGGTGATGGTGGGTGCCTTCAAAGAAGACGCCGGCAGGTTGCCCCTTCGTGGTTAAGGAAGGGTTAACGACGCCCGGTCGTGCGAGCGCCGCGGATCGCGCTATGTCTCCAGGCCAAGGTCCGGAACCAGGAGCGCCCGCCATGCCGAACACCCATGTGGCCGCCATCGACCAGGGGACCACCTCCTCGCGCTGCATCGTCTTCGACGCCGCCGGCGCCGTGTGCGCCGTCGCCCGGCGCGAGCACCGGCAGATCTTCCCGCGCCCCGGCTGGGTGGAGCACGACGCCGTCGAGATCTGGACCAACGTGCAGGCCGTGGCCGCCGAGGCCCTGGCCCAGGCGGGCCTGTCGCCGCGCGACCTGGCCGCGGTCGGGGTCACCAACCAGCGCGAGACCACCGTCCTGTGGGACAAGGCCACGGGCCGGCCGATCCACAACGCCATCGTCTGGCAGGACACCCGCACCGACGCCCTGGTGAAAGCCATCGGCGGCGAGGAAGGGCCCGACCGCCTGCGCGCGCTGACCGGCCTGCCGCTCGCCACCTACTTCGCCGGGCCGAAGATCCGCTGGCTGTTGGACAACGTGCCCGGCGCGCGGGCCCGGGCCGAGGCGGGGGAGCTGCTGTTCGGCACCATGGAGTCCTGGCTGATCTGGAACCTCACCGGCCGCCACGTCACCGACGTCACCAACGCCAGCCGCACCCTGCTGATGAACCTGGCGACCCTCGACTGGGATGATCGCCTGCTGCAGGCCGTGGGCGTGCCCCGCGCGATTCTGCCGCAGATCGTCTCCTCGTCCGAGGTTTACGGCGAGGCCCGCGGCGTCCTGGCCGGCGTTCCGGTGGCCGCCGCGCTGGGCGACCAGCAGGCGGCGCTGTTCGGCCAGACCTGCTTCGAAACGGGGGAGGGCAAGTGCACCTACGGCACCGGCGGCTTCCTGCTGGTCAACACCGGCGCCGCGGCCGTCCGTTCCAAAAGCGGCCTGATCACCACGGTCGCCTACAGGATCGGCCAGGCCCCGCCGATCTATGCGCTGGAAGGCTCCATCGCCGTGGCCGGCGCCCTCGTGCAATGGATCCGCGACAACCTCGGCCTGATCTCCAGCGCCGACGAGGTGGAGGCGCTGGCCCGCACCGTCGAGGACAACGGCGGCTGCTACATCGTGCCGGCCTTCGCAGGCCTGTTCGCCCCGTACTGGCGCGACGACGCCCGCGGCGTGATCGCCGGGCTGACCGGCTACGTCAACAAGGGCCATATCGCCCGCGCCGTGCTGGAGGCCACGGCCTGGCAGGTGCGGGAGGTGACCGACGCCATGGCCGCCGACGCCGGCGCGCCGCTTACCCGGCTGAAAGCCGACGGCGGCATGACCGCCAACGGCCTGCTGATGCAGTTCCAGGCCGACGTGCTGGGCGTCCCCGTGGTGCGCCCCACCGTGCCTGAGACCACCTGCCTGGGCGCGGCCTACGCCGCCGGCCTGGCGGTCGGCGTCTGGCCGGACCTCGCCGCGCTCAGGGCGAACTGGCGGCAGGACGCCGAATGGCGCCCGCGTCTGGCCGCCGAAGCGCGGGAGAAAGCCTGCCGCAAATGGAAGAAGGCCGTGCAGCGGACGCTGGACTGGATCGACGACGACGACGCCTGACGACGCAGGCTTGGCCGGCCCCTCGGGAGGGTAGGATTGCAATCACCGCCCGAACCCTCGACGGCCCGCGCGTGGTTCGGGTACTGACAAGACCCAGTACGGCGATGGAGTCGGGACCGATGCGGATCCATTTCACGGGCGTCGCCGGCGCCGGGATGAGCGCCACGGCGCTGATGATGCGCGACGCTGGCCACGAGGTCTCCGGCTCGGACGAGGACGTCTTCCCGCCGATGTCCACCTACGTCGAGGGCCTGGGCTTCCCGTTCCACCGCCGCTTCGACGCCGCCAACCTGCCGGACGGCCTGGAGCTGCTGGTGATGGGCGCCAGCGCCAAGCTGGGCGGGCAGGACAATCCCGAGGTGATGGAGGCCAGGCGCCGCGGCGTCCGCATCACCACCTTCGCCGAGCTGCTGGGCGAGACCACCCGCGGCCGCGAGTCCATCGTGGTGGCGGGCTCCTTCGGCAAGTCGACCTGCACCGCCCTGATGGCCCACCTGCTGCGGGCCGGCGGGCGCGACCCGGGCTGGATGATCGGGGCCATCTCGCCGTCGCTGCCGGCCACCGGCCACTGGGGCCATGCGCCGGAGGTGGTGCTGGAGGGGGACGAATATGTGGTCGGCGCCGGCGACCGGCGCTCCAAGTTCATGCTCTACCACCCCGACCACGTGCTCCTGACCTCGGTAGTCCACGACCACGTCAACGTCTTCCCGACCTTCGAGGAATACCAGGCGCCGTTCCGGGCGCTGATGGGCCTCGTGCCGGCCGGCGGGCTGGCTGTGCTGCGCGAGGGCCCGGCGGTGCGGGCGGCGGCCGAGGGGACCAAGGCCCGCACCGTCTGGTACGATACCGCGCCCTGCGACGGCTGGTACAGCCGGGACGTGACCTACGGCGAGGTGAGCCGCTTCACCCTGGTCGGGCCCGGCGGCCGGCGCGTGGCGCTGACCACCACCCTGCTGGGCGAGCACAACATCGAGAACATCGTCGGGGTCTCGGCCTTCCTCCTGGAGCGGGGTTTGGTCGACGAGGCTTCGCTGGCCCGCGGGCTCGCCGGCTTCAAGGGCATCCGCCGCCGGCTCGATCGGCTGACCACCGCCTCGCGCGCGCCGATCATCGAGGGCTTCGGCTCCTCTTACGAGAAGGCGCGCTCGGCCATCGAGGCCATGACGCTGCACTATCCCGAGCGGCCGCTCGTCGTGGTGTTCGAGCCGCACGCCTTCTCCTGGCGCAGCCGCGACGCGCTCTCCTGGTACGACACGGTGTTCAAGGGCGCGTCCCGGGTGCTGATGCTGCCGCCGCCCGGCCACGGCGCCCAGAGTCACAACCAGTCGACCCTCGAGGAGATCGTGCAGCGCGCCGCCGCCGCTGGCGTCGCCGTCGAGGCCGTCCGCAACCCGGAGGCGGCGGAGGCGGCGCTGGGCGGCCTGGCCGGCGACGAGGTGGTGCTGCTGCTCTCCTCCGGCCCGCTGATGGGCCTGCCGGATCGGTTGCCGGCCCTGTTCGACGCCCGCTACGCCGCCCGTGCGCCGGCCGCCTGAGCCGCCTGAGCCGCCGGAACGGCCGCGTCCCGGCGCCGTTTCCCGTTAGGAACCATCCGGCGAAGGACGACTTTGCTCAAAACTTTCGGCTACCTGGTCTCAACTGTGAGCGTGGCGCTGCTGGGCGTGGTCTCCTGGAATAGCGCCAGGGAGAACCCGGTGCTGTTCGCCTGCCTGGCGGGCGGCATGGCCGCCTCGGTCGCCGGCATGTTGCTGCGCTGGCTGGCCTGGCGGCAGGAGCAGCGCGACAAGCGCGAGCTTGTCGACGCAGCCAGGCTATCGAGCACGGAATCGGCAACCACCATTGTGCCGAGGGGTTCTACAAGCGGCGTCCCATCCGACGCCGCGAATTTTGGAGCGGGTACATGAATCTTGGTAAGGATAAGGCCGCCGAGAAGCCTCAACGCCATTTCACCCGTGGCGCCGGCGCTTCGACCGCGGACATGGCCCCCGAGGGCGAGGTGCGGTCCGAGGACAAGCACATCGAAGGCCCGCACGCCCGCGCAGCCGAGCCCCTGCCGAAGCACGGCAAGCACGACCAGCTCGCCGACAAGGAAGCCGTGACCGAAGACCGCCAGGAAGCCCTGCTGGACGAGGGCCTGGAAGAAACCTTCCCCGGCAGCGACCCGGTGAGCGTCAAGCGCATCACCTGATCCTGGCGCGAGAACAAGGCCGGCGGGCGGTCCTTCGCGGGGCCGCCCGTTTTCGTGTTCACGCCGCGCGGCCGCCGCGTTTCCGCCTTGCCAAAGGCCTGCGCCGAGGCCCAGCGTGGCGGGAAGATCGCGCGGTGAACGACGCGCATTCCCCACGGAGGATCCATGTCGCAGCCCGCCGCTGGCGATACGCCTGTCGTCGAACCCGCCTGGCGCCGGATCGGCGCTGCGGTCGTCATCCTGTTGGCCTCCGCCACGTCGGGCATCTCGTTCGGCGTGGTCGGGCCGGTGCTGCGGCCGATAGCCGCGCAGATCGGCGACGAGCGCATCTCGCAGATCATCATCGTGATGCCTCTGGCCGGTCTGGCCCTGGGCGGCCTTGTGGGCGGCTGGATCGCCGAATGGCTGCGCGCCCGCAGGGCGATCTGTGTCGGCGGGCTGGCCTTCGCGCTGGCCGGCGCTGCAGCCCTCGCGCCGCCCAGCGCGCCCGGCCTGCTGACCATCTGCTTCTGCATCGGCTTCGCTGCGGCGATCATCGGTATCGGCCGCGGCCTGCTGCTGGCCGAACTCTATGCGGGCGACGCCCGAGCCCGAATGATCGGCTTCGCGTCCGCCTTCGGAAGCCTGCTGGCGGCGGGCTCGGTCTGGCTCTCCGGGGTGATCGCCGACCAGGCCGGCTGGCAAAGCGCCTTCCTGCAGTTCACCGCGGTAGGCGCGATCATCGTCGTCTGCGTCCTCGTGGCTGTCCGCGGCGGCGCCGGGAGCCAAGAGCGCGGCGCCAGGACCGACTACCGGCTGCTGGCCCCGGTCCTGCCGATCTTCCTGGCCGGCGGCCTGCTGATGCTGGTGCTGACCACCACCAACACCCACATCCCGCTGCTGCTGGCCGAGCAGGGGATCACCTCGACCGCCGAGACCTCAAGCGTGATGTCCATGCAGGGATTGTTCTCGATGCTGGCGGCGCTGGGTTATGGCGCGCTGCAGGCGCGGCTGGGCAAGGTCGGCGTGGCGGCGATCGGGATCGTCCTGCTGGCGGTCGGCAACGGGCTGGCGGCGGTGGCGGAGACGCCCCTGGCGTTCGGCGCCGCCTGCGCCTTCCTCGGGATGGCCTGTGGCGCGATCGTGCCCTGCCTCATCGACCTGCTGCTGGGCCTGGCCGCGCCGGCCGTGCGGGCGCGGGCGCTGGGCTTCTACGCCGCGGCCTTCAACGTCGGCGGCTTTCTCAATCCGTTCATCATGCGGCCGATCCGCGACGCCGTGGGGCTGCAGGGGCTCTACATGGTGATCGCCGTGAGCTGCGCGGTCATAGGCGGGGCCTATGTGCTGGGCGGCGCGGCCCGGGCGCGGCGGGCGGCGCTGGCCCGGACGGCGCACTGAACGGAAGGAGTTTGGAGGCCTGGCCGAGAATCGAACTCGGGTGCGCGGATTTGCAGTCCGCTGCGTCACCACTCCGCCACCAGGCCCTGGGGCAGCGGCCGGCGCGGGGGCGCCCGCCGCAGCGAGAGGCGGATCGCTAACAGAACCCCCGGCCTGCGGCAACGTCTCCGGCGCTGGCGATTGCGTTGCGCGCGCGGCGCGACCTATAAGCCTGCACCACATGAGCGCCCGAGGATCCATGGCCGCCGATTTCGCCGCCGCCCGCCTGAACATGGTGGAGAGCCAGGTGCGCACCAGCGACGTCACCGACGTACGCATCCACGACGCCATGCACGACATCCCGCGCGAGGCCTTCGTCCCGCTAGGCAAGACCTACCTGGCCTACGCCGACGCGGAGGTGGAATATGCGCCGGGCCGCTGGCTGCTGAAGCCGCGCGACGTGGCCAAGCTGCTGCAGGCGCTGCGGCCGCAACCGGGCGAGCAGGCGCTGGCCATCGCCGCACCTTACGCGGCAGCGGTGCTGGAGGCGCTGGGGCTCGCCGTCCGCCGCATCGACGGCGAGGGGCTGCAGCCGCCGGCCGGCATGGAATTCAACATCGCGATCTGCGAAGGCGCGGTGTCGCAGGTCCCGCAGGCCTGGCTATCGGCCCTGGCCCCCGGCGGCCGCCTGGCGGTGATCGAGCGCGACGGGCCGGTGGGCAAGGCGACGCTCTACGTGCGGGCCGAGGACGGCGTCGGCCGCCGGCCGATCTTCGACGCCACGCCCCCGGTGCTGGCCGGTTTCGAGGCGCAGCGCGGTTTCGCCTTCTGACCGAAAATGAAACACCTTCGAAACCACCGCGTGAAAAAAGCGTAAGATCACAGAATCTGGCCTTGGACCGTTGCGACGGTCATAAGGGGCCGCGCCCAGTCGCCTGCCTCGGGGATGACGAATGTTGACGTGCCGCCGCGGAGGCCTCCTGGCGATGGTTTGCGCCGCTGGAATGGCGGTTGCGCTTCCAGCCGCCGCCGAGACCCTCGCAGACGCTATCGCTCTTGCCTACGAGTCGAACCCGACGCTGCAGGCCCAGCGGGCCACGCAGCGGGCGCTCGACGAGAACTACGTCCAGGCGCGCGCCGGTTGGCGGCCGACGCTGAGCGCAGGGGTGCAGGACACCTACACCCAGACGCGCGTGCCCGGCGCGCAGGGCTTCGTCGACACCAACGGCGACGGCGTGGTCGACACCCTGGCCTCCACCAGCTACTCGGAGCGCTACGTCGGCAACGCCTTCTTCAGCCTCAACCAGCCGATCTACACCGGCGGCCGGGTGGCCGCGGCCGTGACCGCCGCCGAGGCCGACATCCTGACCGGGCGCGAGAACCTGCGCCGCCTGGAGTCGCAGATCCTGGGCCAGGTGGTCCAGGCCTATGTGGACGTCCGCCGCGACCAGGAGGCGGTGCACATCCGCCAGGAGGACGTGGGCGTCCTGCAGCGCCAGCTCGACGAATCGAAGGCGCGCTTCGACGTGGGGGAGATCACCCGCACCGACGTGGCCCAGTCGCAGGCACGCCTGGCTGCGGCGGTCTCCAGCCTGCAGTCGGCCCAGGCGCAGCTGGCCATCAGCCGCGGCAACTACGCCGCCGTGGTCGGCCAGAACCCCGGAGAGCTCGCGCCGGAGCCGTCGCTGGCGGGGCTGCTGCCTGTCGACGTGGACAAGGCCTTCGACATCGCCGAGGACAACAACGCCCAGATCCGCGCCGCCCGCTACACCGAGCAGGCCAGCCGGGCGCGCCTGGCGGGCGCCCGCGCCGAGCGGATGCCGCAGGTGTCGGTGGCCGCCACCTACGGCTTCAGCGGACTGGGCCGCTCGGTCGACACCGACACCTGGGCGCAGAACATCACCGCCCGGGCATCAGTCAGCGTGCCGCTGTTCAACGGCGGCCTGACCACTTCGCGCATCCGCCAGCAGGTGGAGCGCAACAACGCCGACCGCATCAGCATCGAGGGCGCGCGCCGCACCGTCCTGCAGACCTTGACCCAGGCATGGAACCAGTTGCTGGCCGCCCGGGCCAATATCAGCTCGACCGACGAGCAGGTCCGCGCGGCCATGATCGCCTCGGAGGGTACGCGCCAGGAGCAGCAGGTGGGCCTGCGCACCACCCTCGACGTCCTGAACGCCGAGCAGGAGCTGCGGGCCGCCCAGCTGTCGCAGATCGGCGCGCGGCATGACGAATACGTCTCCGCCGCCGGCGTGATCTCGGCCATGGGCCGGCTCGAGGCGCGCAACCTGACGCCGATGGCGCCGCGCTACGACCCCAAGACCAACTTCAACAAGCTCAGGGTCACCTGGGGCTGGGCGCCCTGGGAAGAGCCTATCGGGCTCGTCGACTCCGTGCTTGTGGGCAAGACCAAGGAGCTGCCGCTGGAACCGCCGGCGAACGCCGCGCCCCTGCCGCAGCCGGAACCGGGCAAGTCGCGGACGAAGTAGCCGCCCGGCGCGGCGTTTCGCCCGCTGGGCGAATCCGAACTTGCGGACTCGGGCGGAAATTGCACCATCCCCCTAGCGCGCCTACCCTGGCGCGACGGATTCGCACTTTCGCCCGACAGGCCGCACATGTCCGAGCAGACCGCCCAAGAGCCGACGATGGAGGAAATTCTCGCCTCCATCCGGCGCATCATCTCGGAGGACGACGCCCCCGCAGCGACGGAGGAGGCTTCGGCCGCTGGAGCGGCCGAAGACGCAGGGGCGCCGGCTACGCTGGCGGAGGCGCCGATGGCTTCGGTCGAACCGGAAGCGGAGCCCGAGCCCCCGCTGCAGCCAGACCTGGCGCCGGAGCCCCACGAGGAGGACGTGCTGGAGTTGACCGAGAAGGTGGAGACCCACGGCGACATCGACGTCTACATTCCACCCGAACCCGAACCGGAACCGGAGCCGGTGATCGCCGCCGCGCCGCCGCCCCCGCCCGAGCCCCCGCCGGTCGCGGCGCCTGCACCCGCGCCGGCCGAGACCCTGGTGGGCGCCGTCGCCGCCAGCGCCGCGGCCTCCGCCTTCGGCCAGCTCTCAGCGGCCATCGCCATGCCGCGCGACAACCACACCCTGGAGGACGTCGTGCGCGACCTGCTGCGCCCGCTGCTCAGGGATTGGCTGGATTCCAACCTGCCGCAGATCGTGCAGACGGCGGTGGCCGAGGAAGTCGAGCGGATCGCCCGCAGCCGCGGTCGCGGATAATTCCGCCGGGGCCGGCTTTCGCCGGCGCGTGCGGGACGGTATGCACCGCCCGGCATGCTTGAAAAGAATTTCGATCCAAAGACCGCCGAACCGCGCCTCTACGCCGCCTGGGAGGCGTCGGGCGCCTTTTTGCCGATAGACGACCCGGCCGCCGAGCCGTTCAGCATCGTCATCCCGCCGCCCAACGTCACCGGGCGGCTGCATATCGGCCACGCGCTGAACAATACCCTGCAGGACGTGCTGATCCGCTTCGAGCGGATGCGGGGCAAGGCCGCGCTCTGGTTGCCGGGCACCGACCACGCCGGCATCGCCACCCAGATGGTGGTGGAGCGTCAGCTGGCCGCGGAAGGCAACGTCGGCCGCCGCGACCTGGGCCGCGAGGCCTTCGTTGAGAAGGTCTGGGAATGGAAGGCCGAATCCGGCGGCGCCATCGTGGGCCAGCTCCGCCGCCTGGGCGCCTCCTGCGACTGGAGCCGCGAGCGCTTCACCCTGGACGAGGGCCTGTCGGCCGCGGTGCGCAAGGTGTTCGTGACCCTGCACGCCGAAGGCCTGATCTACCGCGACAAGCGCCTGGTGAACTGGGACCCGCACTTCCAGACGGCGATCTCCGACCTGGAGGTCGAGCAGCGCGAGGTGGACGGCTCCTACTGGCATTTCGCCTATCCGCTGGAGGACGGCTCCGGCGAGGTGGTGGTGGCCACCACGCGGCCCGAGACCATGCTGGGCGACACCGCCGTGGCGGTGCACCCGACCGACGAGCGCTACAAGGCGCTGGTGGGCAAGAACGTGCGGCTGCCGATCGCCGGCCGGCTGGTCCCGATTATCGCCGACGACTACGCCGACCCGGAGAAGGGTTCCGGCGCGGTGAAGATCACGCCCGCCCACGACTTCAACGACTTCCAGGTGAGCAAGCGGCACGGCCTGCCGCAGATCAACATTCTCGACGACTTCGCGCGGCTGAACGACAACGTCCCGCCCGAGTACCGCGGCCTCGATCGCTTCGAAGCGCGCAGGAAGGTGGTGGCCGAGTTCGAGGCGCTCGGCCTGCTGCGCGGGATCGAGCCCACCCGCCACATGGTCCCGCATGGCGACCGTTCGGGCGTGGTGGTCGAGCCGTACCTTACCGACCAGTGGTACGTGAACGCCGAGGTGCTGGCCCAGCCGGCCATCAAGGCGGTGGAGGAGGGGCGCACCGTCTTCGAGCCGCGCCACTGGGAGAAGACCTTCTTCGAGTGGATGCGCAACATCCAGCCGTGGTGCATCTCCCGCCAGCTCTGGTGGGGCCACCGTATCCCGGCCTGGTACGGCCCGGACGGCCAGGTGTTCGTGGCCGAGGACGAAGAGGCGGCGAAGGCGGCGGCGCGCACGGCCTACGGGCGCGACGAGCGGCTGCGCCAGGACGAGGACGTGCTCGACACCTGGTTCTCCTCGGCGCTCTGGCCGTTCTCCACCCTGGGCTGGCCGCAGGAGGCGCGGGACCTCAAGCGGTTCTACCCCACCAGCACCCTGGTGACCGGCTTCGACATCATCTTCTTCTGGGTGGCCCGGATGATGATGCAGGGCCTGCACTTCATGGGCGAGGTCCCGTTCCGCCGCATCTTCATCAACGCCCTGGTGCGCGACGCCGAGGGGCGGAAGATGTCCAAGTCCAAGGGCAACGTCCTCGATCCGCTCGAACTGGTCGACGACTACGGCGCCGATGCGCTGCGCTTCACCCTGACGGCGATGTCGGGCGCGGCGCGGGACATCAAGCTCTCCCGGCAACGCATCGAGGGCTATCGTAACTTCGGAACCAAGCTGTGGAACGCCACGCGCTTCTGCCTGATGAACGGCTGCGCGCGGGCGGAGGGCTTCGATCCGGCGAAGGTGAAGATCGCGCTCAACCGCTGGATCGTCAGCCAGGCCGTGCGGACCGAACAGGCGATGACCCGGGCGCTGAACGGCTGCGCCTTCGACGAGGCGGCCGACGCGATCTACCGCTTCATCTGGAACGTCTACTGCGACTGGTACGTCGAGGCCGCCAAGCCGGCGTTGAACGGGACGGACGAAGCCGCCGGCGCCGAGACCCGCGCCACCGCCGCCTGGGTCCTGGACCTGGCGCTGAAGCTGTTGCATCCGGTGATGCCGTTCATCACGGAGGAGCTGTGGAGCCAGACCGCCGCGGTCGGCGCGCCCCGCGAACATCAGGGATTCCTGATAACCGCCCCCTGGCCCGACCTGCCGGCGAGCCTGGTCGACGCCGAGGCGGAGACGGAGATCGGCCTGCTGCTGGCGGCGATCAGCGAGGGCCGCTCGGTGCGTTCCGAGCTCAACGTGCCTGTCGCGGCGCGTCCGCCGCTGCTGGTGCTGGAGGCCACGGAGCGTCAGCGCGCGGTGCTGGAGGCCAACGCCGCCGTGATCAGCCAGATGCTGCGGGTCGAGGCCTTGCGGTTCCTGGACGCCGCGCCGGCGGGTGCGATCCCCTTCGTGGTGGAAGGCGCGACGCTCGCCCTGCCGGTCGCCGAGTTCATCGACCTGGCCGCCGAGCGCGCCCGCCTGGGCAAAGAGATCGCGGGCCTGGCCTCCGACATCGACCGCACCGCCAGGAAGCTCGGCAACGCCGACTTCGTCGCCCGGGCGCCAGAGGAGGTGGTCGAGGAGAACCGCGAGCGGATGGCGGAGGCGCAGGACGCCAAGGCCAAGCTGGAGGCCGCGCTCCAGCGCCTGTCTCAGGTCGGCTGAGGCCGTGGCGCCCGGCGAGCGCGCCGACCGGGCGCTGGTGGCCCGCGGCCTGTTCGAGAGCCGCGCCAAGGCCCGCGCCGCCATCGAGGCGGGACGGGTGACGGCGGACGGGCGCGTGGTGGCGAAAGCCTCGGACCTGATCGGCGCGGCCGCCCATGTGGTCGCCGAGCCAGCCCATCCCTGGGTCGGCCGGGGAGCCCTGAAGCTGGCGCAGGCGCTGGACCTCTGGCCGGTCGAGGTTGCGGGCCGGATCGCGTTGGACGTGGGCTCCTCCACCGGCGGCTTCACCGAGGTCTGCCTGGCGAAGGGGGCGGCGCGGGTCTATGCGGTGGACGTGGGCCGCGGCCAGCTTCACCCGCGACTGGCGGGCGATCCCCGAGTGGTCAGCCTGGAGGGCGTCGACGCCCGGTCGCTGACGCCGGAGCTGATCCCGGGGCCGATCGGCCTCGTGGTCTGCGATGTCAGTTTCATCAGCCTGATCAAGGCCCTGCCGGCGGCGCTTCTCCTGGCGCAGGCGGGCGCGGACCTGGTCGCGCTGGTCAAGCCGCAGTTCGAGGTCGGCCCGGCCGACGTGGGCAAGGGCGGGAGGGTCAGGGATCCAGCCGCGCGGCTGCGCGCGCTGCAGCAGGTCGGGGCGTTCCTGGAGGCCGCCGGCTGGGCCGTGCGCGCGACCGCCGAGAGCGCCACGCCGGGCGGGGAAGGGGCGCTGGAGTGGCTGCTGTGGGCGCGCAGGGGCGGGTGATGGCCGGGCTCTTTCCTCCTCCGTCCTCTTCAGGACAAGGAAAGAGTCGCTTATTCCACCACCTGGTAGCGGCCCGAGGCGTCCGGGCAGACCCGGACGAAGCGCTTCTGGACCCGGCCGTCCGGCAGGTAGATCGGGCTTTCGGCCAGGGTGCAGCCATCGGCCGTGGGCGGCCGGTCGGTCACGGTGTAGCTGTCCGCGTAGCCGCTGCGGTAACCGTCGCCGCCGTAGCGGTCCTCGGAGTAGTAGCGCGACCGGTCATATTGCGAGGCGCCGTAGTCGGGCTGGTAGCCGCGATCGTAGGCCCGGTCGCTGTAGTAGCCGCTGGGGCGGCTGTCGTAATAGCCGCTGCGGTAGTCGCCGGAGCGGCAGGCGGCCGAATTGTTGCCGACGACTGCGCCGCCGACCGCGCCCACCGCGCCGCCCAAGAGGGCGCCTTCGGTGCGGTTCTTGCGGGCCGCGACGTTGGAGCCGATGGCCGCGCCGGCCAGGGCGCCGAGCACGCCGCCGACCGTGCCGCGGTTGGTCTGATCGCGCCTGCAGGGGTCGTAGTAGCCGCCCGACTGCGCCTGGGCGAAGCTCGGGACGGCGGCGGCCGTGGTCAGCGCCATGACGCCGGCGACGGCGGTCAGGGTGGACCTGGCGAGGATGGAACGGGTGGTCATCTTAAGCTCTCCCCTTGGGACTAAAAGGCGGGCGGCCGGCGGCGGTCAATGCAAGCGCGGACGTCATGTCCGATCCTTCCGTCAAGCTGCGCCGTAGGCCCCTTTTCGCCGGGGACCATGGCGTAAGAAAGGTGAATGGCCCTTGATCGGGCTGTTCATGTTCATGCAGGCGCGCGACAGGAGGTCCAGGCGCGTCCGCCTCCCAGGAGAATGGGTCTTGTCCAAACGTAGTTCCACCCCGCTCGACCGGGACGACGCCGAAGCGCCGGCCGCCGAGGCGCTGATCGAGGCCGTGGGCGGGGAGGGCGACGGCGTGGCCGCCGGGCCCGTCTACGCGCCCTACACCCTACCGGGCGAACGTGTGCGCCTGCGCGGCCGCGGCGAGCGGCGCGAACTGGTCGAAGTGCTGGCGGCCAGCCCCGAGCGCGTGGTCCCGCCGTGTCCGCACTTCGGCGTTTGCGGCGGCTGCGCCCTGCAGCACTGGGAGCACGGGGCCTACCTGGCCTGGAAGGTGCAGCGCCTCGCCGCCACCCTGGCGCGGCAGCGGATCGAGACCGAGATCCTGCCGCCCTTCGCCGCCCCGCCGGGGTCGCGCCGCAGGCTCACCCTGCACGCCCGGCCCGGCAAGCGCGACGAGGCCCGGCTGGGCTACAAGCAGCGCAAGGCCTGGACGCTGGTCGCGGTGGAAGTCTGCCCGATCGCCGACCCGCGGCTCGAGGCGGCGTTTCCCGCCCTGCGCCGGCTGGCCGCGCCGCTGTTCGAGAACCCCAAGTCTGCGCCCAGCCTGCACGTGACGCTGGCTGACGGGGGCGTCGACGTGGACATCTCCGGCGTGGCGCACAAGGCCGGCGGGCTTTCGGCCGACGCGCGGATGCGCCTGGCCGAGGCGGCCGGCGCGGCGAACTTCGCCCGGGTGACCATCGACGGCGAGGTCGCCTTCATGGCCCGCCAGCCTCGCGTGCGGCTGGGCGCCGCGACGGTCGCCCTGCCGCCCGGCGCCTTCCTGCAGGCGGTCCCGCAGGCCGAGGCGGCGATGGCCGCCTTCGTGACCGAAGCCGCCGCGGGCGCATCGCGCATCGCCGACCTCTATTGCGGCGTCGGGACCTTCACTTTTCCCTTGGCCGGGATCGCCCCGGTGCTGGCCGTCGACAGCGAGGCGCCGGCGATCCACGCGATCACCGCGGCGCTCGCCACCGCGCCCGGGCTGAAGGGCGTCACCGCCGAGGTCCGCGACCTGGTCCGCCGCCCGGTGCTGGCCATGGAGCTGAAGCGGATCGACGTCGCCGTCTTCGACCCGCCCCGCGCCGGGGCCGCCCCGCAGGCCGCCGAGCTCGCCAGGTCCCAGGCCGCCCGCGTCATCGGCGTCTCCTGCAACCCGGCCACCTTCGTCCGCGACGCCGCCCTGCTGATCGAGGCGGGCTTCCGACTGGAGCGCGTGCTGCCCGTCGACCAGTTCCTCTGGTCGCCGCATATCGAGCTGGTGGGGGTGTTCGTGCGGTGAACGGGACGTCGGGGTTCTCCCGCCTCCAGGGGAACCGCTTACAACCCCGTACGAGATAAGCGGTTTCCAGGGTCGTAAACAGCACTTCGGCCTTCGGATGAAATGATGTTGAATCAATAATCTACGTGATTTCGAAGCGCTAACGGCCATCAACAGCTCTAAGCACTCAGGGGCGCAGGGCGTACCGGAAAGTGTATCCCGAGCAGCGTCGTCCGTCGAGAATATAAAGAGAACATAAGGTTGGTCCTCGGACTGTGATCGGGCGGCTCACCCGCCGAACAGGTCGATCTGGTCGCCGGCCTTGGGGGGCACGCAGAACTTGCTCAGGTCGAGCGCGACCGAGGGGCGGTCCAGGCCGTAGCGGCGGCGGGCGGCCTTGAAGCGCTGGGCCATCAGGTCGGCGAGGGGGCCCTGGCCCTTCATCCGCTGGCCCCACTCGGAATCATAGGCCTTGCCGCCGCGCATCTGCCGCACGAGCGACATCACCCGGCGGGCCCGACCTGGATGATCCGTGGCCAGCCATTCCTGGAACAGGTCGGCGATCTCCAGCGGCAGGCGCAGGGCGACGTAGCCCGCGCCCGAGGCGCCGGCCTGGGCGGCGGCCTCCAGCACCGCCTCCATCTCATGGTCGTTGAGGCCCGGGATGGCGGGGGCGAACATCACCGTCACCGGCACGCCGGCCCCGGCCAGCCGGCGGATCGCGTCCAACCGCCGCTCCGGCGTCGCGGCCCTGGGCTCCATGCTGCGCGCCAGCTTGCGGTCGAGGCTGGTCACCGAGACCGCCGCCCGCACCAGCCCGTCCGCCGCCATCGGCCCCATCAGGTCGAGGTCGCGCGCGATCAGCGCCGACTTGGTGATGATCGAGAACGGATGCCGGAACCGGCTCAGCGTCTCGATCACCGCCCGGGTGACCCGCAGCCGCCGCTCGGCCGGCTGGTAGGGGTCGGTGTCGCCGCCCACATGGATCACCTGCGGCACGTAGCGCGGCCGCGAGAGCTCCCGGGCCAGCAGCCGCCCTGCGTCCGGCTTGAAGAACAGCCTGGTCTCGAAATCCAGCCCCGGCGACAGGCCCATGTAGGCGTGCGCCGGCCGGGCGTAACAGTAGATGCAGCCGTATACCACCTGTTACGCAGTCTCCGTCAGAATACCTGAGAGAAGAAGCGCACCCGCGAGGGGAACGACGTGCAGGCCTATGTATACGTTAGATTTTCGGACAAGCGTCAAGAGAAGGGCGCGTCCCGGGAACGACAACTAGAAGATTGCCGCAAGCTCTGTGATCGCCGTGGCTGGACTATCGTCGACACGATCGAAGACCTCGGGCGTTCGGCTTGGACCGGCGATCACTTAGCATCGGGTGAACTCGGCAAGTTCGCCGAGCGCGTCATGAACGGGGAGATCGGGCGGGGTTCCGTGCTTGTCGTCGAGCGGCTCGACAGGATTTCACGCCAAGCTCCACGGAAGACGCAGCGATGGCTTGAAGACATTTGTGAAAAGGGGGTCTGCATCGCGACGGCAGATGGGGAGCGCGTCTACGACGACGCCGGCCTCAACGCCGAAATCATGTGGATCATCGAAATCCTCTCAAAGGCGCATGGCGCGCACGATGAATCCCAGAAGAAGAGCGAGCGAGTCCGCGATCGCATCACGCGCAATATGGCAGAGGCAAAGGCCACCGGACGGGTGATCACTGCGAAGGCTCCGGGGTGGCTGAAAATGCGGCCGGATCGTTCGGGCTTTGATGTTGATCCAAATCGCGCCGCGCTGGTTCGTGAGATGTACGAGATGGCGGCGGAGGGAATAGGCCCCCGCTTGATCGCGAAGCTCTTGAACGAGCGTGGAGTTCTAGCTTGGGGGAAATGGCGCAAGCCAACTTCAACCCCGACCTGGGAACTGACATACGTGAAGCTGATCTTGCGACAGCCTGCGGTCGAAGGCGACTATCAGCCCGGATTCTCCAACACGAAGGAAAGCCGGACGAAGTTCGCGGAACGCCTCGTCGGCTATTACCCCCGCATCGTCGACGCCGACCTTGTCGCCCGAGCGCGTCGCAACCTGGACTCTCGGAAACTGGTCAACGGTCCCGAGGCGGCCCGGCCGGGCGTCGGCGGACGCCACACGCGGAACGTTGCGAACTTGTTCGCTGGAATGGTGACTTGCGGAAGGTGTGGCAACCCGATGCATCTTCGAACCAACGGCGAGCGTCCGCCGACGCGCCATTGGCAATGCAACTTCGCGAGCCGGAGTCGCGGGTGTTCTCAGACGCAGATGTTTAGGTATAGGCCGTTTGAGAAAGCGGCACTGGACTCTGTTCTGCATCTCGCGCTGGACGATTGGTTCTTCGCCGCGCCCGATCAGACGGCGAAGCTCTCGACCACACTGGCGGAATTGGAGAAGGCGCTCCGGGACAGGGAAGCGGAAGCCACGCGACTGGTCCGTCTGCTGGCACGGGTCGACGACGCGCCAGAGATTGAGCGCGAACTCGC
Organism: Phenylobacterium sp.; assembly: GCF_036502675.1. Taxonomy (GTDB): domain Bacteria; phylum Pseudomonadota; class Alphaproteobacteria; order Caulobacterales; family Caulobacteraceae; genus Phenylobacterium. The sequence goes on from NZ_DASXYF010000113.1 coordinate 38,901, forward strand.
CGACCTGGGGAAGATGCGACGAGTACTTGAAGCCGACCGTGACAAGGTGGCCGACGCGCTTCAGGCGGCGCGAGGCGCAGTCAGTCCGGCCGAACATCTACGCCGCGTCGCCGAGGTCCGCGGCGCTCTAGACGACGCCGACGCCGACATCCGGCGGCTCGCGCGGGCACGGGTGAAGACGGCGCTGCGCGAACTAGGCTGCCGGGTGGTCTGCGCCGTCGAGGATAGCGACCGGAAGTTCACGATGTGGCTGGGCGACGGCTCGTTTTTCCGAACCTTCGACAACACGGGCGCCGAGACGGGAACTTTTGATTTGATCAGGTCCCTTTCCGAACGACATCCGGAGAAGGCACCCGAGGAGGTGGCAGCGATGGCGGCCGATGCGCTGCGGGGGATGGCGAACGACATTCTTACATTGCTTGGACGTGCGGGAGAAACGAGCGGCTCGGAAAGCGTGAAGCCCGACTACATACGCGAACTCGCGATGCACGTTCGACGGGAGCGAGAAAAGGCGGGCGCCTAACGGGTTAGCGAAGGGCTACGCGTTGCAATCCTACTGCGGCGTCGCGCGAACAGCGTTACAACCTCCGCTGTATGTCATTCGCCGCCTACCACCGCCGAATCTCGCTCATCCGCGAGATGTTCCTGGACACCGCCGATCAGAATTATATCGGCGCGCGCGCGGCCTTTTTCGAACATCGGGACCATGATTTTTGGTGGCTGACGCTGCACGCAGTCGAGAAATACCTGAAGGCCGCGCTCCTAATGAATGGCGCGTCGGCGTCCAAGCCGACCCATAACATTCAGGTGCTCCTTGGCAGGCTTAAGAAGATCGACCCTCGCCTAGAGCCGCCCCCGTTTGTGCGCCCGAAATTTGCCGGCGGCGCCGGCTGGTTCGAAACAGCGAACGATGATTTCGTTCGGAACCTGAACGTCTACGGCAGCCCGACAAACCGCTACGCGGCATTCAGCTACGTCATCGCCGACATCGACATCTTTCGGGCTGACCATCTCGTCTACTGGGCTCGCCGGCACGCGCTTGTGTTCAAGACCGACACGTCTGGTGAGCAGATCGACTGGATCGCCGAACTGGAAGCCAATCCCAGACTCTGGCGCCACCTGAGCGGCGCGCCGCTGGAGAAGCTTCTCGATCTCCCTCGGTCGGATGTTCGGCGACAAACCTTCAGGCGATGGAACGTGGCGTTCTTTCCGGAGCTACGGCCACGACGGCGCCAAAAGCGCGGGGCACTCGCCCACAACGCGGGAATCTATCGCTCGATCGAGGTGCTACGGGGTTCAGCGCAGGGCTCGCAGGAAAGAAGCGAGCACCGGGAAGTGCTGCAATGGGTGATCGACAATGTTTTTCTGCCGAAGGAAGAAGTTATCGAACTGAACGCCATTTTGGATGCGCACCCCTAACCTCAAATCAATCCTCTACCGCTAGAGGGGCCGCCGCGCTGCCAACAGGCGTGAGGTGCCTGGAGCCCCCGGAGGTCTTTTTTTTCTTGGCGTTGCTTAGACTGTGACTCTAGGAGACTATCCGGCTGAGAGCGTCGAGCGATAGCTTACGCCCGTAGTCAGCCAATATGGCGGATTGGATAGCTCTCAGCGACTTCTCAGACATGCGCATCGATCGGGCGGCGGTGATGATCGCTTGTTCGTCGGGAATCTCCTGAAGGGCACCGTTCTCGACACAGAAGCCGAATGGGATTTTGCCGCCGAGATACCGGCCTCGGGCGCGCTGGTCCTTCTTCATGTCGCCGACGCGTTCTCGAATTCGGTCACGCTCCATCTCGGCGAAGGCGGCGGCAATGGTCAGGAATGTCTTGCCGAGGCCGTTGGTGACGTCGCCGTTCAGGTCCAGAAGGAAGAGCGACACGCCCTTGGTGCGCAACTGCTGCACCGTCTGGAGCG
>NZ_DASXYF010000114.1:0-26916 GCF_036502675.1 Phenylobacterium sp.
GACCGAGAGTGAACTCGGCGGCATCAAGGAAGCGGTGTTGGAGGTCGAGGGCAGGGGTGCGTTTGCCAAGCTCAAATTCGAAAGCGGGGTGCACCGGGTGCAGCGGGTGCCCGCCACGGAAACCCAGGGGCGCATCCATACCAGCGCCGCCACGGTGGCGGTGCTGCCGGAGGCCGAAGACGTGGACATCCAGATCAACGACAAGGACCTGCGTATCGACGTTTATCGCGCCCAAGGCGCGGGTGGGCAGCATGTCAACAAGACCGAAAGCGCGGTGCGCATCACCCATCTGCCCACCGGCATCGCCGTGGCGCAGCAGACCGAAAAGTCGCAGCACAAGAACAAGGCCCATGCCATGAAGCTGCTCAAGGCCAAGCTTTATGACATTGAGCGCCAGCGGGTGGACGGGGCGCGGGCCGCCGAACGCAAGAGCATGGTGGGCAGCGGCGACCGCAGCGAGCGCATCCGCACCTATAATTTTCCGCAAGGACGGGTGACCGACCACCGCATCAACCTGACGCTCTACAACCTGCCCCGCATCCTCGAAGGCGAAGCCCTCGACGAGGTCATCGACCCCCTGATCGCCGAGGACCAGGCCGCCCGCCTGTCGATGCTGGAAGACGAGTTCTGAGGTAAGAAATCCGGTGACGGTTCACCGTCTTTCCTTGCGGCGGACCGGGGCGAGCCCGCCGCCGACGGGCGCTCCGTTAGGTCGATGTTCACAACTCCTGGTTCAGAAGACCAACTGCATCTGCAGACGGAGTTATTGGAAACATGCCGCTCCTGAGCGATATCGCCCAGCACAAGAAGATCCGCCACTTCCTGGAGCCGATACCGAAGAGCGCCGCCATCCTGGAGATCGGTTGTGGTTCCCGTTGGGTCGGCGACCACCTTCGCGCCAACGGCTGGCGCAACTACGTCGGCGTCGACCTCCAGCCGCCAGCGGACATCGTCGGCGACATCCGCGAGTGGCGGTCGCTCGGGCTTGGCGCGGCGTCGTTCGACGTGGTGATCGCGCTGGAGGTGATCGAGCACGTTGACATCCTGCAAGAAGCCTTCGACCTTCTGGCGTCCGGCGGTCGCCTCATGATGACCTCGCCCGTGCCGCGGATGGATTGGGCGATGCAGTTCCTCGAGTTCGCCGGCCTGAACCAGAAGCGTACCAGCCCGCACTGCAACCTGACCGACTTCGAGCGCTTGCCGCTGTTCGAGCGACTGGACCTGCGTCGCCCTGCCGGCCTGGCCCAGTGGGGCATCTTCCGCAAGCCGCTCGCGGCTCTCGCCGCCTGAAAGCTTCACCGAATTTCCCTGTTCCCCGCTCACCCCGGCGGAGACCGGGGCCCAGGTGAAACCCAGGAGACGCCCAGGCTGAATCCGGGCCCGGCCTTCGCGGGATGAGCGGAGGTTGGAGCGATCCAATCCGTGTGGATCGCGCTCTGGCTAAGACACCCTGATCTTGTCCTCCGCCCCGCGCCGCGGCCGCCGCAGCACCTGGCGCGACAGGTTCCCCGTCTGGCGGCGGAGGACGTCCCACAGGTGCGCCGCGCCCTGCTTCGGGGTCATCTTGAAGGCCAGGCCCACGCTGTCGGCCATCGCCGCCCCCCGCGCGCCTAGCGGCAGCGGCGCGCCGGTGGTGGAGTCGACCGCCGTCTGGTGCTCGATCTCGGCGTTCAGCTCGGCGCCGATCAGCACCACCATCACCGACGACCAGATCCACATCATGAAGCCGACCACCGCCCCCAGCGACCCGTAGGTGGCGTCGTAGTGGGCCACGTGGTTGACGTACCAGGAAAAGCCCAGCGACCCGCCCAGCCACAGCATGGCGGCGAACACCCCGCCCCAGGTCACCCAACGCCAGCGCGCCCGCGCCCGGCACGGCCCGTAGCGGTAGACGACGGCGAAGGCTCCGGTGGTGAACACCGTCAGCCCCAGCCAGCGCAGGGGAATCCACAGGCTGGCCGACGCGCTCCACCCCAGGTCGCGGAAATAGATCGGCGCGGCCACCAGCACCGAGATCACCACGGTGAGGAACAGCAGCGCTCCGGCCGTGAAGACGTAGGTCAGGGCGCTGAGCGTGAAGAAGTTGCGCTTCTCCGTCTCGTCGTAGGCGATGTTCAGCCCGTTGAAGAGCGCCTTCATCGCCGCGTTCGCGCTCCACAGCGAGATCAGCAAGCTGACGACGAAGGCCGCGCTCAGGCTGGCCGGCCGCTTGGCCGCCAGCCGGGCCATCTGGTCGCCGATGATCCCCAGCGCCTCCCCGGGCACGAAGTCGGCCAGGGAGGCGAGTTGCCGGTTCACTTCGGTCACGTCGGCGAAGATGCCGTAGAGTGAGACGAACACCCCGATGGCCGGGAAGATCGCCAGCAGGGTGTAGAAGGTGACGCTGCCCGCCACCACCGTCAGCCGGTCGTGCGACACCTCGCGGTAAGTGCGCCAGATCACATCCTTCCAGCCCTTGGGCGGGATCTGGTGCGGCGCCCGGGCCAGGCGCCCGCGCCCCGGCTCCACGGCGTCGAAGGTTTCGGGCCGGTCGGCCTGGACCGGCTGGCTCAGGCCGGGCTCCGGCTTCGGCGGCCGCTTGCGCCAGGCGGCGGCCACGGCCAGCGCCACCAGCGGCGCCGCGCCCATAAGCCAGGGCGCCGCCGCTCGCATGCCTTTCGCCGCGGAACCAGGCTTCGCCTTCGCCAAATCCCCCAACCCCTCTTCGCCGCGCCACAGGTGGCGAAAACCCGCCGCCGCCGACGCGCGTTCCGCTTGTAGCCGACTGCGGCTTGCGGCAACACCGCCCGATGACCGGCCGCCTCGCCTCGATCTACCGGCACCCCGTGAAGGGTTTCACGCCCGAGGCGCTGGAGTCCGCCGAACTTTCCGTGGGCGAAGCCTTCCCCTGCGACCGGCTGTACGCGGTGGAGAACGGTCCCTGCGGCTACGATCCGGCCGATCCGGTCTTCATTCCCAAGCAGAAGTTCGCCGTCCTCGCCGCCATCCCCGACGTGGCCCTGGCCCGCACCGCCTACGACCCGGCGACCACGGTCCTGCGGGCGGAGGCCGACGGCCATCCCCCCTTCACAGGCGCCCTGGACCAGGAGACCGGGCGCGCGGCCTTCGCCGCCTGGCTCGCCGAGCTCCTGGCCGGCCACGACCCGGGCGTCCTGCGCGTCCTCTCCGCCGCGGCGGGCCGCCCGTTCATGGACCACCCGCAGGGCTGCGTCTCGGTGCTGAACCTGGCCAGCGTCCGTGACCTGGAGGCGCGCATCGGCCGGCCGGTGGACCCGCGCCGATTCCGCGGCAACCTGATCGTGGAGGGATGGCCCGCCTGGGCCGAGCTCGACTGGACAGGCCGCGCGATCGCCCTTGGCCCCGTCCGCGCCCAGGTGTTCAAGCCGATCGTCCGCTGCGCCGCCACCTTCGTGAACCCGGACACCGCCGTGCGCGACATCGACATGACCAGGGTTCTGTTCGACAATTACGGCCACATGCATTTCGGCGTCTATGTCCATGTCACCCGGGCCGGGCCTGTCCGCATCGGCGACGCCTGTGAGGGGCCGTCCGCGTGAGCCTGACCCTGGTCCAGGCCTGGAAGCAGGCCCGCCAGCGCCTGGAGGCCGCGGGCCTCGCGGGCCCGGTCATCGACGCCCGGCTGCTGGTGGAGGCCGCCGCCGACGCCACCCGCGTCGATATCGTCACCGACCCACAGCGGCCGCTGACCCCGGATCAGGAACAGCGCCTCGCCGATTACCTCCAGCGCCGCGAACAACGCGAGCCGGTCAGCCAGATCCTCGGGCGCAAGGGCTTCTGGAAGCTGATGCTGGCGGTCAACGACCAGGTGCTGACCCCGCGCCCCGACACCGAGACCGTCGTGGAGTACGTCCTGCGCGACTTCCCCCAGCACGCCCCCTGGACGGTGCTGGACCTGGGCGTGGGCTCCGGCGCCATCCTGCTTTCGGTCCTGGCCGAGCGCCCCGCCGCCCGCGGCCTGGGCGTCGACATCTCCGAGGAGGCCCTGGCCGTCGCCCGCGACAACGCCGCCAGCCTGGGGCTCGCCCCGCGCTCGGTGTTCCTGCGCGGCGACTGGACCACGGGCCTGGCCGACGGCAATTTCGACCTGGTGGTCGCCAACCCGCCGTATGTCGCCACCGACGTCATCGAGACCCTGGAGCCGGAGGTGCGGCGATATGAGCCACGCCTGGCGCTCGACGGCGGCCCCGACGGCCTGGACGCCTATCGCCGGCTCGCACCGGAGATCCTGCGGGTGCTGAAACCCGGCGGCCGCTTCGCCGTGGAGATCGGCTACGACCAGAAAGTCGCCGTCGAGGCGCTGTTCCGCGAGGCCGGCGCGGAGGGGGTCCACACCCTGCCCGACCTCGCCCAGCGCGACCGCGTGGTGACTGGTTTGAAAAAGCCCTTGGAAACCTCCGGCTGAATCGCTACATCTTGGTTCTGTCTCCACCCAAATCGTCGGTGCTCCAGGCCCAAGCGTTCTTCCGAACGCGCAGCCGCTCCGGCAGGTGCGATGTCTGAATGACGCGCACGACAGGTTTTCGGCGGATGACGGAACTGACTTAACGCCTTCGCGAACGTAGACCGGGCCAACAGCCTGTCACCCACGCAAAGCCAGGGCACGAGGCCGCCGCCATCTGCGGCGCGCCGGGGAAGAGGCCGGACGGTCATCGCATGAGAGATTTCAAGGGTATGAAGCGCCAGCGCGGCCGCAATCGCGGCGGCGGCGGGGGCAACGGCGGCAGCGGCGGCAAGCCGCAGCAGAACGCCAACCGGGCCTTCGATTCCAACGGCCCGGACAACGTCAAGGTCCGCGGCAACGCCCAGCACGTGTTCGAGAAGTATCAGCAGCTGGCCCGGGACGCCCAGACGGCCGGCGACCGGGTGCTGGCCGAGAACTATCTGCAGCACGCCGAGCATTATTTCCGCCTGCTGCGCGCCATGCAGCCGCAGCGTCCGGCCAGCGAGATCCTCGGCCGCGACCAGTTCGCGTCCGGCTACGACATCGACTTCGAGGACGAGGGCGGCGGCCAGTCGCAGTCCGCCGAGGGCGAGGGCGGCTCCCATGACGGCGAGTCCTCGGACGGCGACGGCGAGTCCCGCGACCGCGGCGGCTGGCAGGGCCGCGACGACCGCCCCAGGGACGAGCGCCCCAGAGACGATCGCCAGAGGGACGACCGCCCGCGGGATGAGCGCCCCCGCGAGGATCGCTTCCGCGACGACCGCCCGCGCGACGACCGCCAGGGCCAGGGCGGCGCCGGCCGCCGCGACCGCTGGCGCGACGATCGGCCCCGCACCGACGACCGGCCGCGCGGCGGCGAAGACCGGCCGCGGGACGACCGCCCCCGCGATGACCGTCCTCGAGACGAGCGCCCCCGGGAGGAGCGTCCCCGCGACGACCGGCCCCGCGCCGAGCGCGAGCCGCGCCCCGAGCGCGATCCGCTGGCCGTCGTCGAGCCGCAGAGCACGCCGCTGCCTTCCGGCGAGAACCGCGGCTCGCCGGTGCTGCGCGATTCCGACGGCGGCGAAAGCCACGCCCCTGCGTTCCTGCAGAACCGCGCCGCGCCCACGGCCGAGGCCGGCGAGCCCGCAGCGCCCAAGCCCCGCCGTCGCCGCGCGCCCCGCACCTTCGACACCGCCGCCGACGCCCCCAGCTCCGAGCCGGAAGAAGCCTGAGACGCTCGGCTATGGATTCCTGATTTCGCGAGGTGCAGATCCGACGCAAGCGAAATCAGGAAGCTGTCGCTGCAATCCGCGCGGCCGCCATCTCCGCCGCTCCAGCCCGCAGGGTGAGCGCCGCGTCCAGCCGCGCCCGTACCGCGGCCAGCACCGCCGGCGGCGCGGTCTCCGGCCGGCCGGCGTCGAACGGCGGGGCCGGCGCATATTCGATGCCGAGCTGCACCGCCTGGGCGGCCGCCTCGCCGGCGACCTCCGCGATAACCGTCAGCGCCAGGTCGATCCCTGCGGTCACCCCGCCGCCGGTGAAGATGTTCCCGTCGCGCACCACCCGGCGCTGGTCGGCGATCGCGCCGAACGGGACCAGCAGCTCGCGCCAGGCCCAGTGGCAGGCCGCCCGCCGGCCGCCGAGCAGGCCCGCCGCCGCCAGGATCAGCGAGCCGGTGCAGACCGAGCTCAGGTACTTCGCCCCCGCCGCCAGCCGACGGATCTCGCGCATGAAGCCCTCGTCCAGCATCGCCTCGCTGGTCCCGAAGCCGCCGGGCACGCAGAGCAGCGCGCAGCCCTCCACCTTCGTCAGGTCCGCCAGGCCGGTGAACACCAGGCCGTCGGCCTCGATGTCCCGTCCGCCCAGCGAGGCCGCGACGACCTCCGCGCCGGGCATGCGCGAGAACGCCTGGTGCGGCCCGGTGAAGTCGAGCTGCGTCACGCCGGGATAGAGCGGAAAGACGATGCGGAAGGTCATGGCGGGCTCCGGGATTTGACAATCCTACCTTGCCCGGCCTAGCGTCTGTCTGAAATGACGTTCTTCCCTCATTTTCCGCCATGCCGCGCCGCATCGGCCTACTGATCTTCCCGGGCTTCCAGCTGCTCGACGCCGCCGGTCCGGTGGCGGCCTTCGAGATCGCCGGCCGCTTCGCCCCGGGCGCCTATGCGCTCCAGTTGGTGGCCGCCGAGCCCGGGCTGGTGCGCAGCTCCTCCGGGGTCGCCTGGGCGGCGGAGCCTCTGGCGGACGGCCCGTTCGACACCGTGATGGCGGCCGGCGGCTACGGCACGGCCGGCGCGATGGCCTGTCCGCGCACCCTGGCCTGGCTCTCAGCGGAAGCGGCCCGCGCAAGGCGAGTCGCCAGCGTCTGCTCGGGAACCTACCTGCTGGCCGAGGCGGGGCTGCTGGACGGGCGTGCGGCCACCACCCACTGGGGCCGCAGCCAGGACTTCGCCCGCCGCTATCCTCGCATCGACCTGCAGCCCGACCGGATCTTCGTGCGCGACGGGCCGGTGTGGACCTCGGCCGGCATCACCGCCGGCATCGACCTGGCGCTGGCGCTGGTCGCCGAGGACCTGGGCGAGGCGGTCGCCCGCCGCACGGCCCAGGAGCTGGTGGTCCACCAGCGCCGTCCCGGCGGCCAGTCGCAGTTCTCCGCCCTGGTGGAGCTGGGCGGCCAGTCCGGCCGCTTCGCCGACCTGATGGCCTGGATGCGCGAGCGCCTGCACGAACCGCTGGGGGTCGAGCGCCTGGCCGACCGCGCCGCCATGAGCCCGCGCCACTTCGCCCGCGCCTTCGCCGCCGAGACCGGCCTGACCCCGGCCAAGGCCGTGGAGCGCCTGCGCCTGGAGGCCGCCCGCCTGCGGGTCGAGGCCAGCGCCGAGCCCATCGACCGCGTCGCCGAGACCGCCGGCTTCGGCGACGCCGAGCGCATGCGCCGGGCCTTCATCCGCGCTTTCGGCCAGCCCCCGCAGGCCTTGCGCCGCGCCGCCCGAGCCTGACCGCCGGCTTGACCTCGTCCACCAGCGCCTCGGTCTCGGCCTTCAGTTCGCGCAGCTGGGCGCGCAGCAGCTTCAGCATCTCCCCCTGCTGCTTCACCAGCCGCACCAGCTCCACCTCGCGCACGGCGTCCAGCTTGTCGTGCAGCAGCATGATCTCCAGCTCGGCCCGCAGGTTCAGCACATAGTCGTGCTCCGCCGCCTTGCGGTCGCGGGCCGAGGAGCGGTTCTGGCTCATCATGATCACCGGCGCCTGCAGGGCGGCGACGGTGGAAAGCACCAGGTTCAGGAAGATGAACGGATAGGGGTCGAAGTTCAGCCCCTTGGCCTTCACCAGAGTGTTCCACCCGGTCCAGGCGGCCAGGATCAGCGCAAAGGCGATGATGAAGCCCCACGACCCGCCCACCGCCGCTACCGATCAGCCAGGCGTTGGCCGAAGCTGCGGTCGTCCGTCACCAGCAGCGGGTTGATCCCGCTGGGCGACTCGTTGGCGATCAGGTCGATGACGCTCCTCTGGATCGGCGTCAGGTCCTCGTAGGCGCAGGCCAGCAGCTCGCGCGCGAGCTGCTCGGGCGGCGCGCTGGTCGCTTTGGCTTCAGGCAATGCGGCGATCCTCGGCGGTTCAGGTGGCGCATCTTCACCACGCCGACGCCGCCTCCGCTAGGGCGCCTCATCCCCCGTCGATGACCCGCGCAGCGCCGCGTCGACGCCCTTGCTGTCCGCCGACGCCGCCTTCGGCGCGGGCTTGGGCTCAGCCGGAGCCGGTGCGGGCGCGGGCGCGGTCGTCGGGACGACGGAAGCCTCCGCCAGCTGCAGGTTGGCCGGCTGCGCCTCGCCGCCCTCGTCCGCGGTGTTCAGCCGCGCGAAGTTCACGCTCTCCGGCGCATGCAGCCTGGACGCGCCGGTCATCGGCGCGCCGAAGCGGTAGAAGACGTGCAGCCCCACCTGCGCCACCCGCAGCAGGTTCGGGCCCCAGCCCGGCGCGACGCCGGCGGTGTGGAAGTGGGTCGCGCCCGCCACCTGCGGCGCCACCACCCCCACCAGGGCGCGGGCGGCGATCTCGCGGGCGCGGCGCCAGGCGCCGAGCTCGTGCGGGGTCTCGGTCCAGCCGTCGCAGGCGAAGCTGAACTGGCAGCCGTGCGTCTTGGCGCCCTGGTAGACCACTTCGCAGACGGTCTTCGGGAAAGCCGGATGGCGCACGCGGTTCATCACCACCTGGGCCACCGCCGCCTGGCCGGAGGCGGGCTCGCCGCGGGCCTCGTAATAGACCGCCTGGGTCAGGCAATCGAGCTCGCCCGCCCGCGCGGGGCGCGCCGCGCGCAACGACGCCTGGGCGGAGACGGCGACGCGCGGCGACGCGGCGGCGACAGCCGTCGGATCGGGCGCCTCGCGCAGCGCAGGCAGCACCACCCGCGCCGTGGTCTGGACCGTGGTCTGGACCGTGGTCTGGGCCGTGGTCTGGGCCGTGGTCGGGGCGGACTCAGGCGCCGGGGCGGCGGCCAGCAGCACCACCGCGGCGGCGGCGGCGCCCAGCGCCAGCCCCCCGCCCGCGACGGCGGCGATTTTCAGCTCATGGCGCGTCGCGCCGAGCTGTTCGGAAAAAGACAAGATGAGCGTGTCCTGTGCGTCGAGGGCGAAGCCGCCCCCCGTCAACGTCGCCCCATACGGCGTCGCCTTGACGGCCCCTGCGCTTGCTGGCGGCGGTCTAGGCGGGCCTGTCCCATACACGGCGAAGGACAGGCTGCAAGAAGTGCGCCGCTTATGACTCGAAAGCGCAGCTCTGGCAAGTTTCTTTTGCACTGCAGCAAAAAGCGTCACCGCGATGCTGCATCACGTTACTGCGGGAACCTCCGCCGCAAGCTCCCGTTGAATGGGCGAAGCTTTCCCTGGAGACCCCCGTCATGCGCAAGATCTTGACCCTGCTGACCGCCGCCCTGTCCCTGGCCGCCTGCGGCCACAACATCGAGCAGAAGGCCGCCACCGGCGCGGTGGCCGGCGCCGTGGTCGCCGGCCCCGTCGGCGCGGCCGTCGGCGGCGCGGCCGGCGCAGTCGTGGGCCACGCCGACAAGTAAGTCAGGGCCCGCCCCCCTAGCCTTCCCGCCCGCGCGGCTCTACCTTCCCGTTCATGCCTCGTTCCCCCGCGCCGCCCGGCGTCGCCGACATGTCGGCGACGTTCGACTATGACGAGAACGCCCGGCCCACGCTGTGGACGCCGCACCGCCCCGCGCGGCCGGCCAAGTCCGAGGGCGGGCGCCCCTTCGCGCTGGTCTCCGACTACCAGCCGGCCGGCGACCAGCCCGCCGCCATCGCCGAGCTGGTCGCGGGCCTGGAGGGCTCGGAGCACGACCAGGTGCTGCTGGGCGTCACCGGCTCCGGCAAGACCTTCACCATGGCCAAGGTCATCGAGGCCACCCAGCGCCCGGCGCTGATCCTGGCCCCCAACAAGACCCTCGCCGCCCAGCTCTATTCCGAGTTCAGGAGCTTCTTCCCGGACAACGCGGTCGAGTTCTTCGTCTCCTACTACGACTACTACCAGCCCGAGGCCTACGTACCCCGCACCGACACCTACATAGAAAAAGACTCGTCCATCAACGAGCAGATCGACCGCATGCGCCACTCGGCCACCCGGGCGATCCTCGAGCGCGACGACGTCATCGTGGTGGCCTCCGTCTCCTGCATCTACGGCATCGGCTCGGTCGAGACCTACACGGCCATGACCTTCACCCTGGAGCCCGGCCAGCGCCTCGACGAGAAGAAGCTGATGGCCGACCTGGTGGCCCAGCAATACAAGCGCAACGACGCCGCCTTCGAGCGCGGGACCTTCCGCCGCCGGGGCGACACCCTGGAGATCTTCCCCGCCCACTACGAGGACCGCGCCTGGCGCATCTCGCTGTTCGGCGACGAGATCGAGACCATCGCCGAGTTCGACCCCCTGACCGGCCGCAAGACCGCCGACCTCAAGGGGATCAAGATCTACGCCAACTCCCACTACGTCACGCCGCGCCCGACGCTGCGCCAGGCCATCACCTCCATCAAGGCCGAGCTCAAGGAGCGCCTCGACTGGCTGATCAAGGAGGGCAAGCTGCTGGAGGCCCAGCGCCTGGAGCAGCGCACCACCTTTGACCTGGAGATGATCGACGCCACCGGCTCCTGCGCCGGCATCGAGAATTACTCCCGCTACCTCACCGGCCGCCGGGCCGGCGAGCCGCCCCCTACCTTCTTTGAATACATCCCCGACAACGCCCTGCTGTTCGTCGACGAGAGCCACCAGACCGTGCCGCAGATCGGCGCCATGTACCGCGGCGACTACCGGCGCAAGTTCACCCTGGCCGAGTACGGCTTCCGCCTGCCCTCGGCCATGGACAACCGCCCGCTGAAGTTCGAGGAGTGGGAGGCCATGCGCCCGGCCACCGTCCACGTCTCGGCCACCCCGGGCCCCTGGGAGATGGACCGCACGGGCGGCGTCTTCGCCGAGCAGATCATCCGCCCCACCGGCCTGATCGACCCGCCGGTGGAGGTCCGCCCGGTCTCCCAAAAGCCAAATGGGGACGGCTTCTCCCAGGTCGACGACGTCATCGACATGTGCCGCCAGACCGCCGGGGCCGGCTACCGCGCCCTGGTCACCGTGCTGACCAAGAAGATGGCCGAGGACCTGACGGAGTACATGCACGAGCAGGGCCTGCGCGTGCGCTACCTGCACTCCGACGTCGACACGATGGAGCGCATCGAGATCATCCGCGACCTGCGGCTGGGAGCCTTCGACGTGCTGGTCGGCATCAACCTCCTGCGGGAAGGCCTGGACATCCCCGAGTGCGGCCTGGTGGCCATCCTCGACGCCGACAAGGAGGGCTTCCTCAGATCGGAGACCAGCCTGATCCAGACCATCGGCCGCGCCGCCCGCAACGTCGACGGCCGGGTGATCCTCTACGCCGACAACGTCACCGGCTCGATGGAGCGCGCCATGGCCGAGACCAAACGGCGCCGGGAGAAGCAGGAGATCTACAACCTCGAGCACGGCATCACGCCGGAGAGCGTCAAGTCCCGCATCAAGGAGATCCTCGCCTCCCCCTACGAAAAGGACCGCGTCACCATCCCGGCCGGCGTCGCGGAGGACGGCGCCAAGCCGTTCCTGGGCGACAACTTCAAGGCTGCGCTGCGCGACCTGGAAAACCGCATGCGCGCCGCAGCCGCCAACCTGGAGTTCGAGGAAGCCGCCCGCCTCAGGGACGAGGTCAAGCGCCTGAAGCTGCTGGACCTGGAGTTCGCCAACGACGTGATGACGGCCGTCGGCGAGGCGGTGGACACGGACGCGCCGAAGCGGGTGCGGCGGGAGGCGCGGGCCGAGGCGGCGGAGCGGTTCAGGAAGGGGAAGCGGTAGGGGCGCTTCGTTCCTGCCCCCTGTGCAGCTGCACGTGCGTCTGCGCGCACGTCGTTCGCACGGCGAGACGGTGGCTGTTTGGGTTGCCTTGGCTGGAGCGCCGGGCGCGCAGCCTCATGGAGGTGAAGGGCTACGGGGCGACCGGCTCGAAGATGACCGATGTCATCGGCGATCTCGACGCCATTATCGAAGCGATGCGCCGCGATACGACGCTTCTCTTCGTGACGGACGGTCTAACGTGGAAGTCGCGAGCGTCGGACCTTCGGAAGATCGTCGTGCGCCAGAATGAGGGAAAGATCGCCCGCATCTACACCACCGGAATGCGCGAGAAATTCCTTGATGACCTTCGGACTTTGAAGGGCGAACGCGGCCTTTAGGATCAGCAGCCTGGAAACGTCAGGACAAGCTGAACAGTTGCTTCCGCCCAGGCATCCCCCGGATGCCTCCACCCCTTAAATCCTATGGCAGATCCCCGCCGGCGGCTTCGGGCGTGTCAAGAACCGGCCGGCCGCGCCGCGGCGAGCGCAACTCGACCTTGAGACGCCCGAAACCGCAGGCGTCCCAGCATCAGGAGATTGAAGGCACGCTCCCTTCTCCCCTTGCGGGAGAAGGGAGCGGCGCCGTGATCCTTCCGGCCAACGTCGCCCCCCCCATCCCTCACCCTTCCCCCCTCTGGGGAGAAGGGGCCGGACAGGCCTCGCGCAGGCCTGAGATTCAGCGCAGTCCGATGCCGCCCCCACGCGCCTGACCCACCCCCCTACGGCCAACCCGCCGACCTCGGCCCGCGCCCGTCGGCCATCTCCCGCTCCAGGCTGCTGGCGCCGGAGAGCACCGTGCCGCGCAGGTGGCCGGCGCAATAGCCGTTCATCCAGTCGGTGATCGCCGCCTGGTCGGCGGGCGCCAGCAGGTCGACGCCCCGCGCGACGGCGGCCCGGCTCAGGTAGCCCAGCACCCAGTTCAGCACCGCGTCCCGGGGGAAATCCGTCCGGTCCGGCAGGTTGAGCCAGTCCTCGCAGCCGACGTCCCCCATGTACCGGACCACATAGGCGTGGGGTTGCGCCGGCGCGGCCTGGGCGAGACCGGGCGCAAGGCAAAGCCAGCAGAGACCGATGGCCGCACCGCCAGGACGCATGGACGCCTCCCATTATTTCGCGCGTTGGCGAATGTTTCACCGTAGCAATAACCGGGGAATTGCCAAGCCGTCTCGGCCGCACGGTTCCGAGGATCGGCGCGTCTGCGGCCCGTGGGTGGCGAACGAAGTTCGGCGGCCGGGTCACCCAGATCCTCCCCCACAGGGGGAGGGGGACCGCGAAGCGGTGGAGGGGAGTTCCAGCCGCGGCGCCGGGGGCTTCAACCCCCTCAGTCAGCTTCGCTGACAGCTCCCCCTGTGGGGGAGCATCTGCCGGACGTCAGGGCCGTCTACCCCTTCCCCGCCTTCCACTTCGTCAGCCCCAGCCCCGCCACCGGCATGTCCGTCCACATCCACACCGTTCCCGGCAGCCCGTTGGTCATGAACAGGCTCCGCCCGTCCGCCCCGCCGAAGCAGCAGTTGGTGGACAGCCCCTCCCCCGGCAGCGGCAGGAACTCCACGATCCGCGTCCCCTCGACGATGCGCAGGCCGTTGTCGTAGCTCGAGGCCATGTAGAAACGGCCCTCGGCGTCCAGGCAGAAGCCGTCGACGGCGTGCTTCTCGCTCATCCGCTCGACGATCCATTCCTTGCGCCCGCCCGGATGCAACCGCATCAGCCCGTTGCCCTCCACCACCACCACGCCGCCGTCCGGCTCCAGGGCGATCCCGTTGCAGTACGCAAAGCCGTCGGCCACCAGCTCCAGCCGCCCGTCGGGGCGCAGCGCCCGGACCTTGCCGTCCAGGCCGGGGACCGCCGGGTTGCCGGGCGGGTCGGTGAAGTAGACTGTCCCGTCCGCCGCCACCGCCAGGTCGTTGGGGGCCTGCATGGCGCGCAGCACATAGGAGACCGCGCCGTCGGAGGCGACGCGCTGCAGCCCGGCCGTCGTCCAGCGGACCGGCGGCAGCGGCGCCGAGCGCGCGGCGGCGCCCGCCCCCATGAGGCCCGCGAAGTCGAGGCCGCCGTTCTGGGTGACCAGGAAGCCGCCGTCGTCGGCCGGCCAGGCGCTGTTGGCCCCGCCCCCGGTGTCGGCGATCTTCTCGCGCCGCCCGGTCTCCGGCCAGATCCGGTAGAGCGCCCCTTCCGCCACCGAGGTGACCACCAGGGTCCCGTCGTCGCACCAGACGGGCCCCTCGGCGAAGGCCACGCCCTCCGCGATCAGCACGGGTTTCGAGACCATCGCCGCCGTCCTCCCTTGTCCGCCCCGGCGAATGCGACCACCGCTTGCACGCCGTGACAACCGCATATGGCGGCCGCCTATTTCACGCTGGGCATCCTCGGGCTTGTCCGAGGATGCCCAGCGTGAGGAACGTCGCCGCCCCGCCCTCCAGAAACTTGACAACAAGCCCTTTCTATGTTCTCCTTTTGTTCATGACCTCCAACCCGGAGATGGCTGAGCGGCATGGCCGCGTCCTGGCGGAGCTCGCCGAGCTCGGGCTGACGTTCGCGCGCCGGCTGGCGGCCCGGGCCGAGGCCGCCGAGGGCGAGGAGGCGGCCCAGGCGCTGGCGCTGGCCTTCCATCGCGTCTCGCGCTCGGTGCGGCTCACCCTGGCCCTGGAATCCCGCCTTGCCGCCGAGCGCCGGCAGGGGATGCGCGAGGACCGGGTGCTGACCGAACGGGCCGTCGAGCGGCGCAAGGACCAGGTCCGCGCCGTCGTCGCCCGCGCCTTCTGCGACGAACGCGAAAGCGACGAAGCCGAGCGGCTGCTGGACGAGCTGGAGGAACGCCTCGACGAGGACGCCCTGTTCGAGCAATTCCTGGCCGGGCCGGTGGAGGCGTGCATCTCCCGCATCCGCGCCGGCCTCGGCCTGCCCCCCGCCGACCCCGCCAACGACGCGGAGCTTTTCGCGGGCGCCGCCACCGGCCCGCCCGCAGCCCGCGACCCGTTCACCGCCCACCCGGGCTGGCCGGCTCAAGACCCGCTCACCCGGCTGTCGCCGGGGCGAGCGCAGGCGGATCAATCCGACTTCAACCCTCTCTGACGTCCGCGGCCGCGGCCGTCAGGCATTGTCCGTGAGCCGATGTTTTCACCACCGCCGCCGCAGATCCCGGCACGGGAATTCCTCCCCGTGCACGCGAATCAGGCGCCGGCGCCTACCGGCGCGCGCAACCGTCAAGCCGCACGGCGATTTATTTTCGCGCGGCCCCTGGCGCAGCGACGCTTGGTCAACCACTTGCCATAAGATGTCCTCGCCGTTGCCGAATTCGGGCGCGCGCTTAACTATAGGTTCGGCCGAATCAGGCTTCGGACGGGGCGTTCGACTGCTTAAACTTAACGCGGCAAGCAATTGCGGCAGTTAACGATTTGTCAAAAATTGGGCCTATGGGCCGGGTCGTGTGGGAAATCGGCGTCGCTGGCCCGGTTTGTGAAGCGTCCACGGAACTCTGTGCCGGTTTGAGAGTATGAGTAGCCGGAACGAACGTCGCTGTAGGTGGCCCATAGGGGGCTGCGGGCGGCAGTTCGAAAGACGTATGCCTGGGGATATCCATGTCACCATCGCTTGCCATCGTCGCCAACAACAACGCCGCCGCGAAGACCGAGGGCCGCACTGAGGCTCTGTCGGACCGCATCAAGCGTCTGCAGAACGAAGCCCGCAGCCTCGCGCGCGAACACATCATGGCGCTGCAAAGCGCGCTGATCGCCGTCGAGGGTATGGCCTCCGAGATCGCCGACGGCGGCGAAGCCTATCCCCCGGGCGTCCGCGACATCGCTCGCCGGCTGGTCGAGGACTGTGAAGCCCGCGTCCAGACTCTCGAAGCCATCACCAAGCGCGTCTGAGACGGCGCGCTTGCCTTCCCGCAGGCCACCCACCGCGAACGTCCAAAGACGCCCTATCCTGCCAGGTCCGCCGCGTTGCGCCGCAGCCACGCCGCCGCGTAACCGCAGATCGGGGTGATCTTCAGCCCCCGCGCCCGGGCGTCCTCGGCCACCGCGGCCATCAGCCGCCCCGCGGCGCCGGAGCCGCGCAAGGGCGGCGGGCTCTCCACATGGTCGATATACAGCCGCTCGCCCTGCAGCCGGTAGTCGGCCCAGGAGGTAAGCCCCTGCTCGTCGCGCTCGTAACGCTGGCGTCCGGTGTCGTTGCGCAAGTCGTTCATGCCGGCCTCAACGGTCTCGCACCGGGGTTTGATCCCGTCTAGATTCCAGGATCAACCGGAAAGGGACGACTCATGATCCGGCGCGCAGGCCTGCTCATCACCGCCGCGGCCCTGGCCGCCATGGCCGGCTGCCACAAGAAGCCCGCCGAGGCGCCGGCCCCGGCCGCCGCCCCCTCCGCCGGGTCCCCGGTCGCCCAGGCCCCCGCCTCGACCACCGCCGCCGCCGCGCCTTTCGTTGCGCCCAGGCGTAAGCCCGGCCTGTGGGAGCAGACCATCTCCATGGCCCAGATGAAGCAGTCCACCCGGCTCTGCGTCGACCAGGCGCTGGAGGACAAGATGGGCTGGTGGGGCCAGCAGGCGGCCCGGGACATGTGCTCGAAGAGCGCCTTCACCCGCGGCCTGGACGGCTCGGTGACCTTCGCCTCGTCCTGCGACATGGGCGCGTCCGGCCACACCGTCACCAGGGGCAAGGCCACCGGCGACTTCTCCAGCGCCTACAAGGTGGAGATGGTCTCCACCACCACCGGCGCCGCCACGCCGCAGATGAACGGCGAGCACAGGTCCGTCGTCGAGGCCGCCTGGAAGGGGCCCTGCCCCGCCGGCATGAAGGGCGGCGACATGGTGCTCCCCGGCGGCATGAAGATGAACCTGCTCGACATGGCGGCCGCGACCAGGAAGTAGGGTCAGACCTCCACCGCCATCGCCGTCGCCTCGCCGCCGCCGATGCACAGCGCGGCCACGCCGCGCCCGCCGCCGCGTGCCTGCAGGGCCGCGACCAGCGTCGCCAGGATCCGCGCCCCCGACGCCCCAATGGGGTGGCCGAGCGCGCAGGCGCCGCCGTTGACGTTGAGCTTCACCCGGTCGATCCCCAGCTCCTGCTGGGCGATCATCGCCACGGCGGCGAAGGCCTCGTTGATCTCGAACAGGTCGATGTCCTCCACCCGCCAGCCGGCCTTGGCCAGCAGCTTCCGCACCGCCGGCACGGGGGCGGTGGTGAACAGGGCCGGCTCGTGGGCGTGGGCCGCATGGGCGACGACGCGGGCGACCACCTTCATGCCCAGCCGCCGGGCGACGGACTCCCGCGTCAGCACCAGCGCCGCCGCCCCGTCGCTGATCGAGCTGGAGTTGGCCGCGGTGATCGTCCCGTCCTTGGCGAACGCCGGCTTCAGCGTCGGGATCCTGGCGGGGTCGGCCTTCCGCGGCTGCTCGTCGGCGTCCACCGTCTCGCTCCCTTTGCGGGTGGCCACGGTCACCGGGACGATCTCGGCCGCGAAGGCGCCGCTCTCCGCGGCCCGGCGGGCGCGGGCCAGGCTTTCCACCGCGAAGGCGTCCATCGCCTCGCGGGTGAACTGGTAGGCGCGCGCGGTGTCCTCGGCGAAGGAGCCCATCAGCCGGCCGGGCTCGTAGGCGTCCTCCAGCCCGTCCAGGTACATGGAGTCCCAGGTGGTGTCGTGGCCGATCCGCGCGCCGGCCCGGTGCTTGGCCAGCAGGTATGGCGCGTTGGTCATGCTCTCCATGCCGCCGGCCACGATCAGCTCGACGCCGCCGGCGGCCAGCGCGTCGTGCGCCAGGATCGCCGCCTGCATCCCCGAGCCGCACATCTTGTTGACGGTGACAGCCTGCACGCCGTTGGAAAGCCCGGCCCCCAGGCCCGCCTGCCGGGCCGGCGCCTGGCCCAGGCCGGCCGGCAGCACGCAGCCCATGATGATCTGCTCGACGGCGTCCGGCGCCGCGCCCGACCGCTCGACCGCCGCGCGCACCGCCGCCGCCCCCAGCTCGGTGGCCTTCAGCGCCGCCAGCGTTCCCTGGAAGCCGCCCATCGGGGTGCGCGCATAGCCGGCGATGACGACGGGATCGCTCATGCCGCCGTCGTCCCGGCGATGAAGCCGCCGCCCAGCACCCGGTCCGGCTGCTCGGGCGCATAGAGCACACAGGCCTGGCCGCGAGCCACGCCCTCTTCCGGCTGGTCCAGGGCCACGGAGACCACGCCGTCCGCCGTCCAGTCGAGGCGTCCGGTCACCGCATCCCGCGTCGAGCGCACCTTGGCCAGCACCGGCCGCGAAAAGCCTTGCCCTTGTTCCCCGACATCATCGCCCAGCCAGTTGACCTCCTTCAGGGTCAGGGCGCGGGTCAGCAGCGCCTCGCGCGGGCCCACCACCACCTGCCGGGCCTCGGCGTCGATCCTGACCACGAACAGCGGCTCGCCCACCGCCACGTTCAGCCCCCGCCGCTGGCCGACGGTATAGCGGGTCACCCCCTCGTGGCGGCCCAGCACCCGGCCGTCCAGGTGGACGATGTCCCCCGGGACCGCGCCCTGCGGCCGCAGCCGGTCGATCACCGTGGTGTAGCGGCCTTCCGGCACGAAGCAGATGTCCTGGCTGTCCGGCTTCTCCGCCGCCGCCAGTCCCAGGGCCGCCGCGACCCGCCGCACCTCCGGCTTCTCCAGCCCCCCCAGCGGGAACCGCAGGTAGTCCAGCTGCTCCCGCGTCGTGGCGAACAGGAAGTAGCTCTGGTCCCGGGCGGGGTCGGCCGCCCTCAGGAGCTGCGGCCCCTCAGCGCGGCGCACATAATGCCCCGTGGCCATCGCCGCCGCCCCCAGCTCGCGGGCCACGTCCAGCAGGTCGCGGAACTTGACCGTCTGGTTGCAGCGGATGCACGGCACCGGCGTCTCGCCCCGGAGGTAGGCGTCGGCGAAGTCCTCCATCACCTGGTCGCGGAACCGGCTTTCGTAGTCGAGGACGTAATGCGGGATGCCGAGGGCTTCCGCCGCGGCCCGCGCGTCGCGGATGTCCTGGCCGGCGCAGCAGGTGCCCTTCTTCTGTACGGCGACCCCGTGGTCGTAGAGCTGCAGGGTCACGCCCACCACGTCGTAGCCGGCCCGCGCCAGCAGCGCCGCGGTCACCGTGGAGTCGACCCCGCCGGACATCGCCGCCACCACGCGGGTGCCCACAGGCAGGCCCACCGCGGCGTGCGCGGCCTCCAGCGTCCGGTCGCCGAGGATCAGGGGCGCGTTCATGGCCGCCTATGTAACGCCTCGCCCCCGGCATTGCGAGCGCGCCTGGGCGGCGCTTCCGCGTCGGCTGAGCTACTTCAGCAGGTTCAACAGCGAACTCTGCTGCAGGGCGGTGAACACTTGCGCCGCGGCCTGTACGGCGATCCCCGCCGACTGCAGGTTGCTGACCGCCGTGGCCATGTCCACGTCGGTGATGCCGCCGATCATGGTGTGCATGGTGGTCTGACGGGCGTCGAGGTCACTCTTCACCGCGTCCACCCGCCGCTGCACCAGTCCGTTGCGACCGGCGATGTTGGTCACGTTCTGCTGCGCCTGGTCCCAGCCGGAGATCTGGCCTTCGAGGAAGGTGCGCTGGGCGTCGGTCAGGGCGCCGGTGAACGGTCCGTTTGCGTCCTGGTAGGCTTGAAAGGCCTTGAAAGCGGTCATGATTCCCGTCCCGACATCGCTGGCCAGCACCCCGGTGTTCACCGTGGTGGCGTCGTCGAGCTTGGCCTGGGTGACATAGTTGTCGTTCTTGAAAAAGCTGGCGATCGTCGTCGCCGGCGCCGTCAGGTCGCTGAGCGAGGTGGCGGTCACCGGCTGGGTGTCGATCTGGCCGCCGGCGAACAGGTACTTGCCGCCGTAGCGGGCGTTCATGCCCTCCGCCGCGTTGCGCAGCTGGGCCTGCATGTCCTCGACAAGCGTGTCGACCCGGCCGCTGGCCAGCGCATCGGCGATCGCCTGGCGGGCGCCGGACGCCGCATCGGCCACCTGGCCCAGCGCCGCGTCCTGCGTGGTGAGCCGGTCGGCGATCAGGGTGTTCTGGTCCAGATAGCCCTGGTTTCGCGCCTGGACCGAGTGCATGGCGGTCAGCATCTCGGAGTTCCTGGCGTAGCTCTTCAGGTCATCGCCCTTCTTCTGGCTCGAGACCTGCTGCCCGGCTTCGATCTGCCGCTGCTGGGCCGCCATCAGGTTGGCCAGGACGGCGGCGTAGTTGCCGCTGGTGGAGATGCGGTTCATGTCATCCTCCCCTTCAGATCATCGCCAGGAGGACGTCGTACATGTCCTTGGCCGCCTGGATCATGCGGGCCGAAGCGTTGAAAGCCTGTTGATAGGTGGTCATACGGACCATCTCCTCGTCGAGGTTGACCCCCTCGACCGACTGACGGCGGGCGGTAGCCTCGGTCTGCACCGAATCGGCGCTGGTCTTGCGGGTCTCGGCCGAGGCGGCCGCGCGTCCGATGGCCCCGCCGAACTCGGCGGCATAGCGGGAGACGGTCATGCTGACAGCCCCCAGGGAGCCGGCGGCCTGGAAGCCGGTGGTCGCGTCCCCGGCCACGGAGATCGCCAGCGCGCCGCGGCCGTCGCCAGGCCGCAGCGCGGGCTGGGTTGCAGCCACGGTGAGGTCGAGCTGGGCCAGGGCGAGCTTGGTGGGATCGGCCGAGATGGCCGGATCGACGGCGAACCCCGTAGCGCGGGCGGAGCGCTCGATGACGCCGAGGCCGAAGAGCTGGCTTATCGAAGGTCCGCCACCGATGCGCTTGGTGTCGTCCGTGACCACCGACAGGGTCGCGTTGGTGGGCGCGGACGGCGTGAACTGCAGCGCGCCCTTGGCGTCCAGCGCGAACTGGCCGTAGAGGCCCACGCCGGCGGTGGTGCTGTTCAGCGAAGTCAGGAGGTCGCTCATGTACGGCGAGCCGGCGGCGGGGACGGCCACGGCCACGTCGACGATCGGCTTGCCATCCGGCTGGGCGAGCCTGAAGGTGATCTTGTCGCCAGGCGTGAACCCGTTGAAGTCGCCCGTCTTCAGGCCGGTCTCATAAGGGCTGTAGCCTGGCGACTTCACTAGGTCGTTCAGGCCGAAAAAGTGGGAGAAGCCGCGGCCGGCCTTGTCCGACGTGCCCTCGTCGATGGCCACCCCGTTTCCGCCGGTGGCGGTGAGGCTGAGCGCGCCGTTGACGAAGCTGGCCGTGCCGTAGGTTCCCAGCGCGCTGTTCAGCGCCGCCGGCAGGTTGGAGGCCGGCAGGAAGCTGGCAGGCCCACCGGCGTCGATGGTGAGCGTGCCGGCGGTGAAGTCGATGGCCACCTTCCGCTGAATGACCCCCGACGCATTGACGATCGCCACCGTAGCCTGGCCGGTGAAGTTGTTGAACGTCTGGTTTAGCGCCAGGCCGGTATCCTTGCCGGTCAGCGAAGCGGGCGCAGGCACCGAGGCGGAGTCGTTGTGGGCGGCGTTGACCTGCTCCGCCGCCCGGGAGACGAACTCACCCAGTTGATCCGACAGCTTCGGCAGCTCGGTGTCGCGCACGTCCAGGAGCCCGCGGATCTCGCCGGTGGTGACCTGGATCGGCTGGGCCGCGCCCACGCCGTCGGCCGGAATCGCCGAGATGTAGCCCTTCGTGGAGTCGGTGCGGTTGTAGGTCAGCTTGGCCGCGCCGTCGCCGGCCAGCATGATTCCTTCCGCAGAGCGGATCGTCACCCCGCCGTCGTTGCGGTTGGTCACCCGCACGTTCATCAGATTCGACAGCTCGTCGATCAGCCCGCTCTGGATGTTCTGCGAGCCCGAGGCGTCGGCGCTGGTGAGGGTCGCGCGGCTGATGTCGGCGTTCAGCTTGTTGATCTGGTCCAGCAGGTCATTGGCCTGGCTGACGTCGGCCATCACCTTGGTGTCGAGGTTGCTGCCCAGGTCCTTGACCTGGCCGTTGATCCGCGTGGCCTCGTCGAAGAAATCCTGGGTGTTGAAGATCGCCTGCGTGCGCGCGAGGCTGGAGGACGGGTCGTCCGCCGCGGCGGCGAAACCGGACCAGACAGTGTCCAGGCGGTTGAAGAAGGAGCTGTCGCTCGAGGGGTCGCCGAACAGGCTCTGGGCGTTGTCCAGATACTGGGAGACCACGTTCCAGCGGCTGGAGTCGGAAGCGGCGGTCAGGCTGGCGAGTTGCAGGTACTGGTCGGTGACCCGCTTCACGCCATCGATCTTGACGCCCATGCCGACGCCGCTGACCGCCAGCTGCGATTGGTCGAGCGTCTTGCGCACATAGCCGGGGGTGTTGACGTTGGCGATGTTGTCCGAGACGGTCCGCAGACCCGTCTGGGCGGCGAGCAGGCCCGACGCGGCGGTGTTCATCGCGATGGAAAGCGACATCGGCTAGCTCCCAACCCGGCAAGGCGTGACGCACCACCCGGCGCATTCTGCCGGTGTCGTGGTGAACACGCGCGCGAGGCGCCAGAAAAAACGCAGCATTTTCAACGCAGATCTCCTGAGGAGTCGAAACCCCCGCTGAAATAGGCGCAAGACCGGCGCCAGTTGCGCGCAGAGGCCGGCGACTCAACCGGTCCGACGCGGCAGGGACGACCCATCACTGGCCTCCAACCCGGCAAATTCCGCCGCGGACGAGCTGGCGCGATCACGAGGCGGAGGCCGCATTCCCTTTTTTATTTCGACAGTTAGCGGAATTTCACGCGGCTGGCGCAAAGGTTGCTGCAAGAGGAGCCGAAGTCACGCGGCGCAGCAGGCGCCTGCCACCGCCTTCCCGAGCATCCTTTCGTATGATCGCGTCAGTCCCGCCCGCCGCCAGCAACGCCGCCGTCGCCATGAGCCCCATGAGCGCCGGCGCGTCCGTGGGCCCCGCGTCCGCCTTCGAAGCCATGCTGGCCACGCTGTTCGGGCCTGTGGACGCGCAAGGCGCGGGGCTGTTCGCCGCCGGCGCCAAGGACCCGCTGGCCGCCGACGCGACGACGTCCGACGACAGCGACCAGGCCGCCGCCGATCCCCAATCCGCCTCCGCCTCCGCCCAGGCGCAATCCCTGATGGCCGCCTTTCTGGTCGCCATCCCGCCGCCGGCGACGCCGGGCCAGCCCCCCCAGATCACCGCCGATGCGTCGGCGCCGCCCGTCGGCGCCGACGGGGTCTCAGGGCTGCCTGCCGCGGCGGGCGCAAAGCTCGACCTTTCCTTCATGGGCCTGGGCAAGATCGCCGGAACGGCCCCGGACGCCACGGGCGCAACCCTCCCTCCGCCAACGCAGGCTACGGCTCCTGCGGCGCCGGAGGCGGTCGACCTCGCCGCCCTGCAGCCGCCTCCGGCTTCCACCGCCCAGGTCCCCGAGCCGCCGGCGCCCATTGCGCCGACTCCTCTCAGTTCTTCGCAGGCGACGCTTGCCGCCCAAACGCCTCCGACCCTCGACCCGAACGCCCCGGCCCTCAAGGCCGACGCCCGCGGCGGGCGCAACGACGGCCCACGCCGCAACGCCGGCCTGTTCGTCAATCCGGGCCTCGACACGACGTCGAAGACCGCCCCGCCTGGCCTCGCTCACGCGGTGCAGGCCGGGACCGGACCCTCGACCGCGACGGGCTTCGCCGCGGCCGCAGTCGCGGCCCGGGCCGGTACGGGCGACACGCCTGAAGCGGCAGACCCGCAATCCGCCGCCGGCGACGGCTCGCAACCACGCTCGCAGCCGCCCGGCCAGGCTCCGGCCGCGCCCTTGACCTCCGCCCCCGCAATGGCGGCGCCCGCCGTCGCCCTGCGCGGCGCGCCGGAGACCGTGGCCAACCTCGCCGCCCAGATCCTCAAGAAGCTGGACGGCCGCTCCACCCGCTTCGACGTCGAGCTCGACCCTGCAGGTCTCGGCCGGGTGGACGTGCGCCTGGAGATCGGCGCGCACGGCCGGATGAGCGCGGCCATGGCCTTCGACAATCCCCAGGCCGCGCAGGAGCTGAGGAGCCGCTCCGGAGAGCTCGCCCGGGCGCTCGAGCAGGCGGGGTTCGACGTTTCCGGCGGCCTTTCCTTCGACGTGGCGGGCGATCCCGGCCAGTCCGGCCGCGGCGCCCCGCGCGACCAGAACGACAACGCCGGCTCCGCTTGGCGCGGCCGGGCCTTCCAGGCCGCCCTCGACGCCTCCGCGGAAGCGGACACTGGACCCTCGGGCGGGCTCAACCTTCGCCGCCGGCTGCTCGCCGGCGTCGATATCAAGATCTGAGGACCAGCAGCATGGCTATCGACGCGACGGCCGCCGCAGCCGCAGCCACATCCACCGATGCAACCGCCGCCGGCAAGACGCGCCTGGCGGACAACTTCGACACCTTCCTGACGCTGCTGACCACGCAGCTCAAGAACCAGGACCCGCTGGCGCCGATGGACGCCAACCAGTTCACCCAGCAGATCGTGCAGATGACCGGGGTGGAGCAGCAGCTGCTCTCCAATGACCTGCTGCAGAAGCTGGTGAGCAACACCGGCTCCGGCGTCCAGACCGCCGTCGGCCTGATCGGCAAGGATGTCAGCGCGGCCACCACCGACACGGCTCTGAAGAACGGCAAGGCCGACTGGATCTACAATCTCGATTCCGACGCGGCCAACGTGAACATCGAGGTGCTCGATTCGAAGGGCCGGATAGTCCACGCCGAGGCCGTGACCAACGCAAAGGCCGGCGACGCCGCCTACAGCTGGAACGGCAAGGACGCCTCCGGCCAAAAGCTGCCGGACGGAACCTATACCCTCAGGATCGCAGCCACCGACGCCTCCGGCCAGGCGATCGGCGGCTCGGTCTTCGTCGAAGGGCTGGTGACCGCGGTCGAACAGGTCGACGGCAAGACCATGCTGACCATCAACGGCGGCAAGGTCCCGTGGGAGACCATCAACACCATCAGCATGGCGCCCGCCGCCGCTGACAACACTTCGGACGGCCAAACGCGGGCCGCCGCGGCCGCCTGACGGCGGCCTCCACGCAGAACGCGCCCTTTAAAGAGAAAACAAAAGGCAACATCCCATGAGCATCAACAGTGCAATGCTCGCCGGTGTTTCGGGTCTGGTGGCGAATTCCTCCGCGCTCGCGGCGATTTCCGACAACATCGCCAACGTCAACACCGTCGGCTACAAGCGCAATCAAGTGAGCTTCGCCAACGTGGTGACGTCGCAGGCGCTCACCGGGCGCTACAGCGCCGGCGGCGTGCAGGGCGTGGCGCGGCAATACGTCGGCCAGCAGGGCCTGATCCAGAGCGCCACCTCCTCCACCGACCTGGCCATCTCCGGCGACGGGTTCTTCGTGGTGGGCGGCAAGGGCGCGGGCCTTACCGCGGCGGACAGCCGGATGTTCACCCGGGCGGGCTCGTTCAGCGTCGACGCCGACGGCTACATGAAAAACGCCGCAGGCCTCTACCTGCTGGGCTGGGGACCTCCGAACGCCGCCGGAACCTTCACCACCAGTCCGTCGGACGTCGGCACGATGACGGCGATCAACGTCAAGAACCAGGGCGCGGTGGTGGCCTCGACCACCGATGCGGCGATCAGCGCCAACCTGAACGCCGACCAGCTGCCGTCCACCGGCGCCGCCAGCTACCTCCCGGGCACCGCCAACACCCATATGTCAGCCTACGCCAACGGCGTGGCGACCGGCACCAAGCCCGACTTCACCATCGAGCTGGGCGCGATCGATTCGCAGGGCGGCACGCGCAAGATCGTCATGGCCTTTTCGAAGCCGGCCGCCACCGGCGGCCCGCCGGCGGTAGTTCCCGCCAATGAGTGGAACGCCGAAGTCTATGTGGTGCCCGCCAGCGACGTGACCCAGGCCAACGGCGAACTCATGCAGGGCAAGGTGTACTTCAAGCAGGACGGCTCCATCGACCTGAGCAAGTCCACCCTGTTCGGCCCGGCCACCACGCCCCCGGCCGCGCCTTCGCCGCCCGAGATCAAGCTGGCCGCCTCCGGCGGGACCGCGCCGGCCTGGTCGGCGTCCGCCGGCATCGCCGCCTCCGACATCAAGCTCGACCTCTCGCAGCTGACCCAATACGCGTCGGCCTCGACGGTGACGGCCGTCTCCTCCAACGGCGCCCAGGTGGGCAACGTGGTGGGTGTGCAGGTCGATGAAACGGGCATCGTCTCGGTCCTCTACGACAACAGCCAGGTGCGCCAGATCGCCCAGCTGGGCTTGGCGACCTTCGCCAATCCCGACGGACTGGGCACGGTCAGCGGCAACGCCTACCGCCCCACCAACTCAAGCGGGCAGTACGTGCTGAAGGTCCCGGGCGACGGCGGCGCGGGGAAGATCTCGCCCTCCAGCCTGGAGGCCTCCACCGTCGACCTGTCGTCGGAATTTACCGGCCTGATCACAACCCAGAAGGCCTATTCGGCATCATCCAAGATCATCACCACCGCAGATCAGATGTTGGACGAACTAATCAACATTATCAGGTAACACTCAAGGTTAACCTTGTTTAACGTCCTATAAAATATTCGGCTGTATCAAATTCGTACACGAGGGGAGCATGGTTAGGTATTTTTTTACTATCGCAATTAAGCGGCTGTTATGGCCTGCAGCGTATGGTCCTGCCTGAGAGTGATGGTCGGAAAGGCGTAAAGCCATGCTGCAACAGCAACAGCAGACGCGCAGGAACAGCCGCGGTGAGCCCTATGTCATCGGGCCCACCGGCGCGCCGTTGACGATCGGCGACCTGCCGCCCCCGGACACCGGGCGCTGGGTGATCCGGCGCAAGGCCGAGGTGGTGGCCGCCGTCCGCGGCGGCCTGCTCACCCTGGACGAGGCGCTGGAGCGCTATCGGCTGACGGCGGAGGAGTTCCTGGCCTGGCAGCGGTCGATCGACCGCCACGGCCTGGCCGGCCTGCGCACCACGAGACTGCAGCAATACCGCTGACCGGATAGTCCCCGTTCCGCGACACAACGGCCGCGCCCGACCCCTCGGGCGCGGCCGTTTCGTGTCCGAGGCCTGGCGCCCGGGCCGATGGACCCCCTAGCGCCGCCACGCCGGCCCGCCGTCGCCCAGGCGGCTCACCGCGACCACGATCCGCTCGCGCGCGCCCTCGCGGCGCTGCACCAGCAGGCGGGCCACCTGGGCGTCGTCGTGGAAGGCGTAGCCCTTGATGGCGTCGAG
>NZ_DASXYF010000115.1:0-79403 GCF_036502675.1 Phenylobacterium sp.
CTCAGGCAGGCCGGCTGGCGGGGTGGCCCGCCCGGCGCTTTGGACGCCTGTCAGAGGAACCTATTCGTCCTGCGGCCTATTCGTCTTCGGCTTCGGGGCCGCCGACCAGCAGCTCTTCCTCGATCACCGCCTTGGCGCCACGGACCGCCTTTTCGATATCGGCGGCGATGTCGGGATTGGCCTTCAGGAACTCGCGGACATTGTCGCGGCCCTGACCGATGCGCTGGCTGGAGTAGGAGAACCAGGAGCCGGACTTCTCGATGACCCCGGCCTTGACGCCCAGGTCGATGATCTCGCCCAGCTTGGAGATGCCCTCGCCGTACATGATGTCGAACTCGACCTCGCGGAACGGCGGGGCGACCTTGTTCTTGACCACCTTCACGCGGACGTTGTTGCCGATGATCTCGTCGGCCCGCTTCACCGAGCCGGTGCGGCGGATGTCGAGGCGCACCGAGGCGTAGAACTTCAGCGCGTTGCCGCCCGTCGTCGTCTCGGGCGAGCCGTACATCACGCCGATCTTCATGCGGATCTGGTTGATGAAGATCACCAGGGTGTGGGTCTTGGAGATCGAGGCGGTCAGCTTGCGCAGCGCCTGGCTCATCAGGCGAGCCTGCAGGCCCGGCAGGCTGTCGCCCATCTCGCCTTCGATTTCCGCCCGCGGCGTCAGGGCCGCCACCGAGTCGATGACGATGATGTCGACGGCGCCCGAGCGGACCAGGGTGTCGGTGATCTCCAGGGCCTGCTCGCCGGTGTCCGGCTGCGAGACCAGCAGGTCGTCGAGGTTCACTCTCAGCTTGTGGGCGTAGGAGGGATCCAGCGCATGCTCGGCGTCGACGAAGGCGGCGGTGCCGCCGGCCTTCTGGATCTCGGCCACCACGTGCAGGGCGAGCGTGGTCTTGCCGGAACTTTCCGGACCGTAGATCTCCACCACCCGCCCCTTGGGCAGGCCACCGATGCCCAGCGCCAGGTCGAGGCCGAGGGAGCCGGTGGAGATGGACTCGATCTCGACGATCCTGCCCTTCTCACCCAGCTTCATCACCGAGCCCTTGCCGAAGGCCCGATCAATCTGCGCCAGCGCCGCTTCCAGCGCCCGCTGCTTGTCGCCGTCTTCTTTCGCCACGAGTTTCAATGTCGACTGAGCCATCCCAAACGTCCTCTATCCCACGATTCCGCCGCCCTGCCCCGCGACTTCGCATCGGCCAGCAGGGCCGGATTCATGCGTACTGGATTTGTTCTCTGTTCGCAAGATGTTCTTTTTGCCGCTTGCCGGGAGATGTGGCGCCGGCAGGAGGAGCCGCACTTTGGGCGCTATCAACGGGTCGCAGATTCGTTTCACCCATCAAGGGTGGCTCTCAATCCTGGCCACCAACGCCTGCGGACGCCGAAGCGAAACACCACTACGAAGGAGCGTCCGTGGGCGAGGTTACAACAATCGGGCTGGAGTTGGCGAAGAGTGTCTTCCAGCCGCGCCCCGGGCGCCGCGGAGATGCCGTCGAGCGGGATCTCGTCCCGCCGCGCACGCGACAAAATTGAGGGCCAGAACAGCTTCGGCGGAGTCGGTGGCGAGGTGATCTTGCGGACGGTGGCGGTCATCGCCCTGAAGGGGGGCTCCGGGAAGACCACGCTGGCGACCCACCTTGCGCTGGCGGCGCACCTGCGCGGCCTAGACACCCTTCTGGTCGACATCGACCCGCAGCACTCCGCCCGGGATGTCCTGGGCGCGCGCGACGAGCCCGGTCCCGCGTGCGTGACGTCGTCGGGGTCCACGCTGCTGGCGGCCCAGTTCGCGGCGGTCGGCGTGCGAAAGGACCTGTTGATCATCGACACGCCGGCCGGCGCCGTCGAGAACGTCAGCGAAGCCATCGTCCTCGCCGACCTCGCCGTGATGGTCGTGCGTCCCACGCTGCTCGATATCGCGGGTCTGGCCCGCACCTTCTCCATCGTGCGCCGGCTGGGCAAGCCGTCGACCGTGGTGGTGAACCAGGCCCCGGTCGCGCGGGAAAGCGTCGAGGCGCCGCTGGTCAAGCGGGCGTTGCGGGCGCTCGACTACATGCAGGCTCCCGTGGCGCCCGTCATCCTGCGTTCGAGGTCGGTCTACCAGACCGCGCTGGAGAGGGGGCGCTCGGCGGAAGAAATGTCGGACCGCGCAGCCGCAAGGGAAATGGCCGCCCTTTGGGACTTCATTGAAACCAGGATCGCGGCCAGGCGGACCGACGCCGAGCCGGCGTGATCGCGCGGCGACGCGGCGTCCGGCGATCGTTGCAAGGCAGCTTCCCGAACCGACCCGAAGGCGACAGCGGCGCCGGCTATTTCGTCTACACGGTCACCCGCAGCAGCGACACGTCCGGGCCCACGACCGCCCATTTCGCGGTCACCGGAGCCGGCGACCACCCGGCGGAGGCGAGACCACGAAACAGATCTGGCTGCCGGTGGCGGGAGACACGATCCACGAGTCCGACGATGGCTTCACGTTCACCCTGTCGAACCCGTCCGGCGCGGTCATTTCCACGGTCGTCGCGTCGGGCCTCATCGTCAATGACGACGCCTCTACGACATCCAACTCGGCCAGGGCGGAAACTTCGCCTCCCCCCGAAGGCTATTCTCTTTCCTTCGCCGAGATGGACATGTCTCGCTGACTGCTGTCGGGGCTGGCTCACGCGACGCCGGTCTGTTTGGCTGAGCTGTCATCGAACCGGCGCGTGGCGGCGGCGGGCAAATCGGCCCGATGATAGATCCGGCCGTCAGGGCCGCCGCAACGCCCGCACGTCAGCCTGGCTGCGATGTCCTGCACGGCGAGGCGGGGCATCATGCGGGCCAACAAATCACTGGGCCAGACGATCTCATCGTCGCAACGACAGCAGACGACAACTAGGCTCCAGCCGTGTTCGGCGCATAAACCCGTCGTGACGCCGGGGGAAGCTTGGAAGGGCATGGCGGTCGCACCGGTGCTTTCAGCGAACGGAGAGGCTGAAGTACAAGTGAGCCCGCCGCCCTGAATGAAGACTACGCAGGCCAGTTCATGTCGGGTTCACACCGGGCCTCCCCCGCCAGTGAAGCGGCAAACAGTCTGGGGGACCACGACGGCCCGGCCTTTCCTGCTGCGAGACATTATCTGGGATGACGCGCCAATAGGTCTGGACCCTGGCCGGCGATTGATGAAGGTTTGCGGCCCTTCAATGGAGGATCCCAAATGCGCCTTTCGATCTTGGCCACCGCAGCGGTTGCGGCGCTGGCTCTCGTCGCCTGCTCCAAGAAGACCGAGAATGAAGCCGCGGCGGCCGGCGACCACGCCACAGCAGCAGCGGACAACGCCGGCGATGCGGCCGCATCGGCGGCAGCCGACGCTTCCGCAAACACCAAGGCCGCTGCGGCCGACGCCGGCTCCGCCGTGAACAACGCTGCGGCCGACACCGCCGCGGCGGCGGACAAAGCGGCGAACAGCACCGCCGCCGCAGCGGGCGTCGCCGCGCGCAAGGCCGACGCCGCTGCGGACGCCGCCGCAAAAACGCATTAGGTCAGATGGGCCGTCGCCGGTGGCGGCGGCCCGCGCGCCTGGACCGCGCCCCCCCGCCGGGCGGCTTTGACGCCGACGTGGCGCGCCTGCTGAAGTGAATCTACTTTTCGTCGAGGGTGAAGCCCACCTTCAGGGTCACCTGGAAGTGGGCGACCCGGCCGTCTTCCACCTGCCCGCGGGGCCCCGGAACTTCGAACCAGCGGACATTACGCTTTGTCCCGGCAACTCGTGCGATGGCGACACGAATCGCGTCCTCGACGGAAGTCTCCGAGGGGCCCACCAGCTCCGAGACGCTGTGAGGCTCTTCCGCTCAAGGCGCGGTCATTGCTCCAGGAGGCCTATCCGTCGCTCAGGGCGGACCACGACTCCGTCAGCCGCATGAAGCACCAGGGACACTGATGCGGCGCGCGGAGGGGTGGCCAGGCCCGGCGCGTTCGGTTCGGCCTTGAGCCTGCGCGGTAGCCCTTCCGGCTCGGGCTACAGCCCCCACAGCCCCAGCCGTAGGCGTACGGCCGGGGCGCCCTCTCGCGAGGGGCTGCAGGGCCACGGTGGTCTGGACGCGCAGCTAAACCTATACGCTGGAGCCTGTGGATGGTTGCTCCAACGTCCAAGCATGCGACACCTCCACGCGGGCGCAGGTGCTGTCCTCTCAGCATTCGCTACACCGAGCGATGACAGTGTTGTCGCCGTTTGCGGCTCGTCCCACCGCGATAGGCCGGCCTTGTCTCACAGGAGCCACGTTCCGGGCAGTGACGTAGGTCCTCACGTCCTTCGACGGTCCGCCGTCCAACACGACGACCGAGCGGCGGAAGCGGGCGAGATATGTGGCCGCGATCAGGCCCGCGGGCCCGGCGCCGATGACGATGGCGTCGGCGCGCTTCAAGATGTCCGCCGGGTGATGACCGCGCCGACCGCGGCAATCCGGTCGACGTCGCGATAGGCCTCCAGGTCGAGACTCTCGCCGAAGATGTCCGGATCGATTTCCTCGTAGCTCAGCTCAAACCGGCCTGCGTCGAGGCGTTCCCGCAGCGCGTTCAACAAAGGATCGACGCCGGCGATGATCCCAACGCCGGTGTAAAGCAGCATGCGCCCGCCGGACGTCAGTTGCGCGGACCCCGCCGTCGCCCAGTCGAGCGAAGCGCGCGCGCCATCCAGGTCCCCGCCGTCGGAATAGATCCTTCCGTTGTCGCCGGCGATAAAAGGCGGATTGGCGATGATCAGGTCCGCCGGTTCCGTCACCGGCTCCAGCACGTGGCCACACCGGAAATCGGCCCGAACCCCAGCACAGGCCAGGTTGATCCTCGCGACCGCCAGTGACCGCGGATTGACGTCGGTCAGGATGACCTGCGCCGGCGAGACCCGCTGCGCGGCCACAACCGCTCCGGCGCCGGCGCCCGTACCCAGATCGACAAGCACGGCGATGCTCCGGTCGGCGTCGAGCTTGTCGCAGAGAAATCTCGCGAAGCGATAGGTGTCGGGGCCGAAGAACACCGACTCCACCTGGGGCGGAAAGCCGGAATGCAGATAAAGCTCGTCGCCGAGAGACGCGACACGCACCGTGCAGCGCAGGCCGTCCGTCGCTTCGACCAGGACGCCGGCCTCGCGCAGCAGCGTCAACAGCTCCGAATCGAGCAGCTCAGGTCCGAACGGAAGATTCCAGCCCAGCACGTCATGTACGTCGCCCGCGCGGTGGCGTTCCGGCCTGGCGAGCACCCGGGCATGGGTCTCAGGCGTCGGCGTGATGAAGGCGTAACGCCGGGCTTTCAGGATTTCGAGCAGACGGCCGAGGACGTTCGAAGCGCGCTCGTCCAGCCGTCCCAAGTCCAAGGCGACCGAGACGTCCATCAGAACCCGTTTCCGTTGACCCGCACGTCATCGCAGATAGTCGTGTAGTCCGAGGTCAGTTCCTCCCCGACGGCCAGATCGCGCGCCGCGTGGTCTTCGCCGAAGGAGATGGCGTTGGAGACGGTCGACGGCGTCTCCGAATGGTTGAAGTACCGTCCGTTGTCGCCGCAGAGCACATAGAGCCCGCTTTGCGCGTGCCAGGTGGAGTAGGTCCGCAGGTAGCGTTGCACGTGAGCGGGAAGGCTCTCGACCTCGTGCGGCGTGTAGACGCGATCAACCCGTGAGTCGAAGCGCCAGATCAGCTGGCCACGCGCCGCCGGCTCCGCCAGGAATACGCCAAGCCCGTGGATCAGGCTGGGGCGAAGCACGGTCTCGACCATCATCATGGCTGGCGGATCCCTAAGCTTGCGCGCTGTCGAGAAGCCCCAGGCGCTCCACCCGCGCATAGTCGCCGGCGATCAGGCGATCGCCGATGTCGAGGCGGTAACGGGCGTTGGGAATGAGAACACGCCTGGCGTGGCCATAGGCTTCCGCCTGGGCGGCCGCGATCGTCATTCCTTCACCGGTGACGACAAGCGTCCAGCCATAGATCCCGCTGGTCACCAGCTGACCTGACGCGTCGAGCCCGACCTCCCCGAAGTGGATATGGCGGGGGTCGACCTGAGGCTCGATCAGCACCGGGAGGCCCACCGGCTCCATGACCTGCTTCCGCGTGTAGGGGAACGGGGGCGTCGTCAGCACCACCCCGACGCAGAAACCCGGGCGCACAGGAAGGCTCGACGCACCGCCCTCGACCATCGTCCGGAGGAGGTCGCCCCAGCCGGGGTCCTGCAACGGCGCGAGGATCGCAAAGCCCGGATACCCGAAGCGGCTGGTGAACTCGATGGGCCAGATTCCATCCTCGTTGACGATCGTATTGAGGTTCACGTAGCCGACGTGACCGTGCTCGCGCAGGCGGCTTTCCATCCTGGCGAGCGTCAGCTCGAAGAAGCGCTGCGTGCGCTCATAGGTGACCACCGTCCCCATCTCGCCGGTCAGCTCTCCGAGATCGCCGGCGAAAAAGCGCTTGTGCTCCCAGTCGAGGCACGCAGGCCTGAGGAACCGCGCCCCGTCGAAGTAGGCGCCGACGCCCATTTCGACGCCGTCGATGAACTCCATCAGGATGAAGGTGTCCGCCGGCGCGCCCTGCGCGCGCCTCGATCGCAGCATGGCCGCGACGTCGCGGCCGTCTGCGTCCTGGCCGACATAGTTGTCGCCGGACGAATGTTTCGCGCCGTCGTATTTCAGAACATAGCGGCCAGGGCGCCCGGCGATGAACGCCTCCGCGGCGTCGGCCTGCTTGAACCTCCAGACATGGCCCTGCGGGAAGCCCAGTTCGGCGAGCACCTGCTGGCCGTACAGCCGGTCGTTCTCCAGACGATCGCCGTACGCGCTCCCGCCGATGACGTTGAAGCCCTGGCGCCGCAACTGATCCTGCAGGGCGCCGAGGCCCTCGCTCACCGCCTCGAACAGGATGACGCCGTCGGCGCCGGCTTGGCGCACCCATTCGAGTTCGGACCGCCAGTCCTCCACGGTCGGGCAGAGACCTGCGAGGGTCCCTTGCGCGGCCGGCTCGCTCACGGCGACCCGCACGTCGTGGCCTTCCCTGAGAAGGCTCAGGTAGAGGTCGCCCAGGTCGCCGGTTTCGCCCACGCCGAGAAAACGCAAGTTCATATCCCTGAATGGCTTCCGTGCTGCGGGGAGGCCGGTCTGGCGAACGCGAAGCCAAGCCAAGCGTTGCCTGTCACGCCGGTATTTCCAGCTTGCCTGCGGTCTTCGCGCTCACCAGTTGGCGAAGCGCCAGGGAAGTCGTCCCGCCGGCGACCACCAAGGCGGCCGCCTCCATGCCCTGCGGCAAGTGCAGCTTTACGCTGGGAACCCTGCCCCGGCCCGCACGCTGTGACTCCCGTTGGAGGTCGTTTGCGTGCGTATCAATTATCCAGATCTCTCCGAGATTGGGGAATTCAGCTCCATATGCCCTGACGCGGAAGCGCTGCACCGGCGCTTGGCGCGCTGGAACCGCCGCCGCCTGGCGGTGAATCCGCCGGCCGAGGACTGGGCGTCCGAGCTGGCGGAGAACGCCGGCATGATCAGGTTGGAGGCGGCCTTCATCGAGGCGTTTCGCCTTCAGGTCGCTCCGCTGGTGAAGAAGATTCCTACCGAGGCTGCAGCGTTCATCACATGGTTCGAGGACCTGAAGTATTCCGGCCCCGGCCAGTGGGACCCGCTGTTCGCCTGGCTGGAGACCAGCGCCGGGTTGGATGGCATGCGCTGGTTCCTGACGCAGGAAGCCGCCGGCGAGGCGGGTTTCGACGACCTGGTGGCGATGACCCAGGTCAAGCTGCCGACGCAAGCCAAGCTCGAGCTGGCGCGCAACTACTGGGACGAGATGGGCCGGGGCGCCGAGGCGGGCATGCATGGGCCCATGCTGGAGCGCACCGTCAACGGCCTGGGCCTGCAACCGTCCATCGGCGCCACGCAATGGCCCTCACTCGCGCTCGCCAACACCATGACCGCCTTTGCGACCCAACGCCGCTACGCCTACCACTCGGTGGGCGCGCTGGGCGTGGTTGAGCTGACGGCCCCCACGCGTGTGGCGGCCGTGGCCGCGGGCCTCGAACGGCTCGGCGTTCCGGCCGAGCAGCGCAAGTATTTCAAGCTGCACGCCAACCTGGACGTGGAGCATTCCCGCGCCTGGAACGCCGAGGCGCTCATGCCGCTGGTGGTGGAACGGCCGGAGTGCGCCCGGTTCCTCGCCGAGGGCGCGCTGATGCGTCTGCTCTGTGGGGAGCAGTGCTTCGAAGCCTACCGCGCATATCTTTGGGCGCGTGCGGCTACATCCTTCCTGCATGCGGCCGAGTAGGCGCAGGCGGCAAACCGGCCGGATGAGCGGGCGGGCTACAGCCGCGCGCCGAATGCGATGCAGGCGGCGCATCCAAAACCCGCCAGGCCCGCAAGCAAACAGAAATTCCAAAACGCCTTACGCCACTTCAAGACGCGTTGCGCGATCCAGCGCCTCCACGATCTGGCGGGGATGGAATGGCTTGCTGATGAATTGGGAGGCTGCGACACTTTCGGTGGCCTGACGCCGCCATGCGGCGCTGGATGTAGACCACGGACAGGTCGGGGTAGCCGGCGCGCGCGTGGCGAGCGACATCAAAGCCGTCCACCCCCGGACCGAGATCGATGTCGGTCACCAGCGCAGAAAGTCTCTCGTGCCTGTTGATGACTTCGAACGCGGCAGATGCGCAGTAAACAGATACGGTATTTAAGCCGCTCTCTCGCAGAAAATAGCAAGTTTCCGTGTTGCAGATGAAATTGTCATCGATAAATAGAACCCCGGAATTCAACATAATGTTTAGCCCTCCCGATGTACAACTCACGGGAGAACATTTGTATCCTTAATACCTGTGTTCATTTGGTGTTGGTCGAAGATCGGGCTTGACGCGCGGCGGCGGCGCCGGTCGCACGTGGCGGACGATGTCGGCTTTGGGGTCGACGGAACCCCGGATCGAGGCGGCTTACGACGTTCCCTGGACCGCTCGCGGCTCGATCTCGTAGATGACCCGCTGCTCCCCCGGCTGATGGTAGGGGTATTTGTCCGCGCCCAGGTATTTCCTGGCCAGGGAGTCGATATGCGCGTCGGCGCCCTCGTCATGGACACGGGACACCACGCCTCGCACCTGCACGTAGCGATACGGGTTGTCCGGATCGGTGATCGACAGGGCGACCGGCGAGCCCAACTGCATGTTGCGGGCCTTGACCCGGCCCTTCGCCGTGTTCACCAGAACCCGGCCGTCGCGATAGTCGACCCACACGGGCGTCACCTGGGGCGCGCCGTCCGGCATTGTCGTCGCCAGATGCGCGAACGCCTTCTTCTCCTGAAGCAGGTCAGCATAGTCCTGGATCGACGCCATCGGTCATCTTCCTCGATGCGACGGGCGCTTCGCACCGCGCGTGGCCTGCGGCATCCGATGGTTAGGTGGGGAGCGACTGCGAAGGGGCAAGGCCCGGGGGGTCGGAAGCGCTCCGCGAGGGCGCGGCGTCCGGCCCGAAGGGGCGCGCGTTCAAGGGTTCGGAGCGCGTCGGGCGCGCGATCCGGCCTCCACGCCGCCCTGAGGCGCGCCGGCGGGCGACGTCCACATCGCCACCTTGGCGAGCAGCTCGGCAGGCCGGATCGGCTTGCCGATGTGGTCGTCCATGCCCGCCTCCCGGGCGGCGGCGGTGTGCTCCGCCAGGACGTTGGCGCTGAACGCCAGGATCGGCGTGCCGCGGTTGACCTCGGCGGCGGCGCGGATGGCGCGGGTGGCGGCGGCGCCGTCCATGCCCGGCATCTGCATGTCCATCAAGATCAGGTCGAAGCGCGACCGCATCGCGGCCTTCACCGCGTCGGCGCCGTTGTCGGCCTCCTCGAAGCTGTGGCCGAACGGCGCCAGCATCGCGCGGACCAACTCGCGGTTCACCGAGACGTCGTCGACGAGCAGGATATGGACCGGGCGGGACCCAGCCGCGTCGCCCTCCGACGCCGCCTCTGGCTCGACGGGGGGCGCGGCCGGGGCCGCGGGTACGGCGAACCAGAAGGTCGAGCCCCTGCCCGGCTCGCTCTCGACCCCCAGGGTTCCGCCCATCAGCTCGACCAGGCTCTTGCAAATCGCCAGTCCGAGGCCCGAGCCGCCATGCCGGCGGCTGACCGAGCCGTCGACCTGGGAGAAGCGCTGGAACAGGCGATCGCGCACGTCCTCGGCCACGCCGGGACCCGTGTCGGTGACGGCGATCCGGAGCTGGCCGGGCGCTTCGCCGTCATAGCGGACGGCGACGGCGACCCGCCCCGCGGCGGTGAACTTGACCGCATTACCGACCAGGTTGACCAGCACCTGCCGGATCCGCGAGCTGTCCGCGTCAAGGCACGCCGGCAGGTCGGCCTCCACGTCGAGAGCGAGCGCTATGCCCTTGCCCGCCGCCTGGGCCGCCAGCAGATCGACCACGGCCCCGACGCACTCGGCGGGATCGAAGGGGTGCGGATCGAGCTCGACCTGGCCGGACTCCAGCTTGGAGAAGTCGAGGATGTCGTTGATCACCGACAGCAGCGAATGACCGGCGGCGGCGATGCGCCGGACATAGATCTGGGCGTCCGGCGGCAGGCCGTCCAGCTTTCGCAGAAGGTCGGCGAAACCGATGACGCTGGTGAGGGGGGTGCGGATTTCGTGGCTCATGTTGGCCAGGAACTCGCTCTTGGCGCGATGGGCCGCCTGCGCCGCCTCCTTCTCGGCCACCAGGGCCAACTCGGCCTTCTTCTGGTCGTCGATGATCTGGGTCACGCCGACCATGCCCACCACCTCGCCGTCGAGGCCGCGGACAGCTTCGGTGAGGTTCCTGTGCCAGGACAGTCCGCCGCCGGCCCTCACGCGGGAATATTCCGTGAGCATCGGTTCGCCGGTGGCCAGATGCGTGGCCCAGGCCTCGCGTTGCGCCGCGTGCTGCGCCTCGGGCAGCAACCCCACCGCGTCGTCGTAGCAGTACAGGCCGCCCGGGGCCCCACCCGCCATCGACGGCTCGTAGGTGATCGCGCCCGTCCGGAAATCGATTTCATAGGCGGACAGCTTCGCCATCTCCATGGCCACCCTGAGGCGCCGATCGCGGCCGTCGAACCGCTGCCGGCCGTCGTCGACCTGGTCCCGGGTGATGACCCCGCCGATCGCCCCGGTCTCGTCGCGCCAGGGCGTGATGGTGGTCTGGCGAAGCGGTCCGTCGTGGGCGACCTTGAAGGTCTTGACCACCTCGCGTCCGGCGAGCGCCGGGGCGAGCGCCATTTTCATCGCCTCGGAAGGGAGGCCGAACACGTCGTGCAACGTAAGGCCGAGCGCTTCCTCGCCGAAACCCGTAGCCGACCTCCAGGCGGCGTTGACGGCGACGAAACGCAGCGAGCGGTCGAGGACCGCGACCGCGTCGGGGTCCCGGTCGATGGCCGCCTGCAGCAGCGCCGCCGGCACGCGGGACGGGCCGGCGGCCGCGCCCCCGTGCATCCTGCGCCGCGATCCTCGTGCGCCCTGAGCCATGCGGTTTCCTCCGAGCGTACATCATCCCGGTCGCCGCTTACGCTCGGATTAAGGATCGCTTCCGCAGGAACGGTGCGACGGCGTGACGCAGCCCCCGGACCGCCGCCGGCCTCGGGGCGTGGGCGAGGCCAGGACGCGGGCCAGGCGCCAGCGGCGCGAGCGGAAGAGCTGATCGAGCACGCGCGCGCGCTTCACATAGAGGTGCGGCGTCATCTGCGCGGTGACCCCCATGCCGCCATGCACCTGGACGCACACCGAGGCGTGCTCCATCGCCGCCTCGGCGGCGAGGACCTTCGCCGCCGAGGCGTCGAAGGCCGCGCTCTGCAGCCGGTCGCGGACGCTGAGGGCGGCGTAGAACGTCAGGGAGGTGGCGGCCTCGCAGCGCACGGCCATGTCGGAGCACTTGTGCTTCACCGCCTGGAACGCGCCGATGGCCGTGCCGAACTGCCGGCGGATCTTGGCGTAGTCCACCGAGGTGTCACGGCTGGCCTCGGCGGTCGCGGCGAGCATCGCCGCGCACAGGACGACGCCGCGATCGAAGAGGTCGCCGGCTTCAGCCCCGGCCAGGACCGCCGCGGGCCTGGACGCGAGCGGCGCTCCCCCACCACCTTCCGGGGCAATGTCCCCGGAGCCGTCAGGATATCAAGCTCAGCAGTCCCCTACTCCGCCGCCCGCGCCTCCGCGCTGCGGATCGACGCCTCCAGTCCGTCCGCCATGCGGCAGGCGCCGCGCTTCTTCAGTTCGGGGATGACGTAGGTTCCCAGGAGCTCGATGGACTTCAGCACCGCCTCGTGCGGCAGGTAGCCGAAGTTGATGTAGCAGAGCACCTGATCGACGCCGGCCTCCTCGTAATGCAGGAACTTCTTCAGGCATTCTTCCGGCGTGCCGACGATCACCATGTCCTCGCGGTCGAAGTGGGTGATGTCGAACTCGCCCCTCGCCTGCTTCTCCATCAGCGGGAAGACGCGATCCTGGTCGGCCTTGGCCATCTCGGCCAGCTCCCACTTGAGGGTGAACTCGGCCAGGCCCTTGTACCACCACCACATGGAGTCCCAGAGGCGGTTCTGCTCGAACTTGGTGCGGGATTCCGTGCAGTGCACCAGGGTGTAGACCCCCACCTTGTTGGTGTGCACGCCGGTCAGCGGCCGGGCGGACTTCTGGGCCTCGCGGTAGACGTCGATCACCTCCTTCAGCTTGTCGAGCGGCTGCATGATCGCGAAGCACAACAGGCCCAGGCCGTCGCGGCCGGCCTGCTCGGCGGAGCCGGCGTTGGTGGCGGCCATCCAGACCGGCGGATGCGGGAACTGGTAGGGCTTGGGCGTCACCATCCGCCGGGGGAAGTCGAGGAACTCCGAGTGCTCCTCGTAGTAGTCGGTCGCCCACATGCCGACGACGCTGCGCGCCGCAGCCCGCATCTTCTCCCGGCTGCGGTCGCGGTCGACCTTGAAGGCGGCCTGCTCCATGGGGGTCGAGCGGCCGACGCCCCACTGCACGCGGCCCAGGGAGAGCAGGTCGACCGTGGCCACCTTCTCGGCCAGGCGCGCCGGATGGATGAACTCGTGCGGCGCCAGGGTGACGCCGAAGCCCAGCTTGATGTCCTTGGTG
This sequence comes from Phenylobacterium sp., assembly GCF_036502675.1. GTDB lineage: Bacteria > Pseudomonadota > Alphaproteobacteria > Caulobacterales > Caulobacteraceae > Phenylobacterium. The sequence continues at coordinate 13,060 of NZ_DASXYF010000115.1, forward strand.
ATCTGCGAAAGCGCCGCCAGCACCGCCTCGTTGCAGGGCATGTGGGAGCGGTTCTCGCGGAAATGGTGCTCCACGCACCAGACGGTGTCGAAGGCCATCCTGTCGGCGAGCACGATCTGCTCGATGCACTCGCGATAGGCGGCGCGTTCGGCGGTGCGCTGGCCCCAGGGATGCTCTCCGGCCCATGGCTGCGGAACATCGATCTCGTACAGTAGACCCAGCTCCATCGCATCTCTCCTCACAGCAAGACGGCGTCTCGCCGCCGCGGTCCCGGCGCCTCGGAACGAATTCCGAAGCTTTCCGTCATCCGGCATAAATACCCCGAAATAGAAAGCCAATATTCCAGACGCCGACTGGGCGATTTACATATAGACGGATAAGACGGGATGCGCGTCGACAGGGTATAAATTCAAGCAGCGCGCAAACCGTAGCTCTCCCCCAAGTGGTTGCGGGGGACGGCGGTCAGATTTTGCGGAAGGCCGGCGGGCGCTTTTCCTGGAAGGCCAGGGCGCCCTCGATGAAGTCCTCGGAGGCGAAGGCGACGGCCTGGGAGAAGGCCTCCTCGTCGAGGTAGGCTTCCAGGGTGGTCTCGAAGGCGCGGCGGACCATTCGCTTGGCCATGCCCATGGCGTAGGGCGCGCCGGCCAGGGCATGGGCGGCGGCCAGCGCCTCCTCCATCAGCCTTTCGGGCGGGACGACGCGGGTGACCATGCCGATGCGCCCGGCCTCGGCGGCGTCGATCTTGCGGTTGCCCATCAGGATCTCGCGGGCGCGCACGGACCCCACCGCCCTGGGCAGGGTCCAGCCCAGGCCGTAGTCGGGCGCGACCCCGGCGGTGGGGAAGCCGGAGCGGAAGAAGGCCGCCTGCGAGGCGATCACATAGTCGCCCAGCATGGCCAGGCCGAAGCCCGCGCCGGCGGCCGGGCCGTTGACGGCGGTGACCACCATGGTTTCGGAGGCCACCAGCTCGCGGATCCAGATGTGGGCGGAGCGGAAGGCCTCCCGGGTCGCCACCGCCGAGCGCGCGGCGCTGGACTTCGAGAAGTCGCCGCCGGAGGAGAAGCCGCGGCCGGCGCCGGTGATCAGGATCGCCCCCACCCCGGGATCGCGCACCAGCTCGGGCACCACCACCAGCAGGCGGTCGCGGATTTCCTGCGACAGGGCGTTGAGCTTGGTCGGGTTGTTGAGCGTGAGGATCGCCACCTTGCCGTCGCGCTCCTCGATCAGCGGCGTGCCTTCGCTCATCGGTCGATCCTTTCGGCTGTGACGCCGTAACTAGCTGCGCCGCCGGCGGACTGGCAATGCGCCCCGGTCGGGAGGCGCCTGCCGGTTTGACGGGCGGAAGCGATTTTGATTGCCTGCGCCCGGCCGCGGCGGGCGGCGACCAGAAAGGCGCGGCCATGGGCGAGGGATTGAGCGACCGGGTGCGCGCCACCCTCGAGACGGGCGGCGAGGCGCCGGCGGTGGCGTTCGCCGGAACCTGGCGGTCGTGGGCGTGGGTCAAGCAGGTCGCCGACCAGCTGGAGGCGGCGCTGGCGGCCGGGGGCGTAGCGGCGGGCGCGCCCGTGGGGTTGGCGGCCCGCAACCGCCCGGCGCAGGTGGCGGCCTTCGCGGGCCAGATCGCCGCCCGCCGCACCACCAGCATGATCTACACCGCCCAGACCCCGGTCGGCATGGCCGCCGACGTGCGCAGGCTGAACGCCGCAGCGATCCTGGCCGACCCGCAGGACTGGACCGCCGAGCTGCGCGCGGCCGCCGCGGAGACCGGATCGCTGGGCCTCGCCCTGGCGGACGATCCCGACACGCCGGTGCGCGTCGTCGACGGGCTGGAGCGGGCGGGGGCAGGTCCGCACCGCAGCGTGGCGGCGGAAGTGGCCTTCGAGCTGCTCTCCAGCGGCACCACCGGCGCGCCCAAGCGGCTGCCGCTTTCCTGGGCCACGGTGGAGTCGGCCACGGCGGACGCAGGCCTGGTGTACGTCGGCACGGCGCAGCGCCAGACGCCGCTCCTGATGCTGCACCCGATCGGCAACGTGGCGGGGGTCAGCTACCTCTGCCCGGCGCTGGCCGCCGGCCAGCCCATCGTGCTGCTGGAGAAGTTCACGGTGGAGAGCTGGGTCGAGGCGGTCAGGACCTACCGCCCGGTGCGCTCGGCCCTGCCGCCGGCGGCGGTGCGGATGGTGGTGGAGGCCCAGGTCCCGCGCGAGGCTCTCTCCAGCCTGACGGTGCTGGCGGTGGGCGGGGCGCGGATAGAGCCGGAGCTGCAGGAGCAGTTCGAGGCGATGTACGGCGTGCCGGTGACCCCCGCGTTCGGGGCCACCGAGTTCGGCGGGGTGGTGGCCAACTGGACGCTGGACCTCTACCGCGCGCTCGGGGCGGCCAAGCGCGGCAGCGTCGGCCGGGCGAGCCCGAAGGTGGCGCTGCGGGTGGTGGACCGCGACAGCTTCCAGCCGCTGCCGGCCGGCGAAGTGGGCCTGCTGGAGGCCAGGGTCGACCGGCTGGGCCCCCACTGGATCCGCACCACGGACATGGCCAGCCTGGACAAGGACGGCTTCCTGTTCCTGCACGGGCGGGCCGACGACGCCATCAACCGCGGCGGTTTCAAGATCGTGCCGGAGGTGGTCGCCGAAGCGCTGCGCCGGCACCCGGCGGTGGCCGACGCCGTCGTGGTGGGCCTGGCCGACCCGCGCCTGGGCGAGACGCCCGTCGCCGCGGTGGAGCTGAAGGCCGGCGCCGAGACGCCTACGCCCGACGAACTCATGGCCTTCGCCCGCGACCGGTTGCTGGCCTACCAGCTCCCCACCGCGATCAGGATCGTGCCGGCCCTGCCCCGCACCCTCTCCATGAAGGTCTCCGCCCCCGACGTGAGGGCGCTGTTCGGCCGGGCTTAAGAGACTGCGTGCGGCTCTTGCGGGATAAAACCGAACGCATGTAGTTTCGCCTTGCGCCCCGGACCGCCACGCGCCTGAATGCGCCCGACAACTGCAACTGTATGGAAGCCCGTATGAAAGTGCTTGTGGATGTGGCTAGGTGCATGGGCCACGCGCGTTGTGTGGCGGTGGCGCCCGAGCTCTTCACCCTGAACTCCGACGGCTACAACGACCGGCCGGAATGGCCGGTGCCCGAGGGCCAGGAGTCCCTGGCGCGCCGCGCGGTGAACGCCTGTCCGGAACGCGTCCTCAAGCTCGAAGAATAGCGCCGCCCGCCTCAGTAGCTCTTCGGCAGGCCCAGAACCTTCTCGGCGATGAAGTTGAAGATCATCTCGCGGCTCACCGGGGCGATGCGGGCGATCATCGATTCGCGGAAGTAGCGCTCGACATCGTACTCCTTGGCGTAGCCCATGCCGCCGTGGGTGAGGATGGCGGTCTCGCAGGCGTTGAAGCTCGCCTCGGCGCCCAGGTACTTGGCGGCGTTGGCCTGCGCCCCGCAGTCCTCGCCAGCGTCGTACATGGCCGCGGCGTTGAACGCCATCAGGTTGGCCGCCTCCAGCTCCGCCCAGCAGCGGGCCAGCGGGTGCTGGATGCCCTGGTTCTGGCCGATGGGCCGGCCGAACACCACCCGCTCGCGGGCGTACCGGGCGGCCTTGGCCAGGGCGATGCGTCCCAGGCCCACGGACTCGGCGGCGAACAGCACCCGCTCGGGATTGAGGCCGTGCAGCAGGTAGCTGAAACCCTTGCCTTCCTCACCCACCAGGTCATCGGCGGGAATGTCCAGGTTGTCGATGAAGACGGTGTTCGAATCCACCGCCTTGCGGCCCATCTTGGGGATCCGCCGCACCTCGACCTTGCTGCGGTCGAGGTCGGTGTAGAACAGCGACAGGCCCTGGTGCGGCTTGGCCACCTGGTCCTTCGGCGTGGTGCGGGCGATGATCAGGATCTTGTTGGCCCGCTGGGCGCCGCTGGTCCAGATCTTGCGGCCGTTCAGGCGGTATCCGGCGCTGGTGCGCTCAGCCTTGGTCTCCAGGCTGGCGGTGTCGAGGCCGGAGTTGGGCTCGGTGACCCCGAAGCACATCTTGTCCTCGCCGGAAATGATCCGCGGCAGATGCTGCTGGCGCTGCTCGCTCGTGCCGAAGCGGGCGAGCGGCATGGGGCCAAAGATGTTCAGGTGAATGGCCGAGGCCCCGGAATAGCCGGCGCCGGACTCGGTCACGGCCTGCATCATGATTGCCGCCTCGGTGAGTCCCAGGCCCGCGCCGCCCACGTCCTCCGGCAGGGCCACGCCCAGCCAGCCGCCGGCCGCCATGTCGGCCACGAAGGCCTCCGGGAAATCGCCGCTCTCGTCGGTCCTGCGCCAGAACTCGTCGTCGTAGGCCGCGCAGATCTTCTGCACCGCCTCGCGGATCGCCTGCTGGTCTGGAGTGAAACCGAACATCGTCGCCCCTTCTGAATCCGGCGAAAGAGCTACAGGTTTGACCCTGGCGCTTCAAGCCAGGCCGCCAGGCGGCGCGAGCGGGCGGGCGGGCCGACGCCAGGCGTCAAACAAACGCCGCGTGGTCCAAGGTGCGAGGCGCAGGTTGGCTATGCGCGTCTCGCGGCGCCGCCGCGAGATCAAAATCCATCAGCTGCGCCAATCGCTCGCGGGCGCGGTTCACGCGGCTCTTCATGGTGCCGACGGCGCACCCCGCCACGTCCGCCGCCGCCTCGTAGGTCAGGCCAGCCGCCACCACCAGCAGCAAGGCGTCGCGGGTGTCCTGGCTCAGGCGGCCCAGCGCCACCAGAAGCTCCTCGTACACCAGGCGCCATTCCTGGTCCGGATTGCAGACCAACTGGGCCGCCAATCGTCCGTCGACGTCCTCGACGGTTTTCCGGCGCTTCTCCGACTGGGTGTAGAAGGTGTTGCGAAGGATCTTGTACAGCCAGGCCTTCAGGTTGGTCCCGGCCCGGAACCCGGCCCGGAACTGCCACGCGCGCACCAGCGCATCCTGCACCAGATCGTCGGCATCCGTGCTGGAGCGGGTGAGGGTGATCGCGTACCCCCGCAACGGCGGAATGAGCGCAACCACCTGATCCCTGAATGGGTCCGACATCCCGACCTCCAACCCCTTGGCGCACGCAGATCTCGCGCACGCGCCAATCCTGGAAATAAGCGCCGCCCCCGCACGACCACTTGCGAAATCCAACAACCCCAGCGGGGTCAAACCTCACTATATGCCTAATAGATCTTTAAGGCGATGTACTCAAGCGCCAAATGCGGCGGAAATGCGCGCGTTTGGAGCTTGCATAGTCGTTAAACCGACATTCGGAACCGAATCTGATAGTATCAACATGACACAACTTGTTCCACCTTCTGCTACGAAGTGGTTTCCAAGGCGCATGAATGGGAGATGAACGGTCCGGGACCTTTAACCTCGAACCAAAGCCCTAATAGTACGTCAGCAACTGCTGGCCCCAAGCGCTTGATTTCGCATGTCACACCACCGTCAACGACCGCGTGAGTCCATAGGATCACGCCCTCAACCAAGCCTGGCGATCCAGCGGCAAATCGGCGAGCGGCCGGGCGGCGAACGCTACGGGGCCAGCGCTTCGGAGGGATCGGTCGAGCGGCCGGACGGTGCGCCGATCACCCTGGGCGGCGCTGGAAATCGTCCGGTGAGGATTTCCGGCAACAGGTCAGCCAGGCCTTCCGGATAGATGGCCTCCCGGCTGGCGGCGATCTCGGCCAGGGTCCACCAGCGTATGTCGTCCACCAGCCGCTGCTCCAGCGGCCGCTACCCCCCGCGGCTGGGCGCCCCGCCGGCCGAACGGGCGACCACGTAGCTCTCCTGGCAGAGCAGCGGCTTCTGGGTGTCCATGTCCGGCATCACCGCCTCGCGCAGCCACACCACCGGGCCCAGCACCACGTCAGCCAGGCCGGTCTCCTCGGCGATTTCCCGGGCGGCCGCCTGCATCAGGCTCTCCCCCGGCTCCACGCCGCCGCCCACGGTGAACCAGAACCGCTCCGCGTCCGGCGCGCCTTCGAACCGGCCGCGCATCAGGAGGATGCGGTCCAGCGGGTCAAACAGCAGCACCCGGGCGGTGAGCCGCCTGCGCATTCCAACCTCCAGTCAGCCGCTTCCGCACCGGCAACCGACAATTAAGCGGAGGCTGTCATATTTGCGAGCCGCCATGCAAAGGAACGCGCCTTGACGCTCGGCTCCCATCGCCTTCTGGGCTTCGCGTTCGCCAGCGCCGACCTCCTCGTGGAGATCGATGCGGAGGGCCGGATCGCCTTCGCCGTCGGCGCCAGCGAGGCGCTGTCGGGCTCATCCGAGACCAAGCTGGTGGGCCGGCCCTGGCGCGATTTCGTCGATCCGGCCGACCGGCCCATGCTGCAGGCGCTGTTCGACGGCCTGCGCGGCGGCCTGCGCGGCGGCCCGGTGGTGGTGAGCCTCGCGCCTGCCGGCGATGGGATGAAGCGCGCGGTCTCGCTCTCAGCCTGCCAGCTTCCCCAGAACGGCGGCGCGATCTCCTGCGCCCTCAGCCGGGCGGCGCGGACGCCGACAGGCGGCATGGGCCGTCTGCACGACAAGGCCGCCTTCGAAGCCGCCGCCGTCGCCCTGTTCGAGACCGCCAGGGCCACCGGCGTGGAACTGGAACTGGCGATGGTCGAAATGTCCGGCCTCGCCGCGGCGCGCAAGGGCATGAGCCCCGATGCGGCCCGCGACGCCGAGCAGCGGATCTCGGGCGTGCTGCGCGCCCATTCGCACGGCGGCCGCGCCGCCGCCAACCTCGGCGCCGACCGCTACGCCCTGGTGCGCCGGCGGGCGGGGGAACCGGGCGAGGCGCTGGCCCAGCGCATGCTGCAGCTCCTGTCGCTGGATCCGCAGCACCAGGTGCGCCCAGCCGCCGCCACCGTGGCGCTGTCGGCCGAAGCCTCCGCCAGCCAGGTGATCCGGGCGCTGCGCTTTTCCCTGGACAGCTTCATCCGCGACGGCGTCTCGGAGGTCTCCTCCCTGTCCCTGGGCGAGGCGGTCTCGCGCTCGATGCGCCGCACCCTGATGGACGTCGGCGCGCTCAGCGACGCCGTGGCCGAACGCAACTTCCGCCTGGTCTACCAGCCGGTGGTCGACCTGAAGGCCGGCGGCGCGCTGCACCACCACGAGGTGCTGGTGCGCTTCGGCGACAACTCCAGCCCCTTCCCCCTGATCCGCATGGCCGAGGAGCTCGACCTGATCGAGCCCCTGGACCTGGCCATCGTCGAGCGCACGGTCCAGCGCCTGGACGCCGACCCCGCGCTCAGGCTCGCCGTGAACGTCTCCGGACGCACCATCGGCAGCTTCCAGTTCGTCGAGAAGGTGCGCGCCCTGATTGCCGCCCACCCGAAGATCCGCAACCGGCTGATCTTCGAGCTGACCGAAAGCGCCGCCATCGACGACCTGCCGCTGGCCGACCGCCACCTGCAGGCCCTGCGGGCGGAGGGCTGCCAGATCTGCCTCGACGACTTCGGAGCCGGGGCGGCCTCGCTAGCCTATCTGCAGCAGCTCAGCCTCGACGTGGTGAAGATCGACGGACGCTACATCCGCGAGCTGCAGCACGGCGGCCGCGAGAGCACCTTCATCCGCCACCTAGTGACCATGTGCGCCGAGCTGGGGGTGAAGACCCTGGCCGAGATGGTGGAGACGGCGCAGGTGGAGGAGGCCGTCCGCCGGGCCGGCGTCGATTTCGCGCAGGGCTGGCTCTACGGTCCGCCCGCCGAACAGCCGGGCCCGCCGACCGCCCGGGCGCAGGACATGCCGCCGCGCGTGGCGGCCCGCCGCAAGGGGCCGGTCGAAGGCTGGGGTTAGTCCGGGCCGACCGGAACCGGGCGCCGGTTTCCGCACAATAAAGCACTTCGTCCGGCGCAACCGGACTTGAGGACGCGCGGTTATTCGCTAGATGTCCCGGGGTCTAGCGGCCCCGAAAGCCCGCCACCAATCCGGACATGAGATGAGCGACCCGAAGACCCTGAACTTCAACGACCGACGCACCGCCTCCGCCGCGGCCAAGCAGGCCATGCTGGCGAAATTCAAGCCCAAGCCCGCCGTCACCGACCCGTTGATCGACCTGCGCCGCGCCGAGAAGGCCGCGGAGCTGGAACGCCTGCGGGCCGAGCGCGCCGCCGAGCGCGAGACCAAGCGCGCCGCCGGCGCCGAGGCCGCCGCCAAGAAGGCCGAGGAGGACGCCATCACCGAAGAGGCCCGCCACCTCGCCCTGCGCGCCGCCCAGAAGGCCGCCCGCGACGCCCGCTACGCCGCCCGCAAGCAGAAGCGCAAGTAGGCCACAGGTGATCTGCGTCGGCACGCGGGCTGGGCGGTCCCTCGCCCGGCCGCCGACCGGTTCCCGGGCGCCCCCAGCGTGCTCGAGCGCCATGCGGCCCGCTTCCGCGCCGCGGAGATCAACTCCAGCTTCTACCGGCCGCACCGCGCGCAGACCTATGCGCGCTGGGCGGCCAGCGTTCCCGACGGCTTCCGCTTCGCGGTGAAGCTGCGCCGCACCATGACGCACGAGCGGCGGCTCGCGGACTGCGCCGGGGCTATGCCGGCCCGGCGGCCTGCGAGCCGCGGCACGCCAGCTGGTTGGGGGACGCGGCCGAGCATATGCTCATGGACCACCGCATCGCGCGGGCGGCCGCCGACCCGGCGCGCGTTCCCGCGGCGGCCCGCCCCGGCGGCTGGCCGGAACTCCTGTACCTGCGCCTGCACGGCGCGCCGCGGATCTATTTCTCGCCCTATGGCCCCGCCGACCTGGACCGCTGGGCCGCCCTGGTCGCGGCCAGTCCCGCGGCGGAGCGCTGGTGCATCCTCGACAACACCGGCGCCGGCTCGGCGGCGGGCGACGCGCTCGATCTCCAGGCCCGGCTGGGCGGGTGAGCGCCCGGACCGCCGGAGCCCGCCTCAGTTCGACCCGCGGATGGTGGGCTTGCCCAGCAGGGCGTCGGCGATGATCCTGAGCTGGATCTCCGAAGTGCCCTCGAAGATCTTGGTCAGCCGCGCGTCGCGCCAGTAGCGCTCCACCGGGTGCAGGGTGGTGTAACCGGCGCCGCCCAGGATCTGCAGCGCCTCGCTGGTCACCCGCTCGGACATCTCCGAGGCGAACAGCTTGACCATCGAGGTCTCCACCCGCCCGCCGCGACCGGCGTCGATCTCGGTGCAGACGTAGTACATCAGCTGCCGCGCCGCCTGCACCTCGGTGGCCATGTTGGCCAGCTTGAAGCGGATCGCCTGGAAGTCGGAGATCGGCTGGCCGAACTGCACGCGCTCCTTGGCGTAGGCCATGGCGTCCTCCAGCGCGCCTTGCGCCAAGCCGATGGAGCGGGCGGCGGTGTGGGCGCGGGCGAGGCCGAGGGCGAAGGCGTTGGACTCCACCTGGCCGGCCGAGGCGCCGGTCTCGGCCAGCTGGACGGGGGCGCGGACGTTGTCGAAGTGCAGGTCCCAGGTCTTCCAGCCGAAGTAGCCGATCTTCGGGATCGGCGCGCCCGTGCAGCCCTTGGGCAGCTCGCCCTTCGGCTTCTCCACCGAGACGTAGAAGGCGCCGGCCCGGCCCTTGGGCACGTCCGGCGCGTCCAGCCGGCAAAGCACGCTGATGTAGTCGGCGCCGTCGGCGAAGGTGCACCAGTACTTCGAGCCGCTGATCACCCACTCGTCGCCGTCGCGCCTGGCCCGGCAGCTGACGCCCGAGAGATCCGAGCCGACGCCCGGCTCGGACAGCGCCACCGCGCCCAGGTACCGCCCCTTGGCCATCGCCTCGATGTTGCGCCGGCGCGCCTCGCCCATGCCGGGGACGGAGCGGTAGAAGGAGTTGCCGCGGGCGATGATGCTGGCCACGCTCATCCAGCCGCGGGCGAGTTCCTCGGCCACCAGGCAGTATTCGAACGCGCCCAGGCCCAGGCCGCCGAACTCCTCGGGGATCAGGATGCCGAAGAAGCCCAGTTCGCCCATCTGGTCGATGAGTTCCCGGGGCATGTCGCCCTTCTCCGGGTCCAGCCGGTTGGCGACGGGCAGCACCACCTCGCGGGTGAACTCGCGGGCCATGTCGCGGATCATGATCCGCTCGGGCGTCATATAGCCGCCGGCGGAGTCGGATTCGGAGGGGGCGTCGGTCATGGCTGGGTCCTCGAAGTCCAGGCGCCGTCAATCACGGCGGCGCCGGTTAGGCAACCACCCGGCCGCAGGAAGCCCCGATTTCGTGAGCGCGCGAGGCCGGCCGGACGTCCGCCGGCCGCATCAGGGCCTAGAAGCGCCGCGCCGGCGCTGCGCCCGCCGCCGCCGGCCGCTTGCGCGGCGGCGGGATGCTGGCGAGCACGTCGTCGTTTTTGAAGCCCAGCGGCTTGAAGCCGTGTAGGAACGATTCGACCGCCACGGCCACCGGACCGGACAGCTGCCGGCGGCCGGACTCCATCTCCAGGACTCGCTTCTCGCCCTGGGATTCCCCGCCCGCCAAGCGCAACGCCCGCGCCAGCTCGGCCGGGGACCAGCCAAGCGCTTCGCGGGCCTGTTTCAGGTGCGGCCCGGTCTTGATCATCGTCGATGCTCCTCAAATCCCCTTCCGGCCCTAGATCGCCCAGCTAGGCCGCGACGTCGAGCCTTTTTATGCTGCAACGCAGCAAAGTATGGGCTTGTGGCGGTTTCGGGGCGGGGCCGGATCTCACACGTGCCGCTCGATCCAGGCCGCGAAGGCGTGGATGAACTTCCGCAGAAAGTCTTTGGATCTGTCGTCCACCAGTTCGCCCCTGTCGTCGAACAGGGCCGCCACGCCGCCGACGTAAGCCTCCGGCTGCTGCAGGACGGGCACGTTCAGGAACACCAGCGACTGGCGCAGGGCGTGGTTGGCGCCGAAACCGCCGATCACGCCGGGCGAGACGCTGACCACCGCGCCGGGCTTGCCGTCGAACACGCTGGAGCCGTAGGGGCGCGAGCCCACGTCGATGGCGTTCTTCAGCAGGCCCGGGACGGAGCGGTTGTATTCCGGCGTGGCGAACAGCACCGCATCGGCGGCCTTCATCTTCCGGCGGAAGGCCGTCCAGTTCGCCGGGGGATCCGCCTCGACGTCCTCGTTGTAGAAGGGCAGGTCGCCGATCTCGACGATCTCCAGGGTCAGCCCCTCCGGCGCCAGCTTGGCCAGGGCCCTGGCCGTCTTGCGGGTGAAGGACTCCTTGCGGAGGCTGCCGACCAGGACGGCGACGGTGCGGGGCTTGCTCATGACGGATCCTCGATCCGGCCAACGCCGAGGGACGGCGGCGTGTTCTCGAAACCGCGAAGACCGGGAACGGGCGCGCTCACCCGCTGTTCCGCAGTCCGGCGGCGATGCCGTTGATGGTCAGATGGACGCCTTCGCGCACCGCATCATCGGCGTCGCCGGCGCGTCGGCGCCGGATCAGCTCGATCTGCAGGTGGTTGAGCGGGTCGATGTAGGGCAGCCGCGAGCGGATCACCGCCGCCAGGTCGGGGTTGCGCTCCAGGAGCTGGGCCTGGCCGGTGATCTCCAGCACCGCGTCGCAGGTGCGGTCCCACTCATCGTGGATACGGCCGAAGATCGCCTCGGCCAGCCCCTGGTCCTCCACCAGGCCCGCGTAGCGGCGGGCGATGTGGATGTCGCCCTTGGCCAGCACCATCTCCATGTTGGCCAGCGTTGTCCGGAAGAAGGGCCAGGCCTCGTAGAGCTCCTTCAGCCGCGACATCGCCACCCCGGCGTCCGCCGCCGCCGTGCCGAAGCCGTACCAGCCGGGCAGCATGGCCCGCGACTGCGACCAGGAGAACACCCAGGGGATGGCCCTCAGGCCCACGATGCTGCGGCTAGCCTGCCGCGAGGTGGGCCGGCTGCCGATGTTGAGATCGGCGATCTCGGCGATCGGGGTCGCCTGGTAGAAATAGTCGGCGAACCCCGGCGTGTCGTAGACCAGCCCCCGGTAGGCGGTGAGCGAGGCCTGGGCCAGCGCGTCCATCGCCTCGGCGTGGGCGGGATCGGCCTGGGCGGACCGGGGCCTGCGCAGCGAGGCCAGCAGCACGCCGGCGGTCAGGGTCTCCAGGCTTTGCCGCGCCAGGTGGGGGTCGGCGTACTTGTTGGCCACCACCTCGCCCTGCTCGGTCACCCGGATGCGGCCGTCGATCGTGCCGGGCGGCTGGGCCAGCAGGGCTTCGAAGCTGGAGCCCCCGCCCCGCCCCACCGCGCCGCCGCGTCCGTGGAACAGCTGCAGCTTCAAGCCCGCCGCCCGCGTGGCCTCCAGCAGCGCCAGCGATCCCTGGTGCAGCTCCCAGGTGGAGGTCAGGTAGCTGCCGTCCTTGTTGCTGTCGGAATAGCCGATCATCACCTCCTGCAGGCCCGCGGCGGCCAGCAGATCGCGGACGACCGGCAAGGCGAAATAGGCCTGCATGGTGTCGGGCGCGGCGCGCAGGTCGGCGATGGTCTCGAACAGCGGCTCGGCCAGCACGTCGGCCGCCGGCGGCGAGCCGGGGCGGAACAGGCCCACCTCCTTCAGAAGGACATAGACCTCCAGGAGGTCCGAGACCGCGGTGGTGTTGGAGACGATGTAGGCCTTGATGGCGTCCGGGCCGAAGCGGCGCCGCGCGTCGGCGGCGGCCTGCAGCACCGCGTGCTCCCGCTGGGTCTCGTCGGAGTACCGGGCGAAAGGCGAGTAGAGCAGCCGCCCGTGTCCCAGCTCCCCCGCGAGCAGGATGCAGCGGGCGTCCTCATTCAGCGCCTCGTAGTCGGCGCAGACCCCGGCGCCGGCCAGGAGCTCGCCCACCATCCGGGCATGGACCGCCGAGTTCTGCCGCAGGTCCAGCGTCGCCAAATGGAAGCCGAAGACGTCGGCGGCGCGCGAGAGGTCGGTCAGCGGCCCTTCCGCAAAGGTGGAACCCTCCATTTCCACCAGCGCATCGCGGATCACCGAGAGGTCCGCCCGGAACTCGGCCGGCGACCCGTAGGGCTGGGCCGGCAGGTGCGTCGGCCGCGGCGCCGCCTCCCCCGTCAACAGCGGATAGCTGGCGCTGAGCCGGGCGTAGATGCCGCTCAGCGCCCGGCGGTACGGCTCGTCGGCGCGCGACGGCGAGGCGTCGCCAGAGGCCTCCGCCAGGGCCTGCAGCGCCGGCGTCACCCCGGCCAGCGACCCGGAGAGCGACAGCTCCGCCCCCAGGGCGTGGACCTTGGCCAGGTAGAAGGACAAGGCCGCCCGGGCCTGGCGGCTGAAAGCCTGGCGCAGGACGGCGGCGGTGACGAACGGGTTGCCGTCGCGGTCGCCGCCCACCCAGGAGCCGATCCGCAGGAAGCTCGGCAGCTCGACCGTCCCGCCGAACAGCCGCCGCCAGCGCGTGTAGAGCCTGGGCAGCTCGGTCAGGAAGCTGCGCTCGAAGTAGGAGACCGCCGTCTCGATCTCGTCGGCGACCCCGGGCCGCACGCTGCGCAGCAGCCGGGTGCGCCAGAAGATCGCCACCTGCCGGGCGAGGTCCGCCAGGATGGCGGCGCGCTCCGCCTCGCCCGTCGCGCGCTCCAGAGCGTCCAGGTCGCCGGAGATCGCGCCGGTGCGGTCGAGCACGCTCTTGCGGCGGACCTCGCTGGGGTGGGCGGTGATCACCGGGACGATCAAAGCCCTGTTCAGCAGGGCCAGGGCCTCCGGTGGCTCCACGCCCTCTCGCGCCAGGTCATGCAGGCAGGCCGTCAGGCCGTCGCCACGCACGTCGCACTCCCGGGCGTTGCGCCGCGCGATCTGATCCTCGGCGATGTTGGTGATCTGCAGGAAACAGGTGAAGGAGTGCACGAACCGTACGGTGTCGGCCAGATCCAGCCCCATCAGCCGCCGCTCGAGCAGGGCGGCGCTCTCGCTGGAGCCCTCGCGATGGAAGGCCACCGAGGCCTGGCGGATTTCCTCGATCTGGTTGAACAGCGCCGTCCCGCCGTGCGCCTTGATCACATCGCCCAGCACCCGACCGAGGAAGCGGACGCTGGCGCGCAGGTCATTGGAGAGGGACTGGGCCACGGGTGGACGAAGCCACAGACGCGCCTGGACGTCATCCGGTTTCGCAAGCGCGCGGAACCGGCGGCCTCCGGGGCGCCCGGTCATCTTGCGTTAGGGATGAATGTTCACCTGCTCGCAGCATCCGCCGGAGCATGTTGCCCACGATTTGGTCACAATCGTTGCGGCGTGGAATGAGCAAGCTCTGGGTCTACAACACCGCGGCGCGGCTTCCGTGGGTCGGTTACCGCGCCAAGCTGCTGGGGGTTTCCGCCCTGGGCGCAGCCGCGCCGATCGCCCTGATCGCCGGCGCCTCGGACGGACGGATCAGCGCGCCGCTGCTGGCCGCCGCCGCCGCCCTGGCGGCGGCGGGCCTGGCGGGCCTGGCCCACCTGCTGCGTCCGATCAGCGTGGCGGCCGGCGAACTTCGCCAGTGCGCGGAGGCCAGCGACGCACCCGGGCGCGGCCGCGCCGACGAGGCCGGCCAGTTGATAGCCGACGCCCGCCACGTGGCCGCCCGGCTGGAGGCCCTGAGCTTCCGCCTGACCCACCGCCATCCGGTCACCCGACTGCCCACCCGCGAGCCCTTTCTGGCCACCCTGGCCGAAGACCTGGCGGGCGCCCAGGGCGCCGCGGTGCTGGGGGTGATCCGTTTCGCCGACTACGACCGGCTGGCCGCCTTCGACCAGGCCGCCGCCGACCGGGTGCTGCACGCCTTCGCCCGACGGCTGGAGGGCGCCGTCGACCAGGGCCGCCCGCTGGCGCAGGTGGACCGCGACTGCTTCGCCGTCTGGGTCTCCGGCGTCGACGATCCGCAGACCGCCGCGGCCGAACTGCAGGCGCTGTCCTACGTCCTGGGCCAGGAGATCGACGCGGCCGACTTCAAGATCACCCCCAACGTGGGCCTGGGCGCGGCGATCCACCCGCACGACGGCGCCGACGCCCCGATCCTGCTCACCCGCGCGCTGGCCGCCCTACCCAAGTCCGGCCAGCTCGCCGCCGGGCGGCTGAATTTCTTTTCCGCGGAATCCTCCACCGCCGCCCGGGCCCGCTTCTCCCTGGAGCAGAGCCTGCGCCAGGCGATCAGCCGCGAGGAGCTGCTACTGCATTTCCAGCCGGTGGTCGACCTTACCGCCGGCCGGGTGGTGGGCGCCGAGGCCCTGCTGCGCTGGCGCCATCCCGAGCGCGGCCTGGTCTCGCCGGGCGAGTTCATCCCCGTGCTGGAGGAGACCGGCATGATGGACGAGGTCGGCCTCTGGGTGCTGAACACCGCTTGCCGCCAGGCGCGCGCCTGGGAAGACCTGGGCCTGCGCGGCCTGAAGATGGCCGTCAACCTCTCGGCCCGCCAGTTCCGCGACCCGGCGCTGAACACCATGATCGTCCGCACACTGGAGCGCCACCGCCTGGAGCCGCAATCGCTGGAGCTGGAGCTCACCGAGACGGCGACCATGGAGGACGCCAAGCACACCCGACAGCTGTTCGGCGAGCTCATCGAACTGGGCGTCAGCGTCGCCATCGACGACTTCGGCACCGGCTACTCCAGCCTGAGCTACCTGAAGAACCTGCCGTTCTCGAAGCTGAAGATCGACCGCGAGTTCGTCACCGACGTGCACCAGCGCCGTGACAGCCACGCCATCTGCACCGCCCTGGTCGAACTGGCCCACGGCCTGGACATCCTGGTGCTGGCCGAGGGCGTCGAGACCCGTGAGGAGGCCGACACCCTGCGCGCCCTGGGCTGCTCGATGTTCCAGGGCTTCTTCTTCGCCCGGCCGCTGGCCGCCGAGGATTTCGCCCGCACCGTCACCGACCCGGAGTGGCTGGCGGTGCTGACCTCGCCGGTGCATCGCCAGCGCGCCTCCATCCGCCGGCGGCTGGTCTCGTGAACGCCCGCCGCGCAGCCTTGGCGCTCGGCGCCTGCGCCGCCGTCCTGGCGGGCTGCGCCACCACCAGCTCCCCGCCCCCGCCTGCGCCGCTGGCCGCCGCGCCCGCCCCCGCCGCGCCGGAGATTGATCCCCGCGAGCGGATCGACCGGGCGCTCGTCCTGCTCGGCGCCGGCCAGCGCGAGCCCGCCCGGGCCGAGCTGCAGGCGGCGCTGGCCCGCGAGCCCGGCAATGCGGCGGCCCGCAGCCTGCTCGACCAGATCGAGAAGGACCCCGTCGTCCTGCTGGGCGCGCGCAATTACACCTACCGCGTGCGCCCCGGCGAGAGCCTGTCGCAGATCGCCGGCCGCCTGCTGGGCGACCCACGGCTGTTCTATGCGCTCGCCCGCTACAACGGCGTCGAGGCGCCGCAGAGCGTCACCGCCGGCCAGCTCCTGAAGGTCCCCGGCACGCCGAGAAAGGCCATAGCGGCCCGCGCGCCCGCCCCCGTCCAGGCCGCCACGGCGCCCCGCCTCCGCGACCCGACCCGCGCCAGCAAGCTGCGCGGCGCGGCGCTGGCGCACATGAACGGCGGCAAGATCGACCGCGCCGTCGCCCTCCTGCGCCAGGCCCGCGAGCTCGACCCCGACAACGCCCTGATCCGCCGCGACCTCGACCGCGCGACGCGCATCCAGACCACGGTGCGCGGCCGCTCCTGAGGGCGCCGCGGTCACGCGATGCAAATTCTCCTTTAACCTCCACCGTTTAGTGTCCTTTTCGGCGGTCAGAACCGCCGTGCGCCCGGCCGGGCGCAGGTCGCAGGAGGAACCCCTTGCTGAAGCGGATCGGGCGATACGAGGTCCAGGCGCGCGTCGGCGAAGGCGCTACGGCCGACGTCTACCGGGCCTACGACCCGGGGATCGACCGTGTGCTGGCGATCAAGGTCCTGAAGGTGCACCTCTGCCAGGATCGGCAGTACGCCACCCGCTTCCTGCGTGAGGCCAAGGCCGCCGGCGCCCTGTCGCATCCCAACATCGCCACCATCTACGACGTTGGCGAGGAAGGCGGCGCGCCCTACATCGCCATGGAGCTGCTGGACGGCGAGACCCTCGACCGCGCCATGGCCCGCTGTGGGCGCCTGGCCGTCGACGAGACCATCGCTATCGGCCTGCAACTCGCCGACGCCCTGCGCTACGCCCATGCGCTCGGCGTCGTGCACCGCGACATCAAGCCGGCCAACGTCATGCTGTCGAAGGACGGCCGCAGCCTGAAGATCCTCGACTTCGGCATTGCGCGCGTGACGCAATCCGATCCCGCCGACGGCGAGCTGGTGCAGACCCAGATCGGCCAGGTGGTCGGCACCCCCCGCTACATGAGCCCCGAGCAGGCCCTGGGCCGGGAGATCGACGGCCGCTCGGACCTGTTCTCGGTCGGCGTGGTGCTCTACGAGCTCCTCACCGGCAAGAAGGCGTTCAACGGCGCAAGCGCGATGACCCTGGCCCTGCAGATCACCCAGCAGGATCCCGAGCCGATCGGCGAGCTCGCCCCCCAGACTCCCCGCGGCCTGCAATTCGTGGTGGAGAAACTTATCTGCAAGCGGCCCGAGCGCCGCTTCGCCGACGGCGCTCAGCTCGTCGAGGCCCTGCGCCGGGAGGAAGGCGTCTACGCCGCCGTGGCCAGGGAAGGCCACCGCCAGCGCCGCAACCTGCCGCTGCCGGCCCGTCTGACCCTCCTGATGGCCTCGGTGACCCTCTTCGTGCTGATCGTCTCGACCGGCGCGGTGCTGAAGCGCCAGGACGAGGCGTTGCGCCAGATGGCCGTGACCTCCGGCTCGGCGATCGCCACCTTCGTGGCCAGCAACGCGGCGCTGAGCGCGGCCGAGAACGCCGCCCTGCCCGCCGGCCAGCGCGACTGGCTGCCGGCCCAGGCCTTCATCACGTCCGCCGCCGCCGACCCGAACATCCAGGAGATCACCGTCGTCGACAGCGACGGCGTGGTCCGGGCGGCCAGCCGCCTCGATCGCATCGGCCGGACCTATCGGCCGCAGGCCGCCGAGCCCATGGTGCGGCGCAGCGCCGGCCTCACCGTCACCGCCGTCCAGGCCGCAGGCGAGACCGACGGCTTCCGCTTCGTGCGCCCGATCATCTACGCCGGCCACGACTTCGGCCAGGTGGACGTGCGCGTCAGCCAGGGGCCGGTGCAGTCGGCCATGGCCAGGTCGCGCATCCTGCTGGCCGGCCTCGGCCTGGTGACGCTCGGCGTCGTGGCGGCCGCGAGCTATGCGCTGGCCCGCCTGCTGGCCGATCCCCTCCGCCGCCTGAAGCGCGCGATCAACGACGCGGCGGCCGGCGACTTCGAGTTCCGCATCTCGCACGACCGGAACGATGAGTTCGGAGAACTCTTCAATGCCTTCAATCAGTTGAATTCCGAAATTCAGGAACGCCTGGAGGTCGCCGGCATGGAGCGGCGCGACCGGCCGCTGATCGTCGCGGGCCAGCCCGTCCTGTCGCTCGCGGCCCAGGCCCCGGCCATCGACCTGGAGCAGACCCAGCTTCAGCAGATCGACCTGGATCTGACCGTGATCGGGGGCGTTCCTAGTCTCTAACTCAACCGTAGCATGGCGTTGCTGATGTACACCCTACGCCTCTTTCACCAAGCCGATCCTTCCCGGCAGCTCGAGGCCCGCGACCTCGACGAAGGGGAGCTGGCGATCGGCCGCGACGCCGGCGCCGACTGGGCGATCTCCGACCCGGCGCGGACCCTTTCTCGCCAGCACTGCGTCGTGGTCCTGAAGGACGGGGCGATCAGCCTGCGCGACACCAGCGCCAACGGGGTCTACCTGGGCGCGGAACGCCGCCGCCTGGCCCCTCAGGCCCAGACCTTGCTCTCGGCCGGCGACACCATCCAGCTCGGCGACTTCGTCATCGTCGTCGAGGAAGGCCACAGCTTCGCCCCGCCTCCCGCCGACGACGACAGCCCTTTCGACGCCCCGTTCCACCGTCCGATCCTCGACGACAGCGCGATCGGCGCCGAAAGCCTGGCGATCCCTTTCGACTGGGCCGACGCCCCGCCCGCGGCCGCGCCGCCCAGCGACGGCTCGCTGCTGGACGCCTTCTGCGCGGGGGCCAAGCTCGACGCCTCGGCCTTCGCCGGCGAGGATCCGGCGGTGGTGATGCAGCGCCTGGGCGAGGTCTACCGGCAGATGGTGCTGGGCCTGGGCGACCTGATGCAGGAGCGGACCAGCGCCAAGAGCGGGTACCGCATGGAGCGCACCCGGGTGCACGCCGAGGGCAACAACCCCTTCAAATGGGCCGCGCCCCAGCGGGTGGCGGTGGACCTGCTGCGCGGCCGCGAGACAGGGTTCCTGACCGGCCCCGCCGCGGTGACCGCCTCGTTCGGCGACCTGAAGAAGCACCTGCTCTGCATGCTGGCCGGCATGCGCGCGGCCATCGGCGCCACCCTTGACGGACTGAGCCCCGAGGCGGTGGAAGCCGCCCTGGAGCGCCAGTCCTACATGCTGCGGGCCAAGGTCAACTGGGCCGAATACGTCAAACTGCACGGGGCCTTCCGCCAGCAGGCGCAGGGCGAGCCGGACAGCGTGCTCAACCGCGCCTTCGCCCAAGCCTACGAACGCCGGCTGGACGAATTGGACAGCTTGGGGGAATTAACGCAAGGGCCGGCTTGACCGCGGCGCGCCGCGGGAGAAACTGTCTCCCCTCGCCGGCCCGGCGCTCCGCTGGCCGGCGCGATCGGAGGCCGGAATGGGCATTCTCGACGGCTTGATGAAGGCGGCGGGCGGCGGCGCAGGCCCGCTGGACGCTATCACTCAGATGCTGGGCGCACACGACGACGGGCTGAACGGCCTGTTGAAGAGTTTCGAGGCCGAGGGCCTGGGCGCGGTGGCGCAGTCCTGGGTCTCCAAGGGCGCCAACCTGCCGGTCTCGGCCGAGCAGATCCAGGCGGTGCTCTCCAACAGCACGGTCGCAGCGTTCGCCCAGAAGCTCGGCGTCGACCCCCAGACCGCCGCCGGCCACCTGGCCCAGCTCCTGCCTCAGGTCGTCGACCACCTCACGCCCAACGGCGAGGTCCCGACCGGCGCGCTTGGCGCTCTCGAGGGCCTGCTCGACAAGTTCAAGTAGGCGACAGGCCTCCCCGCCTGGGCGGGAAGGCTGCGTCTCCCTATTGCAAGCTCGCCGGGACCTTGCCGCCGTTGGCCGCCAGCTTGGCCACGCGGCCGCGGAGGCGGCGAGCGCGGGGCCGGCCTTCGCCGCCGGTGCGGCGGCCTTGTGGTGGAAGATCTTGTCCAGGATGTCGCCGAAGATGCTCATGGCGGGGGCTTCATGTCCTGTGAGGCGCCACAGGCAACGCCTGGGACCGCCGTCGGTTCAGCGCGCCGGCGGCAGCGTATCGCCCTCCCCCGCGAGCCAGGCCAGCGCCACCTCGTCCGCGCCCGTCGCAGGCTCCGCCGGCTGGTCGGCCAGCAGGGTGTCGATCCGCCAGCGGCGCGCGGTTCCGTCCTCCAGGCTCTGCAACAGCTCGCCCGGCCCCGACGCGCGGAAGCCGCCCAGGTCCAGGAACGCGCCCTCCGCGAACGGGTCGACGCTCAGCGCCACGCGCCATCCGCCCCCGACCCCCCTCCGGGCGTAAAGCGCCCGGGCGTCGAACGCCGCCGCGGCCAGCGACGGGTCGACGGCGAGCTGCCGGTGGACCGGCGCCTGCGCCGGCAGGGCGGCGCGGCGCGCCAGGGCGAAGATCGCGTGTTCGCCGGCGATCACCAGGCCCCCGTCGCGCGGCGCCTCCGGCCCGCCCGGCGGCGTCTCCGACACCAGCCGCAGACCGACGCGCAGGCCCGCCGAGCCGGGCTGCAGGCGCCAGTCCTCCACATAGATCCCGCTGGGCGCAAACTCGATCAGCGCCGGGCCCACGCGGCGCAGCTCCCCCGGCTCCGGCCACTTGTCGTAAGGCTGGAAGGCCGCCCAGTTGCTCCAGGTCATGCGGCCGTCGCACAGGCCGGTGTCGGCCACCCCGCCCTCGCCCTGCGCCAAGGCCGCCAGCTCGTCGGCCGTGCAGTCGGCCAAGCCGCGGCGATGGCCCACGTCCGGCCGCGCCGCCGGCAGCCGCAGGTCGCCGGTGAGGCCGTGGCTCTGCACCCAGATCACCCGGGTGGCCATGTCCTCCGCCCCGGTCGCATAGGTGATGCTGCGCCGGTGGAAGCAGCCCAGCGACCAGGCCGGAACCGCCGGCGGCCGGGCGAAAGGCGCCGTCCGCGCCAGCTCCTCCAGCGTCATCCCTGGACCTGCTTGGCCGCCTGGCCGAAGGCGGGCGCCGCCGCCTCCCCCCGCCGGGCCTTCAGGTAGGCGAAGGTCCGCACGGTCTGGGCGTAGAGGTGGTCGCCGGAGACCAGCGGCGGATAGCGCGCCGGCCGCACACCGCTGACGAACCGCGGGTGCGGCGCCACCACCGTGTGGTAGTCGCAGGTGGCGAAGAACGGGAAGCTGTAGCGCTGGGCGGCCACCTTGCGCACCCGGTGGCTGGTGGCCGTGAAGGTCCCGTTGGTCCAGGCCTCCAGCATGTCGCCGATGTTGATGATGAAGGCGTCCGGCAGCGGCGGCGCGTCGATCCAGGCGCCCGCCCCGTTCATCACCTCCAGGCCGGGCGCGGTGGGCCTGAGGATCGTGAAGAACTCATAGTCGGTGTGCGCGCCGATTCCCCGGGCGTCCGCCGCGTGGGCGTCGAAGGGGTAGTGGATCAGCCGCAGCTGGCTGGGCGGCCGGGTCAGGTGCGGCTCGAAGTGGTCCTCCTCCAGGTCCAGCGCCAGGGCGAAGCCGCGGAACAGCCGCCGCGCCAGCCCGGCCATCGCTGCGTAATAGGCCGCCACCGGCGCGCGGAAGCCCGGCAGGTCCGGCCAGAGGTTCGGCCCCAGCATCGCCACGCCGCCCTCCGGCGCGTCCAGGCCCACGTCATAGGCCTCCTTGCGGTCGATCTTGCCGTCCTCGAACACCTCCTCGCCCTCGGGGACATAGCCGCTGTGGTTCGTCGAGCGGCCGATGTAGCTCGCCAGCTTGCGGGCCGGCGGCTGGTCGAAGAACGCCCGCGCCGCACTCAGCAGGCCCTCCTCCAGCGCCGGCGCCACGCCGTGGCCGCGCACATAGAAGAATCCCACCTCGGCCGCCGCGGCCCGGAGTTCTGCGGCCACCTTGCGGCGCGCCGCGGGATCGGCCGCCGCCAAGCCAGCGATGTCGATGACCGGCAGGGCGTCGAAACGGCGGGGCAGGGCGGGCTCTCCTCCAGGCTGTTTGCAGGGCGCTTCGGTATTACGAACTTGAAGATCCGTAATACCAGCGGGACCATGGGAGATCGCCGCGCCCGGCGGCGCGGATGACGCCGCCGTGTACAGCCAGGCCCCGGCATGCCGAAAAACCCGGCGCCCGGCGGCGTCTTCCGGAGCCGGGCGTTGACGGCCTGGATTATTACGAACTCACCGGTTTGTAATAATGAAGAACGCCAGCCCCGCCCGGCTGGTCCCACAGGAAAGAGGGGGTGTCCCGTGAAGTCGTGGCTCGAGGGAATTCGCATCGCAGGCGCGGTGACGGCGTGCAGCCTGGCCCTGGCGGCCTGTGGTCCGAAGGCGGAGCAGAAGGCCGCCGCGCCGGCGGCGGCGCCCGCCGCCAAGGAATACACGATCGGCTGGACGATCTATGCCGGCTGGATGCCCTGGCCCTACGCCGACCAGTCGGGTATCCTCAAGAAGTGGGCCGACAAGTACGGCGTGAAGATCAAGCTGGTGCAGATCAACGACTACGTCGAATCCCTCAACCAGTTCACCGCCGGCAAGATCGACGGCGTCACCTCCACCAACATGGACGCGCTCACCATCCCCGCCGCAGCGGGCAAGGACGCCACGGTGGTGATGATCGGCGACTACTCCGACGGCAACGACGGCGTCGTACTTAAGAACGGGAAGAGCATGGCCGACATCAAGGGCCGCTCGGTGAACCTGGTGGAGAACTCCGTCTCCCACTACCTGCTGGCCCGCGGCCTGGAGAGCGCCGGCCTGAAGATGAGCGACGTGAAGGTGGTCAACACCTCCGACGCCGACATCGTCGCCGCCTTCGGGGCGCCGGCGACCAACGCCGTCGTCGCCTGGAACCCGCAGCTTTCCGAAATCAAGAAGCAGCCCGGCGCGACGGAGGTCTTCAACTCCACCAAGATCCCGGGCGAGATCCTCGACATGCTGGTCATCTCGACCGACCTGGCCAAGTCGAACCCCAACGTCGCCAAGGCGCTGACCGGCGCCTGGTACGAGACCCTGGCGGTGATGCAGAAGAACGACGCCCAGGGCAAGGCGGCGCGCGAGGCGATGGCCAAGCTTTCCGGCACCGACCTGGCCGGCTACGAGGCGCAGCTGAAGACCACCCACCTCTACTATACGCCCAAGGACGCCGCGGCCTTCACCGCCAGTCCCGAGCTGATCGCCGGCAACGACAAGGTGCGCAAGTTCTCCTTCGCCGCCGGCCTGTTCGGCCAGGGGGCCAAGTCGGTGGACGACATCGGCATCCAATTCCCGGGCGGCAAGTCGCTGGGCTCCACCACCAATGTGAAGCTGAGGTTCGACCCTACGTTCGTGGACGCCGCCGCCGCAGGAACGCTCTAGTCTCGCCGATCGCGTAACCCGTCAGGTCGTCCGCCCATGCCCCGTCTGCTGAACGTCAGGCCTCGCGGGGGCGGACGCCTGCTCCTGGGCTTCCTGCCGCTGGCCGCGGTGCTGCTGGTCTATCTGACGGCCTCGGCGGCGCGGCATGCGGAGAACCCCGGCGACCGCATCCTGCCGACGCCCGCGGCCATGGCTGCGGCCGTGCACACCATGGCGTTCGAGAAGGATCCGCGCACCGGCGAGATCCCGCTCGCCGCCGACACCAAGGCCAGCCTGCGGCGCCTGGGCGTCGGCATGGCGCTCGCCACCGGCGCCACCCTGTTGCTGGGCCTGGGCATCGGCCTCCTGCCCCTGGCGCGGGCGGGGCTGGGGCCGCTGGTGGCGGCGATCTCGGTGGCGCCGCCGATCGCGCTGCTGCCGATCCTGTTCATCACCTTCGGCCTGGGCGAGACCGCGAAGATCGTATTGATCTTCGTGGGCGTGACGCCGGTGATGGTCCGCGACCTGGCCGCCTATGTCGCCGCCATCCCCGAGGAGCAGATCGTCAAGGCCCAGACGCTGGGCGCCTCCACCTGGCTGGTCACGCTGCGGGTCGCCCTGCCCCAGGCCCTGCCGCGGCTGATCGAGAGCCTGCGCCTCTCCCTCTGTCCCGCCTGGGTCTACCTGATCTCCGCCGAGGCCATCGCCTCCGACGTGGGCCTGGGCTACCGGATCTTCCTGGTCCGCCGCTACCTGGCCATGGACGTGATCCTGCCCTACGTCGTCTGGATCTCGCTGCTGGCCGTGGCCATGGACTTCGCGCTGGTCGCCCTCAGCCGTGCGGCGTTCCCCTGGGCGCATCCGGGAGGCAAGAGCTGATGGCCGTCCTCGAGTTCCAGGGCGTCTGGGTGGAATACGGCGACAAAATCGTGCTCGAGAAGGTCGACCTCGGGATCGAGGAGGGCGCCTTCGTCTCCATCGTCGGCCCTTCGGGCGCCGGCAAGAGCACCTTCCTGCGGCTGGCGCTGGGCCAGGAAGCGCCCAGCCGCGGGTCGATCCGCCTGGACGGCGAGCCGCTGCGGGCCGAGCCGGGCCCCGACCGCGGCGTGGTCTTCCAGCGCTATTCGGTCTTCCCGCACATGAGCGCCCTACAGAACGTGGTCTTCGGCCTGGAGTGCGCCCGCGCCCCGGTCATCGGCCGCCTGTTCGGCGCCGCCCGCCGCGCCGCGCGGGAAGAGGCCGCCGCCCTGCTGGCCCACGTCGGCCTGGGCGACGCGCTCTGCGTCTACCCCCGCGAACTGTCCGGCGGCATGCAGCAGCGCCTGGCCATCGCCCAGGCGCTGATCCGCCGCCCCCGCATCCTGCTGCTCGACGAGCCGTTCGGCGCCCTCGACCCGGGCGTACGCCTCGACATGCATGTGCTGATCAGCGAGCTGTGGCGCGAGCACGGCCTGACCATCCTCATGGTCACCCACGACATCAAGGAGGCCTTCAAGCTCGGCACCCGCGTGCTGGCCTTCGACAAGCGCCGCCGCGACCCCCAGGCGCCGCACCGCTACGGCTCGACGGCGGTCTACGACTTTCCCCTGGACGACAAGCAGCGGGCCGCGATGGCGGTCAGCGCATAGATTACGTCCCCCGCGAAGCGATATAGGCCCGCCATCCTCCGTGTTTGGTGACATCCTCGGCGCCGTCGATTGCGCGAGGTTCGGCGACGAAGCCCTTGACCTGGCTACCGTCCTCCAGGGTCACCGTACCGATGGCCAGCGGCGGCGGCACCTCGGCCACCAGGCTGCCGAACGCCTCGACGGTGAGTTCGTAGACCTCCAGCTCGATGGCCCCGCCGCCCTCGCCCACATGGATCAGGGCGGGCTTCGGCGGCGTGGCGTCGGCCATGGCGTAGAGCCGGTAGGCCGCCGCCGTGCGCGTGGACGCCGCCAGCTGCGCGTCCCGCGAGGTCAGCTGCCAGTGCAGCGGCATCCCCGCCAGGTGCGCGCCCACCACCGCCAGCTTCACGGTCTGCGGCTTGCCGGCCAGGTCGAGCGGCGGGGTCTCGGGCATCGGGCGGATCTCCTCATAGCGGCGGGCGAGGTCCAGCAGGGCCTCGTCGGCCCAGGCCGGCCCCATCAGGGTGACGCCGAAGCCGGTGGCGTTGGCGCGGAAGCCGGCGGGCACGGCCACCGCGCTCATGTCCAGCAGGTTCACGAAATTGGTGTAGAGGCCGAGGTTGGCGTTCAGGGCGAACGGCTCGGCCATCAGCTCGCGGATCCGGTAGATGGTGGGCGCGGTGGGCAGCAGCAGCACGTCCGCGGCCGCCCACAGCGCCTCCGCCGCCCGGGCGTAGCCGGCCAGCGCATAGAGCCCGCGGAAGGCCTCCACCCCGGTCACCCCGACCCCGCCCTGCAGGATGGCGCGGACCACCGGGTGGATCGCATTCGGATCGGCGTGCAGCAGCGCCTCGGCCGCCGCGGTCCGCTCGGCCACCCAGGGTCCGCTGTAGAGCAGCTTGGCCGCGTCCAGCAGGGGCGCGACGTCGACCTCGACCGGCGTCCCGCCCATGGCCACGACGCGCTGAACGGCTGCGGCGAACAGCGCCTCGGCCTCCAGGTCGCCGAAGAACTGTAGCTGATAGGCCCGCGGCACGCCAAAGCGGAACGCCACGCCATAGTCCGCCGCCGGGCCCAGGCGCCGCGAATAGCTGTCCTGAGGATCGAAGCCGGCCGCCACCGCATCCACCAGGGCCGCGTCGGCGGCGTCCGTCGCCAGCACAGTGATGCAGTCCAGCGAGCGGCAGGCCGGCGTCAGCCCGCGCGTGCTCCAGCGCCCCTTGGTCGGCTTGAAGCCGGTCAGTCCGTTAAACGCCGCCGGCACCCGCCCCGAGCCGGCCGTATCGGTGCCCAGGGCGAAGTCCACCAGTCCCGCCCCTACCGCCACAGCCGAGCCGGAGCTCGAGCCGCCGCTGATGTAGGTGCGGTTGAACACGCAGCCCGGCGCGCCATAGGGGCTGCGCGTGCCGACGAGCCCGGTGGCGAACTGGTCGAGGTTGGTTTTGCCCATGAACACCGCGCCGGCCGCCTGCAGCCGCGCCACCACCTCGGCCGAAACCGGCGGCGTATAGGCGAAGGCCGGGCAGGCCGCGGTGGTCGGCTGCCCCGCCACGTCGATGTTGTCCTTCACCGCGAAGGTCGCGCCGGCCAGCGGCAGGCGCTCGCCCGCCGCGACCCGGGCGTCCACCGCCCGAGCCTGCGCCAACACCGCCGCCGGGTCCGGCCGGCAGATCCAGGCTTGCGGCTGCACGGCGTCGTAGGCGGCGATGTTCGCCAACGCCTCGGCGGCGGCGGCCTCGGCCGTGCGCGAGGCCGAGCCCACGGCGGCGGCGGTCTTCGACGCCGCGCCCATCAGGCAGGCTCCAGGGCGATCATCGGGGCGCCGGGCGCGATGGCCTGCTTCTCGGCGGCGTAGACCTGGCGGACGACCCCCGCCGCCGGGCTCGGCACGTCGCATTCGGTCTTCATGGCTTCGATCACGGCGATCACCGCTCCTTTTTCAACCCGGTCTCCCGGCTGCACCAGCATCTTCCAGACGCTGCCCCCCAGCGGCGCTTCCACGAGGTCGCAGCCTTCCGGCGCCTCGACCACGGCCGAACCGGCGCCCACCTCGACGCTGTCGGCCAGGGCCTCGGCCCGGGCGAACTCGCCCCTGGCCTCCCAGTCCGCCCGCTCGGCCGCGAAGGCCGCCCCGCGCGTCGCCTCGAAGGCGGCGATCCCCGGGGCGGCGGCGGCCAGGAAAGCCCGGTGGTCGGACAGGCGGAACGTCCCTTCCTCGATGGCGATCTCGCGGCGGCCCAGCGGGAAGTCGAGACGCCACGCCGTCAGCTCCTCATGGCTGACCGGGAAGAACCGGATCTGGTCGAAGAAGCGCAGCAGCCACGGCTTGCCGTCCCGGAACGCCCGCGTCCGCCGCCAGGAATTCCACACCTGGATGGTCCGGCCGAACAGCTGGTAGCCGCCCGGCCCCTCCATTCCGTAGATGCACATATAGGCCCCGCCGATCCCCACCACGTTGGGCGGCGTCCAGGTGCGGGCCGGGTTGTACTTGGTGGTCACCAGCCGGTGGCGCGGATCGATGGGCGTGGCCACCGGCGCGCCCAGGTAGACGTCGCCCAACCCCATCACCAGGTAGCGGGCGTCGAAGACGATCCTCTGCACCTCGTCGGCCGACGCCAGGCCGTTGATCCGGCGGATGAACTCGATGTTGTCCGGACACCAGGGCGCGTCGTCCCGCACCGAGGCCATGTACTTGCCGATGGTCTCGTAGATCGCCGGGTCGCGCCAGGAGAGCGGCAGGTGGACGACCCGCGACGGGATCTCGAAGTCGTCCAGCCCGCCCAGCCGGTCCTCGGCCTCGGCCAGCGCGTGCAGAAGGCGGCCTTGCGGCAGCACCCGGCTGTCGAAGTGCACCTGCAACGACCGGATCCCCGGCGTGATGTCGATCACCCCCGGGAGCGCCAAATCCTGCAGCTCCAGCATCAGGGCGTGGACCCTGAGCCGGAGTTCCAGGTCCAGCACGATGGGGCCGTATTCGACGAGCAGATGCCGGTCGCCTTGGCGGCGGTAGACGACGCGGGGGCGGTGGCCCTGGGGTTCGATGGTCCCGAGGATCGGGCTGAAGGCGCTGGACGCGTCGGGCGTAGACGCTCCCCCCCAGGGGGAGCCGGCGGCGAAGCCGACTGAGGGGGTCGAAACCCCCGGGTCGCCCTCCCCCTCAGGGGCAGGATCTGCAGCGGCGACGCCTGCGATAAACGCGTCCTGCGCCCGCTCGGCCGCCACCGCCTGGGCGTCGGTGACCACCGAAAACCGCAGGGTGTCGCCGGGCGCGAGCTGGCCCAGCTTCCAGAGGTCGGCCTGGACCACCACGAACGGGCAGACGAAACCGCCGAGCGACGGACCGTCCGGCCCCAGGATGATCGGCATGTCGCCGGTGAAGTCCACCGCCCCCACCGCATAGGCGTTGTCGTGGATGTTGGACGGGTGCAGCCCCGCCTCGCCCCCGTCGCGTCGCGCCCACTGCGGCTTCGGCCCGATCAGCCGCACGCCGGTGCGGTTGGAGTTGTAGTGCACCTGCCAGTCGGATCCCGCCACCATGGCCATGTCGTCGGCCGTGAAGAAGTCCGGCGCTCCGTGCGGACCGGTGAGCACCCGCACCGTCCAGGCCTTGGCCAGCGCCGGCCGCAGATTCTCCGCCAGCGCCGGGGCCGGGGCGCCCGCCGTTCCCGCCAGGTGCAGCACGTCGCCCGCCGCCAGCGTCCGCCCGGCATGGCCGCCGAAGCCGCCCAGGGTGAAGCTCGCCCTGGAGCCCATGAAGTCGGGGATCTCGAATCCGCCCTGCACCAGCAGGTAGGCCCGCAGGCCCGCCCCCTTCACCCGCCCGATCTTCAGCGTCTGGCCCGCCGCCACCGCGAAGGGCGCATAGGGTTCGACCGGAACGCCGTCCAGCGCGGCCTCCACCGCCGCTCCCGCCAGGCAGGCGGTCGCCGCAGCGTTGAACAGCAGGCTGGGACCGAGGGCGGTGATCTCCAGCCCCGCCACGTCCTCCGCGTCGCCCAGGAGCCGCGCCGCCAGCCGAAAGGCCAGGGCGTCCATCGGGCCCGACGGCGGCACGCCCACGTTCCAGTAGCCCAGCCGCCCGGGATAGGCCTGCACCGTGGTCGCCGGCCCGCCCGACAGCACCCGCACCGTCCGGGGCGTGTAGGCGATCCCGGCGAGCGCGCCGGTGGAGACCTGCCCCGAGACGAACGCCTCGCTGCGCGCCACCTGCCGCAGCCAGCCCAGGTTGGTCTCCAGGCCCGCTAGCCGCGTCGCGTCCAGCGCGACCTGCAGCGCGCGGACCGCCGTCGCCCGGTCCGGCGCGGTGACGATCAGCTTGGCCAGCAGCGGGTCATAGAAGGCGCTGACCTCCGAGCCGTCCGCCACCCAGGCGTCGGCCCGCGCGTCCTCCGGGAACCGCACCTGCGTCAACACCCCCGAGCTCGGCCGGTAGTCCTGGTCCGGGTCCTCGGCGTAGAGCCGCGCCTGGATCGAAGCGCCCTTGGGCGGCGCCCGCGGCTCATCCAGAAAGCCGTAGTCGCCGGCCGCCCCGCGGACCATCCATTCCACCAGGTCGACGCCGGTGACCTGCTCGGTCACCCCATGCTCCACCTGCAGGCGGGTGTTGACCTCCAGGAAGAAGAAGTCGCCCCGCTCGGCGTCGTAGAGGAACTCCACCGTCCCGGCCGAGCGGTAGCGCGCGCCCTCCCCCAGCCGCACGGCCGCGGCGATCATCGCCTCGCGGGTGGCGGCCGGCAGGTGCGGCGCCGGCGTCTCCTCGATGACCTTCTGGTTGCGCCGCTGCAGCGAACAGTCCCGCTCGCCCAGCGCGAGCACCCGGCCCGCCCCGTCGCCGAACAGCTGCACCTCGATGTGCCGCGCGCGCCGCAGGTAGCGCTCGAGGAACACGCCCGTATCCGCGAAATTGGCGCCGGCCAGCCGCGTCACCGCCGCGAACGCCTCGGCCACCGCCGACGCGTCCTCGCAGATCCGCATGCCGATGCCGCCGCCGCCGGCCGAGGCCTTCAGGATCACTGGAAACCCGATATCCTCCGCCGCCGCCAGGGCGGCCTGCGCGTCGGCCAGCAGGTCGGTGCCGGGCGCCAAGGGGACGCCGTACGATTTGGCCAGGTCGCGGGCGGTGTGCTTCAGCCCGAAGGCGCGCATGTTCTCCGGCGTCGGCCCGATGAAGGCGATCCCCGCTGCGGCGCAGCGCTCGGCGAAGCCGGCGTTCTCGCTGAGGAAACCGTAGCCCGGATGGATGGCCTGGGCTCCCGTCGCCTTGGCGGCGGCCAGGATCGCATCGACGTCCAGGTAGCTTTCAGCGGCCGGCGCCGGGCCGATCCGCACGGCCTCGTCGGCCTGGCTCACGTGCAGCGAGCCGGCGTCGGCGTCGGAAAACACCGCCACCGACCCCACGCCCATCCGCCGGAGCGTGCGGATGATCCGGCAGGCGATGGCGCCCCGGTTGGCGATCAGAACCTTGGAGAACATCACCAGGAGCCCGCTTTGCGCAGAGCGGATCGGGGCGGTTGATCCGCTAAATGCCCTGTACGTGACAAGCGCTTTCCCGGGGTCTTAAACAGCACTTCGAGGTTCGATGAAATGGGTTTTGAATCAAGATCTTGGTCGATCCTCGAAGTGCTTAACGGGTGTTGCGCCGCAAGCAGTTCACAGGGCTCCGTCGGGGGCGGCTGCCCGCCTGCCAAGCGTAGCCCAAGCGGCGCCATGCAACAAGAACATAACAAGAACAATTGAGCGCGCCTTCTCCCCTTGCGGGAGAAGGCGGCGGCGAAGCCGACGGATGGGGGGTCGAACGCCCTCTCCGCGTCGAACACGGTCGCGAACCGGTGAGGTCTGAGGGACCCCTCATCCGACCTCTTTCGGAGGCCACCTTCTCCCGCAAGGGGAGAAGGATCGGGAACGTTGTACATCCCCCTACCCCGCCACGATCATCCGCACCGGCGTCGGGTCGAAGCCGTTGCAGGGGTTGTTGATCTGCGGGCAGTTGGAGACCACCGCCACCACGTCCATCTCGGCCCGCAGGTCGACGTAGAGGCCCGGCGAGGAGATGCCGTCGACGATGCCCAGCGTCCCGTCCGCCTCCACCGGCACGTTCATGAACCAGTTGATGTTGGAGACCATGTCCCGCTTGCCGCGGCCATGCCGGGCGTTGGCCTGCAGGAAGTTCTCGACGCAGGCGTGCTGCGACTTGGTGTGGTGGCCGTAGCGCAGGGTGTTGCTCTCGCAGGAGCAGGCCCCGCCGATGGTGTCATGGTAGGCGACGTTGGTGGCGGTCACCGTCGCCATCGGCCGGCCCTCGTTGGAGAGCAGCACCGCGCCGGTCCGCAGGAAGATGTTCCCCTGTGCGGCGATGGTGTCCTGCGCCGAATAGCGCTCGGCGTCGTCGGCCAGGGCGTAGAGCAGGAAGTCCACCGCCTGGTTGCCCTGCAGGTCGACGATGCGCAGCGTCTGGCCGCGGCGTAGCACGTGGTCCCAGGGGGCGCGGGCGGCCACCACCTCGTCATGCAGGATTTCGCCGGCCAGATCGGCCAGGACTTGATCGGTCATGGCCCCTCAGCGCCGGTAGAGGTCTTCGACGTTCAGGAAGGCGCGCAGGCCCTCCGGCGTCGCATTGCGGACCGGATCGTTCTCGTGCGTCACCGGCCCCCGCCAGGCGGCGATCCGCACCGGGGTCACCGTGTAGGCCGCCCGTGGATCCAGCACGTGCGGGCAGTCGGCGAAGGCGAGCAGCAGGTCCATCTCCGCCCGAAGCACCAGCGTCCGCCCGGGCGCGAAGGGGCCGGCCTGCAGCGCCAGCCCGCCGGCATCATCCACCCGGATCCCCTTGAACCAGTTGACGCAAGGGTGGATGTCCTTGCGCCCAAGGCCGAACTTGGCCAGCGCCAGCATGAAGCGGTCGCGGGCGTTGGGATGCGCCCCCCAGTTGTCGCCGTCGCCGTAGCGCCGCGCGTTCGACGCGGCGTTCGACGCGCCGCAGAAGGCGTCGTGCGTCCCCGCCCCGTCCTCGATGATCGAGAACATCACCCGGCCCATGTCGGAGAGCAGCAGCTTGCCCGCGCCCAGGTAGGCGTTCCACTGCACCTTCAGGGTGTCGGCGATGTTCAGCCGCTCCGTCGGCTGCTCGGCGTTGAACGCCAGCATGGAGACGCAGGCGTCGCCGGCCACGTCGGTCAGCTGGATGCGCGCCCCGCGGCCCAGCCGTTTGGCGGCATAGCCGCCCGGCGCGATGGTCTCGGCCCACAGCATGGCCTCGGCCGCCACCCCGTCCGGCCAATACGGCGCCTCGGCCGGCGGCAGGATCGGCATGGTCTCGACGCGGGCGCCGCCCATCGCCCGCGCATGGGCCTGGGCGCTCCTGGGATCGGCGGTGGCGCTCATCGGGCCTCCTCGCCGTGCGCGTGCAGCGGCGGCAGCAGCGCCGTGGTGGTGACCAGCTTGATCTGCTGCACCCCGCGGATGCGCCGCAGCTCGTCGCACAGCGCCTGCAGCCGCTCCGACGGCCCCTGCACCAGCATCACCTCCAGCGACTGGTCGTCCTCCAGGAACACGTGCTGCGAGGAGATCACCTCCTTGAGGTACGCCTGCTGCGCCTGGGCCAGCGCCTGGCGCACACGCCCTGAATCGGCGCGGTAGATCAGGGTGATGGCCCCGGCCAGCACCGCGCCTTCCCGCCCCTCATGGTGCTCCGCCAGCTCGTGGCGGATCAGCTCGGCGATCATCTGCGAACGGCTGGGCAGGCTGCGCTCGGCCACCATGGCGTCGAGCTGCGCCAGCAGCTCGGCCGGCAGACTGACGCTCAGGCGGGCCAGTTGCGGAAGTGTGTCGATCGACATGCGGGCGACCCTTGGTCAGTATTACGAATTCTGCAATTCGTAATACGTGAAGCCCGCCGCCAATCTCAAGGGCGCCGTCCCGATAGGCGCCCGGCCGATCCGGCGCCTATGGCGTTCGCATCAACCCTTTCCCCCCTGTCCTCTTCGGGACAGGGGGGAAAGGCGCATCGTCGTCTCTACGCGAAAGCGCCCCTCTGGCCCGCCGCCGCCCCTTCAGCCATAAGACCCGCGCGAACGTGGAGGCGTCGGATGTACGACCTGTTGAAGGGCCTGAGGGTGGTGGAAGGCGCCGCCTTCGTGGCGGGGCCGAGTTGCGGGCTCTACCTCGCGCAGATGGGCGCGGAGGTGATCCGCTTCGACAACATCGGCGGCGGCCCGGACTTCAACCGCTGGCCGCTGACGGAGAGCGGCGACAGCCTCTACTGGGAGGGGCTGAACAAGTCGAAGAAGTCCGTGGCCATCAACTTGTCCAGCCCCGAGGGCCGGGCGCTGGCGGTGCGGCTGGCGGCCGCGCCGGGCGAGAACGGCGGGCTGTTCGTCACCAACTTCCCGGCCGAGGGCTTCCTCTCCTACGAGGCGCTCCGCAAGATCCGTGAGGACGTGATCTGCGTGCGGGTCATGGGCTGGGCCGACGGCAAGCCCGCGCTCGACTACACCGTCAACTGCGCCGTGGGGGTGCCGGAGATGACCGGCCATCCCGACGACCCGCGCCCGGTCAACCACATGCTGCCGGCCTGGGACCTGCTCACCGGGGCCTACGGGGCCTTCGCGCTGACCTCCGCCCTGATCGCCCGGCGGATGGACGGCCGCGGGCGCGAGGTGCGTTTGCCCCTCTCCGACATCGCCGCCGCCAGCCTGGCCAACCTGGGCATGGTGGGCGACGTGATGGGCGGCGCGCCCGACCGGCCGCGGATGGGCAACGCCCTCTACGGCGCCTTCGGCCGCGACTTCGTCACCCGCGACGGCAAGCGGATCATGCTGGTGGCGATCACCGCCCGGCAGTGGCGCGGCCTGTTGCAGACCCTGGGCATCGGCGACGCGGTGGCGGCGGTGGAGGCCGAGGTCGGCGCGTCCTTCGCCGACGACGAAGGCCTCAGGTTCGAGCATCGCGACCGGCTGTTCCCCCTGTTCGATACGGCCTTCGCCGCACGCGACCTCGCCGAGATGATCCCGACCTTCGACGCGCAGGGGGTCTGCTGGGGGATCTACCAGCCGCTCAGCGCCGCCGTCGAGGATCCGCGCCTCTACCGCGGCAACCCGGTGTTCGAGGAGATCGTGCAGCCCAGCGGCCGCCGCTACCTCGTCCCCGGCGCCGCCGGCACGATCCCGCAGGACGCCCGCCTGAGCCCCCGCCCGGCCCCGCGGATCGGCCAGCACACCGACGAGGTGCTGTTGGAGGTGCTGGGGCTGTCCTCGGGCGAGGTGGGCAGGCTGCACGACGCCGGCGTGGTGGCCGGTCCCGGCGCCTGATCCTGCGGCGCCGGCCCGCCGCGCGGTGAATTCGCCGCGGGTTTCACGGTTCCTCGACGATTCCCGTGCGATTCCGCGCGGGTTGTACGACTTTATGAAGCTGCAAATCCATGCCGGTCGACATCTCCCCGCAGTCCCCCGCCGACGCCACCTCCGCGCCGCTGATCCTCAGCCTCTCCTGCCCGGACCGCATCGGCATCGTGGCCGAGGTCTCGCGCTTCCTGATGGCCCACGGTTGCAACATCGTCGAAAGCGCCCAGTACGGCGACCCGGCCAACGGCCGTTTCTTCCTGCGCACCGGCTTCCACTCCACGCAGGGCCGCACCCTGGCCGAGCTGGCGCAAGCCTTCGGCGAGGTGGCCGAGGTCTTCGGCATGGACGCCAGGTTCCACGACACCCGCCGCAAGACCCCGGCGATCCTGATGGTCTCCAGGTTCGGCCACTGCCTGAACGACCTCCTGTTCCGCTGGCGCTCCGGCGCCCTGCCCATCGACGTGAAGGCGGTGGTCTCCAACCACGAGGATTTCCGCACCCTGGTCGAGGGCCATGGCCTGGCCTTTCACCACCTGCCGGTGACGCCGGAGACCAAACAGGCGCAGGAGGCCCAGATCGAGGCACTGGCCACCGGCCTGGGGGTCGAGCTGATCGTGCTGGCCCGCTACATGCAGATTCTGTCGGTGGAGTTCTGCGCCCGCCGGCCGGGCGGCATCATCAACATCCACCACTCCTTCCTGCCGAGCTTCGTGGGCGCCAGGCCCTACCACGCCGCACATAAGCGCGGCGTGAAGCTGATCGGCGCCACCGCCCACTACGTGACCCAGGACCTGGACGAGGGCCCGATCATCGAACAGGCGGTCGACCGCGTGACCCATGCGCTGTCCGTCGACGACTATATCGCCGTCGGCCGCGACCTGGAGGCGCTGGTCCTCGCCCGGGCGGTCAAGTGGCACGGCGAGCACCGCGTGCTGCTCAACGGCTCAAGGACGGTGATCTTCCACTAATGCCCCGCCCCCTTCGCCCGGCGTTTGGCTCGCCGGTATCCGCAGGGTGAACCGCGTCTCGGCGGCGTCGGCTACGGCCGGACGACCCAGCCCCCGTCTATGTGCAGCACCTGTCCGGTGATCCAGGCGCCGGCCGGCGAGCATAGCAGCAGGAGCGCTCCCACCAGCTCATCCGGCTGGCCGCGCGCACGCAGGGCGCAGACCCCGCTCAAGAACTTGGCCAACGGCGATTCATCCGGCGTCATGGACGACCCCGCGTCACTGGCCGTCATGCCCGGCGCGATAGCGTTCACATTGACGTTGTCGCGTCCGAGTTCCGCCGCTAGCGCCGTGGTCAGGCCGACGAGCGCGAGCTTGCTGACCCCGTAGACGCTGTTGGCCGGAAAGGCGCCGGCGGACACCTGGTTGATGATCTTGCCACCGCCGCGTTCGCGCATCATCGGCGCGACGGCCTGGGCGCAGATAAGCGCCCCGGTGACGTTCACGGCCATGATGTGGTTCCACTGCTCGATGGGCGTCCTGGTTGGGGGCGCCCACTTCACGTCGACCATCAGCGCGGCGTTGTTCACCAGAATGTCGACGCCGCCGAAGGCCGTGCGCGCCAGGGCGGCCATCGCCCCGACCGAAGCCGGATCGGTGATGTCCGCACGGACGCCTTTCGCCTGGCCGCCCGCGCTGATGATTTCCTGGGCGATCCGTTCGGCGCCGCCGGCGTCGAGGTCGGCCACCACCACCGAAGCCCCGGCCGCCGCGAGGCCCTTGGCGTAGGCCTCGCCGATACTGTTGTTTCGCGCGCCGGCGCCGGTGACGATCGCCACCTTGCCGTCCAACCTGAACGCGTCGAGTGAAAACATGCTGCTCTCCTATTTTGCACGAATCGGCTGGACCGCCTTCGCCGCCTCGGTCGCGCGCGGCCTGGATCGTCACATCAGCCAAAAAGCGAGGCGCCCTCGGCCATGCGCTTGGCCACCTGCCGCGTGCAGCCCTGCATCTCGGACGCCTTCGGCCATCCCGCATAGAGGGCGAATTGCAGGATGAATTCCTCCATCTCCGCAAGGCTCACGTCGCCCGACTTCAACGACGCATAGACATGCGCCATGATCGGAGAGTTGGCGTCGTTCAGTCCGACCGCGGCCATGGTCACGAAGCGCCGCGCCTTCCGGCCGAGCCCCGGGCGGTCCCACATCTCGCCGAAGACGAAGTTCAGGATGCCGGCCGAGGTGTAGGGCTCATTGGGCGGCGACGGCGGGAAGGTCATCACCGACAGCCAGCAGGCCACCCCCCGCGCCTGGCGCTCGGCCGGTTCCAGGGACAACGCCGGCGGCTCGGCCGGCTCCTCGAGCCCCAGGGCGTCGGCGGCGCGGGACACCGCCTCGTCGAGCAGTTCGGCCTTCGACCAGCCGCAGTAGACCGCGAAGTGCAGCACGAACTCGCGCATTTCCTGCAGGGTCAGGGCCTTGGAGCGCAAGGCGCCGTGGACATACCTGTCGTTTTCGGCGGCGTTGGACGCCTGGGCCACGCAAGTCAGGGTGATCAGCCAGCGTTCCTGCAGCGTCAGCCCCGGACGCGTCCAGACCTCGGCGCCGACGAAGTCGCGCTTGGAGTTGAGCAACGGCGTCGACCGTGCCGTCGGCCCGGCGCCGAACATCTGCTCCAGGGTCTTATCGCCCAGTGCGCTTCGGTCTTCGCGATAACCCATATCAACTTCCCAATATTTCAGTGGACGCGTTGCTGGCTGTTATAATCGCAGGTTCATCCCGAGGTTTTTCAATCGCCAGAACTCGTGAAGCCCCGCGGGCCCGCACAGACTGCCATAAGCCGCCCATGCCTGCGCGGATCGATCGTAGGTCGGCAAGCCGCTGCGGACCGACAGCAAAAATGAAACGGCGGTTTTTTTTCGGGATGCCCGCCAACTGATTCACGGTACATTTCGATTGTCTTGGCCGGATCGGCCAGACCGTCAGGCGCGGCCCTTCGACGGTCGTGAAAGGGGGAAAATGCTGAGCCGGTTGGAGTTCGCTGGAAAGGCGGTTCTGGTGACCGGGGCCGCCTCCGGCCTGGCGCGGGCCGTTGCGCTGAAGCTTGCGGCGCTGGGCGCGGATCTCTGTATCGTCGACCTCAACGCGGCCGCCCTCGACGCTACGGCGAACGACGCCAGATCGTTGGGGTGCGCCGTGGAACCGGTGGCGACGGATCTCGCGCGCCCGGAAAATTGCATCCTGGCGGTGGACCGCGCGATCGCCCGGTTCGGACGCCTCGACGCCCTGTGCAACATCGCCGGCGTCCTCAGCTTCAGCCCGTTCACGCAGGTGACGGCCGCGCAGCTTCACACGACCTTGGCGGTCAACTTCTCGGCGCCCTTCTTTCTCTCCCAGGCGGCGATCCCGCATCTGCTGGCGACGAACGGCGCCATCGTCAATGTGGCGTCGGCCGCAGCCTTCATCGGCGAGGCCTATCTGGCCGCCTACGCCGCCAGCAAGGCGGCGCTGGTCAGCCTGACCAAGTCCCTGGCCATGGAATACGCCAAGACGTCGCTTCGCGTCTCGGCGGTCGCGCCGGGCGGAATGGAGACCGGAATGGGGGCCGAAATCGGCGGCTTCAAGGGCGACCTCGATGTCGGCCTCATCCAGAGATATTCGGGGCTGCGCGGCCGCGTATCCGTCGATGACGTCGCCGAGATGATCGCCTTGCTGGCGTCCGAGCAAAGCGGGGCTTTCCATGGCGGCTGCGTGCACATGGACGCCGGGATCAGCGCCGGCTGATTTTGACCGACCCGGGGGCCGTCGCCGGTTCGCCGAACGCCCCGGATTCCTTTCCGTCTCCTTGCTGGGAAAAGACGCCGCTCCTACGGTAGGTCCGAACCGCGGGCGAGGCGTTTGCGCCGCGACAGCCTTGGAAGGGTTCGGATCGGCCCGATGTCCAACAAGAAGATCGAATCGATTGCGCGGGCGGTGCAGGTCGCCGCGCAGATGTTTTCCGAAAAGGCGTTCGAGAAGGTGCAGATCGCAGAGATCGCGGCCCGCTCGCGCTGTTCCTCCGCAACGATCTATGAGGCCTTCGAGACGAAGAAGGGCCTGCACCGGGCGGCGATGCTGCAGTATTCGCGGCGGGCGTGGCCGAACCTTGCACAGAACTCGGGACCGCCGACCCTCTTTCACCTGATGGACTTTTTGTCGGAGAGAATCTCGGGGCTTTCCACGCCGACGATGCATAACTTCTGGCGCTCTGTCGGCGTCGACATGATCGATAGTCGGACCATCATGTGGAATCCGACCCAACAAACGAAGCACCTGGGGGCGATCGTCGACGAAGTGCAGCGGTGCATGGACGCGGGCCTGTTGCGCCGCGGCGATCCTCAGGCGTTCGCCTACCTCATCCTGGCCGGCGGCGGTTACGAGCCCGTGGTGTACGGCCTGCTGTTCGGTCCCGACGCCACGGGCGGAGCCGCCGCCATATTGGAGGCGGTGCTCAGCCCCCTGGTGACTGAACTGGGCCAGGCGGAGTTGACGGCGTACGTCAACAAATCGAAGACCAACGGCGCACCGGAGGGCGCGGTCAGGCCCAGCCTGCTCGGCGACCTCCGAAGCTTGCCGGCGCGCGGGACGTCTCCCGGACGCCGCGAAGGCGCAAGCCCCGCGGCGGAAACGCCGGCGACCAGCCTCTTGCGCGATGGTACCACCTCTCGGGCTCGAACCGAGGACCTCTAGATCCACAATCTAGCGCTCTAACCAACTGAGCTAAGGCGGCCTATCGCGAGGCCGTGGTTCTAGTCGCCCGCCGCCCGGCGATCAAGGGCGGCGCGGGCGTAGCCGCGCGGGCTCGAAAAAAAAGCCCCGGAGGCCTGGGCCGCCGGGGCTCGATTTCGCGGAGGACCGCGGGCGTCAGCCCTTCGGCAGCTGGAAGCGGATCGGAATCCGCACCGTGCCCCCGGAGACCGGCGCGCCGTCCCGGGTCATGGGCTTCATCTTGAAGAGCTTGCTCATGCGCAGCGCGGCGGTTCCGAAGTCCTGATCCGCAGGGTCCTCCGACATCACCGAGCAGTTGTCGAGACCGCCCTTGGCGTTGACCGTGCAGTTGATCGTCGCCCGGCCTTCCACCTCCATCCGTTGCGCGCGCTCCGGATAATAACGCTCGATGTCCTCGCCGCTGGGCTTGCGCAGCCAGTCGGGGTTGGTGATCACCGACGGACGCGGCGGTTCGGGCGGCGGCGGCGCCGGCGGCCTCGGCTCCTCGATCCGCTTTTCCACCGGCGGGACCGGCAGGGGCGGAATCGTCGGCGTGTCGATCACCGCGGCCGGCGGCCGCGGCTGCAGCTTGGGCGGCGGCGGCGGCGGAGTGTTCGGCGGCGGCGGCGGCGGAGGCGGAGGCGGAGGCGGCGGAACCGGCTTGATCATGGCCACGTTCGTGACGTCGTCCGAATACTCCTTGTAGTTGGCCTCGAACTTGGCCTTCCACAGGTAGAGCGCCAGGGCCGCGTGCACGATGATCGAGACGATGATCGCGATCGTGATGCCCTTGTTCCGCCGTTTGACCGGCATGTCGAAGGGGTTATGCGCGGGGTGGGTTACGTCTTCAGCCACGCTTGCCACCCCCGCCCTTCTTGTCTTCGCCGACCAGCGCCACGCTGTAGAACCCGTTGTCCTGCAGCATGTTCATCACGCCCATGAAGTCCCCGTAGAGGACCTCGGTGTCGGCGCGGATGAAGATGCGCTCCTTGGTGGGATTGCGCTTCCCGCCGAGGTTCTTGCGAAGATCGTCGCCGAGGGAGGACAGGTCCGTCGGGAAGTCCCCGATGAACAGGCTGCCGTTGGGCTGGATCGAAATGTAGACCGGCTTCGGCGGGTTGGTGCCCGGTTTGGCGACGGCGGCGGGCAGCTGGACCTTGACGGTCACGCTGGCCAGCGGCGCCGCGACCATGAAGATGATCAGGAGGACCAGCATGACGTCCACGAAGGGCGTCACATTGATCTCGCTGTTCGCCTCCACCGCGTACTTGCCACCCCCAGAGCCTGAGAGCTTGGCGGCCATGTGGGTTAGGCCCCTTTGTCGAGCTGCCGGGAGATGGCGTTCGTCAACTCAGCCACAAAGCCTTCCGTCCGCGAGCCGTAGGCCGAGATGCGGGTCTGGAAGTAGTTGTAGAAGATAACCGACGGGATGGCGGCGAACAGGCCCAGACCGGTGGCCAGCAGAGCCTCGGCGATGCCGGGCGCCACGACGGCCAGGTTGGTGGTGTTGGTGTTCGCGATGCCGATGAAGGAGTCCATGATCCCGTAGACGGTGCCGAACAGACCGATGAACGGGCCGTTGGAACCGACGGAGGCCAGGAACTGCATGCCGTTGGACAGGCGCTTGGCGAGCGAGGCCTGCACCGCGTTCACGGCCGCCTGGGCCCGGTGGATGGTGGAGTCGCGGTGCTCGCCGCCGATGTCGAGGCCCGCCTGGCGGGAGATCTCGACCTCCTGGGCGGCGGCGGCGGCCATGTCGGCCAGCGGGTTGCCCTCGAACTCCTCGGACGTGGCGATCCGGCCCATGTCGCTAATCGACTTGGCGCCGCGGAAGGCCTCGATGAAGGCGTCGGACGCGCGGTTCAGCGCGCCGAACTCGAGCAGCTTGGTGATCAGCAGGGTCCAGGAGAAGATCGAGGCCAGCACCAGGCCGATCATCACCACCTTCACGACCGGCTTGGCGTCGAGGAACATCGTCGAGATGCCCATCTTGCCGGCGTGAGCCATCTGCGGCGGGGCGGCTTCCGGCCCGGCCGGCGCGGCGGCGTCGGCGGCGGGCGGGGCGGCGGCGGCCGGGGCGGCCGCCGCATCGGCGGGCGCGGCTGGAGCCTGTGCAAACGCCGGAGCGCCCGTCATCAACGCGATCGCGCCGATGAGAGCGAGGAAAGGGGTCGTCCGTTTCTTGTCGAGCATCTGTCGCCAGTTCCTGTTGGTCTAGCACGTTTGGACCGAAGGGTCGTCGCGCGAGAGCGTCTCCACCCTAGTTAAACACGCCCGTCGACCCGGTCGGTCTCCCGACTCGGGCCGCCAGAGCCGCTGTCGCTGCGCCCGACCC
Source organism: Phenylobacterium sp. (assembly GCF_036502675.1). Lineage (GTDB taxonomy): Bacteria > Pseudomonadota > Alphaproteobacteria > Caulobacterales > Caulobacteraceae > Phenylobacterium. The sequence continues at coordinate 54,427 of NZ_DASXYF010000115.1, forward strand.
GCCCACCTGTCTCCCGATCTGGGGACCAGCGTTCGTAGGCGCTAAGCGACCCCGCGTTCCCTCCGGAGGCGGGGTCCTGCCGCGGATTGACGCGTGCGGCGCCCGACGTTTGGCAACCCCTCGTTAAGGCGTCAAGGGGTGATCCGGACGTGACGGAAGCCGTCAGGCGTAGCTGCGCGTCGTTTCACTGCATCGCACAATAGGAATGCGTCGCGCCCCTCTCTGCGCGCCGCATGCCGCGCTTTGTTTTCTGCTGCGCTGCAACATGGGCTCGTCAATCATGACAATTGAGACAAGCCCCTCCGAGAACCCCTCCGACGCACGGCGTAGTTTCGTTGAGAGATGACCTACACGCCAAGGATGTATGATTAAGCGCAGCCACTGGACATGACCAAGCGTCTCGAACAGACGGTCAGCCTGGGAAAGATGGAGAAAGAGGGGTGGTGCCTGGGGGCGGATTCGAACCACCGACACGCGGATTTTCAATCCGCTGCTCTACCAACTGAGCTACCCAGGCGCCGGCCGCATGCGCGGGAGCCGGTCTATAGAGAAGCGTCCGGCCGAAGTCCAGCAAGGGGGAAGCGGAATGCGCGGTGCGGCGCCTCAGGCGTCGTCGTCGGATTCCGCGCCGAAGCCTGCGTCCGGCTCCTCGTCGTCAGCGGGGATGGCGTAGCCGCCGACCAGCCAGCGCTGCAGGTCGACATCGGCGCAGCGGCGCGAGCAGAAAGGCCGGTATTCCGCCGCCGCGGGCCGGCCGCAGATGGCGCAACGACCTTGGCTCATGACCGGGTCACCTCCGGGGCGTCCGGGGCAAGCGCCCCGTCCGGCAAGATCGTGAACCGGGCGCCGATCTGCAAGGCGAGCGCCTCGGCCAGGGGCTTGGCGGCCTCGGCCACCGGCGGCGCGCAGAGCGCCTTGAGCCGCGCGCCCGGCTGAGCCCGCGCCTCGTCCTGCAGGCGGCGGACCAGGGCCAGCGCCCAGGTGAGGTCGGAGGGGCCGGAGGCGTCGCCGCAAAGGGTCTCGCTGAGGGGCTGCGTACGGCGGGGGATGGTGAGCTCGAGGGTCCCGAAGCGACTGACCGGGCCCATGGCGACGCCGGGGTTGTCTGGCGCGAACGCGGCGCGGGCGGCGGCGAGCAGGGCCGTGCCGTCGTGGCCGCGGCCGACGAGGTCGATCACCACCAGCCCGCCCAACCCTTTCAGCCGCAGGAGGCGCGCGACGACGCCGATCGCCGCGAGATTGGCCTGGCGCGTGATGCGCTTGGCGTCCGCCCCCTTGCGCTCGCCCAGGTCGATGTCGACGGAGGTCAGCGCCCGGGTGGTCTCGATGGCGAGATCGCCGCCGCCCGGGAGGGCGTGGACAGTGGCGAGGATCTCGGCCTGGGCGGCGTCCGCCATGGCGCGGGCCTCGCGGCCCTCCACGATCTGGGCGTTGCGGGTGAAGGCGCGGAGCTGATCGACAAGGCCGGGCGGGGGCGCGGCCAGCCGCGGCGCGCCCTCGGCGGGTCCGTCGGCGCGGACCACGGCCAGCTTGCCGCGGCGTGGCTCGCTGCGAACCTCGACGATCAGCGCTTCGCCTTCGACGGGACGCGCGTCGGGGCGGAAGGGCAGGATCGCCTCGGCTCCCTCCCCCAGTTCCAGGAAGGCCGAACCGATCGCCGCCTCGACGCGGCGGACGCGGGCGACATGGCGAGCGCCGCAGCGCAGGGATTCCTGGTCGCCGTCGCGGCGCAGGAGCAGGCGCTCCGGGCGGCCGTCGAGCGTGACGACGCCGCGATCCTCGCCGATCCCGCGATCCAGGAAGAGACGGCGCTCGCTCATGGCAGGCGAAACCCCAGGCCCTGGAGCAGGCAGGCGGTCTCGTAGAGCGGTAGGCCGACGACCGCGGTGTAGGATCCGTTGAGCGCAATGACGAAGGCGCCGGCGCGGCCCTGGACAGCGTAGCCGCCGGCCTTGCCCATTCCTTCGCCGCTGGTGAGGTAGGCGTCGACTTCAGCGGGGGACAGGCGCTTGAACTGCAGGCGCGCCTCCACCAGGCGGCTGGCCCGGCGGCCGCCCGGCGCGTGGACGGCCACGGCTGTGAGGACGCGGTGATTGCGCCCGGAGAGCAGTTCCAGACAGGCCCGGCCCTCCGCCTCGCTCTCCACCTTGGGCAGGACGCGGCGGCCGACGGCCACCACCGTGTCGGCGGCCAGCACATAGCGGTCGGGATGACGCGGCGCGACCGTCGCCGCCTTGGCGCACGCCAGGCGCAGGGCGAGACGCCGCGGAGTCTCCCCGGACAAGGACGTTTCGTCGACATCGGCGGGGACGATCGTGAAGGGCTCCAGGCCGATCTGGCGCAAGAGGTCGAGCCGCCGGGGACTCGCCGAGGCCAGGACAAGATGCTGAAGCGGTGTGGTCGCCAAGACGGCCTAGCGGACGCGAAAGGTGATGCGGCCCTTGGACAGATCGTAGGGCGTCATTTCCACGAGCACCTTGTCGCCGGCCGAAACGCGGATCCGGTTCTTGCGCATCTTTCCGGCGGTGTGGGCGATGATCTCGTGATCATTCTCGAGCTTCACCCGGAAAGTGGCATTGGGCAGGACTTCACTGACCGTGCCCGGAAACTCCAGAAGCTCTTCCTTCGCCATGCATTCTCCCTGGAACCAGCGATGCGGACACGCCGGCTCGGCAGCTATCACAAACGCGCGCGTGACGCGGATCCCCTAGATCTTCACGCCTCACGGCCAATCGCCAATACGAACGGCCCGCGCCTTGTCGATCGCGAGCCGTTGAACAGCAAGCAAATATAACGCAGGTCGTCCCGCCCGGTCGATGGGCGGCGCATACGGAGCGGAAGGCCGCGCCTAACCCGCCTGTGGCCTCACGGCGAAGCGCCGGGCGATTCGGGCGGCCAAGTGGTCGCGGACGTCGCGGTAGGCCGCCAGCCGCGCCTCGCGCGAGCCCTCCGCTTGGGTGGGGTCGATGATCGGCCAGTACTCGATCTCGACGGACCGGCCGCGGGCCATCTCCACCGCCCGGTGCTGAGCTTCCGGGGTGAAGGAGACGACGAGGTCGAAGGAGCCGTCCTGCAGGTCGTCGAAGGTTTTGGGCGCGTGGCCGGCGAGGTCGCACGCCAACTCCGCCATGACGGCCTCGACGAAGGGATCGACGCCCTCCGCCGCACGCGGATCAAGGTGCAGGCCGCAGCTGTCCACATAGATGCGGTCGTGGGCGGCGCGCCGAAGCAGCGCTTCGGCCATGGGCGAGCGCACGCGGTTGAAGTTGCAGGCGAACAGCACCGCGCCCGGACGTGAGTACGCGGCGTCAGAGGCCATCGGCGCTCAGCCTCGCCAATGCAGGGCGCAGATCAGGGTGAACAGGCGCCGCGCCGTATCCATGTCGGTTTCGATCTTTCCGGAAAGACGCGTGCGCAGAACCTCCGACGCCTCGTTGTGCAGGCCGCGACGACCCATGTCCAAGGTCTCGATCTGCTGCGGGGTGGAGTTGCGGATCGCCTGGTAATAGCTCTCGCAGATCATGAAGTAGTCCTTGACGAGGCTGCGAAAGGGCGAGAGCGAGAGGATGTGGCGGTGGTGGTAGCCCGGTCCCGTGACATCCAGAACAAGCCGGTTCTCCAGCAGTCCCATCTTCAGGTCGTAAGGCCCGCCGTCCGCGCCGGCGGGCGCGAAATAATTGGCCTCCAGCAGGTCGAAGATGGCGATCTGGCGCTCCTGCTCCTGGTCGCGCGAGGCGGCCGCGAGCGAATCGTCGTCGATATCGACGCTCTGCAGGCGATGGGTGTTGCCGTCGTCGGCCATATGGTCCGGACCAGAGGGAGCGCGCATGGCCAGCTTTATTGCAAACTATGGGGCCGCGTCATCCCGCTCCTGGACAAGGCGGCGCAAGGCCGGGCCAGCGCCGTGATCCGGAATACATCCCTTGGTAGTCGGCGTTAACCCGGATGGACTATCGTGTCCACGTGACGATGCGCCATGCCTCCTGACACGGAACAGTTCCTGGCCCCGGGCGCGCCGGCGGGCGTCGTGCGCCTGGCCTCCACGGGCCTCGCCGCGTCGCTCGAACGATTCGACGATCCCGGCCTGCTGGAAGACGGCAAGGTCAACGTCATCAGCCTGGACGCCATCCTGGACCGGCTGGGGCCGCGGTGGCCGCAGCGGCGCGACCAGGTCTATGACCACGCCGAGAAGACCCTGGAGAAGCACCTAGGCTTCCGCGGCTACTTCGCGCGCGTCTCGGAAACCGACTACCTGATCTGCCAGCCGGAGTTGGGCCGATTTTCGGCCCAGGCGGCGTGCCTGCGCTACCTGCGCGAAGTCTTCCAGTACTTCCTGGGCGACGCCAAGCCGGCGGACAACTGCGTCCACCAGGTGATCAAGGTCTCCAGGGAGGGCGTGACGGCGGCCAAGGTGGACGCCCGCCACGTGGAACGGGAGGAGGAAGTCGAGCAGGCCGAGCACCGCCAGGCGGTGCTCGACGCCGAGGAACTGGCTTCCAAGTCCGTCACGATGGACCAGTGGTCGCCATTCGTGGCTTCGGACGGGCGCGAGCTTCGGGTGACCTGCAGTCTCGAGCCGGTGCTGGAGCTGAAGACGTTCGGACGCATCGGCTTCCGCATGGCCCGGCGCGTGCTGGTGGTGGCGAGCGGCGAGGCGCTGCCGGCGGCTTCGGTGGCCAACCTCTCCAGCGCCGATATCCTGAAGATCGACCTGGCGACGATCGCCCGTGGTCTTGATCGAGTGAAGGCCAGTCAGGAGGACGGTCCACAGCTCAGCCTGATCGTGCCCGTTTCGCACGTGAGCCTGTCGAGCCAGCGCGCCCGCGCGCAGATCGTCGTTGCGCTCAAGACCGCCGGCGGCATGGTGAAGCGTGGAGTGATCTGCGAGATCAGCGACATTGAGGGGGTGCCACAGGGCGCTCTGCTCTCCGCCGCCTCGCTGATTCGCCCCTTCTCGCTGTTCGTCGTCGGACGATTGAACGTAGCTCCTCCCACCTCCTCGACTCTGGCGCAATTGAAGGGTGCAGGCCTGCAGGCGCTTTCGGTGGAATGTCCGCACCGCCAGAGCGAGGCGGATTTCATGGACTGGGCGAAAGCCACGATCGACACGGCCAAGCAGGTGGCCAAATCGGTGCTGATCTACCAGGCCTCCTCCTCGCGCGACGCCGGGCTGGCGGGCCTGCTGGGCGCCACCCACGCCAGCGTCAGGGGCTGACCGGGCTAGCGGACGACGCGTTGACCGTGGACGTCGAGGCGGCCACGGGCAACCTCGCTTTGCGGCGCCGGGCCCGCGTGTCAGCCGCTGGCGAGGAGGCGCGCCTCGCGGAACGACACCAAGCGCCGGTTGGCCTCATCCCACAGCGCCAGACGGGCGCAGCGGAAGCTCTCCCACAGGCCCACGCGGCTCATGGGGCGCAGCTCCGGATGGTCCCTCAGTACCTTGGGCAAGTGATAAAAGGGGATACGGCTCGCCAGGTGATGGACGTGGTGCACGCCGATATTGGCGGTGAACCAGCGCAGCACCGGCGGCAGATCGTAGTGGGAACTGCCCGCCAGCGCGGCTTCCTCGCGGGACCATTCGCCGTTGCGAGCCCAGGCGGCGCCTTCGAACTGGTGCTGGATGTAGAAGAGCCAGACGCCGATGGTGGCGGCCAGCAACATGGTCACGATGTTGATCAGCAGGATCGGCGCGGGGCCGAAAATCCAGATTAGCGCGCCCAGGCCGACCGCGATGGCTGCGGAGTTGCCGAGCACGCTGGCCCAGGGCCTCCAGCCTTCGCGCATCATGCCGACCGGCAGCCGCTGCATGATGAAGAACACGAACGCGGGGCCCAGCCCGAACATCACCAGCGGATGGCGATAGAGCCGGTAGCCGAAGCGTCCGAGCGGCGTCTTGGCCCGGTATTCCTCGACGGTGAGGGTCTCGATGGCGCCCAGGCTCCGCCGATCGAGGTTGCCCGAGGTGGCGTGGTGAATGGCGTGGGTGTGGCGCCAATAGTGGTAGGGCGTGAGCGTGAGCACGCCGATCAATCGGCCGACCCAGTCGTTGGCCTGCTTGGCGCGGAAGAAGGCGCCGTGGCCGCAGTCGTGCTGGATCATGAACAGGCGCACGAGGAACCCCGCCGCCGGGATGGTCAGCAGCAGGGCCACCCACCACAGGCCGTGTGCATGCGCGACCCAGGCCACGCCCCAGAACGCCGCCAGCGGCACCGCCGTGACGATGATTTCGGATATGCTGCGCAGGGTCTTGGGTTCGCGATATGGGGCGAGCTTTCGGCTCCAGGCGCCCGCAGGGGTCACGTCGGAAGTCACGCAGATATCTTTCATCTAAGGAAGCGGGCGGACCTTGCCATGTTTCGGCCCGCTATGAAATGCAGATGGCGTGTCGGCGACCATGGCGCCGGATTCAAGCCGCGCCAGGCTTGACCGCGTTCGCAAGTGCGTGACCCTGGCCCGCTTGTCCGCGCCCCTGCCGGATGGCGGCGGAGCGGGCGTGGGCCGGCAGGCCCTCCGCCTCAGCCAGCGCCACGGTGGCGGGAGCCAGCGCGTCGAACGCCGCGGCGTCGCACTTCACGATCGAGGTGCGCTTGATGAAATCGTAGATCGACAGGCCTGAGGAGAACCGCGCGGCACGGCTGGTGGGCAGCACGTGGTTGGACCCGGCCACATAGTCGCCGATCGCCTCAGGCGCATAGCGGCCGAGGAAGATCGCCCCGGCGTGGCGGACCTGGTCGGCCAACCGTTCAGGATGATCGAGGGCGAACTCCACGTGCTCCGGCGCCACGAGGTTCACCAGGCGCGGGGCCTCATCCAGCGGCGCGATCACCGTGGCGCCGTGGTCGCGCCAGGATGCCGAAGCGGAGGCGCCTGTCGACAGGTGCTCGAGCTGGCGCGCGATGGCCGCCTCGACCTCAGCGGCGAAGGCCTCGTCGTCGGTGATGAGGATGGATTGGGCGGCGGGATCGTGTTCGGCCTGGGAAAGCAGATCGGCGGCGATCCATTCCGGATTGCTGGCCGCGTCGGCGACGACCACGATCTCGGAAGGACCAGCGAGCGCGTCGATGCCGACGATGCCGAAGACCTGGCGCTTGGCGGCCGCGACATAGGCGTTGCCCGGTCCCACGATCTTGTCGACCGGCCGGATGGGCTCCGCGCCGTAGGCCAGCGCCGCCACGGCCTGGGCGCCGCCGATGCGCCAGATCTCCTCCACGCCGGCTTCCTCGGCGGCGGCGAGCACCGCGGGCTGCAGCTTGCCCGGCGGGGTGACCATGGCGATGCGGCCGACGCCCGCGGCCCTGGCCGGCAGGGCGTTCATCAGCAGGGTGGAGGGATAGGCGGCCCGCCCGCCCGGCACGTAGATGCCGACGGCGTCCAGCGGCGTCCAGCGCCAGCCTAGCTCGACGCCGTCCTCATCGATGAAGCGCGCATCCACCGGCCGCTGACGCTCGTGGTAGGCGACGATGCGGCGGGCGGCAAAGGCGATGGCCTGGCGCACTTCGGGATCGCATTGCGCCGCGCCGCTGGCGATCTCGTCGGCGGTCACGCGGACGCTCGTCACGTCGAGCTCGGCGCCGTCGAATTGCCGGGTGTAGCGGAGAACGGCGTTCAACCCGTCCGCGCGCACGGCCTTCAGGATCTCGCGCACCGAGGTCTCGACCTCGGATGGGGTCTCGCGGCGCTCTTCGATGAAGGCGGCGAAGGCCTCTTCGAATCCTGGATCAGTGAAGCGGAAACGGCGCATGGGCGCCTTCTAGCCGCGCCCACGGCTTAGCGCCATCGCGGGATGCGGGGAACCTAGGCCTCGTGCTCGGGTGACCGCCGCGTGCGCCAGGGCGCGGAGACATCCGCCAACACCGCGTCGACGCACTCGACCGTCGCCCGCAAATCGCCGCCGCCGGCGAAGTTGAGCGCCACAACGCCGCCGGGCGCCTCGCCAGGCTCGAAGCTGAGCGCCAGGAGTTCGAGCACAGCGTCCTTGGGCGAACGCCGGATCCGGCGGGTCTGGACGTCGAGCACATAACCCAGCTGCAGGGCCGAGCGCACCCGCTCGCCGCCGCCCGCCTCCCAGCGGTAGCGATTGAGCGCCACGGTCAGCCGCCGGGTCTTGGCCTCGAAAACGATATCGCCGACCTTGACCACGGCGTCCTGCAGGGCGGCTGAGACGACCCTCAGATCGTCCGCGTCCAGGGCCAGGAGCCGCAGCGCACCGGAGCCGTCGGCCTCCATGCCGCTAATCCTCCATCTCGCCGTCGCCGACGATTCGCCGGATGACCGCGCCGCAGGCGCCGAGCTTCTCCTCCAGCCGCTCGAAGCCGCGGTCCAGGTGGTAGACCCGGTTGACCATCGTCTCGCCGCGCGCCGCCAGGCCCGCGATCACCAAGCTTACCGAGGCGCGCAGGTCCGTCGCCATCACCTGGGCGCCCTCCAGCGCCTCTACGCCCCTCACCCGCGCCTCGCCGCCGCTCACCGAAATGTCGGCGCCCAGGCGTCCCAGTTCGGGGGCGTGCATGAAACGGTTCTCGAAAATGGTCTCGCGGATGACGCTCTCGCCATCGGCCACGGTCATCAGGGCCATGAACTGCGCCTGCAGATCGGTGGCGAAGCCCGGATAGGGATCGGTCTCCACCTCCACGGCGCGCAACCGGCCGCTGTTGCGCTTGACGGTGACGCCGTCGTCATGGCGCGCGACCTCGACGCCGGCCTCGACCATCTTGTCGAGCAGGGCCTCGATCAGGTCGCTGCGGGTGTTGGTGAGCCGGACCTCGCCGCCGGCCATGGCCGCCGCCAGCGCATAGGTGCCGGTCTCGATCCGGTCGGGAATGACGGCGTGAGTGGCCCCGCCCAGGCGGCTCACCCCCTTGATTCGCAGTGTGGAGGTCCCCATCCCGCTTACCTGAGCGCCCATCTTGTTGAGGCAATCGGCCAGATCTCCGATCTCGGGCTCGCAGGCGGCGTTGGTGATGATCGTCTCGCCGTCGGCCAGCACGGCGGCCAGCAGCGCATGCTCCGTCGCACCCACGGAAACGAAGGGAAACTCGATCTCACCGCCCTTCAGGCCGCGAGGCGCCTGAGCGTAGACGTAGCCCTCGTGCAGGTCGATGCGCGCGCCCAGCGCCTCCAGCGCGCGCAGATGCAGGTCGACCGGACGCGCGCCGATCGTGCACCCGCCCGGCAGGGAGACCTTCGCCTGGCCAGTGCGGGCGAGCAGCGGCCCCAGCACGTTGAATGAAGCGCGCATCTGCCGGACGAGGTCATAGGGTGCGATGGCGCTGAGGATCTCCGCTGTCCGCAGAACGGTCTCGGGGCCATCCGGGCCGTCCGATTCGGTCACCTCGGCTCCGAGCCGGCGCAGCAGCCGCCCCAGAAAGCGCGTATCGGCGAGCCTCGGCATGTTGGTGAGGCGCAGGGCCTCATCGGTGAGCAGGCTGGCCGCCATGAGTTTGATAGCGGAGTTCTTGGCGCCGCCGATCGGGATCACTCCCTCCAGCCGCATGCCGCCAGTGATGGCGATGCGATCCAATCCAGTCCCTCGCACGGTGAAGGGTGCGGCGACAGGCCGGCCCGAGCAGGCGACTATCTATCCTGCGGAACGAGCCGCGCAAAGCCGCCGCAACGTCAGGACCGTTTTTCCTCCCGGGAGGGTTTCGGCGCAGGCTTGGCCGCCTTCCGGCGCCGCAGATTCGCCCGCAGAGCTTCCGCAAGCTTGGCGTCGCGGTCGCGCAGCGAGGATTGGGGAGGCTTGTCCGGGGTCACATTGATCGAGAGGCCCGCCACAATCCGCCGTGTCAAGCACGCGCAATACGAATTTCAGCTTCACGCCGAGGCCGGTCTTCGTTATAGCGCGCCCCTCGCCTGTCGCCGCCGTAGCTCAGTGGTAGAGCGCATCCTTGGTAAGGCTGAGGTCGGCAGTTCAATCCTGCCCGGCGGCACCATGTTTCCCCAGCCCAATCAAGGGCTGGGGAAGCAACCTCAACTCACTCCCCCAGCCTGAAGCCGGTCCATTCGGCTCTGTCCCCCAGCAAATGTGGGGACTTTTCGGGGAGTAAGTTCGCCCCTCGTTCCCAAGCGCAGCAACGGTTTTCGACCTCCGCAGGCCCGTCCGCGAGAGGTGATTTGGCGACCGCCTAAATACCCGATGCGTCCAGCACATCCGACCGAACGACTCATGGAAGAACTCGCCTACTGCGGGACTTCCGACGCCGCCGCACTCCGTAGCCGCTTGAAGCGATGCGGGGGTGAGGATTGGAACTTTCAATTTAGCTGTCGCACACCAGCCTGCGCCACATGCCGTGGCCGCTACATCGGTCGCCAGCGACGGTCGGCGATTAGGCGGTTCGCGGGGCACGAGAACGACGATCTGGCGTTTGCGAGCATCGTCATCGGCGCCACAGCCCATGTCGATGAAATCGGCGAGACGTTCGCGAAGTTCAGGAAAGACCTCCGCAACGTCGTCGATGCGAACAGGCGTCATCGGCGCCGGTGGAACGGTCTTGAGGCTCTGCTCTGGCTGGAAACGGACGCCCTAAGCGGCGACGACTACGTTCACCTTGGTAGCGACAAACAGGCCCAGCTTGGTGAGATGGCGCCCCTCTTCGTCCGCGACAGCGGCCCCGTCTGGGTGGTCACGGCCCACGGCATAATCGCGCGCCCCGGGATCGACTATCAGGAGGTGGCGGAGGATTTCCGTCAGCGTTGGCCGGGCACGAAGCGCGTCGATGTGCGCCCGTTCTATGCTCACCAGACCAAGGAGCAGAACCTTGGCCACACGATCAATTACGCCCTCAAACACGAGTGCCGGACCCATCTCGGTCAGTTCGCCGAGCCATGGCCTGTCGGATGGATGGCTGAGTATTATTCATATTTGAATCGTTGGTCGCGTGGATTTCAAAGCACTCGTATCAGTATTTCTCCGAGAGATATTAAATCTACAAAAGCACCATCCTCTACATACAATACATCTAATGTAGGAGAATTAGAACCATTACCATTCATATACTCAGATAGTGTTTTTCATACCTACTATAACTGGAAGGATAGAACTTGAATAAAGAACTTATCGACCGCATCATGAACTCGGCGGTCCTCTCGAAAATCTTGGAGCAATATGACTTTACACCCGCCGCCACGGTCTCAATCCCCGCAAACCGCGATGATGCCGACTGGGCAGAACGAGCCAGCGTCATGCGGGATTGGTGTCAGGGATACACGAAAGCTCGGTGGCGATTTTCTGCGCCCATGGAAAGCCGCTTCATGGATTTTCACTTCGAGGCCGAGACGGATGCCGCCCTGTTCAAGGTCTATTTCAGATGATCTTTCGTCGCGAGAGCGCGGCGCAGGGCGTCGTCGGCTGAGGTCAACCTGTCCTGATATTGCGCCCGCGCATTCTGCTCCCGGTCGGCTACGAGCGCGGGCGGTGCCGTCTGACGGATCGAACGGAGCTTCGCTTGGTATTTGCTCGCGGCCTCGGCCTTCTGTCGGGTCGCGCTCATCACGCGCCCTAAGCTGGCGGCCTCGCCGATGATCTCGTTGTAGCGCATGAGCCTATTTAGCTCGCGCGCGCCTGGGCGGCGCGCGGTCAGTGATCCAGCAACATTCTCGGGCGGATCGGCGGCACGGGCGCCATCCGAAGGTATGCCCCGATCTCGGATGAGATTGTCTCAGCCGTTTCGATGCGGGGCTGAAGCTTGTCGAACGCCTTGCGGCCCGGGTGGATCACGTCCCAGCGTGGGCGCATCCCCTCATGCCTTCCCTTCCCCGGCGCATGGTTGCCGAAGCCGTCCATCATCTGATTCCAAATCGGGCTGAACTTCGCGATCAGCAAACTTTCCCCGAGCGGAATCCAGATGTCCTCAACGACCAAATAGCGGCAGAAAAAATCGTCGATGTTGAGGTTCTCAACAGCCCGGATACTTCCAGCGTGCTCCTTCAACCGCGAGACCAGAGGCCGAGTCTCCTTGTCCGTGGGCTTCGCGCCTTTGCGCCCGCCCGCCGGGATCGCCTTGCCGACATAGATCGGCCATCGCCACTGGTCGTCCCGATTGGCCGCCGCGATAGGCTCGTAGAGCGGAAAATCGCCGGTGTAGTAGATCGCATAGACCCCGGCGCCTTCGGCGCGGGGAACGGCTCCCAAGGGCAACGGGAGCCTCTCCAACATGGCCTCGGCGACGCTTGCGCCCAGATTGTGCCGGTCCAGTGGATTGTAGGGCGCCTCGTTCATCAGTGAGGCCGGGGCGACGGCGCCATCTGGCTCGCGGCCAGACTCTGAGCGACGGATGAGGCCACAACCTGCCCCAGCAGGACCGGCACCGCGTTGCCAAGCTGGCGCATGACCTCGCTCCACGCTCCGTGGAAAATATAGCCGTCAGGAAATGTCTGAAGGCGCGCGCTTTCCCGGGCGGTGAAGTAGCGCACCGAGCCATCCGCTTTCACCATCATGTTCTCGCCGCCGGGCACGCCATGATCCCCGGCCTTCAGCGTCTTGGCCGGGAGGTCCAGCGGACTCCCGGTGTGGCCGTGATACGACCGGGCGCCGGGCTGAAACCGATGGTTGAGGTGCGGGCCGGAGGTGACCTCCGGGTCGGAAAGGCCCACGAGCGCGTCCCGAACCGTGCGCCATGGGGCTTCCGCCATCGGCTCGTTTCGTCCCCACACGCGGGCCGACGCCGCCAGGGGCCGCTTCGGCCTGTTCCGCTTCGCGATCCTATGACGCTCGAAATAATCGCCCGTCACGAACTGATCGGCCATCAGCGCGTCGCGAGAATGGGTTTCCTCGGGGAAGGACCATCTGGCGTCGATGTCGTGCCTGAAGCCCACTATGAACACGCGCTCGCGCTTCTGAGGCACCCCGTAGTCGGCGGCGTTCACGAGCCGCGTCACCACGTCGTAAGTCAGCCCTGAAAGCACGCCGCTGGTCTTTTCCCGCTCAAGGCGGGCGAGATGGTCGATCCACTGCTCGTCCGTCCTGCGGGCGATCTCGGGGAACGAAAGCTGAAGCTGGATGTAGGAGAAATAGTTGGCGAAGGCCGCCCGAGTGAGGCCCTTCACGTTCTCGACGATGAATGCCTTTGGCCGGGTCCGGCGGATGATCTCAACGGTGGCCGGGAACATGTCCCGGTGATCGTCATATGCCCGGTGTTTGCCACCCATCGAGAACGGCTGGCAGGGCGGGCCACCCGCCACGAGATCGAGGTCGTCGGGAACGCCGTCGAGGTCGAACTTCCGCACGTCACCCTCGAAAAGCGGCCAGTCCTTTACGAGGGGATGCCCGCGCCGCTGATTCTCGCGCACCGTGTCGCAGGCCCAGCGGTCCCATTCCACGACGCCGACGTGCTCGAAGCCAGCGAGCGTCGCGCCCATAGCGAGACCGCCAGCCCCGGCGAATAGCTCAAGACACTTCATTCAGATGGTCCCAGAATCACTACGCATTGGATCAAATCGGCGGCCCGTGGTCACGGCGGGAAACCGGGCCAAGGAAATGGCCGATCCGCTCGCGCAGGTCGTCTCCATTCTTAAGCTCGCATTCCCAGATCACCAGCACGTCCCATCCCTGTTCGGCCAATTTCGCCTGCGCCTGGGCGTCACGCTCCGCGTTCCGCCCAAGCTTCGGCCCCCAGAACTCTTGCCGGGTCTTCGGCATCCGCGCGCCCAGGGCGCACGAATGCCCATGCCAAAAGCACCCGTGAACGAAGATGATCTTCAGGCGGGAGGCGAACACGAGATCGGGCGATCCCGGCAAATCGGCGCGATGTAGTCGAAACCGATAACCCATGCCGTGCGCCGTGCGGCGCACGAGCATCTCGGGTCGGCTTCCCTTCGATCTGACGCGCGCCATCACTTCGGATCGCGTGAGGGGCGCGCGCTTCGGGCGACGGCTCATGCCACGTCCTCGCAAAATATTCCAAAAGCATCGAGCATTTTAATTTAGGAGTTCGCGGCCCATCCGGGGTAAGTTCATCTCATAGACTTGAGTAATACGATGAACACTAACACGGAATGGCCGAAGATTAAAACGGTTCGTCAACTTATATCCGAGAAGATAGTCCCGTTATCAGAGGACACTCTTCGTAATTACGCGAGACGCTATGAGGTCGGTCGGAAGGTTGGCCGTCAATACATCTTCACTCCGACAGATATTAGATCACTACTGGAAAAACTACCTTGCCCCTCAAACTCACCCGTCGCCACAGTTCGCCCCACTGGTATCTGCGCGGCTCCATCCGGGGCCTCCGCATTGACGAAAGCACTGGCCTTAGCGACCGCAAAGCGGCGCAAGAATGCCTCGCGCTCCGCGAAGCGGAATTGGTGACGCAATCCATCCATGGAACGCGTGCCATCAAGACCTTCGCCGACGCCGCCGTCAGCTACTTGGAAAGCGGCGGCGAGGCCGAGCACCTCACGCCGCTGATCGACTTCTTTGGCGTCACCAAGTTGGCGCATATCGACGCCGACCTGATTGATCGGGCGGTTAAGAAGTTCAGTCGCACCGCGACCGGCAAGGCCAAAGCCCCGGCCACGCTCAATCGCCAAATCCATACGCCTATTGCGGCGGTGCTTCACCACGCCGCTCATAAGGGCTGGTGCGCCAAACCCGTGATCGCACGGCCCAAGCAACCGAACGGGCGCGTGCGATCTGTCACCCGTCAGGAGGCCGAACGGTTGATCACCGCAGCCGCTCCGCACCTGCGTCCTCTGGTGGTCTTTCTGCTCTCCACTGGCGCCCGCCTCAGCGAGGCTCTGTATCTTGACTGGCGCGACGTTGACCTGAAGGCGGGCCGCGTCGCCTTCCACGAAACCAAGAACGGTGAGAGCCGAGGCGTGCCCCTCCACCCCCGAGTGATCTCCGAACTGAAGAAGCTTGGGGTAGCGACGGAAGGCGCCGTGTTCCGGCGGCCTGACGGCCAGCCTTACGCGGACCGCCATGGCCTTGGAGGCGGGCAAGTGAAGACGGCGTGGGCGACCATGCTCAAGCGCGCCGGGATCAAGGATTTTACGCCACACGACTGCCGCCACACTTGGGCGACGTGGCACTACGCGGGCAACCGCGATATGCTTGGTCTGATGCGGCTCGGCGGGTGGAAGTCGCATGAGATGGTCGCCCGCTACGCCCATGTGAATCCAGACGATTTGGCGCCCTCGATTCAGGGTTTCTGGGGGAAATCTGGGGGAGCCGCTACCAAGAATGCGAAAAAACCGACTATTTTCAAGGAGGTGGCATAGCTCGCCAGCATCCTTGGTAAGGCTGAGGTCGGCAGTTCAATCCTGCCCGGCGGCACCATCTCTATCGGCGACGCGTACGCCGTAATGCCCCAAATGCAAAAGCCCCGCGCACCGTCAGGCGCGCGGGGCTGAGCCGGGCGGCAGGCTAGAGGCTAAAGAGCGCGCCGACCCGCCAGGGCATGATAGATGAACAGTACGACCACCGCGCCTGCAGTGGCCACCAGAATACTGTAGATGTTGAACCCTGTTACGCCCGCCGCCCCGAAGCGCGTGAACAGGAAGCCACCCACGAAGGCGCCGACAACACCCAAGACGAGATCAAGAAGTAAGCTTCCGCCAGTCCTATTGACGAGCTTGCTCGCGATAAATCCAGCGATTAGTCCAAGTACAATCCAGGCCAAGATGGACATGAGATTCCTCCGAACCGCGCTCAACGTCCGGCCACCGCCGAACCGGCTTGCGCCACACCCAATGAAAGACCCAATCCGATTTTTCGTTCCCGCTTTCGCGACGATCACGACAGTGATCACGTGACCGTTCACCATGTTGGCCAACTCTGACCTCACGCCCTGGAACGCTACGCGCTTCGCAAATTATCGTGGAATGGGGCGGAGTTCGGGCGTGGAGGCAGCCGTGCCGATTATCGCGGCGGCGCTCAGCCTCTCCCGAACCGCTCTGAGCTCATCGCAATATAGAGCTGGGTCTGAATTGCTCACGCTTCAACGCCAGAAGACCCACTTCTTCGCCCGCGCCTTTCGGGCGGTCTGCTGCTCTTCGGCCAGTTGTCGGCCCGCCAGGTAGGTCTCTACGGCCAATCGCCGCGCCGCATTGCACCCGACTAGTTCGGCCCCACGGAGTTCATATCCTCTTTCGAGATCGCCGAGCGAGGGTCGCTCGGGCAGCACGTACAGGACGCAGGATCGCGATGCTTCTGCCGGCATATCAACGCGTGGCGGCGCAGCCGGATAAGGTGGGATCGATCCGGCACAGCTCGCGATCATGGTCGCGCAGACGACCAGCGCGATCGGGGCTAAGGGGCGCATTGGCGTCTTTCGATTGCAGGGCCAGAGTTTGTATCGATGCAGTGACTTGATTGGCGGCGTCGCGCCGCTGCACGGCCGCCTCCGTGCGAGCGAGCGCCGCGCGCGCACCCTGCACTTCCAGAGAGGCTGAGGCCGCCAGGTCGGCGCTCGCGGCGGCGCGCTGTTCCGCATGCCGCCGTCTGTGAAACGGATCCCAGGTCCAGAGCATCGAAACACCGACTAAGATCACCACGGCTCCAATCAGGCCGAACCATCGGATACGAGGCTCGAGCGTCATCGCCTTGCCTCCTGCTTCCGGAGCCAGGTCAGCACCAGAACGGCGAGGGCCGCTCCAGCCGCCACGGTCGCGAGGGTGGCGACGGCGTTCCGCACAAGGGGCGACCTGTCCGCGTAAGGCGCTACGACCGCGATCGTCTGTTGAACCGCGACGAGCGCAGCGGCTGTCGCCGACGTCAGGGCCGTGATCAATGTCCCGCTTCGCGCGGTCGGCACCGGGTCGGCGGGCGTCGGCGACGTGTCGGCGGAACGCGTCGCGCTCGACGGAGGCGTATCCGGCCTCGAGCCCGGTTCGGCCGTCGACCAGAGCGCGACCTCGGCCGCCCGGCGATTGACAAGGCCTTGAAGTTTTCTCCCGCCCGCGTTGACGAACTTCATCATCTCCAGCGGGACCTGATCGAACTGGCGCGCCCGAAACCGCTTCCAGATCGTGGCGCCGGCCATCCTGCCATCGACGCCCAGGTTAAAGACGAAGGACAGCATGGCGCCGTACTGGTGGGGGGTGAGTTCCTCGATCACCGCGCCGATCCGGCGTTCCAGCCGCGTCGCCGCAGTGCGCAGATCCTCCAGCAGCCAGCCGTCCGCCATGGCCTGCGTGACCCTGAGCCCGGGACGCACCTCCGGTCCGGTATGCCCGTAGCCCGCCGTCAACGCACCATCGATCGCCGCACCCGGCCCCAGGATACGTTGTGGATGAGCGTCGTCATAGACTCGCAGGACGCAGCCTTCGTGCTGGCGCAGGAAGTCGAGCGTCCCTTTCGGTATCGGTCTCATGGTGGCCCCTTGCTGCGAGGGATTGCTGGACGCTTATCCGGCTGGCGCGCGCAGCCAGCGCATCGACGCGTTCATGTCCTTGAATTGCTCCAGTAGGCCGTCGAGCTTGACCTCCATCCGGGCGAACTGGATGGCGAGTTGCTTCAGCGGTTCCACCTCCGCCTCCAGGGTCTTCACCCGCTGCGCGAGGCGGGCGCCCCAGATCAGAAGTCCCGCAGCCTGGATGACCAGGCCGCTGATCAGGCCGATGGTCGCGGCCCCAATGGCAGGATTCATATTGTCGAGCTCGTCTGCGCCTGTAAGCGAGGCGACTGGGCCGAACCGCCTGGAATTGATTGAAGGCGAAGCTGCCGTTCGTATAGCCCGCCAACCTGACTGTCTTTGGCGCGCCGATGCTGCGGCTGAAACCGCATCACGAATTTATTCGTCCACTGGATCTATAAATGGAATTCCCTATATCACTTACTATAAAGTATCATAGGGATATAGGAAGATCGAATCCTCCGGAGAGGTTGAAGCTGTTTTCAGAGGACTTACCAACCGTATTATCTACACCGACTTGGTGCTGACCTACAAATAGTTGAGTGGGCAGTGTGCCGTATTGCTGGTTCTGCCAGGAGATCAGATTAAGCGGCGCGTTGAGCTGCTCCTGAGCGATGCCCCGAAACAGGGTCCCGATATCGGACTGCAGGCTGGTGTTCGCCCGCTGGTCGGCGCCATAGCTTGCCGCGATATTGGCCAATTGGCCGCCCGCCGCGAGCCTCTGCGCCGCCGCCTGCGCATTGTAGGCGTTCGTAGCCGCCGCATTGGCTGCGCCGGCGTCCTGCCGGCGTTGGGCGTCCTGATTGGAGAGGTTCGTCGCCGTGTTGAATGCGTTGCTGTAGAGGCCAGCCGCAAGGCTTCCCCGTCCCCGACTCAGTTCCCCTTCCGTCATCGAGCGCGTCAGGGCCGCGCCCGAGCCTCCGAACGCACCGGAGCCGGCAAGGTCGAGCGCCTGCTGCCCGCGCGTACGATCGGCGCCGATATCGTAGTCCCGCAAGGAGGTGTTCAGCACGTCGGACAGGTACGGGTTCTTGTAGTTGTCGAGACCTGTCAGCAGGCTCTCCGCACCGTACGCCGCGGGACCGCCCGACATCGTCGAACCGCGGGTGAGGTCGGCCGCGCCGTCCCAGTTCCACGGATTGCCCAGGGCGCCGGCGTTGTTGGCCGCGGTCTGCTGCAGCGGGTGAGCGTCCGCCACGAAGGTGCTTGGGTCCTGGCGGCCGATGTTCTGCACCTTCCCATACATTTCGGAGATTGGCCCCGCCGCCCAGTCGGGAACTATGGGCGTCGTCGTATGGTCCGTCGTCGTCGTCTGGCTCGTCTTCGACTTTGAGGATTTGAACCCGAAATTGCCAAGAATACCCATAGTATTCGCTCCTGAAAATTGTATGCGCCGGCATCAGCGGCCCCCGACCGCCACGGCGTCAAGTACGGGTTGACCAAGCCGAAATGCTGTAAGACTCGCAGCGCCGGAAAACCTGATGCGCAACAATCGGCCGTTGGCCCTGACGTCGATCTTCTCGTCGTCCGGCGAAGCGACATAGGTCGTCGACCGCTCCGCCCCCCGCGGCTTGAAGCGCGATGTGAGCGTGAGGGAGATCGGGCCGATCTGATCCTTCACGTCCGGCCAGATGGAGCGCAGCAGGAGCGCGCGGTCCTCGGACACATATTGGTCGGCGCTTTCGATGAACCACGACAGCACGCCGCCATCCGCGCTCTGGCCCCGCTCGTGCCAATAGATGCGTCCAACGCCGGCGCCAATCACCAGGACGTCGTCGCCGCGAGAGGCTGTCGCCGCGGCTGTCGGGATGTAGGACGACGCGCCGGCCCCGATCTCAAGCTGCGCGCCCCAGGCATAGCAATAGCCGGAAGCTCCTACAGAGATGCCCGCGGGCCGCAGGGACATGCTGAGCGTCGTGTTGCCGCTGCCGTTGTTGGCCAGCGCCACCACCAGTCGACACCAGCCGTCGCCGAGCGGGATGAGCGCCCCTGCGGGCGCCCCGCCGACGCCCGTCACCGTCCCGGTCGCCCAGGTGATGATGTTGACGCTGCTGACCGTGGTTCCGCCGAATAGCGCGACGTCGACGCGGGTTTCAGCGGTGTTGCCGACCCTCAGGTAGAGGCTGAAGGTGCGCGTCAGCCCATCGTCCGGAATGGAGAAAGAGCGATAGACCTGATTGTCGAGCGCCGTGGCGTCCTGATCATCGATCTTGTCGGCCGTGACGGCTCCGTCCGGCGCCGCCGAGGCGTTGGCGGTGACGACCAGCGCCGGCGAGCTCTTCTGCCAAGCCGAGTTGTCCAACGCCTCGGACCAGGTGCAAAGGTTGGTCGCGCCCTCCTCGATCAGCACGCCCCGGCTGGTCGTACGGATCTGATCGGCGGCGAAGTGGACCATCATGCCCGCCGTCGTCATGGCGGTGGCCGCTCCGGTGCGGCCGTAGGCGATCTGCAGGCCCGCGTGATCGGTGAAGTCGAAAACGACGTCGCCGAGTTGCAGGCCCTGCACATAACCGCCGACCCACGCGCCGCCGGAGCTCTTGCCAAGGTCCATCTCGGCCGCCGGCGCGACGGCGAACGATCCCGCGTCCGCGTAGATCAACCCGTCGTCGCTTCCCGTGAAAGCCGGCCGCACGGCAAGCGGATAATTCGCCGGCCCCGCATCGACCCTGGCCGTGCGGGCCATCCTGCCTCGGAACCATGATCCGGCGTCGGGTCCCCCCACTGGCACGGCGATGTAGCGTGAGTTCTCGTAGCCGTCGCGAGCGTCGGGATAATCCCACCACACCTCGTTGAACTCGCCGACGCTGGAGGCGGCGATCTTGTCGCCCTGGGCGGCGGCGAGGCTGTCGGCGAAATCCTCGCGAATCGGACAGGCTATCGGCTGCGGCTCGCCGCCGAGGGCGTAGCTCCAGAACTGCCGGTCGGGGCTGATCCAGTAAGCCTGCTGCCCCGCCACGACAGCTGCGCCAGGCCCGATCAGGCCGCACTTGTCGCCCACCTTGTCGAACCGCCAGACTTGGCCCAACTGTCCGACATAGCTCCCCAGGAACAGGCTGGCGTTCGTCCAGACGAGCAGGTAAGCGCCGATCATGCGCCCGCCGATGATCCGCCCCCCGCCGGGCAGGATGTATTCCCTGGCGGTCGAGTCTCCCGGCGCATCGGTCTTCCATTCGGTCGGACGGCGCACGCCTGAGTGACGGATGCACAATGGGTTGTATTCGCCCGAGACCTCTTCGTTGCAGCCCAGCGCGAAGATCTGGTCCTGCGGCGCGACCAGGCAGAAGGCCACACGATCCGGAGCGTTCCGGATGGCGACGGCGGGGCTGCCGGTGTCGCTGGCGTTCCACTGGTGGATGGCGCCCAGCCGGGGCGAAGCGACCAGGTCCGGGCCGAAGGCGCCGCCGCTCCACGTCAGGGGAAAGTAGTCGTCGACCGTGGGCGTCGCATAGCCGCCGGCGCCGTACGGCCCCGTGCCGTAGCCGGCCTGGCCCGTTCCGTCGATCTGACCCCCCGAAAACGCGTCCTGCGGAGTGACGACGATGGCCGGGCCACCGCCGGTCGCCGTCGAGACCGCGGGAGACGGCAAGGTGTACGTATAGGTGCTGGAGTTCGCCACCGTGACTGTGAACGTGCCGTTCGGCGCCACGCCTCCGACTGTCGCCGCGCCGGAGACCGCCACTGAGTCGCCGGTCTGCAGGCCATGGCCGGCGTCGGTTATGGTGACCGTGGGCGAGGCGTTGGTGAGGGAGAGCGGGTTGGCGCCCAGGGCCCTGGCTGAACGGGCCAGGGCGGGTGTGATGTCGTAGAGGCCGCCGCCGGTCCACACCTCGAGGGTCCGGTGTGTGCCGAAGCCGAAGTTCAGTTGCCCGTCGTTGTTGCTCCACGGAAAGATCCAGCGACATACCCCGCCCAGCAGGGACGCCGTGAGCGCCTCCCAGCCGCCGATCACCTGCGGCATGCCGAGACGGAAGCGGATGTTGGAACCGTCCGCCCAGCGTCCAGCCGCGGCGTGGATCGTGTCGTCGCTGAAGAGGCCGGGTGTGATCTTGAGGGCTGTGCGCGGCATCGTGCTATGGTCCCGTAATGCAGTCTTTGCCGGTCATGCGCGGAGTTCGGACTTCATCGGTGTGATCCCGCTTTGCTCAGAGGGGTTAGACACAAGTCGCCCGGTAATTCTCGCGATCCGCGGTGCCTTCGCCCCGTTCGATCAGCTGTCTTGGCTTGGCGCCCAACTTCCTGAAGCTGAGGTCGTGGTAGCCCATCTGCCCGGGCTGATCGGCCCCTTGCCGGAAGCTGTCTCTATTCAGGGCTTTGCGAACGCCTTTCGCGAGCTGATCGAAACCATCTACGCTGGAAGACAGGTTGTAGTTGTGGGTGCCTCGATTGGTGGCCTCGTCGCGCTCAGCCTCAATAGCGACCGGGTAAAAGGTGTTGTGGCCATTGACCCTCCGCTTTCAACCGCCAAGCTGTGGCCTTTGCGGGATTGGGCGGAGACGGCTAGGCCGGCCCTGTCAGTGGCCCATCAGGAATGGCTCTGGCGTATCCTTGGGTATGGACCCAAGGTCGAAGACCGCTGCTACGACTCCGTCATCGAGAACCTAAAACGTCACGCTCACGTCATTGTGGCGGGGGTTGCTCTACACCCTCGTCGCAATCTCGCCAGCATGCCGGGGCTTTTGGACGCGGCAGACATCGCCCTCCTGAGAAGCCACCCGCTTTTGACTGTTCGAGTGGCCCGTGAAGCAGGCCACGACGTTGCGACGGAACACCCGTCCCTGCTCCTAAACACCATTCGGGAAGCCCTTACTCCCTTACAAGGAACGCAATGATCTGACCGTCGCCGCTGGACATTCCAGTGACACTTGACGCACCGCCGCCTGGGCTTCTTCCATTGGTGGAACCGGCACTTCCCCCCGCCCCGCCTCGGAATGGGAGATTGGCTGGTGCGCCGCCGCCGCCGTTCGCCCCTGCCGCTACGCCACCGGCACCGCCACCGGTTCCCGACCCCACCGCCCCAGTGTTCGTCCCACCAGTCCCCTGTCCGCCTAGTGAACCATTCAGATTAACGTCGCCGCCGCTGGCGACCGCGGCCACCCCTGTTCCTCCAAGACTAGAAACGGTTGTGCCGGCGCTCGTGAGGTTTCCGTCTGGAAAAGTCGCCGTGCTGGCCCCTGAGCTGTTGGAAATACCTACCTTGCTACCCGACCCGACCACAAGAGCAACGCTTTGGCCGCTAGCCAGGGGTTTGGTAATCTCGCAGTAAGCGCCCGATCCGCCCCCGTCATCGCCATTGCTCCCAATTGCACCCGGGCCCCACAGTACAAACTTCCAATAGCCCGACTTCGGAACCTTGAAAGTGTAGGACC
The DNA here is from genome assembly GCF_036502675.1 of Phenylobacterium sp. Lineage (GTDB taxonomy): Bacteria > Pseudomonadota > Alphaproteobacteria > Caulobacterales > Caulobacteraceae > Phenylobacterium. The sequence goes on from NZ_DASXYF010000115.1 coordinate 77,144, forward strand.
CCGGCGGGAACTGATACGGCGTCTGCCGGCTGGCCTTGCGCACGGAGGCCAGCGGCGGCCCGAGCGCGCCTCCGAGGAGCTTTGCGACGCGCTGCGGCATCAGTAGTCAGCCCATTCGGCGCAGAACCCGATCGTACCGCTCGATGCCGGCGTCACGCCGATCGCGCAGTAGATGATCTCGCCGGCGATCAGGATCAGCGGGTTTTCCTCGGTGTAACCGAAGTCCACGATCGGGGCTTCCGTGGTCTGGGCCATGGTGTAGGCCGGCATCAGGGCCGACCGGAAAAACCGCTTCGTCACGCCGGCGTCCACCGACCGATACAGCTGCAGTTGCGTCGCCGTGATCGTCGCGCGCGGGATCGCGGTGACCCGGGTCACGCGAGATCCATTGACGCCGGCCGACGCCAGGCCCTGGGTGTTGGTCGGCGTGTCCGTATAGGTCGTGTTCGCAGTCGTGCACACCGCCGCGAGCGACTTCGGCAGCTGTGGCGTGATGATGCTGTTCGGCGTTGTTGCCATTTTGGGCTCCTAGAGGGCGACGGCGAAGGCGATGGCGAGGGCCGTCGCGGTGGCGGTCTTGGCGGCTTGGTCAGAAGCGTAGTTCGAGATGTCGCTGGTGCTCGGGTAGGCCCAGCTCGTGATCGAGCCGTTGTTGGTCAGCCACTTGCCGGCCGCACCGACCAGCGACGGCACCGTCGCGCCGCCCCCGACCACCACCGAGGCGATGTAGGCCTTCAGGCTGGCGCCGCCGTAGCCCAGCGTCTTGACGTTCGAGCCGTCGCAGAAGATCTCGACGATGTCTGTCGTATCGACCTGGACGGTGGCCCCCGCGCCGGTGGTGAAGACGATCAGGCCCGTCGTGGCGTTCCAGACCTTGTAGGCCTTGGTCACCGAGGGGAGCCTGACGCTGAACGCCCCCGACCCGCCCGTGAACTTCAGCATGGCGTAGCGGGCGTCGTCAGTGACGGTGTTCGATGTCGTGAGCGTATAGTCGCCGGTAAGCGCGATCGGGCGCAAGCCGGCGATGGCCTGCTCCGTCCGCTCGATCGCCGTGTTCAGCCGGTCGCCCCAGACGTTGACGTTCTCGCCGGTGAACTGCTTCTCCAGGCGAAGCGAGGTCGTGTAGCTGCTGGGCATCAGATCGGTGCTCCCGTGTCCAGGCGGATCCAGTCGGCGCCGTCGGAAACCGCGGCGACGTTCAAGTCTTCGACCCACAGCGTGCAGTTCTTCCACCTGGCCGTGTCGGGCGGCAGGTCAGCCGCGGCCACCGGCCATAGGGGAGTCGGCTGCCGCGGGTTGTTCAGGCTGTCGAAGGCCCGTTCAAGCTCCAGGCGCAGGCCCGGGATGTCGTTGGCGATGAACCTCATTGGCGGGTCCAATCCTCGGGATTGTCATCGATCCGGGTCCAGGTCTCGGCATTCTCCGGAACGCGCGCCCACACCGGCGTTGGGGTTGGAGGAGTCGGCGGCGTCGTCGTCCCGACGCCGCTGTCGAAGAGCAGCAGCAGGGTCATCAGAGCGCCTGCATCGCGGCGTCGGACAGCGCCGAGGCGTGGGGGTAGAAGACGATCTCGTCGATCACCCCGTCGAAGGGGTTGTCGCCGTACCAGGAGAGCCCCACGTTCATTCGTTCGCCGAGGTAGGACAGATTGCCGTTGGCCATCGAAGCGACGGTCCCGCCGGAGATGCAGCCCTTGGTGACGCCTGTGTCCCAGGACCGGACGATGGTCTTCGGGCCTGCGCCGTAGCCGCTCACGATCACGTCGCCGCCGGCGCACGCGAACCCCACGGTCGCCTGTCCGGACGCGACCAGCATCCACGCCCACTCGTAGGGTGACAGGATCGCGCCGATCGCCGAGGCGTTGCCCCCCGCCGTAGCCGTGGTCTTGACCACCAGCGTTCCCGACTGCGCCGCGACCGCCTTGAACAGCGCGCCATAGCCGTACTGCACCCCGTCCACGGTGTTCAGCACATGGCTGAGCTGGCGCTTGCCGCCGTCTGCGTAGACCAGGCCGGGCATCTTGACGTGCAACGTGGGCGAGACGCCGCCCACCGCCGGCGCCACCCAGTTCGCGGGCCCGGGGATGACGGGCGAGCGGTCGCCGCCGTAGCGGGTGTCAGCCTTGCCCCAGATGCGCAAGTTGCGCACCTTGAGGTCCGAGGGGTTCTGCGTCGCATAGGGCGCGGCCGAGAGGTTCGGCCCGCTGTAGTCGTCCCAATTCATCATCGTGTTGTTGACGATGGCGTACCAGTTGGCGTCG